>JAZNQZ010000001.1:0-20388 GCA_045590475.1 Christensenellaceae bacterium
CTCCGTGTTATCCACGGCAGTCTATACAGAGTTCCTAACTGAATATTGGCAACTGTATATAGGGGTTGCGCTCGTTGCCGGACTTAACCGAACATCTCACGACACGAGCTGACGACAACCATGCACCACCTGTCTCTCTGCCCCGAAGGGAAGCCCTATCTCTAGGGATGTCAGAGGATGTCAAACCCTGGTAAGGTTTTTCGCGTTGCGTCGAATTAAACCACATGCTCCGCTGCTTGTGCGGGTCCCCGTCAATTTCTTTGAGTTTCAACCTTGCGGCCGTACTCCCCAGGCGGAATACTTAATGTGTTAACGTCGTCACGGAAGGAGTCGATACCTCCCACAACTAGTATTCATCGTTTACGGCGTGGACTACCAGGGTATCTAATCCTGTTTGCTCCCCACGCTTTCGTACTTCAGTGTCAGTTACAGTCCAGTAAGTCGCCTTCGCCACTGGTGTTCCTCCTAATATCTACGCATTCCACCGCTACACTAGGAATTCCACTTACCCCTCCTGCACTCAAGCTAAACAGTCTTAGTGGTAGCGCCGAAGTTGGGCCTCGGAATTTCACCACTAACTTGAATAGCCACCTACGTACCCTTTACGCCCAGTCATTCCGGACAACGCTTGCTCCCTACGTATTACCGCGGCTGCTGGCACGTAGTTAGCCGGAGCTTGCTATTGGGGTACCGTCACTTTCTTCGTCCCCCATCACAGAACTTTACAATCCGAAGACCTTCATCATTCACGCGGTGTTGCTGGGTCAGGCTTGCGCCCATTGCCCAATATTCCCTACTGCTGCCTCCCGTAGGAGTCTGGACCGTATCTCAGTTCCAATGTGGCCGATCACCCTCTCAGGTCGGCTAACCATCGTCGACTTGGTAGTCCGTTACACTACCAACTATCTAATGGTACGCGAGCCCATCTATATCCGATAAATCTTTTACCCCTGTGGGATGCCCCACTGTGGTCTTATGCGGTATTAGCAGTCGTTTCCAACTGTTGTTCCCCAGATATAGGCAGGTTGCTCACGCGTTACTCACCCGTCCGCCGCTAAGTTTAGAAGGCAAGCCTTCTAAACTCCGCTCGACTTGCATGTATTAAGCACACCGCCAGCGTTCGTCCTGAGCCAGAATCAAACTCTTAAGTTTAATTATTTAAAGCCGAGCTCATAAGCTCAACTGCTCTAACGAATTTCGCTTTGTTTGGCGTTAATGTTGTGTCATATAATGACTGTTTTCAAGTACATATTTCATACTCAAAAGATTTTGACAGAAACTTGCAAAATAACTATTATTTCGTCTTATTTCCTTCTATTCAATTTTTAAGCTACCCCCGTCAACATCGGTTGACGTTTGCTATCGTTTTGCGCGACAGCCTACATATAATAACATAAGTAAATCTTTTAGTCAAGCATTTTTTCTAACTTTTTTAAAGTTTTTTTAAGTTTTTTTCAAACTTTTTTTTGACCACAAAATATTGTGTTTTGCCTCGCGCATAAACACGACATTTTGAAAACTTCAACAGTTCAAATCATTTGCGTTTATCTAACGATTTTCCTTATGAAATTAAGTGCTCTCGTTAGAGAGCATTACCGATTATATAGTAAATTAAATTTAAAGTCAACCGTTTTTTTAATGTTTTTTAAAGATTTTTCAAAAAAGTTTAAAATTATTGTTTTTGTGTGATTTTATCGTTTTTTAAGCCAAAAAACATTATTTTTCAACAAATACTATATGTTGTGTTTATGTTTATTCATCAAACACAATGTTTCTCGCGCGCGCACGCGTATACATTATATAACATATATAATAACAAAAAGCACAGAAATACTTTTCCGTGCTTTTGATTTTCTTTGTTCTATTTTATTAATTCTTCAACCATTGAATTAATCTCTTGAATATTTTGTTCTTTTACAGCCGACATAATTTTAACGTTGGTTTCAGTAAAGGATAAATTCTTGCATTTTTCAAGCATTCCTTTCATAACCCTAGTTGCAACGGGCGCCCAAGAACCGTTTTCAATAAAACCAACCATTCTATTTGAAAAATTGCGTTCGGTTAAATGATTTATAAATTCACGCATAAATGGAAAGATTTCTCCGTTATAAGTTGTGGTTGCAAGAACGATTTTACCATAACGGAAAGCATCTTCAACTGCTTCAGCCATATCACAGCGCGCCAAATCGTTAACTGCCACTTTTACACCCTTTTCTTCTAATTTGGCTTGAAGAATTTCCACTGCTTTTTTGGTATTTCCATAGATAGAAGTATATGCAATAACAACTCCTTCACTCTCTACTCCGTAACTTGACCAAATATTATAAAGATTAATATAATATTCTAAATTTTCAGTTAGTATAGGTCCATGCAAAGGGCAAATGGTTTTAATATCTAACGCGCTTGCTTTTTTTAATAACGCTTGAACTTGAGCACCGTATTTTCCAACGATACCGATATAATATCTTCTTGCTTCACAAGCCCAATCTTCTATCGCGTCTAACGCACCAAACTTACCGAAACCATCGGCAGAAAATAAAACTTTTTCCGTGCTTTCATAAGTTACTATAACTTCTGGCCAGTGAACCATAGGCGCAGTAACGAAAGTTAAATTATGTTCACCCAACGATAGTGTTGACCCTTCGCCAACAACCAAGTTTCTATTAGGATAATCCGTGCCGAAAAAATTCTTCATCATAACGAGCGCTTTTGAAGAAGTTACCACCGTTGCGTTAGGGTATTTTTTCATAAACATATCTATATTTGCAGAGTGGTCAGGCTCCATATGTTGAACGATAAGATAATCAGGCTCACGATTCATAATAACTGCTTCGATGTTTTTTAACCATTGAGCGCCAAAACCTTCGCTAACCGTGTCAAAGACTGCAATCTTTTCATCTAAAATAACGTAAGAATTATAAGCCATTCCGTTTGGAACGACGTATTGTCCTTCAAAAAGGTCTACTTCGTGGTCGTCGACACCTACGTATTTAATATTCTTTGAATTCATTTTATTCTCCTATAAATTAGCCCGTAACAACGGTGTTAGTTTTCTTATTATATTGTTGCAAAAGCCAGTGCATAGCAAGTTCCATATCCATTTCGTGCTTACCGTCGAAAATATCATAATATACTTTTGCATCGGGATATTTTTTAAGTATATCAAAGTAAAGTTTAATGCTTTGTTCCTTTGGAACTACATGGTCAAATTTTCCGTGAAAAATTTTAACGTTTGCTTTTGCTATACCATCAATATAACTAATGGGTGAACGATTAAGCATTTCTTCTTCCGTGCCACAGCAAGCCCTTATATGCTCACCGTAACCGCGAGTTTGCCACTCAACTAAATCGCAAACGGGAACGAACGCACCAACCGCCTTGAACTTTTCAGGATGCTTCCCTGCTAAAAGCAACGCCATCATTCCGCCACCACTAGCACCAAGCACAAACACGTTTTTTTCGTCTATACCATAATTAATTTTAACAAAATCAATAGCATCAATTACGTCTTGAACGGCATATTTTGAGCCACAAGCCTTTTCCCTTTGTGGATTGCCAGCCAAATTACACCCACGAAAATCGGGAAGTAAAAGGTTGAAATCATACTTTTCGGCATAAGGCAACATGTTATCAACCTGATTAAAACGGTCGTAACTCCAAGTATGTAACCCAACTAAAAGTGGTCTATTTTCCCCATTCGCCTTATAAAAAAGCGATGGTTGATTTGTGTTATCTAAGGTTGATTTTACTAAAATTTCTCTTTGTTCCATAATAATTCCTTATAATGTTTTTATACTAAAACAATTAACGCGTAAATATGGCTTAAAAAATTGCCTTTTCTATAACGCCACCACCAAGGCACTTTTCGTTATCGTAAAATACTGCAAATTGACCTTCGGTTATAGCGCGCTGTTTTTCTTTGAATTCGACTTCTATTTGGTTATCTTTGATAATAACTTTACAGTCTTGTTCGGGTTGACGGTATCTAAACTTTGCAGTGCAATAAAATTCGCTTTTATTAGGCTTTGATGGAATCCAATTACAAGAATTCATAATCAAACCCTTGCTATAAAGTTTATCTTCAGCACCGTGCGCAACGTATAAAATATTATTTTTTAAGTCTTTTTCAATAACAAACCAGCGACTTCCGTCGTCTTCTTTTTGTCCGCCTATTCCTAAGCCTCTGCGTTGCCCAATGGTATAATACATTAACCCTAAATGTTCGCCGATAACCTTGCCGTCGTAAGTCATTATTTTACCTTTTTGGGCAGGAATATACTTCAACAAGAAGTCTCTAAAATTTCTTTCGCCAATAAAACAAATGCCGGTAGAATCTTTCTTTTTAGCCGTTGCAAGCCCATATTTATCAGCAATTTTTCTAACTTCAGTTTTGTCCAATTTTCCAAGCGGAAACAAAACCCCGTCTAATTGGTCTTGGGAAAGTTGATTTAAAAAATACGTTTGGTCTTTGGTTTGGTCTTTGGCTTTTAACAAATAATGCGTGCCGTTATCGTGTAAAATATCACAATAATGGCCGGTTGCAATATAATCAGCACCAAGTTGCTTTGCTTTTTCTTTAAAATCCTTAAATTTTATTTCACGGTTACACAAGACGTCTGGATTAGGAGTTCTTCCCGCCTTATATTCGCTAAGAAAATACGAAAAAACCCTATCCATATATTCTTTTGCAAAATTAACCGAATAATACGGGATATCAATAGCGTTACAAACTCGGCGAACGTCTGCAAAGTCTTCTTCGCCCGTACAAGCACCACACTCGTCCTTTTCTTCCCAATTATTCATATATAATCCAACGACGTTATAACCCTGTTCTTTTAATAAAAGTGCTGAAACAGAACTGTCTACTCCACCACTCATACCAACGACTACGGTCTTTTTCATTTATTATTCTCCTTACGCGAATTATAATAACATAATTTAACTTAAAATTCAATAATTTAACGGGTTTGAATTTGGTTTTTGCTATTAAAAGAATAGATTTTTTGCATTTATAATATATTTTCATTGATTTTAAAGCATAATTATGATAGAATAAAGTTCAAGTATTATCTAATACTAATATATTATTTCTTTATTATAGGAGGATATTATGCCATCTGATGGCTCTGTTCCGTTGCAACAGTTACTCGCAAACACAAGTTTTCCTACCGGGTTACTTATTGCACTAATTTGTTTAGTTTTAACTTCTGCATTTTTCTCTTCAATGGAAACTGCATTTTCTTGCGCAAATAGAATAAAATTGCGCGCACTTGCCTCTAACGGTAACAAAAGGGCTAAACAGGTTCTAGACTTAGCGGAAACAAATTACGATAAGTTTATAACCACCGATTTAATCGGTAACAACATAGTAAACATCACCGCTTCTACCATAGCGACAATATTTTTTGCTAAAATTATTATTAACGGTTCAACAGAAGCAGTTTCCACCATTTCCACAATCGTTATGACCTTAGCCGTTTTAATTTTCGGCGAAATAACACCTAAGTTTATAGCAAAAACTTATCCGGAAAAAATGGCGATGTTTTTCTATCCGTTGATAATGTTTTTCTACTATATTTTCTATCCTTTAACCTTGCTCTTTGGGGGCTGGAAGTGGCTTTTATCTAAAATTTTCCGCCTTAAAAACATCGACGTAGTTACCGAAGATGAAATTATGACTATGGTTGAAGAAGCCGAAGAAGACGGAACGCTTAAAACCGAAGAAACTAAACTTATTCGTTCGGTTATTGAATTTGACGATTTGGAAGTTGGCGATATTTTAGTTCCACGCGTTAACATTATTTCAGTGGATATCGCCGATTCTATGGACGATATTAGAAAAGTGTTTGATAACGAAGGTTATTCTCGTATACCCGTTTATAAAGACTCTATTGATACGGTTATCGGCACTATTCACCAAAGGGATTTTTATTCTGCTTACCTTAAAGGTAAAAAGGGCATCGACGGAATTATGCAACCTGCCCTTTATACGACCGAGCACGTTAAAATTTCCGACCTATTAAAACAACTTCAAAAGAAAAAAATCCATATCGCTATCGTTTTAGACGAATATGGTGGAACGCTAGGTATCGTTACCTTAGAAGATATCCTTGAAGAATTAGTCGGTGAAATTTACGACGAACACGACGAAGAAATTAACCACTTCAAAAACGTTGACGAAAACGTTTATTTAGTTGACGGAAATGCAAGCGTTAGCGATACTTTTGAGTTTTTTAGTCTTGACGAAGATGAAAACGTTGAGTCTTCAACCATTAGTGGTTGGGTAATAGAAATGCTTGGGGAAATTCCTCACGCTGGAAGAAAACTTGAATATAAAAAACTTGATATCGAAGTAACTAAATCTACGGTTAAAAAGGTGTTACAGGTTAAAATCACCGTAACCGACCGTGAAGATAGTGAAGAAACAGAAGAAGAATAATTGTTTTTTACTGCCACTACTATGTTGATAGAAGTGGCAGTTATGCAACTGTGGCGCAACTGGATAGCGCATTAGATTCCGATTCTAAAGGTTGTAGGTTCAAATCCTATCAGTTGCTCCAAAAGGCTTGGCGATAACAAACCTAGCCTTTTATACTTTGATAAGGTTATTAAATATGAAATTAGTTTTAGCAAGTAATTCGCCACGTCGAAAAGAATTAATTAAAGAATGTGGTTATCCTTTTTCAGTTATCGTAAGTAGTTACGATGAAAAAGCGTTTTCCCCCGACCCGATTATAACTGCAGAAGAATTTGCAAAAGGAAAAGCGAAAAGTGTTTTTTCTTCTATAAAGAATAACGAAGATTACGTCGTAGTTGGCGCAGATACCGTAGTTTATAACCAAGGCGTTATTCTAAACAAACCGAAAAACGATTTAGAAGCGGAAAATATGCTTTCTTTTTTATCAGGAAAAACTCACCAAGTTATAACGGGTTTTTGCGTTATAAAAAAAGATAAAATTACTACAAGCCACCAAGTAACCAACGTAACTTTTAATGCTTTAAGCAAAGATTTAATTAAAGAGTACGTTAAGAGTGGGCTTTATAAGGGTAAATCTGGAAGTTATGGGATACAAGACCCTTATCCGTTGGTAAAAAGTTACGACGGAAGCCTTTATAACGTGATAGGATTTCCATTAGAAAAAATATCCCCCATAATAAAAGAATTTATGGAAGAAAAAGAATAAAAAAACTAATTAACCATTAAAACAAGTTGCTTTTATTAAAGGAATATGCTAAAATAATTAAGCAAAAAGCGGATATGGCGGAATTGGCAGACGCGCTAGACTTAGGATCTAGTGGGCGACCGTGGGGGTTCAAGTCCCTTTATCCGCACCAAAAAACACAAACACTAAAAGGTGATTGTGTTTTTTTATTTTGATACAATTAGTAAAGGGAGTTGAATTAAGGAGAAAATTGCTCACAGCAATTTCCCTTTAGGGTAAACAGTGGTCACCCACTGTTTATCGGGTATGGTCGCACAGGCGAAAGTCCCTTTATCCGCACCAAATAAAAAAGTTCTCACTGATTTTAGTGAGAACTTTTTATTTGTTTCATATTATTTTTTAAGAAATTTTTCTAAATGTGGGATTAAATTTTTTGCGTAAAGTTCAAAGCATTTATCTCCTGGGTGAACTGAATCCATTAAAAGTTCAGGGTCGCGTGGGAAAAGTGAAGTTCCTTCAACAACGTATAACCCGTGCGCTAAATATTCACTTTTAATAGTTTCAACCAATTCTTCAAAAGTACCACAAGGTCTTGGGGTGGCTAAATCTTTTCTCCAAGTAGGAGTTATGCCCACTTTTGGAATATCTTTATAATATTTTACGATATTATCTAAAAACGCTTTGGCGTCATCTCTAACCTTACTCATTTCTTGCGCTTTATCAAAATCGTTAGTGCCGTAAGCAACGATTAAAAGTTCTGGCTTAAACGGGTGGTCGCCCGTAACTGCTTTAGGGGTAAAAATCGTTCCCCCGTTACCCAAAATAACGCTTTCTGCGTTAAAATATTGTGAAACGCGAAAGGCATAACCTAAAGAATCTTGACTTGAGTGCCAACCTTGTGTTAAAGAATCTCCGTAAAACATAATTTTACAGTCAAACTTATGTGGAGTAAAAGATGCCCCGTCGTCAATTTCAACTGACTTTAACACACCTTTTGAGTGAAACGGAAGCAACAAGGTTATTCTATGTTCCTTACCGTCAAGATTAATCTTAGCGCTATCGTTTTCCTTGGTTAATGATTCAAAGAAAACGGTTTCACCATCAACTAAAACTTCATGTCTAGAGTTTTCTACAAACGCTGAGAAAGAAAAAGTTTTAGAATTGGTATGAAAATCAAGTCTAACCCCCGTGGTTGCAGGAACGCTTCTTCCTAACCCCGTTTCCATCCAAGCATCTTTTTGCTTTTCGGTTGCCTTATCAAAATGAAAAAAACCGTCTTCAACGTAAACTTTTGCCGTACCAACGGCAACTGATTTAATTTGTTCTAAATTTAATTTCATAGCCCCACCTACAATGATTAATAAGCAAAGTATAACACAGACATATATCCTTGTCAATTATAAAAATAAAGAAGCAGAAATTTTCCGCTTCTTTGTTTTGATATTTATTATTACATTAAAAGCGTTCCTTCGGTTGATTCTATCACCTTGAACATTTCAACTTGTCTACCCGATTTAGCGTCGATATAAACGTAGTAAGTTGAGCCGTCGAATTCACCTGCGAACTCATAACAAAGTTTTTCAGCGCTAGTACCGATAGGCACTAATGCTAATCTAATAGAATTAACTTCCATTTCGCTTAAAAGATATTTTTGTGCTTGATTTTTAGTTAAGGTTGGCTTTTCAATATTCCTTTCAGTGTGATTCATAAAATAACTCGTTGCTTCTAAGCCGATAACCATTTTGGTTTCCGCACAAACTCTAACTTTAATCAAATCGCTATAAACAATCACGCCGTTTTCTTCGTAAGCAAAGTTGATAGTGTAAACGTTGTTTGCTAAATTAATCCAAACGGGCTTCATATTCTTATGTCCTAATTCAGTTAAGAAGTTTTGTGCAACTTCGGTTGCATCGTCACCATCACAATAAACGGCGTTACAACTTCCACTATACGCAAACATTAATAATTCTCCACCTTTCTTAGAAATTTGTGCGTAGAGTTTTTCACCGTCAATATTTCCTTCAACGTTAAAACTTTCCATTTGGTCGTTCACACTGCCTACACTCTTAACGTCTTTAACTTTATAATTAGAAAAAATCTCATTAAACTTTTGTCTTGCCGTTTCTTCAGTGATTTCTTGACCGTTTAAGTTCTTAATTTCTCTTTTTAACATGCCATCGGAGAACGGTCCGTCATAAATCAATTCAGGGAATTGAACGGAAAGATTTTGCAATTCGTCAAAAGATTCGGTAACTAAATTTTTGCTTTTTTCTTCAAGCATAGAAGAAAAAGAATAATCTTCACCCATTTTATCGTTCATTTCTTGGAAAGAATTTTTTAAGGTTTGATTTGCTCTATATAACTGATTTAATCCTTCATAATCTTGTTTTGATAAACTTTCACCCGAAATAAGTTTATTATTTAAATATTTAGCATAATCACCGATTTGGTTTATTAACTTCGTGGTATAATGCTTACTTTCATCGTGAAGTGGAAGTTGTTGTAAATCATTTTCTGCAAGTTCGCTATTAATTGCAGTATCAACTAAATATTTTTGAATTGCACCCTTATCTTTACTTGCTAAAACCTTTGAAAGATTTAAATCTATATTATCAATTTGTTCTACCGTGCTATAGAAAGATTTTTGATATGCTGATTCAAGCATATTATCTTCAGCCGTTGGCATCAAGAAAGTAAAGGTTAAAACCGACGCCAAAACTAAACTCACTACGCCTAAACTAATAACGGCTGCAAGCCAACCACCAAAGCCTTTTCTTCTATCTTTATTCTTTTGTCTGTCGCGTCTTTTTTGCTCTCTTTTTGCGCGCTTTTCTTCTAAAATACGCGCGTGTTTTTGGTGTTTTAACTCTCTTTTTTCTTTTCTTTCTTGAAGTTTTGCCTTTCTTTCTTCGGCTAAGCGCTTTCTTCTATCCTTAGCGTCTTCATTTTTAAGCATTTCCCTATGGGCTTTTCTTTCGGCTTTAATTTCTTGAAGTCGTTTTTCTCTTTCAGCCCTTTTTCTATTTTTTTCTCTTAAAAGAGTGGCTTTTGCCTTTTGTTTTTCGGCTTTTTTGTGCGCTCTAATTTTTGCGAGTTCAATTCTTTTTTGCGCTTGAATTTTTTCTCTTTCAGCCTTTAACTTTTCTCTTTCTTCTTTCTTTTGGTTGATTTTTTCTAACCTAATTTTTTTCTTTTCTTCAAGCGCTTTTTTCCTTGCCAATCTCTTTTCATTTTGAGAAGATTTTGCCTTTTTTGCACTAGATTTTTTAGCGCTTTTATTCTTTCTTGATTTTTGGTTTTTATTAACGACGTTTTCCGTTTTTTCTACGGCGTTATTTTTCTTTTTTTCCATACTCTATCCCCCTTAAATCGCAAAAACGTGATTATCTATGGTCACGGTTGTTTTTCTTGTAAAAATCCACGCGCTAGTTGCCGTTTTTGGATTATAATAATATAACGCGCCGTAAGTTGGGTCCCAACCGTTCATTGCGTCTTGTGCTGCCTTTTTAGCCGTTGCATTAGGGGTTAAGTTAATTTGTCCATCGTCAACAGCAGTGAAAGCGTATTTTTGATAAATTACACCTGCCATCGTGTTTGGGAAAGACGCGCTTTTAATTCTATTCATAACGACAGCGCCAACCGCAACTTGACCGACGTAACTTTCTCCCCTTGCTTCCCCGTAAATAAGTCTAGCAAGCAAGTTTACGTCAGCATCACTATAATTTGATTGACTACCCGATGACGAAGTTGAAGAAATGCCTAACGCCGCAAGGGTTTTCTTGCCCACGATTCCGTCTACTTTAAGACCGTTTTTTCTTTGAAAATATTTAACTGCTTCCCTTGTTCTAGACCCAAAAATTCCGTCTACGCTGCCGTTATAATATCCCCAATTTTTAAGTTTTCTTTGAACGGTTTTAACAACGCTTCCCGTGCTTCCTTGTTGATAAACGGCAGCGTAAACCGTATCAATTCTTGGCGAAAACGTCGGCGACTTCAAAGTAAAGCCGACGGTTAAAACCATTACCGCCATAATAATAATTGCTACTACCTTTTTCATCTAAATTTTTTCTCCTTTTCAAAAAAATCGTTTATAAGGTCTATAATTCTACTTCTATATTCGTTTTTAGCGTTACCTTCCGTAAAACATAGTGGTGGATAAACCACACACCACCAATTATCCCCCTTACCTTCGCCAAGTTCAATCACGAGCGCATCGTAAAAGCCAGACGGCAATTCTAGGTTTTCATAAACGCGAGTTGGAAAACTCTCTCTTCTAACGTTAGCAGAAGAAGAATAGTTATAACCACGTTCACTTAAAACGCTATCGGTAAGAGAAATTACGCTAGGTAAAACACTTTTTAACATTTCTTCCGCCTTTTTTTTGGTATCGCAATTTGCAATATACGGCGTAAGGAATTCCACGACCTTTTCTTTAACAATATATTTAACGCTTTGGTCGATAACTTCGTTAGAGTTTGCACGGATATGTATCCGCAAATACTCTTTACTTACTTGCTGATTAGAAGCGTTTAGACTTATTCCCGACAAAACTATTATGGCGAAAAGAAAAAAACTTATGCAAAACTTTTTCATGATAGAAAAAATCTCCTTTAATTGAAGTAAAAAAGTTATTGACACATATTTTAATTTTTATACTTTCATTTAAAAATAAAAAACCCTTTCGGGTTATTTAAATTATTGACACTTAAAACTATTTACAACTTAAATAAACAAGAAAACCACTACACAAAGCGCTCTTTTCTTAGGGATTTTTTGACAACATAAAAGACTAACGAAAAATTATTCGTTAGTCTCTTTTTTTGCTTTTCTAAACTTATAAAAACTTATTTATAACTTTCGTTATCTTTAATTACCGTTTCGGCTTTAATTAAATCTTTTCCATAAAGTCCAACTAATTTTTTATACGCATTATCTCTTTCTTTTTTGCCCATAAACACACCGTAAACGGTTGGTCCACTTCCAGCGACTAAGGCTTTTTTCGCACCCACTCTCTCTAACGCGTATAAGTGATGCTTAATATTCGGGGCAAGTTCAGTTGCTGAAGCGCCTAAGTCGTTTTTAATTAGAGAATATAATTCATCTAGGTCGCCCGTATAGATAGCGTCTTTTGCGCCTTGAGTATGTGGTGGATAAGTTTTTTTCTTTGCATCAAATTTTTTATAACAATTTCGTGCAGAAATGTTGGCGCTGTCAGTAATCAACAAAATGTATAATTTTCTATCTGCATCAATACTTTCGATTTTTTCGCCACGGCCACTCATAATAGCATAGCCACCTTTTAACATATAAGGAGCATCGCTACCCAATTTTTCTGCTAAACTCGTCAAGTCGCCGTCCACTTCGTAAAGTTTATTAAGCGCGTTAAGAGTTCCCGCAATATCTGCTGAAGACCCACCTAAGCCCCCACTTACGGGGATATTTTTTTCAACTACTATATCAGCACCGTAAGTCATAAAAGTTTCAATAAAAAGTTTTGCAGTTTTATATGCGTTATTTTCTAAAATAGGGCAATCTACCGATAAACCTTTCATCGTGAGAGTAATCTTTGCGTCGTTTCTCTTTTTTACGGTGATAACATCATAAAGATTTATCGAAGCAACTAGCGATTCTATCTCGTGATAATTTTCTTTTACACCAAGAACGTCTAGTGTTAAATTAAGTTTTGCAGGGGTTTTAACCGTAATTTTTTTCATTTGTATATTATTCCTTATCTTTGTCTATAAACTACTATTCTTTCATTACCCGTCAATGGAAATTGAAGTTCGGGATTTGTTTCCGCAAGAGATTTTGGGCAAACGTTTAATCGTTTTGCTAACGACCACATATCTTCACCTTTGGTTGGAATATAAACGGATAGCGCGCTATCGGTGTTTTTCTTTTCGCCAATCGCCTTAACTTCACCGATAAAGTTTACGCATTCTTGTTCTTCAGGGTAAACGGTAAAAATAAGTTCTGCTTCCAATTCCGTTTCGGTAAGAGAAACTATTCTTGCCCTGCCGTTCCCTGCCTTAACTATAATATCTAGGTCAGCATTACAAGGAAAATTAAAATCAAGCGCCGTTTCAAAAGGTGTTTCTAAGGTTACGGTAAAGACTTTTCCATCTCCCTCTCTCATATAAGCAGTTGCAGTTAAAGTGCCGGTAACAAGTGTTAAATTATCGTCACAACTAACCTTAATAATCTCAGCCTTTTCTCCGCCCACGGCTAGAACAACTGCGCCAACGGGTAATTCTTCGGTTGCCGAACGACCGTTAATCGTAACAGATGCGCTTCTTTGTTCGCCCGTCTTTAAGTATTTCATTTCCTTCTTGGTTAATTCTACTTCTTCGCTTACCGAAAACGCGTCGGTTGCGATAGTTAAACTCTCGTTATAAAAGGCTTCCCCTTCAAACTCTAAGTTAACGCTGATTAAAATCTCACTTTCCCCACCGTTTTCATCAACTGAAACGTTAGTCTTAAACGATTTCTCTTTAACCTTAGCGACGGCTTGCATATTAGGCATTGCTTCTTCACATTCAATTTCAGCACGGAAAGGCATTTTTTTAACTTCTTTTATTATATCATTTCTATCGTTAGAAAGCAACATTATCGCAGAAATTAACACTTCGCCATCAACTATAATACAGCCGACGCCACACTGAACCGACGTAATTACTGCTTCTGCTCTATGACTTAAAACTTCCTTTACGGCGTAAGCAACTTGAAATTCTTCTTCAAGTGGAAAGATTAAAGTTTTTAACCCACAACTTTTAAGGTAATTAACTTCGCCTTCGTTAACGACTAAGTTTTCGCCACCAGATAAAAGGCTTATTTGTGCGCAAGAAATAACCGTTGCGTTAAAAGTTAAATATGCGTTTAAGTTTAACTTTGCTCCACTTAAGTCTGCAAACGCTTTATCCACTATAACGTTTGCGCTTATTCTACTTTGTTCGGTAATTTCTTCTCCCGTTATACTTCCCTTAAACTCACTTCCACATTCCATTTTTGAAAGTTTTCCATCTAAGCCAATAAAACTAACGTAAAAAATAATTGTTCCAACGTAATCAAGTTTTCCATTACGCGCTTCCGTATGAGTTACAACTGCAAAAGACGATACGTTTAACAACGAACTTATTTCATCGGTTGATAAATCTGCTCTACATTCTACTTTAATTTGCTCTTTTAATACTTTTTTTCCACAATTATAATTTATAGTTTCAAACATAGGTTCAACTGCCATAAAACCCCTCCTTGCCCACTTTTCGTTTTATTACAATATATTGATAAAGGTTATATTTTATGACAAAAAAATAGACACGAATAAAATTTTCGTGTCTACATAATTTCTTCACTTTTTATAATCTCTTTAAGTTTAACTTTTCCACACATAAATTCCGAGTAAGAATAAGAAGTTTTCCCCTTGAAGTCTTTATCGTGTGGACTAACCGTAAATAGTGCGGGATAAACGCCTATTAGAGTTCCCGTAAATCGCGTATACTTGTTTCTTCCTAAATTCAAAGTTACGTCTACGGTCTTTTCTTTCATCTTTTCTATATATTCTTTTACCTGGCTTAAAGATATTGAACTTTTAATCATATCTATATTATTGCCAACTTAAAACCGTTATATAACTCTTTTTTAAGAAAATTTTAGTCCTCGTCGTCTTCTAACTCTTCTTCTTCGTCTTCTTCTTCGTAATCTTCAAAATCCGCTTCGTCAACGTCAGGAATATCAAAGTCGTCAGGTTCGCTATCTTCGATGATTTCTTCTTCCTCTTCTTCATCAAACTCGCCTTCTTCTTCAGCAAGCCTGTTTAGAGAAAGCATTTCTTCATCTTCTTCTTCCTCTTCGTCATCTGCTTCGTCTAAATATTCCTTCCAAGATTCATCATCTGGGTCTTCGCGATTGTCTTTATAATCCTTTTCTTCAGCGCATTTTGCGCACATTTTTTCACCCGGTTTAATGTGATTGTGGTGACAAATTGGACAAAGTTCCCAAACGTCAGCCTCATCGTCAATATCGTCAACGGCAAATATTAATTGTGGACCTTTTTTAAGTTCGGCTTTGCAAACGTCACAATATTCTTCGCCTTCTTTCATATAATTTAAATCACATCTTGGGCATTTTACGTAATTAGCCATTTTTTCTCTCCATATATATCATATATATTTATGTATTTACGATATTGTGAAAACTATAACCGTAAATCTTGTGTTCAGCCGTCTTTTTAGCCCCTTTTCATTCCCTTTTGCTGAATTCCTGCTATATTATATATACATATACGGAATTTGTAAACTATTTTTAAGAACTTTTTTTATAAAACTTAATATTTTTTTCTTTTTTTATAAAATTAATATAAATCAAAAAAGACCTTTAAATTATCTAAGGTCTTTTTGTGCATTTAATTATGAATTTTTTTTGTTTTAGGTAAGAATAAGCAAGTTATAAATGGTTTACAATATAAGTTTATCATTTACGCTTGCTCTAATAACATCTTGTCAGCAACGAGTGCTATAAATTCGCCATTAGTGGGTTTTTCTGCGCCTACGTACGCGCGCACGCCTAATATATTGTTTATTGCTTCAATTCTACCCCTATTCCAAGCAACTTCTATTGCGTGGCGGATAGCCCTTTCAACTTTACTTGCAGTAGTTTGGTATTTTTCACCAATCATTGGATAAAGTTTTTTAGTGATGTTGTTGATTATTTCAGGGTCTTCAACAGCCATTTTAACCCCTTCTCTTAAAAAGCCGTAACCTTTAATGTGAGGAGGTATACCAACGTTAATGAAAATTTTGCTAATTTTTTCTTCTAGGCTAACTTTATGAAATTGCTTATTCGTATTAGAAACGATTGGCTCAACCTTGTCAACAAATAAACTATTAATTCTTTCCTTAAGAAGTTCAAAATTATACGGCTTAGCCATAAAATAGTTAGCACCCAAATTCATCGCCTTAGCAATTACGTCGTCACTTGTAAGCGCACTCAAAACAACAATTTTGATTTGTAAGTTTAATTCTTTGATTTTGCTAATCACAGACAATCCGTCATAGCCAGATAAAACTAACGCCGTTATTAAAACTTTAGGTTTTTTATCGGCAATTAAAGAAATTGCTGAAATTCCATCAATAGAACTACCAACCACTTCAAAATCTTCTTCTTTAGAAAATTTTTCACATAGTTCTTCGTTTAATTCCTTGGTATCTTGTAAAATAAAAACTGTCTTTTTGTCCATATTCGGCTCCTTAATTAATTTTTCGATTTTATTTTACAACTTTTAACAAGAAAAATCAAGTATTTTTAAATAATTTTGTACAATATTTGTCGAATTTTGTAGATTATTATAAATAATTTTGAATTTTATACAAAATTTGACATAATTTGTGTTTAACTAATGGTTTGCAAAATAAAAAGGCAACCGCTTGTTTGTGCGATTGCCTTGTTTTTTAATTTTGTACAAAATTATTTGTTGGTTTCAGCAGGTTCGAAAAGGGTTTGCGCTTTAGAATAGTTTGCCTTCAAGTTATTTTCGATAAACGCGTTAATCGTAACGTATTCGCCCGAATTATAATATTCTTCAATCGTAGGCTTAATTTCGTTATAGATTTGCTTAACTGCGTTATATTCTGCCGTTCCTTCGCTTTGCTTATTAATTTCTTTTACGCCTTCAAGTTTGTAAAGTAGGCTAGCAATTTCGATTGCTCTTTCATAGTTTTCAAGATTGCTTGTGTTAACGTCTTCTTTTAAGCCGTTATCAAGCGCTTCGTAAACTGCTCTTGCTTTAGCGATTGCCGTTACTTTGAGTTTACCGTTCTCAACAACGTATTTTCCATTTTCATCTTTATCGAAAACAATATTTCCATTTTCTAATTCATCTTTAAGGGCATCGAGTTCAACTTGAACCAATCTAACCTTATCACTATCTAGCATCTTGCCGATAATCTTTCCACCTTCTAGGAAGAAGTTATCGTCTTTTTCATCTTCATCGGTATCTTCACCGGTAGCAACGGTTGCAAGGTCTATATAAGTAATATAAGATAAACCTGTTGCAGAATTATCCAAATAGAACATATAGTCCCTAGCGCCAATTTTAATAAATTCAGGGGCGAACCACAATCCTGCGCTTGGAACAGTTCCGTTTGAAACGCGTTCAAGATTTGCATCTTGATTGTTTAATTGAACTCTTACGATTTCAGCGTCTATATTATAATAATATAAATAATCGTTATAAACGGTAATAAAAGATTGAACGTTTTCACAAATAGCAACTACTTGTTTGGTTTCGCTACGGTCAACAACTTTTCCGTCAATTTTCGCTCTTAAGGTATCTTTATAAATCTTAACTGTTCCCGTTGTAGGGGTAGTTTGTCCGTTTTGGTCGGTAGTTACAGGGAGAATATAAACGGTATCGATATCAACAACTAAGTTGCTGTTTGATAAGCCATATTCTGCAAAAACTTCTACGCCTGCATCTTCAGTTGCATTTTTGTTAACAAGTTCGTTTGCAGTTAAAGCATAAACGGTAGTTTTGCCGAATTCTTCGGTCTTTTTAACGTAAACAAATTTACCGTCGTTATTAACGATTTCAAAAGTATCTTGTTTAGATTCGCCGTTATAAACTACTTTACCCGCTTCATCGCCTACGCTATAAGTGTAAACTTTATTATAACTTTCGGTAGGTCTACCTGCTTCCGTGCCGGTTGCCATATCTTCATTATATGGTAAACTATAAACGTTAGCAGTATATACAACTACGGCAGAATTTAATTGTTCGTTTTCAAGGAAAACGTAAGAAGCCATAGATTCGTTGGAATCGGTCTTTTCATCGGTTTTAGCAATAACCGTTTTAGCCTTGGTGTTTGCATTAAAACTGATAATAGAAGAAGATTCCGTATCATAATAAACGATATAAACGGTTCCGTTCTTTTCAGCAATTCTATATTCAACCGAAAGAGTGTTAACGGTTAAAAGAAGTTCATCGGTGCTTCCGTCAAGTTTAGCGCGTCTAAACATCATTTCGCTATTAGCAACCGTTCCGTCAGAAGCCTTATCGGTGCTTGGCGTTCCATAATAAACGTAATCACCAAAAATATAAAGCCCAGCATTAAAATCACTTGCGCCAAAAAGTTTTGGAACAGCAATTTCAGTTTTAGATAAATCATTTTTATCGGCTACCATTAAAGAGCCTTTTACGGCTTTACCGTAAGTGTTATCAGCCTTAGTATCAGCAACGCCGTTGAGATAATAAATATAATTATCAGTTTCCGCCAAGAAGCCACCCGTGGAAACAACGCTTCCCCAATTATTCATTTTAGTAGCATCCCACTTAGCAACAGGATTACAACCTGCAAGCACTGAAGCGAGAATGCACAAGCAAAGCGCACAAGATAAAATTTTAACTAAAATCTTTTTCATAAATTCTCCGTTCAATTCGGTAAACATTTCTAACTTCCCCGAATATACATATTATACACCTAAACAATTATATATTATATACTATTAACGAAAGTTTTGCAATAATTTTTAGGGGTTTTTTCAAATATCAGGCGGTAATAAAATGGATAAATTCGGCATTTTTAAACTTTTAAATTCATTTTTGAGTTTTTATAAAGACAATAAAAACCCAACCGAAAACAACGCTAACTCTTCCATTAACTTTGCCGATTTATTATCTAGTTTTTCTCGCCTATCAAATAACGACAAAAATTTACAAACTTCGCCTACAAAAAACGAACAAACCCCAAAGGAAAATAATGATAATAACACTTTAGCACCTTTACAATTTTCAATGCTTAACACTATGGAGTCTCACGACAAATTCGTTAAAAGAGTAAAAGAAAAAAACAAAAAGTTATAAATATTACAACAGTTTTATCATCATATAAAACAAAAAAGCAAGATAAAAATATCTTGCTTTTTTTGATAATCGCAAATTTCGCGAAAATTATCTCTTTGAGAAATAAGAATAATGTTTTGTAGCGTTTCAAATCGTTTGTTTTCGCCTTGTTTTATAAGGCTTTTCTTTTAATATCGTCTTATTTTATGGCGTCCATTTATTTGCCTTTTTGTAATTTCGGACGTCAAAAGGACGCCAAGCATTAAAAAACTATTTGACATCACTTTTTTTGAATAATTGCTTAGTAAAGCGCTTCACTAATAAAATATTATCTTTTACATAGTGTTATCATTTTTATCTATAGGTTAATCGTGTCAATTTGGCATTTGTTGGTTTTCCTAACGATATTTTCTCCATATATGTACAACTAAACCTTCCCGTTTGTTTTGCTCTAACATTGTTTACATAATCAGTCGCCGTGCCAAGTATCACTCCATTGACATCATAAATCGTAAATTCTATAATTATTGTGTTTGTGTCAAACACCGTATTGTTTGTAACATAACCACTTACTTCTAGTGTATAATAATTCAAGCCCGTTTCTAAATTTGTTGTAACCTCACTAACAGAAAGTTCGGGTTGCCTTGATTCTTCACCAGAACTCGTAACGCATCCTACACCACTTAAAACAAATAAACAGATTAAAAAAAATGTTAAAAGTTTTTTCATTTTTAGCCTCTTTTTTGTTAAATGTTTTCTTTCTTTCCACAATCAGGGCAATATTTTACATTTTGCTTTCCCTTTACAAACAAAAACAATAACCCAATAGGAAAAAGTAGCACCGCTAAAACTATACGCCAAGTTTCCGTAGGCTTTTCCTCTTCTATAATTTTACAATTTTCTTTTCCACAATAACTGCATTTCATATGTAACATCCTCCTTTTCTATATTATAACTCGCATAATATACGATTGTCAAGTATTTTATCGTACATTATGCGAGAATAATATCGTAAGGGTGGTGATAATTTATGGATTTACAAACTATACAATCAAGATTAAGAGAATCAATTAAACAAAGCAATCTAACACAAAAAGAAATAGCAAAACAAATAGGTGTATCCTTTCAAACGGTATCCAAATATATGTGTGAGGACATTTTTCCCGCACTTGACACTTTTGCCAAACTGTGCAAAGTTCTTGATGTTAAATCCGACTATATTTTAGGAATAGAGGAGTTTTGATTTTTCAAAATAAATATCCACCAGCCTAGCTGGTGGTTTTTCATTTTCGGGCAATTAGCCCTAAACTATTTTGGCTTACGCACAAGTGCGTATTTTAACGACCTGCCAGTCCTGCACCTTTTACTTGCTACCCGTAAACGGGTCTT
>JAZNQZ010000002.1:0-6943 GCA_045590475.1 Christensenellaceae bacterium
CTAAATTTATTGTCAATAAAATCTTAAATTTAATTAATTTTTTAACATATTTTATGTTTTTATTAAAATATTTAAGTTCATATTTATTGAATTTAGGTTTACAGATTAAAAAGTAAATTAAATAATAAAAACACTTAAAAAATGGTTATAATTATAACTTTAAAATTAATAATTTTTATGTTAATATAATTAAAATCAAAAAAATGAGGTGTTAATTATGCTTGGATTTGACAGATTAAACGATAAAGCACGTTCAATATCACTTGGTGCTATTAGAGAAATGTTTGACAAAGCGTCTAAAATGGACGACGTTATAAGCATGGGCATTGGAGAACCTAATCAAGACACAAATTTAGCAATATGCAAGGCGTGTTCAGATGCTTTAATGAGTGGTAAAACACACTATGCTCCAAATGCTGGTATTCCTGAATTAAGAAAGGCACTCGCAAAAAATGGTTTTATTGCAAAAGATTTATTTAATCCTGAAACTGAAATAATGGTTACAAATGGCGGAATGGGTGCTTTTGCACTAATTATGCAATGCATTTTATCGTTTGGAGACCAAGTTCTTATCCAAGACCCTCAATACCTAAATTTTAAGCAAACTATAGAATTATGCGGTGGTGTTGCAGTTCCCGTTCCAACGACGTTTGAAAGCAATTTTTGTATGCAACCTGAAGATATTAGAAAAAAATTCGTCAAAGGCAAAACAAAAATGTTAATCATTAATTCGCCTAACAACCCTACGGGTGAAGTTATACCAAAAGAGAAACTTCAAGAAATTGCAAAAGTTGCTTGTGAACTTGATTTACTTGTAATATCTGATGAAGTTTACGGTTCATTAATATACGATGATGCTGAGAAATGCTCTATTGCAACATTTCCAGGCATGAAAGAAAGAACTATAGTTGTTGGCTCATTCTCTAAAGCATACGCTATGACCGGCTGGAGAATTGGTTATCTCGCTGGCCCTGAAGGAATAATAAAGCAAATGGTTAAATATCAAGAATATTTTAATTCATGCATAAATACCCCTGCTCAATGGGGCGCAACCTTTGCTTTAGAACACCCTGAATTTATTGAAGAAGTACGACAATCCTTTGCTGAACGTAGAAAAATAATTTTAGATGGATTTGATAATTTAAAGGGAATTAAAACAAATCAGCCAAAAGGTGCATTTTACCTATTCCCCGATATTAAAAGTTTTAACATGGATAGTATGACCTTTTGTAACAAACTATTAGATGAAGCAAAAGTCGTTTGCACACCCGGTAGCGCTTTTGGAGAATGTGGTGAAGGTTTTATGCGCGTTGCATATACGGCTGAAAAAGATACATTACTTAAAGCAATTGATAGAATTGATAAATTTTGCAAAAAATATTATTAAAAACTATAATAAAAAAACGCATACAATCGTACGCGTTTTTTTTATTAATTAAATTATAGCCATTAATATTCCGTATAAAATTGGAATAGTTATCGGTGAAAATAACGTAGTACCTAAAGAGTAAACCGACGCGTTTTTACAATCCAAATTAAATTTATCAGCAAGCGTTGTGGTAAGTGTTGCCGTTGGAGTAGCCACACCAATAAAAATTGCAATAATAATTTCGTTACTTAAATTTACAAATTGAGAAATCAAAACTGTAGTTCCAACAATAAAAATTGGTAACAAAATAAGTTTTAAGAATGCTACCATATAAAACTTTTTATTTTTAACGATATCAGTTATTTTAATCGATGCAAATTTCATACCTAAAATAATCATAGAAAGCGGTGTAACTATGTTTTTTAAGTGATTAGAAAATTGTGTAAGTTCTGGTAAAAAAGAAGTTATTTTTAATACGTTAAATAATAGACCTAAAATAAAAGCAATTAAAATTGGATTAGTAAGAACGCCTTTAACAGAAACGTATTTCTTATCTCTTGAAATTAAAAAAGTACCATATGAAAGTAAAAACAAATTGTTCCAAATATTCATAACGGCAATAAGAGAAATTATTATCGGCGCACTATCATAATACAAAGCAACTGCTAACGGAATTCCCAAAAATCCGTTGTTGGGAATGATTGAAGCAACATGCATAACCCCTTTTTGATTGGTATCTTTTTCAATTTTTAAGGTTGGTTTAACTATAATAACAGATAAAAAAAGAGATAGCACAAAAATTATACTAACTATTAAAAAACTAATCAAATTTTTATTCGATAATTCAACTTCCAAAACACATTGAAAGACTAAAAACGGCATACCAATATTAAGAAGCAAACTAGATAAGACGTTTGAATCTTCCAATTTCAATAATTTTGTTTTAACTAAAACGTAACCAGGAATTGCTAATAGAACAAAAATCAAAACGTTTTTAAGCATTATAATTAATTCAGCCATAATTATTTCCCTTAAATGCTATTAAATCCTTTACCAAACACTTCATTAGCATCGCAAACAATAATAAAAGCATTTTCATCTAACTTTCTTACTGCTTGTCTTAAAGCGACAACTTGCTTATTTTTTACACATGTAAGTAATATACTCTTATCATTTTTTGTATAATAACCTTTAGCGTTAATTAAGGTTATACCACGTGGACTGTGCGAAATCAAAAAATCTCCAATTTCTTCGCCTTTTTCAGTAATTATGTAACACATTTTGGCTTTTGTAAAACCGTAAACAATCAAGTCGCTTACTTTTGTACTTAAAAAAATCAAAATAAGTGCGTGTAAAATATTTTCAGGACCAACTTCTATAGAACCGATAATAACAACTAATGCATCAAAAATAGCAACGTGCGTTGCGATAGTCCCAAAAGGAATCGCATGATGAGTTAATCTACCCAAAAGTTCAGTTCCACCAGATGAAGTTTCATACTTAATAAATAAGCCGATACCAATACCCTGTAATATCCCGCCGTAAGCAGATGATAAAATTTTATCTTCAGTAATAGAAATATCACCAAAAAGAGTTAATAATTCTGTAATTAAACCAAGGGTGGCAATAGTAATAAAGCAGTTTAATATAAATTTCCAACCCATAATCTTAAACCCTAAAATTAAGATTGGAATATTTATTAAAACTATAAATAAACCAGCAGGAAGTCCGGTTAACATTTCAATTAATGACGCAGCGCCACTTACCCCACCACTGACAATACTGTTTGGAATAAGAAACATTCTTATTGAAAGAGAATAAAAAATACAGCCAATAATCATAAAGAAGTAACGTTTTGCTTCTTCTTTAAAAGTCTTTTTCAAAATATCATTTTGTTTCATAATAGTCGTCCTAAAAGCGTTAATCAAATAATAAGTTAAGTTAAGTTAAATTAAATCTCATCATCAACCAAACTGATTGAAATTATAAAGTCATTTTCGTGCAAAACTTCGTAAATTTTATCAGCAGAAAATTCTTTGTCCAAATTAATTACTGCAATATATTGCAATTTATCTTCTTTTCTAGTTGCCTTTATACTAGAAAATGCTTTTGCTGAAAATAATTTAAGAACTTTATCTTTTTCCTTTCCATCAACGCATTCAAACTGAACGTTAATTTTATATTGATGGCGAACCTGAAAAATTTGAAATGGTAAATGCATTACATATTGAACTAAAATAATCACTAAAGAAGCAATTATTGAAATAGCCCAAAGTCCAGCACCGACTGCCATACCTATCGCAGCCGTTGCCCAGATACCTGCTGCAGTAGTTAAACCATGAACAGCCTGTTTATTATAAAAAATCATACCAGCACCAATAAAACCAATACCTGAAACGATTTGTGCTGCAATTCTACTTGGGTCGCCACCTATAATATTACGAGATACAATCATAAATAAGCACGCACCGACACAAACGATAGTATGCGTTCTAATTCCCGCTTCTTTTGAACGAATTTTTCGTTCAAAGCCGATAGCAAAACCTAAAATTAAAGAAAGTAATACTTGTAAAGTACTAATTAAAACTTGATTAAACGTCACAATTTCACCTATAAAAATAACTTTTTTATTATTATATGTTAGTTAATATTTAATGTCAACGATTTTATAGATAATTATTAATAATATAATTTTATAATAACTATAATAAAAGCGCTCTAGATAAGATAGAGCGCATAATTAGCAAAAAATAAATTTTTACAATATATTTAACTATTAATTTTTAATTTTTTCAATAACTTCGTTTAAGAAATCGCCGTTAAAGTTTTCAATTTCACCATTATCGCAAAGGCTTGCAAACGCTGGATTAATTGGAATTTTTGCAACGGTATCAATCTTAAACTCACAAGCCGTTTCGTCAATTTTACTTTCGCCAAAAATATTGATTTTCTTTTTACAATCTGGGCATTCAAAATATGACATGTTTTCAACCAATGCTAGAACAGGAACGTTCATTAATCCAGCCATTTTAACTGCTTTTTCAACAATCATAGAAACAAGTTCTTGTGGAGATGCCACTACAATAATTCCGTCAATTGGAAGCGATTGAAAAACGGTTAACGGTACGTCGCCCGTTCCCGGAGGCATATCTACGAACATAAAATCCACGTCGCTCCAAGCAACGTCAGTCCAAAATTGCTTAACAGCACCGGCAATGACAGGTCCACGCCAAACAACAGGGTCATTTTCATTTTCTAAAAGTAAATTTATAGACATTACCTTAATACCCGTTTTAGTTACTACAGGTAATAAATATTTTTCGTCTAATGTTCTAGCCTTTTCTTTTAAACCAAAAACTTTTGGAATTGAAGGTCCCGTAATATCAGCGTCTAAAATTGCCGTGTTAAACCCTGCTCTTTGTGTTAAAGTTGCAAGCATAGACGTAACGAGAGACTTCCCAACGCCACCTTTACCACTAACGATACCAATAACTTTCTTAATTTTACTTAATTCATTTTGTTTTTCTTTTTGAATTCCCCTATCCTTACAATCTTTTGAAGAACAAGTTGAACAATCATGGGTACATTCGCTCATATAAACTCCTTTATAAAAACTTATCATTTTCTATTTCAATAAAATTAATTTCATTGTCAAGTGAACACACTGTTAAACAATAACTATTTGCACTTTTATCAAAGACTTTGATACTATTAAAATTATTACCGCATTTAGATTTAAATAAACTTTCTTTTTCAGTCCATTTTTTTGTTAGTAACTGAATGCTTTGTTCTTCTGTTAAGTTTGAAAAATCATTAAAATCAAATTTAGGTTTTAACTTTAATAACTTTTTAGAACACATTTCAGCATCAATTCCAACAAAATTAGTTGATATAGCAACAGCAACTAAATTATTAGAGTGAGTAAGAGAAAATCTAACCTTGTTCCCTTTTAATTCCCAACTGCCGTCAGCATTATATAAAAAATCTTTTTCATAAATGGAAAAGTCATTTTCCAAAACGTACTCTAAAAGTTTCCACACCGAATAACTTTGTTTAAGTCTTTTTTTATCACTAATATTATTCAAATATTCAGCGCGAACATTAGTTAAATATTTAATTTTTGACTTATCTACCGAAAAGTCGGTTAGAAAAGAATAATATACGTTTATCACTCTAAATATTATAACAAACATTTAATTTAATCGCAAATTATTATAAGCAAATTTTCTTTTTTTTAATATTAATTTATTTATTGGTTAAAAATGCTTGTAAAAAATACGTTTTAGTGATAGAATTATGAAAAAAGAAAGGAGACTTATATATGAATATTTGGCACGATATCGAAAGCAACCGCATCACACCTGAAGAATTTATAGCCGTTGTTGAAATTAGCAAAGGTTCAAAACAAAAATATGAAATGGATAAAAAAACCGGTCTTCTTCGTCTAGATAGAATTTTATATACTTCTACCCACTACCCAGCAAACTATGGTTTTATTCCACATACCTTGGCTGCTGATAACGACCCTCTTGACGTTTTAATTTTATGTTCAGAAAGTCTTATCCCAATGAGTTTAGTTAAGTGTTATCCAATTGGCGTTATTATAATGAACGATAACGGTTCAGTTGATGAAAAAATTATAGCAATTCCTGAAACAGACCCTAATTATAATACTTATAAAAGTATACACGATTTACCAGAGCACGTGTTTGAAGAAATGCGTCACTTCTTTACGGTTTATAAACAACTTGAATATAAAAATACTAGCGTTGACGTTGCTTCCGATAGAGACGTTGCAATAAACATTATCAAACAATCTATGGAAAACTATAAAGTTCATTTATATGAATTAACTGCAAAATAGTATTTACGTTTTATAAAAAAATAAATATCCCCACGTTGAACGTGGGGTTTTTCTTTAACGGGTGAAACCCTACGTTACCAGCCACCCTTGAGCAAGGGTATTGAGGTCTGCCATTTGCATTTACTTAAACGGACTTTCGGGATAATCTATCCTCAACTGTTCGCCTAATTTATCTTCTTCTAACTGACCTGCTATATATTCTTTTATTGCTTTGGTGTTTTTGCCTACCGTATCAACATAATATCCCTTACACCAAAATTCTCTATTGCGATATTTGAACTTGAGATTCCCCCACCGTTCATATATCATTAAACTGCTTTTGCCTTTTAAATACCCTACGAAACCTGATACACACATTTTAGGTGGAATCTCAAGCAACATATGTATATGGTCTTTACATATTTCCGCCTCAATTATGTTTACTCCTTTCCATTTACACAATTCTCGCAGAATTGCCCCGATTTCTCTTCCTTTTTCTCCAAGCATAGCAACTCGCCTATATTTTGGTGCAAATACTATGTGATATTTGCAATTCCACTTCGAATGTGCTAAACTATGTATGTCATTCATACTTTGATGACCTCCTTTTGATTATTTTGTTGGGTTTGCAGACCTCAACTTTATTATATCAAAAGGAGTTTTTTTGTTCAAGAATCATAAGTATAACTTTTACTGAACCCCGTGTCTAACACGGGGTTTTCGATATACAA
>JAZNQZ010000003.1:0-4177 GCA_045590475.1 Christensenellaceae bacterium
ACCGATAGAAACTCGCCCGTTTTTTGAACAAAACCGGGCGAGAAAATGGTTGATTTCGTACAAACTTGAAAACGGAAATTTTTTTGAAAAAAATTGAAAAAAGGTGTTGACAAATCGTTTTGTCTGTGCTATAATAACCACCGTCGCAGGGAAACAGCGAGCCGCAAGGCAAACAGAAACCTGTATGGGAGCATAGCTCAGCTGGGAGAGCATCTGCCTTACAAGCAGAGGGTCATAGGTTCGAGCCCTATTGTTCCCACCAATCTCTCACTATTGCATTTTTATGCGGGAATGGCTCAGTGGTAGAGCGTCGCCTTGCCAAGGCGAATGTCGCGAGTTCGAATCTCGTTTCCCGCTCCATTTTTTTATAAGGGTATAATTTCCCTGTCTATATTCGGTGGCGCCATAGCCAAGCGGTAAGGCACGGGCCTGCAAAGCCTTGACCCCCAGTTCAAATCTGGGTGGCGCCTCCAATAAACTCTGCGCTGTCGAGTGCAGAGTTTACTTTTTTGATAATTCGCCGCTGTGGTGGAATAGGCAGACGCAAGGGACTTAAAATCCCTCGGAGTAACATCCGTGCCGGTTCAAGTCCGGCCAGCGGCACCACGAAAATCGTTAGGTTTTACCTAGCGATTTTCTTTTTACCACTAGTTTTTCACAAAGGCTTTTTGAGTTATAAAATTTTTTGGGAAATAGCCAAATTTGACTAAAACCACTCGTTTTTTTGTTTTTTTTGGGTTAAAAACGCCCGTTTTTTCCCTAAAAAATGCCATTTGGGAAATAATTGGGGGAAAAACTCGTTGGTTCCCAAACGCATTTTTTATTAGGTATTTCCTAATGATTTAGGCATTTTTATAGCTCATATCTTACTTTAGAAGCCTCTCTAAACAGATATTCGTCTGAATAAGTCGTGTAACCCCTATCAACTCTACTCGTTTTAACGTCGTTATCAAATTCGTGTCCAGACCATATCATAACCACTTCCGGATTAACTCCGCACTCTTTTGCTCTCGTTATAAATGTATAACGAAATTCGTGAACGTGCCTATCTGGAAAAATTCTCTTTAATAAATCACGGACGCTATAAGGACTTACCGTTCTTGCCTTTTCAAAGTCAATTAAATCAATAACTTTTTTAAGCATAGGCGTAAACGGAATTTTTCTTACAACTTCATCGTGACCACGACGAGTTTTTTCAGTAATACAAGTTAGATAATTGCTGTAAACTTTTATTGACGCAAGTTCTCCAACTCTCATACCCGTATAAATTAAAGTTAACACGGCAGATACACCGGCAAGATAAGGGTTCTTTTTACAATATTCAATGATTTGATGCTCTTCATCTTTTGTAAACGCCCTACCCTTTTTAACTTTATAGTGTGAAAGCACTACTTTTTCTACTGGGTTTCGTAAGTCGTAGTCATCGGCAATCATAACGAACATATTTGACATAAGTTGTTTTATCTTATGTGCCGTTCTATTTTTGCCTTGGTCAACTAGTCCGAATAAAAAGTCTTGAATTTCTTTTCTCGTAATTTCGTTTAAGAACATTTTTCCAAATCGTGGAAGAATATGTGCAAACACGAGATTCTCATACGAATTGTAGGTTGATTCTTTTACCGTTTGTTTCTTAATTTTAAGCCATTCTTCAACAAACTCTCTAAATTTTGGATATTTAGTCGATTGTTTTTCTGTTAGTGCACGGTAAAACTTCTCTATAAATTTCCTTTTCATTTGCTCGAAGTCTTTACACATGACTTCAACGTTTAACCCGTCACGGCGATATCTGGCTTGATAATATTTCCCGCGAACAAAACGGTATGTAATAACTTTTTCATCAAAAACAAATAATCTTTGAATAATTTCTGGCATAGATTCTATCTCCTTTTTTGTAAATTTGATAAATCCTTGCCCTTCTTCTTTTTTCCTTTCTTCTTCCCTAAAAGAAGATATTTTTTTAAGCCGTTCTAAAGTTATGCTTTCCGACGCCGCTTTTAAAACGATTTGCATTGCATCGTCTCGCTCTCTTTCGTTCGGAATTTGCTCCAACGCCTTTAGAACTTTGTTTAATTCTCTATCTGTCACCTCCTTACAAAGTATGGCGGACCGTGTAGTCGCCCAATATTCCCTCCCCGTCCACAAGCGGCTTTTTTAACGCTCCTTGCTTCATTGTCGGACATGTCCGCACTACGTTTCGGGTTAATAATATTATACCCTAAAAAGCCTATTAAAGTCAATTTGTTTCTCAAATCGTTATCTAATATAAACATAATCAATCTCCGTTATTTTTAATTTTTTATTGAATTTTTGTTAAAATCAGTATTAGAAAAAATGCCGCCTCACTTTCGCTCGGTGGCATCAATCCATGCATGTAAAAAGCACCTTTACTTTTCTTAAACTTATAGTATTATTAAATTAAAGAAAGATAAAGACTGCCCCAAAATGCGCTTATATAAAACTGATTTTATTCTTTTCTCATATTTCCCCAAACCAACATCGTTACATCGTTTTATAGCCTAATTAAAGGCTTATAATACAATTAAAATATTAGTATCATATATTATTAATTTTTTTATTTGCCCTCACATCTTACCACTCCTTTTCATGTCTCTCTAAAACAAGAATACACTCTTAAGAATTTCTTCATAAGCACGTATGAGCATGTTGTGTTTTATACCGCCTCACGTGCGTTCGGCAGCAACTCATTATAGCCACTTTCAAAATGGAGTACAACATAATTTTCGATGGACTTTTACTCTCATCATCGATTTTTGAAAAAATCAATTGCAAAATCACTAGGAAATATAAGGGTTCTTGCCACTTAAACAAATACCCCCAAAATTTTTTGCAAAAAATACCAATTTGGGGGTATCGCTTTTGCCGATTTTTTAGCACCGAAAAACTCGTTGTAATTAATGAATTTCGAACAGGTTTTACTCTCTTCTTCGATTTTTAAAGAAATTTAAGTCAAAATCATTAGGAAATATAATGTTTTTTCACACCTCGCATGATACCTCCGTTTTTTTGCTAAATTTTCCAATTTTGGGGGTATCGATTTTGACGATTTTTTCCGTAAAAGTTCTCAGTTTTCAACCCATTTATTTAGTAAAAAACGCCATCAAATACTCTTTTTAAAAGCGTATTAAATTTATTACCACGTCACTTCATTTTTCATCCTCCATTTCATTAAATACATATTTCTTTTGAAAGTCTTTATAACTTCCTTTTTGGAAAATATAGATTTCAGTTGCAGTTTCATCACCGACAAAAATACCCGAAGTCACATTATAATTTCCTGGAAGATTTACAAAAAGCAATTTCCAAAACATCGACAAGTCCATAGGGTTGGCATAATATTTTTCATCAATATTTTTTTCATAAATGTATTTAATAAACACCCTATTATCTTCCCAAGGAAATTCATCATACTTCTCTAAGAGCTCACTAAAATATTTACTTAAAACATTACTAAATTTAATAAAATCTACAATTGAATTCCTAAGAATAAAAGGAATTTTAATTTTTACGTAACCTTCTTCCGTGCAACTAATTTCAGGAACCGCCATTAAATAAATCGGTTCTGTTGCTTGTTGGACTGGCTTGTTAAGTTTGTCTAAAAATGATTTAATTTCATCTGTTAAATACTTAATTTCTTTTTTATAAAGATTTTTACTTTCTTGCTCACAATAAATCATATTGTCTTTAATCCTAGATATTCTAATAAGCTTTTCGTAAATTTTATTAATTATTAAATTGGTCATTTTTATTCTCCTTATTTTAAAATTAAAAAAGCCCTGATTAAAAATTTTCAGAGCTTACATAGTTTGCCTTTCGGCTATTCAGTTGTAAAATTTTGCGCTATGACCCGTGCGCATATAAATATATTATGTTATGCATAAATCCACCTCCTTTTGATTTTTTAGCAATAAAAAAACGCCTCCAAGATTTTTTCTCGAAAGCGTTGTATACTTTATTAAATTTTTTCACGATACTATTATAACATAAGTGAAACTGACATTGCAATGACATGAATATGACAATTTTATGACATACCTAAATCGCAAGTATTTATAAGGGATTTTAGCATATAAAAACATCTAAAAAAATCAAGAATTAGAAATTTTTTATTAAAAAATTAATATATTTTTTATTTTTATGTATCATGAAAAAATTTAAT
>JAZNQZ010000004.1:0-39600 GCA_045590475.1 Christensenellaceae bacterium
CTAAAATTTAAAATCGTGTAAACCTAAAAAATATAAAAAATATTGATATAATGATTAAAAGTGGCTAATTTTCGAAAAAAATTTATATATAAAAAGGGTTGACATTTCAAATTAAGTAATATAAAATAATAACGTTGGCAAAACAATAAAATTTTGCATAGTATGATGAGAGGTGTTTATGAGATTTAAGCATGGTAAAAATCTTACACTAAAAGATAAGCGTTCTATTTTTATAGATAAGTCGGTTGAAATAGGTGATAACGTAACCATTTATGAAAATACTAGGATAGAAGGTAACACGAAAATTTTAGATGGCGCAGTTATAATGCCGATGTGTTATATAAAAGATTGTGTTATCGGTAAAAATTCTGTTATAACTAGCAGTAATTGTGAAAGTGCTGAAGTAGGCGATGGTTGTTCGGTTGGTCCGTTTGCAAGGCTTAGACCAAATGCAAAGATTTTAGACGGTGCAAAAATAGGCAATTTTGTTGAAATTAAAAACGCAACGATTGGTGAAGGCAGTAAGGTTAGTCATTTAGCGTACGTTGGAGATGCTGAATTAGGTAAAAATTGTAACGTAGGTTGTGGCGCGATATTCGTTAATTATAACGGAAAAACAAAGAGTAAGACTATTGTTGGCGATAATTGTTTTATTGGAAGTAATTGTAATATCGTTGCGCCTGTTACAATTGAAAGTAAGTCTTATATTTGTGCTGGGACTACTGTTACTCATAACGTGAAAACAGATGATTTTGTTATTGGTAGAGTGAGAGAAGTTATTAAGGAAAATAGAGCACACTTATACTTAAAGGAAGGTAAATAGTATGGGATTATTTTTTGGTACTGACGGCTTAAGAGGAAAAGTAAACGAAGATTTAAGTTTTAATATAGCGTATAAAATTGGTAACGCGCTTTCCATATTAAAGGAAAGACCTAGAATTTTAATTGGTGCAGATACAAGAATTTCAAATAGTTATTTAACGGTAGCCGTTGCTGGTGGCGCTATGAGTGGTGGGGCAAGTGTAGTAGATGCAGGTGTCGTTCCTACTGCTGGAATTGCTTACTTGACCAAAGAATTAAATTTTGATTACGGGGTTGTTATCAGTGCTTCTCATAACAGTGGGGAATATAACGGTATAAAAATATTTAACAGCGAAGGTTATAAACTAGGTGATAAAGAAGAAGAGAGAATTGAACGCTGTTTTATTCGTGAAAAAGTAAATGCTTATCCATATATAGGTACTTTTGAACAAGACCTTAATTTGATAAAACTATATAGGGATTTTTTGATTAGTTTAAGTCAAAATTCATTAAAAGGCTTAACCGTAGTATTAGACGGGGCACACGGTGCTTCGCATAGAGTTGCACCGGAAGTGTTTAGAAAGTTAGGTGCAATGGTAATAGCATCAAATTGTACTAATGAAGGCATGAAAATAAATGAAAACTGTGGTGCTTTGTATCCTGAAAATTTAAATAAGAAGATTAAAAGATATAAAGCAGATATTGGTTTTGCGTTTGATGGCGATGCAGATAGGTTAATTGCAGTTGATGAAAACGGAAAGGTTATTGACGGTGATAAAATTATATTTGGCCTTGCTAAATATTATAAAAAGTTAGGAAAACTTAATAAAAATGCAGTCGTAGGAACAAGTCATACCAATATGGCTATTGAAAAAGGGCTAGAAAAAGAAGGAATTTCACTTATTCGTGCTGATATTGGCGATAAATACGTATTGGCTAAACTTCTTGAAAAAGATTTGTCGCTAGGTGGGGAACAAAGTGGCCACGTAATATTAAAAGATATTGCAACAACGGGCGATGGAATTATCACGGCAATAGCAGTTGCAAATATGATTATAAATGAAAAAACCACGGCGTCAAAAGCATTGCAAGTTGAACTTTATCCACAAGTAAATAAAAACGTTATCGTTGAAGATAAGTTTAGGATTATGAATAGCGAAGAATTGTCAAAAGTCGTTGCTGGTTACAATGCAGAACTTAGTGGAAAAGGTAGAATGATGATTAGGGCTTCGGGCACTGAGCCTAAGGTTAGAGTTATGGTTGAAAGCCAAGATAAAGAATTAAACGAAAGAATTGCGAAAGAGACGGTTGATTTAATTAACAAAATAAATAACGAAGTGTAAAATTAATTTCAGTATAAAAAGAATATTATATTAAGTTTAGACGGCGGGTTTTCCGCCGTCTTTTACTTAAAAAAGATAAAATTTGCAATTTTTACTTACAGTAACTTGTAAATTATATTTACAAAAAGGTTTTAATGTGTTATACTTTTATTTAATTAGGAGGAGTAATTATGAAACTTACAAAAAATCAACTTACAGTAGCAATTTGCTCGGTTGCAATTTTACTTATTTCTTTAACGGTTTTATTATTGGACGTTTTTGTTCCACTTAACTTTTGGACACATCCAGCATTAAACTTTTTATTTGTATTATTTTTAGGTTATGGAATCACTGCCTTGGTTGTTGGCATTGTGAAGCGCTCATCTCCATATATGTTTTTAAGCGCGTTACTTTTAGGACTTGCGTTACTTTATGCGTTCACTAATTTATTAGGTAAGTTTTGGGTTGCGCTTATAATCGCAGTCGTTATCGTTGCGATTATTGCTATAATGAGTTTTATGCTTGGCGCAAATAAGACTGAAACCATTGCGTTAAACGAAAAAGAAGGCTACAAAAATTATCAAGAAAGACAACAAGAAAAATTAGAACAAGAAAAAAACAAAGAAGAGGAAAAATTACCTGAAATTAAATCTTTTAAATAGAAGGTGAACTAAAGATGGATAAAAGAAACTTAACGCTTTTAACGGACTTATACCAATTAACAATGATGAACGGCTATTTTAAGTATGACAGAAAAGATGAAATTGCCGTTTTTGACGTTTTTTTTAGACAAAATGAAATGATAACTTATTCGCTTGCATGTGGTTTAGAACAGGTTGTTGATTACGTTTTAAATCTTAATTTTGGCGAAGAAGAGATTGAATATTTAAGAAGTTTAAATATTTTTAATGAAGAATTCTTAAAATATTTAAAAAATTTCAAATTTACAGGTGATATTTATGCAGTTCCTGAAGGTACGGTCGTTTTTCCTGGAGAACCAATTTTAACAGTAAAAGCACCAATAATTGAGGCACAACTTATAGAAACTGCAATTTTAAATATTATGAATTTCCAAACCTTAATCGCAACAAAGTCTGCTAAAATTTGTTATGCTGCAAAAGGTGACGTGGTTATGGAGTTTGGTCTTCGTAGAGCGCAAGCACCTGATGCAGGTATTTATGGTGCAAGAGCAGCGATAATCGGTGGATGTAATTCAACTTCTAACGTTTTAGCAGGTAAAATGTTCGATATACCAGTTGCAGGTACGCACGCGCACAGTTGGGTAATGAATTTTAAAGATGAATATACTGCGTTTATGGAATATGCGAAGATATATCCTGATAACGCGTTATTATTGGTTGATACTTACGATACTTTAAGACAAGGCGTGCCTAACGCGATTAAAGTTTTTAATTATTTAAGCAAAAACGGATATAAGCCTAAAGGAATTAGGTTGGATTCAGGGGACTTAGCGTATTTATCTAAAAAGGCAAGGGAAATGCTTGATAATGCTGGATATCCAGATACGATTATTTGTGCTTCTGGCGATTTAGATGAATATTCAATAAACTCATTAAAAAATCAAGGCGCGAAAATTAATTCTTGGGGTGTTGGAACCAAACTTATTACAAGTGCTGACATGCCTGCGCTTGGTGGCGTTTATAAACTTGCGGCAATTATTGATAAAGAGGGTAACGTTACGCCAAAAATTAAATTATCAAATAATACTGCTAAAATTACGAACCCAGGTTTTAAGGATATCTTTAGAGTATATGATAAAAAGACAGGCAAGGCTGAAGCAGATTGTATTTTCCTTCGCGGTGAAAAGATAGATACAGAAAAACCACTTGTTTTAACTCACCCAACAGAAAGATGGAAAAAGATTACTTTTGAAAATTATGAAATTAGAACTTTACACGTTGAAATTATTAAAAACGGTGAACTAGTTTATAAACTTCCACCGTTAAAGGAAATTTGTAAATATACAAAAGGCGAACTTGAAAGTTTTTGGGATGAATATAAACGTCTTGATAGACCGCATTTGTATAAGGTTGACTTGTCTGACGGGCTTTATGAATTAAAGTGTGATATGTTAGAAAAAATAAGGGGCGCAAAAGTTGACGCTTAAGGTGGAGTTTTGGAATTAAACAAAAACAAATATTCCCAAAAAGAAGTGGTGGATATTTTAAACGCTTACAAAAGTGAATATGAAAAGCGTATCGTTGAGCAAAGAGAAATTATTAAAAAACTCAACGAAGAAATTAAAGAATTATACGCTCGTGAAGAAAGTGTAAATGATAAAGAAAAATTAGTTTTATCAGCCCTTCTTCGCGCTGAGAAAATTTCTTTAGATTTACAAGAAAAATCTAAGCAAGATTATGCTTTAGAACTTGAAAGGTTAAAGAAATTTTCTACTCGTTGGGATAATTATTTTAAGGAATTAAAAGCAAAATATCCAATGTATCCACCAGTAAATCAGGCTTTAGAATTTAAAAACGCCATAGATTTAGGGGATAACCTTAGCGCAAAAGAAATTATTAATAAAATTGACAATGAATTGCCGGAAAAGAAAGAAAAATTTGACCCAAAGAGCAAAATTAAAGATTATATTTCGGCAACTAGCGATAATGGGTTTAACCTTGATGACGTTTTAAATCCGGGCGAATTACAATTGGAGGATATATGCAAGGAGCTAGGGCTAATAGATGGAAACGAATAATACTTGATATACTTCCTTTGTTAATTATTGGGCTTGGAATTGTCGTAGACCAAATAACGAAAAAACATTTTCAAAATTTAGAAGGTACTGTAACCGTCATTAAAGACTTCTTTTATTTTTCGTTGGTTTATAACGACGGTGCCGCTTGGAGTTTTTTATCGGGTGTTTCATGGGCGCAAACGTTTTTTAAGGTTTTAACAGTTTTGGCGCTTGTTGTTTTCGTTGTATTTTTAATATACGCATATAAAAATAAATATAGTTGGTTAAAAATAGCGCTTTCGCTAGTGATTGCGGGAACGGTTGGTAATTTTATTGATAGAATTTGCATCGGTTCGGTAGTTGATTTTTTAAGTTTTTATTTTTTTGGTTGGGGCTTTCCAATTTTTAACGTTGCAGATATACTATTAGTAATTGGTACGATAATGCTCATTATCCATATGTTATTTATTGATAAATGGGCAATTTTCAAGAAAAATGAAGAAACAAAATCTAATCAATAACGAAAATGGAACAAGAATTGACGTTTATCTTGCTAGAGAACTTTCATTGTCGCGTTCGCACGTTAAAAAAATTTGCGACGAAGGACTAGTTGAGGTTAATCAAAAAGTAGTTAAGTCTAATAAGGTTTTAAAAGTTGGAGATAATATTAGCGTTATAATTCCTGAGAATAAAAATTTAGACTTAGTACCTGAAGATATTCCGTTAGATATTATTTATCAAGATAACGACGTTGCCGTTATTAATAAGCCACAAGGACTTACCGTTCATGCTGGAAACGGAACGAACGGCTCAACTTTGGTTAACGCACTATTGTTTCATCTAGACAACTTATCTGGTATTAATGGTGTAATTAGACCAGGAATTGTTCACAGGATTGATAAAAACACGTCTGGTTTATTGGTCGTTGCAAAAAACGATAATGCCCACGTCAAACTTGCAAAACAGTTGCAAGATAAAACTTGTTCAAGAATATACGTAGCCCTTTTAGAAGGTGTTTTAAAAGAAGATAAAGGCACGATTTCTACTTACATTGGTAGAAATCCGTTAAATAGAACTAAAATGGCAGTTGTTTCTTCTGGTAGGGAAGCCGTTACTGAATATAAAGTTATAAAAAGATTTGAACAATTTACTCTTTGTGAGTTTTCTCTTAAAACGGGAAGAACACATCAAATTAGAGTACATGCTAAGTATATTGGTCACCCTATTGTTGGTGATAAAGAATATGGCTATAAAAATCAAAAATTTAACTTAAACGGGCAACTTCTTCATGCTAAAGAGTTAAAATTTATTCATCCATCAACGAATAAAAAAGTTTCTTTTAGTTGCCCACTACCAGATTATTTTGAAAAAATATTAAAAACGTTAAAATAGGAAATCATGGAAGTTAAAACAATTTTACTTGATTCAATGGCAATCAGTAGAGCATTAAAAAGAATATCACACGAAATTATTGAAAATAATAAAGGCGTTAACAACGTAGTTTTGTTGGGTATTGCCCGTGGGGGAATTCCTGTGTGCGATTTATTGGCTGAAAATATCCGTCAAATAGAAAACGTTGAAGTGCCTGTAGGCAAACTAGATATAACACTTTATCGTGACGATATTAAAGCCGTGTCAAATGAAGCAAAAGTTACCGGCACTAAAATTGATTTTTCTATAGAAGATAAAGACGTTATTTTATGTGACGACGTATTGTTTACAGGTAGAACTGTACGCGCTGGAATTGATGCTATAATTAAACTTGGTCGTCCAAGAACAGTTCAACTTGCAGTTCTTATTGATAGAGGGCATAGGGAACTTCCTATTCGTGCTGATTACGTTGGTAAAAACGTGCCTACTTCAAGTGATGAAATTGTTGTTGTTACCATAGACGGTGTAAATGATAACGCAGTTATTTTAACAAATAATAAATATAAGGACGTGATTATAAGTGGCTAAACCATTAGTTGCAATCGTTGGTAGACCAAACGTTGGCAAGTCTACCTTTTTTAATAAGGTTGTAGGTAAAAAAATTTCAATAGTAGAAAATTTTCCAGGAGTAACAAGGGACAGGCTATATGCTGACGCAGAGTGGTGTGGTCAGTTTTTTACGCTTGTAGACACGGGTGGACTTGAATTAAAGTCTACCGACCAAATGTGGAAACATATTCAAAAACAAGCGGAAATTGCGATAGAAACTGCAGACGTTATTATTTTATTTACCGATGCAAAAACAGGCTTAAACGCTTCGGATGAAGACGTTGCTATGAAACTTAGAAAATCAGGGAAACCTGTCGTATTGGCTGTAAATAAACTTGATAACTATAATCCTGAAAAATTATATGAATTCTATAATCTAGGTCTTGGAGAACCTTTTGGCATTTCGGCTGAGCATGGTACGGGTATAGGGGAACTTCTTGATGCCGTAGTTGAAAACTTTGATAAAAACGGCGAAAAGGAAGACGACCAGTCTATTAAACTTGCAGTCGTTGGAAAACCTAACGCAGGCAAATCAAGTTTGTGTAATAAATTACTAGGGTTTGATAGAACGATTGTGTCTGACATAGCAGGCACTACTAGAGATGCGATAGACACTCCTTTTGTCTATAAAGATACTAAATATACTTTAATTGATACTGCAGGCATAAGAAAGAAAAAAAGCGTTGAAGAAGATTTGGAATATTATAGTGTTTTACGCGCTTTAGGCGCTATTAGGCGTGCTGACGTTTGCATAATTATGATTGATGCAAACGAAGGCGTTACCGAACAAGACGTTAAAATTTGTGGATACGTTCATGAACAAGGCAAGCCGTCAATCATCGTTATGAACAAATGGGATTTGATTGAAAAAGACACTAACACAATCAATAAATTTAATTATGATTTAAATGAATCATTAAAATTTATGGATTATTTACAATCAATTTACGTGTCTGCAAAGACCGGACAAAGAACTGATAAAATTTTAGATTTAGCAAGTAAAGTTTTAGAAAATAATAATAGACGTATTTCCACAGGTCAACTTAACGATTTAATTTTAGATTGTGTAAGGGCAAACGAACCACCTTCGGTTAACGGCAAGCGCCTTAAGATTAAATACGTTACTCAAATGGGAGTTAATCCACCAACGTTTATTTTATTTGTAAATGAAACTGCGCTTATGCATTTTTCATACAAAAGGTATTTAGAAAATTGTATACGTAAAGCGTACGATTTTTCAGGAACACCAATTAAAATAGTAGTTAGGGAAAATAGCGACGATGAGTAATTTGCTATTAATTATAATTTTAGCCATTTCTAGTTACTTTATCGGCAATATAAATTGGGCGCTCATAATTTCAAAAAGTAAAAAAGGCGATATACGAAAACTTGGAAGTGGAAATCCTGGAACGTTAAATATGAGCCGAAATTTTGGGCTTAAATTAGGGCTTTTGACGTTCTTTTTAGATATTATGAAAGGTGCAATTCCAACCCTTGTGGCCTTTTTATTGACTAAAAATAGATATTTTGACGGAACGGATTTTGTTGTTGCTGATTTTGCAATGTATTTATGTGGACTTTTGGCTGTTACGGGTCATATATTTCCTGTATTTTTAAAGTTTAAAGGTGGTAAAGGTATTGCTTCAACAATTGGCGTATTTTTAATTTCATCTTCACTTTTTGGTTGGGAATGGGCAGTAGTTTTAATAATGGCACTAGTTGCAGCATTGGTTTTTATATATTTTACTGAATTCGGCGCAATGGGTTCTTTTATAGCAATAACACCGCCTGCAATAGGCACTGCTATTAGATTGTTCTTAAAGTATAACGAATCATCTTTTATACAAACTTCAACCTATTTGGTTATTTCTAACTTAATAATATTAACTATATCGTTGTTGACATTACTTGCGCATAGGCACAATATAGAAAGAATGTTGGCAGGTGAAGAACATCCTACTTCAATTAAAGGTATGGTAATAAAAATGAAGTTAAAAAAGGCGCGTGCAAAAATACAAGCTGAAAGAAATAAAAAGAGCGAAGACGTAAAAGGTTAAAAGTAAATTTTTAAAATTTTTCATAATGTTAAAAAGCCTTTCATATATTACTTGTGTAATGTATGGGAGGTTTTTTTATGGAAAAATATAATGTCTATAAAGACATATCAACGAGAACCGGCGGGGATATTTATATTGGCGTGGTAGGACCTGTAAGAACGGGAAAATCAACGTTTATAACAAAATTTGTAGAAAAGTTTATATTGCCAAACATTAGTAATAAACTACAAAAACAAATTGCAACTGATGAAATGCCACAATCGGCTGACGGTAAAACTATAATGACAACTCAACCTAAATTTATTCCGGCAAACGGGGTAAAAGTTCAATTTAAAAATAAAGCGTCAGCCAACATTAGATTGGTCGATTGTGTTGGTTATTTAGTCGAAGGGGCAGTAGGGCACGAAGAAAACGAAAAACCACGCTTAGTTAAAACCCCGTGGGATGATAAGGAAATTTCTTTTGAAAAAGCAGCGGAAATAGGAACTAGAAAAGTTATTGAAGATTATTCAACCGTTGGCGTTGTAGTTACTACAGACGGAAGTTTTGGGGAAATTTCAAGGAATAGTTATATATCTGCTGAAGAAAAAGTAATTGAAGAATTAAAGGAATTAAATAAACCGTTTGTAATTGTGCTTAATTCTAAAACACCAAATAATGATTCAACGCTAAAAATTGCTTCAAATCTTGAAGAAAAATATGAAATACCTGTAATTTGTGCTGACGTATTAAATATGAGTGCAGACGATATTACTGAAATAATGGAAAAGGTATTATTAGAATTTCCAATGTCGTCATTTAACGTAAAAATTCCGTCATGGATGCAGGCGTTACCAATAAATAGCCCCGTAATAACGGAAATGATAGAAAAAATTAAAGAAAATTCAAAGTCAATCAAAAAAATGAGTGATTTTAATTTGCTTGACGAGTGTTTTAACGATAGTGAAAGATTTGATAAACTTTCCTTAAAAGAATTAAAATTAGATAAAGGTGAAAGCGATTACGAATTATTAGCAAAAGAAAATTTATTTTATGAAGTTTTATCTAGTGAGTGTGATGAAAACATTGAAGATGATTATCAATTATTAAATTACATAAAAACTTTCGCCGAAGAAAAGCAAAAATATCAAAAAATTAAAACTGCGCTTATAGACGCAGAAGAAAGTGGTTACGGGGTAGTGTTACCTACCGTTGACGAAATGGATTTAGCAGAGCCTGTTTTGGTTAAACAAGGTAGTAAATACGGTGTAAAATTAAAAGCGTCAGCACCAAGTTTACATATTATGAAGGTTGACGTAGCAACCGAAGTTGCACCAATTGTTGGAACTGAAAAACAGGGCGAAGATATAATAAATTATATTATGACAAAATTTGAAGATAATCCAGCAGGCATCTGGGAAACGAACATGTTTGGAAAATCTTTACACGATTTAGTTAACGAAGGCTTAGCGGGAAAACTTACGGCAATGCCTAAAGACGCTCAAAATAAAATGAGAAAAACTTTAACTAGAATAGTAAATGAAAATAGAGGCGGGGTAATTTGTATTTTATTGTAAATTTGTTTGACTTTTTCTATAAAATAAGTTAATATATTAGTAAGTACTAATATAGGGTATTAAAAATATGGAAAAGTGTATATCAACAAAGCATAATTTAATAAAAGATAAATTGCTTAATTCTTTCGAGTATAATGACCAAGTTTTATATGCGAGTAAAGTATTTTCACTTTTAAGCGATGCTAGCAGAATGAAAATTGTATTGGCGCTAAAAGAAGGTGAGTTGTGTGTTCATCATATCTGTGAAATAACGGGCGCTAAACAGTCTGCAACTTCCCAACATTTAAGAAAATTAAAAGATGGAAATATCGTTAAGGCTAGAAAAGAGTTAAATCAAGTGTTATATTCGCTTGCCGATCAGCACGTTATATCCATTATCGATATGGTGATAAAGCACGAAAAATGCAATTAAATAGAATAAAAAGGTAACGAAAGTTGCCTTTTTTAACAAAAAACTATATTAGTAAATTATAATATACTAATAACAAAGGAGTAAATAAAATGGAAAATCACGATAATGGAATTAGTTGTGGCTGTCTACATTGTCAAGCAAAAAATAGTATAATAAACTCTAATAAAGAAAAAAGCACGATAAAATTATATTTATTTGATTTTTTAAAGGTTTTGATTTCTACGATACTAATAATTATTGGATTTATCGTTAAAGGAGATACAAGATTAATTATTTTTATTTTTTCAGGTTTAGTTTGTGGGTATCATTTAATTTATGAATTTTTGAAAAATTTATTTAAAGGAAAAATATTTAACGAAAGCACGTTAATGATAATAGCGTCCTTAACTGCGTTTATCATTGGTGAAAGTTTTGAAGGCGCGTTTATATTAGTGTTGTTTTATTTGGGTGAAACTTTAGAAAGTTTAGCAACAACGTCTTCAAAAAGAAAAATTGCTGGACTTTCAAAGTTAAAAAGCAAGATTGTTCACGCCTATACGAAAGATGGCTTTATTGACTTAAAGCCTGAAGACGTTGAAATTGGCACTTTAATTGAGATTAAAAGTGGAGAAAGGGTTGCGATTGACGGGGTATTAATCGGTAAACCAATTGAAGTTGACTCAAAGGCAATTACGGGTGAAAGTAAATTAAAGTTAATTTCTAGCGGTGAAAATGTTTTAAGTGGATATATTAACGTTTCTTCACCGTTTATGATTAAGACAACTAAACTTTATAAAGATAGTACCGTTGAACAAATTATTTCTTTGGTTGAAAGCGCTAATTCAAAAAAAGCAAAATCGCAAAAATTTATTACTAGTTTTGCAAAAATCTATACACCGTTAGTTTTTATTTTCGCGCTAATTTTAGCCGTTATATTCCCGTTATTTGACGGCTATAATTTTACTAAGTGGATATATAAAAGTTTATCATTTTTAGTTGTTTCATGTCCATGCGCTTTGGTTATCTCAGTTCCACTTGCTTATTTTATCAGTATTGGAAGTTTTGCGAAACGTGGTATTTTAGTTAAAGGCAGTAGTGTTTTAGATAATTTTAAAAATTTGAAAACTATTGTTTTTGATAAAACTGGAACGATAACAAAAGGTGAATTTGAAATTGATGAAATTAAAATCTTAGATAAAAATAATGAAGATTATATTAAGGAATTAGTTTGTGCTATAGAAAACAAGTCAAATCATCCAATTTCAAAGATAATTTCTAAAAATTTCAACCTAAATAAAAAATTAATAGTTGATAACGTAGATGAAATTGTAGGAAAGGGAATTGTTGGCACTGCTGATGGGAAATTAGTACTAATTGGAAATGAAAAATTAATGCGTGAAAACAAAATAGATTATATAAAAGAAAATTATGTTGGAACGGTATTATATCTTGCTATTAGTGGTGAATTTGTTGGCGCAATTTTACTAAAAGATAAGATTAAGTTAGGGGTAAAAGACGCAATTTTTAATTTTAGAAAAAATAACATTGAAAATTTTTATATGCTTTCGGGGGATAGCACTAATATTGCTAAGGAAATTGGCAATGAAGTTGGAATTAATAAAATATTTGCAGAACTTTTACCAAATGAAAAACTTGAACTTTTTAATAAAATTAAAAATGAAAACTTTGGCAAAATTATGTACGTTGGTGACGGTATAAACGATAGCCCAACACTAGTAAGCGCTGACGTTGGCGTAGCGATGGGCAAAATGGGCAATGAAATTGCTATTGACAGTGCTGACGTAGTTATTATGAACGATGACGTTAATAAGATAAATCATTTAATTAAATTTGCAAAAAGAACGAATTTAGCCGTGCAAATTAATATTTTTGGCTCGTTAATAGTTAAGTTTTTAATAATGCTTTTAGGGGTATTAATAAATTTACCTATTTGGGTTGCTATGATAGGTGACGTTGGAGTAATGCTTTTAGCAGTTATAAACTCATTAATGCTATCAAAATAAATTAAAAAAGAGCGAATATTCGCTCTTTTTTTAATTGTTATCATATTTAATTAAGATTTTTTCCAAAACAGCAACGATTGCGTACATTAAAGTTGCTAAAACGCAGAGAACGACGGTTGCTGACATAACTAAATCTAATTTAAATACTTGCCCGCCGTATACTATCAAATAGCCAAGACCTGCTCTAGAAACTAAATATTCGCCCATAATTGAGCCAACCCATGCTAAACCAACGCTTATTTTAAGCATACTTATTAAGGTTGGGAAAGAGCCTGGTATAACTAATTTTAATAATATTTGAAATTTATTTGCGCCCATCGATTTTAATAGTAAAATCTTATCTTTTTCGGTTGCTAAAAATCCGTTAAGCATGGTTATTGTTGCAACGATTATGCCAATTAATACAGCCATAAATATTATTGCTTTACTGCCACTTCCACACCAAACGATTATAATTGGACCAAGGGCAATCTTTGGCAAACTATTTAAGACTACGATATATGGCTCTAAAATTCTTCTTAAACGCTCGGACCACCAAAGTAAAAGGGCAATTAGATATCCTAAGCCAACGGCAATTAAAAAGCCTAAAACCGTTTCATATAAAGTAACCCAAACGTGATAAAGCAGATTATTTTCAGTAAATAAGTTTTTTATTGTTACAACTATTCTAGACGGACTACTTGAAATAAATGAATCGATAATGTTAAAATAAGCACATAATTCCCAAGCACATAATAAAAATATTAAAATTGAAAATCTTAAAATCCAAACTAAAACGCTTTCTCTTTTAGATTTTTTAATATAACTTAAATGCTGGGGAGAGAAGTTGTTTTCTTTTTTCATGAGTGTAATTCCTTCCATATTTTTTCGAAAATAATGCCGAAGTTTTTGCTTTCGCGTCGTCGTAATGGAGTATCTCCGTCAAGGTTTGGTCTAATTTCCGTTTTTACCTTTGCTGGTCTATTGGTTAAGACGATGATTTTGTCTGACATAGAGATTGCTTCGGATATATCGTGAGTAACTAAAACTGCAGTTTTTTGCTCTGCTTTTATAATTTTATAAACGTCGTCGCAAACTGACAATCTTGTTTGCGAATCAAGGGCAGAAAATGGTTCGTCTAATAGTAAAAGCGATGGATTTGAAACTAACGTTCTAATTAACGCAACGCGCTGGCGCATACCACCTGAAAGTTGGTGAGGATACTTTTTCTTAAATTCTTTAAGTCCGTATTTTTCAAGTAATGAATTAGCAAAATTGCGATTTAATTCATTATTTATTTTTTTAATTTCAAGGGGAAGATAAACGTTTTTTTCAATAGTTCGCCACGGGAATAAGTGGTCTTTTTGTAGCATATAACTTAAGTTATCTCTAGTGGCGCTTTCTTTTCCATCTATTAAAATTTTACCGTCAGTTGGGGTAAGTAATCCTGCAATTAACGATAAAATAGTCGTTTTACCACAGCCTGACGGACCGATTATAGAAGTAAATTCACCTTCTTCACAATCAAAACTTAAATTTTCTACCGCTGTTATTTCGTCGGTAACTGTGTAATAATTTAGCGATACGCTTTTTAATTCAAGTAGTTTTTTCATAAGTTTTCCGCCGTTAAAATGTTATTTATCCAAAAATTTCTTTTGCTAAAGAATTATCAACAAGTTTACTAAATTCAACTTCGCTACTTAATTCTCCAGCATTTTTCATTATATTTTGTAGTCTTGTAAAACTTTCTTGTGTTGCTTGTAAATCAGTTTTCCACGCATCGATTTTTTTATAACTTTTAATTGAAGTTTCAATTGAAGTAATAGTTGTAGAAGGGAATTGCTTTACTATTGCTTCTGCAACTTCATATTCAGTGTGCGTTGCAATAAATTCATGCGCTTTTTTTATTGCTTTTAAAAATGATTTCACTTGATTTTGATTATCTTCTAAATAACTTTCTAATGCAATAAACGAAGTGTATGGAATTTCGCCACCTTGTTCACCGACGCTTGCGACGATATGCCATTGACCAGACTTTTCATATTCTGAAGCAGTTGGTTCAAAAACGGTGCAATAATCGGCAGTTCCACCTAAAAACGCGCTGGTCATTAGATTAAATTGAACGTCAAAATTTAATGTAAAATCCTGACCGTTTTTCATATTTAATTCATTTAAAATATATTCAAACGTCATTGCAGGTACACCGCCTTTTCTACCTGCTAAAATCTCTTTATTTCTAAGATTTTCCCAACTAAATTCAGGCTCTGCAACTCTTGACACTAAGAAAGAACCGTCTTTTTGAGTTAATTGTCCAAACACTTTAGGCGCATCTTTTTTGCCTTGATTGTGAACGTAAATAACCGTTTCAGGTCCCATTAAGCCGATATCTGCAGTTTTTGATAGAAGTGCTGTCATAGAATTGTCAGCACCACCACCGTTTGTTAGTTCAATCGTCAAGTTTTCTTCTTCAAAATAACCGTTTTCTATTGCAACGTAAAGTGGTGCGTAAAATACCGAGTGGGTAACTTCGTTTAGCCTTATGGTGTTTGAATTTTTATCTTTACACCCACTTAGTGGAAAAATCGCTAGTATAAAACAGAGTAAAAATGTAATAATTTTTTTCATATTTGTCTCCTAAATTTGTTTATTATAATTTATTCTATGAAAATATTCGTGTATTTGATAATTTTACTTGGATAATTATTTAAGATACGTTTGACTTTTCTTAAAATATTAAGTATAATCATTAAGTATCTAAAAAGGAGAAAGCCTTATGAATATGGCAAAAACTTATAATCCTTCGGAATTTGAGAAGGAAATTTATCAAGAATGGGAGAAAAACGGATATTTTAAAGCAAATGTTGATGCAAATAAACTTCCGTTTACAATCGTAATCCCACCACCAAATATTACCGGTCAACTACACATGGGTCACGCCCTTGATGAAACTTTGCAAGACACGCTTATACGTTTTAAGCGCATGCAAGGTTATTCTGCGTTGTGGCTTCCTGGAACAGACCACGCGTCTATTGCTACCGAAGTAAAAATCGTTGAACAAATGGCAAAAGAAGGTTTAACCAAAAAAGACGTTGGTCGTGAAGGTTTCTTGGAAAGAGCATGGGCTTGGAAAGAAAAATACGGTGGAAGAATTATTGAACAATTAAAGACCCTAGGTTCTTCTTGTGATTGGTCGCGTTTAGCGTTTACTATGGACGAAAGATGTTCACGCGCAGTAAAAGAAGTTTTCGTTAATCTTTATGAAAAAGGTTTAATTTATCGTGGGAATAGGATTATTAACTGGTGTCCTGACTGTAAAACTGCGCTTTCCGACGCTGAAGTTGAATACGTTGAAGAAGACAGCCATCTTTGGTATATTAAGTATCAAATTAAAGATACCGACCAATACGTTACAGTTGCAACGTCAAGACCTGAAACTATGCTTGGCGATACTGCGGTTGCGGTTAATCCAAAAGACCCAAGATATAAGGGTATGGAAGGTAAAATGCTTATTTTACCGATAGTAAATAAAGAAATTCCTTTAGTTTACGACGAATATGTTGAACTTGAATTTGGTACGGGTGCTGTTAAGATTACGCCTGCACACGACCCTAACGACTTTGAAGTTGGACTTCGTCATAAACTTGAAGTAGTAAAAGTTATTGCTGACGACGGTTCTATGAACGAAAAAGCAGGCAAATACGTTGGTATGCCTGCATTAGAATGTAGAGAAAAAATCGTTGAAGAATTAAAAGAAATTGGCGCGTTAGAAAAGATTGAACCACTTCACCATAACGTTGGACATTGCTATAGGTGTAATCATACCGTTGAACCAATAGTTAGCAAACAATGGTTTGTTAAGATGGAACCACTTGCAAAACCTGCAATAGACGTTGTTAGAAAGAAAAGCGTTAAGTTTATTCCTGAAAGATTTTCTAAAATTTACTTTAATTGGATGGAAAACGTTAAGGATTGGTGTATTTCACGTCAACTTTGGTGGGGTCATCGTATTCCTGCATACTACTGTCAAGACTGTGGTGAAATGATTATTTCTAAAGAAGACGTAAAAGTTTGTACGAAATGTGGTGGAACGCATATTAAACAAGACGAAGACGTTTTGGATACTTGGTTCTCATCAGCATTGTGGCCGTTCTCAACGCTTGGTTTCCCAGATAAAACTGAAGAATTGGATTATTTTTATCCAACTGACGTTTTAGTTACCGGTTACGATATTATTTTCTTCTGGGTTGCTAGAATGATTTTCTCAGGGTTAGAACATATGAAACGCATTCCGTTTAAGGACGTTTTAATTCACGGTTTAGTTCGTGACTCACAAGGCAGAAAGATGAGTAAGTCTTTGGGCAATGGTATTGACCCAACGGAAATTATTGATAAATACGGTGCTGATACTTTAAGATTTTCTCTTATTAACGGTGTTGCTGCCGGTAGTGATATGAGATTTTCCGATGAAAAGATTGAAGGCGCTCGTAACTTTATGAATAAAATTTGGAATGCATCTAGATTCGTTCTAATGAACGCTGAAGATAAAACCATTTCAAATATCAAAGATTGTAAGTTAAATTCTGCTGATAAATGGATTATTTCAAAATTCAATAAGACCGTTCGTGAAGTTACCGTAAATATGGAAAAATACGAAATGGGGGTTGCTCTTGCAAACTTATACGATTTCGTATGGACGGATTTCTGTGATTGGTATATAGAACTCACTAAGCCTGTTTTATACGGTGAAGATGAGAAAAAACGAAACGATACCGTAAGTGTTTTAGTTTACGTATTAGGTGAAATCGTTAAACTTTTGCATCCTTTTATTCCATTTATAACCGAAAAGATTTATAAGAGCATACCTAATGCAAACGGTCCACTTATGCTTGCTGATTTCCCAAGATATAACGGCAAACTTAATTATCCGTCTGCAGTTAAGGATATTGAACCTATTAAAGAAATTATTAAAACGGTAAGAAATATTAAGGCAAAGGTTGGGGCTACTCCATCAAAGCGCGTTACACTTTTCGTTAAGACCGAAAACAAAAAGACTATTAAAAACGGTTCAATATACGTTGAAAAACTTGCAGGTGTACAAGATATTCAACTTATTGAAGACAAGAGCGAACTTAAAGAAAAAGTTGTTGCTCAAGTTATTGATGGGTTTGAACTATTCGTTCCACTCGGTGAACTTGTAGACTTTAATCAAGAAATTGAAAGATTAGAAAAAGAGCGCGACTCCGTAGAAAAGGAAATCGCGCGTGCTAACGGTAAACTTTCAAATCAAGGCTTCTTGGAAAAAGCACCAAAATCACTTGTAGATGCTGAAAAAGCAAAACTAAATAAGTATCTTGATATTCGCAAAAAAATTATTGCACAACTTAAAGACTTAAAAGGTTAAAATAAAATCTCTTAACTTTTTAACGTCTCCTTCAAAAAGGAAAGTGTTGATACCGAACCTTGTGGCTCCCACAAGGTTCGTTTTCATGTCGTCAACAAATAAACACTCTTTTGGGTTTAACGAATATTTATCAAGTAAATATTGATAAATTTCAGGATTAGGTTTTAACATTTTTATAGGCGCTGAGTAAACTAAGCCGTCAAATTCTTTTAAAATAGGAAATTTGTAATCGTTATTAATAAAGTGATAGGTCATATTGGATAATAAATAAAGTTTATATCCATTTTGCTTTAATTCTTGAATAAGAGAAATTATTCCCTCACTATAGGTCATATAATATTCCCAATTATCTAAAACGCTATTTGCGTAACATTTTAAGTGATTAGGTAGGGAAGATATGACCTTTTTCTTATAGTCAGTCAAAGAAATGCTGTCATCATCAAGCATTTCCCAATCGCAAAAAAGTTTATCTTTTAGCAATGCGTAATCTTCACCCGTATAAAAATTACTAAGAAGAAAGTCTCTGCTGAATTTTAGAATAACGTTTCCTAAATCGAAAATAATATTTTTTAACATAAGTACCAATTAATAAATAACATTTGTTAATAATTTTATTTTTATTTTAACCAATTGTCAAATTAAATGTAGTATTTTTTTGCCAAAAATTTACAATATTTATGGTAAAATGTGTAGTATGGTATTGACAAATACAATATATTGTATTATTATAAAATTAATATTATAATTTACTATAATATCAAATACAGGGGGAATAAATATGAACTACAAAAATGCATCTTGGCGAAAAGAAATGCAACTTAAGGTTGACTACAACAACATGATGAAAGAATTCGTAGGTGAAAAAGAAGGCTTTTCTAAAAAGGACTTTTTGGATAATCGCGAATTGATTAATAAAAGTTATAACGAAGTTATATCAAATCGTGGTAAAGGTATGATGGGTTGGACTGAACTTCCTTATAATCAAAAAGAAATCGTTGATGATATTATTTTAACTGCTAGAAATATAAGAAAGAAATTTGATAATTTTGTTGTTTTAGGAATTGGTGGTTCAGCATTAGGTCCTATAGCAGTTTTTCAAGCGTTATGTCATTTAAGGCATAATGAATTGCCTAAATATAAACGTAAAGCGCCAAAATTTTACGTTGAAGATAACGTTGACCCTGAAAGAATGGTTGCGTTGCTTGACGTTTTAGATTTAGATAAGACTGTGTTTAACGTTGTAACTAAGAGTGGTGCAACTAGCGAAACCATGGCTCAATATCTAATAATAATGGATATTTTAAAGAAGAGATATGGCGATAAGGCTAAAGAACATATGATTGCAACTACTTCAGCAAATAAAGGCAATTTAATCAAGATTGCAAACGCTGAAGATTTAAAAACTTTCTACATACCTGATGGCGTGGGTGGAAGATTTTCACAACTTTCTCCTGTTGGTTTGTTGCCTGCTGCAGTTCTTGGAATTAATATTAAAGAACTTCTTGCCGGTGCAAAATATATGGATAAAATTTGCATGAAGAAAGATATTAAGAAAAATCCTGCATTGCTTACTGCATTTTTACAATATTTAGCAATGCAAAGGGGAAAAAATATTTCAGTTATGATGCCATACGCTGATAGTCTTAAATATATCGCTGACTGGTATTGTCAACTTTGGGGTGAAAGTTTAGGAAAAGCAGTCGATAAAAACGGCTCAAAGGTTTTCGTTGGTCAAACTCCTGTTAAAGCGCTTGGGGTAACCGACCAACACTCTCAAGTTCAATTATATAGGGAAGGTCCGTTTGATAAGGTAGTTACTTTAATCGGTGTTGAAAATTATCGTGCTACTTATAAAATTAGCAACGGTTGTGAAGATATTCCTGACGTAAACTTCTTATGTGGACATACTATGAATGAATTGATTACTGCAGAAAGAAAGGCTACCGAATATGCTTTGACCATGGCAAACAGATTAAATCATACGATAATTTTACCAGAAGTTAACGCATTTACTATCGGTGAACTTTTATACTTGTTTGAAATGGAAACTGCGTATGCAGGTGCGATGCTCAACATTGATACTTTTAATCAACCTGGCGTAGAAGGTGGAAAAAATGCCACGTATGCTTTATTTGGTAAAAAAGGTTACGAAAACACTAAAAAAGAAATGGATTTAGCACCATCTAAATTAGACGAATATACCTGTTAAAAAAATGAAGAAAAAAAATCTTAATTTGAACGATAATAAATCTAATTTACCCTTATATCTTTTTCATCAAGGAACTAATTATAACGCATACGATTATATGGGTGCGCATTTTAGTGAAATTGACGGTAAAAAGGGCGTAATGTTTCGAACTTGGGCGCCAAATGCGAAAAAGGTTTCGGTAGTAGGTGATTTTAACGGTTGGGATGAAAATGCGTCCCTTATGCAAAGAATAAGCGACGGGGGAGTTTACGAACTTTTTATTCCAAACGTAAACGTTTATGATAATTACAAGTATGCAATTACCGGTTTTAAGCATACGGTTCTTAAAGCCGACCCTTATGCGTTTCACGCGGAAACAACGCCTGCAAACGCATCAAAAGTATATGATATCGAAGGATATCATTGGCAAGACGATGAGTTTATTAAAAATAAAACTGCTCCTTACGATAAGCCGATGAACGTCTATGAAGTTAATCTTGCTTCTTGGAAAAGAAAGGCTGACGGAAGTTATCTTTCGTATAGGGAAATGGCAAAAGAATTAGTTTCTTACGTTGCCGAAATGGGTTATACTCACGTCGAACTTATGCCGATAAGCGAATATCCGTTTGATGGTTCGTGGGGATATCAGGTTACGGGGTATTATGCACCTACTTCAAGGTTTGGAACACCTAAAGATTTTATGGCGCTTGTCGATGCGTTTCATAAAAAAGGGATTTCCGTTATAGTTGATTGGGTTCCAGCGCATTTCCCAAAAGATTTACACGGTCTTTATGAATTTGACGGCTCGCTCTGTTATGAAAATCAGGGTTGGGATAGAATGGAGCATAAGACTTGGGGAACTAGAATTTTTGATTTAGGTAGAAACGAAGTTCAATGTTTTTTAATTTCAAACGCAATGTTCTTGTTTGAAAAATATCACATTGATGGGCTTAGAGTTGACGCAGTTGCGTCAATGCTATATCTAGATTATGATAAAAAAGAAGGCGAATGGATACCGAATAAAGACGGCGAAAGATATAATCTCGAATCAATAGCGTTTTTGAAAAAATTAAATTCAGTTGTATATTCAAAATTTCCTAACGCTTTAATGATTGCAGAAGAATCTACTGCTTTTCCACTTGTAACCAAGCCCGTTTCTATTGGTGGACTAGGTTTTAACTATAAATGGAACATGGGGTGGATGAACGACGTTTTGTCGTATATGCAAACTGATGCGTATTTTCGTTCGGGAATGCACGATAAATTAACCTTTTCGATGTGTTATGCGTTTACTGAAAATTATATTTTACCTATATCACACGATGAAGTCGTTCATGGAAAGAAATCACTTTTAGACAAAATGAACGCAAGCAATATTGAAGATAAATTTTCTTCGCTTCGCGCTTTTTGGATGTATATGTACGCTCACCCTGGAAAGAAATTGTCGTTTATGGGAAATGAATATGGTCAGTTTAAGGAATGGGATTATAAAGAAGGATTAGAGTTTTTTATGCTTGACTTTGAACTTCATAACAAACTCTTTAAGTTTAATAAAACTATTAATCATTTTTATAAAAACAATTCGCCTTTATATGAAATTGAAGACGGTTGGAACGGATTTTCGTGGATATCGGTTGATGAAAAAGATAATAACGTTATCGCTTTTAAAAGGACTGATAAAAGTGGTAACGAGTTAATCGCAATTATTAATTTTTCAGGCAGAGATATTTATAAGTATCGTTTAGGCTTAGATTACGGCGAATATCGTATTTTGTTATCTTCTAACGATAAGCGTTTCGGGGGAGACGGCTTATTAAAGAAGAAAACTTATAAAACGGCAAAAAAATATGCTCACGGAAGAGAATATTCTATTTGCTTAGATTTGCCAAAATTTTCAGGAATTTATTTGAATAAAAAAACCAAAATTTAAGGAGAAAAACGTATATGGTAAGGAAGAAAAAATGTGTTGCAATGCTTTTAGCAGGGGGACAAGGCAGTAGGTTATACGCTTTGACAAGCAATATTGCTAAACCGGCAGTTTCGTTTGGTGGAAAGTATAGAATTATTGACTTTCCTTTATCAAATTGCATAAATTCGGGGATAGATACCGTTGGTGTTTTAACTCAATATCAACCGTTGATATTGAATAATTACATAGGCAACGGTCAACCGTGGGATTTGGATAGAAACTTTGGTGGTGTGCATATTCTGCCACCTTATCAAGGTAAAAATTCTTCCGATTGGTATAAAGGAACTGCTAATGCAATTTATCAAAACTTGCGTTTTATTAAGCAATATAATCCTGATTACGTTTTGATTTTGTCGGGTGACCATATTTATAAAATGAATTATTCCTTGATGGTAAATTACCATATTTTAAACGATGCTGATTGTACTATTGCCGCGATAGACGTTCCAATTGAAGAAGCATCTAGATTTGGAATTTTAAACACTAATGAAGACGGCTCTATTTATGAATTTGAAGAAAAACCTAAAAAGCCAAAATCAACTCTTGCTTCAATGGGTATATACGTTTTTTCAACAAAGAAATTATGTAAATATCTTGAAGAAGATAATCTAGACCCCGAATCTTCAAACGACTTTGGTAAAAACGTTTTACCTAAAATGCTTAACGCAGGTGAAAAAATGATGGCTTATAAATTTGAAGGATATTGGAAAGACGTTGGAACTATTGATTCGCTATTTGAAGCAAATATGGATTTACTTGGTGATAATCCTAAGTTTGACGTTGGTGATAATAATTGGAAAATTCAATCAAGAAGCCCGTTAGCACCACCACAATATATTGGAGACGGCGCAAAAACCGACAATAGTATTATTATGTCTGGCTGTGAAATTTTCGGTACTGTTGAAAATTCAGTTTTAGCAAGTAACGTTATTGTGAAAAAAGGTGCAACTGTTAAAAACAGTATTATTATGGGTGACGTTACCATTGATGAAGATGCAGTAATAGAATATTCTATAATCGACGAAAACGTTTCCGTTGGAAAGAACGCAAAAATAGGTGAAGTTAAAGAGTCCAATAAGGGTATAACCGTCGTTGGTAGAAATTCAGTTGTAACTGATGGAGAATTGATAGAAGGCGGAAAAATTATTGATAAAGAATTAACTAAGGAGGGCGTGTAATATGAGAGCAGTTGGTATTATTTTTTCAAATATTCACGATGATAACGTTCCTGAACTTGCAAGGATTAGAACGTTAGGGTCTATTCCGTTTGGCGGAAGATATAGACTTATCGATTTCCCACTATCTAATATGGTTAATTCTGGTATTGATACCGTCGGTATTATCACTAAGAGTAATTATCAATCTTTAATGGACCACGTTGGAAGTGGTAAAGATTGGGACTTAGCAAGAAAAGACGGTGGTGTAATTATTTTACCTCCGTTTGGTGACACATCAAGCAGTAGTTTATATACTTCAAGGTTAGAAGCGTTAAAGGGAATAACAAGTTTTCTATTTAGGGCTGACGAAGAATACGTCGTTATGACCGACTGCGATTCAGTTTGTAGAATTAATTATCGTGAAGTAATTGATTATCATATTCGTAATCGTGCAGACATCACTTTAGTTTATAAAAAATATGAAAATGGCACTTATTCTGCTAAAAACGCAACTACGTTTGATATTGTTGAAGATAGGATAGTTGGCGTGAACTATAAAGAAAGATTAAACGATAAATATTCTAACGTATTTACGAATATTTTCGTAATGAAAAAATCACTTCTTCAAAACATCGTTATGGATAGCATTTCGCACAATAAACGCCACTTTATGACCGACGTTATTGCTGAAAACGTTTCTTCAATGAAGATTTACGGGTTTGAACATAAAGGTGCTTACGAAGGGATAACGTCGCTTCAAGCATATTTTGATAGCAATATGAAAATGCTTGATGAAAATTTCCGTCACGAAGTTTTTGGTGATAGAAGTGTGTTTACTAAAATTCGCGATTCTGCTCCAACCAAATATGGCAATAGCGCAATCGTTAAAAATTCAATGATAGCCGATGGTTGCATTATCGAAGGCGAAGTTGAAAACAGCATTTTATTTAGAAACGTTAAAGTTGCAAGAGGTGCTGTTGTTAAAAATAGTATTATTATGCAAAATACCGTGCTAGGTGAAAATAGCACCTTAAATTGCATTATTGCAGATAAAAACGTTACTATTCGCGATAGAAAAGTTTTATCTGGCAGTGAAAATCACCCCTTCTACATTGGAAAAGGAATTATGATTTAGTATTATTGAAGGAGTTAATATGGCTAAAAAAGAAACTGTAACTAAAGAAAAATCAACAAAAACTAAAAATATCGATAAAAAAACTACTCAAAAGTCAACGAGAACAACAAAAAAATTACCAACAATAAAAGTTAACGTAAAGAAAAATGTAATATTTGTTGGCTCTGAAGCAGCGCCTTTTATTGCTACAGGTGGACTTGCTGACGTTTTAGGGTCTCTACCAAAAGCGCTTGCTAAAAATAAAAATTTAGATATTAGCGTTATGTTACCATTATACGGTAGCATAAACCAAGATTTTAAGTCTCAGTTTAAGTTTTTAACGAATTTTAACGTTTCTGTTGGCTGGAGACAACAATATTGTGGAGTTTTCTATTATGAATATGAAGGTGTAAAATTCTATTTTATTGACAACGAATTTTATTTCAAGAGAGAAGGTAATATTTATGGATTTTACGACGACGGTGAAAGGTTTGCATTTTTCTCTCGTGCAGTTTTAGATACGATATCAAGATTGAACATTTATCCTGATATTTTGCATTGTAACGATTGGCAAACTGCTGGGTCGATTATATATCTAAAAGGTATGTATTACGGCGATGAAAACTTTAGAAAAGTTAAATCTATTTTTACAATTCACAATATTGAATATCAAGGTAAATTCGGCATGGAAACATTCGGCGATTTATTTGGGTTTACTTCTTCAATCCAAAATTTTGTTGAATTTAACGGTATGGTTAACTTAATGAAAGGTGCAATTGAGATGACTGATATCGTTTCAACCGTTAGTCCAACTTATGCAGAAGAAATTAAAAATACTTTCTTCGCTCACGGTTTAGAGAGTATCATAAATAGAAATGCTCATAAACTTCACGGCATATTAAACGGAATAGATATCGATTATTATAATCCCGAAACGGATAAATTCTTATTTGCGAATTATTCTAAAGACGATTTATCGGGTAAGGAAATTTGTAAAGCCGAACTACAAAAAATGTTGAATTTGCCCGTTCGTAAAGAAGTGCCTATTATAGCAATTATTTCAAGGTTAGTTTCGCATAAAGGGTTAGACCTTGTTAAAGATGCTATTGAAAGTCTATTAGTTCAAGACGTTCAAGTCGTGATTTTAGGCAAGGGCGAAATTGGTTATGAAAATTATTTTAGCCATTTATCACATTGCTATCAAGGTAAATGTGTTACCGTTATTGCGTTTAATCAAGATTTATCAAGAAAAATTTATTCGGGTGCTGATATTTTCTTGATGCCGTCTAAAATGGAGCCTTGCGGTTTATCACAAATGATTGCAAGCAGATACGGAACAGTTCCCGTTGTTCGTGAAACGGGTGGCTTAAACGATAGTATTAAGGCTTATACGGGCGTTAAGGGTAATGGGTTTACCTTTCACGATTATAACGCTCACGACATGCTTTACGTTATTAACGAGGCAATTAGAACATATAAAGATAAAGATGCTTGGAAAGACGTTCAATTAAGAGCGATGACGACGGATTTTTCGTGGAAAGTTCAAGCTGGGGAATATGAGAAATTATACAATAAATAAATTTACTTTGACAGGAGTTTTAGAACTATGACGGAAAAAGAAGCAGTTGGGCTAATCAAGAGCAAATTATCTAAGTATTTTGGCGTTTCGCCTAAAGAAGCAAACAAAGAGCAAATCTATAAAGCAGTTGTAATGTGCATTAGAGATATGCTTCTTGAAAAACGAAGCGCGTTCAATAAAAAATATAGAGAAAAAGGTGGTAAGCGCGTTTATTATCTCTGTATGGAATTTTTGCTTGGACAATCATTAAAGAATAATGCATACAATTTAAGCATACAAGATTCACTTGATAATGCTCTTAAAAATGAATTTAATTGCTCGTTAGAAGAACTTTATCAAATTGAACCAGACGCTGGGCTTGGTAACGGTGGGTTAGGAAGATTGGCAGCATGCTTTATGGACGCTTTAGCAAGCCAAAACTATCCTGCAATGGGTTATTCAATTAGATATGAATACGGATTGTTTAAGCAAAAAATCGTTGACGGTTGGCAAATGGAATTGCCTGATATTTGGCTTCCTGGTGGTGAAGTTTGGTTAACTCAACGCCACGACAAGACTTATAAAGTTAAGTTCGACGGTCATTTAAAAGAAAATTGGACTGAAAACGGACTTAAAATCGACCACTTTGACGCTAAGGAAGTTGAAGCAGTTGCTTACGATATGATGATTTCGGGTAAAGATAGTGAAGCCGTTTCAGTTTTAAGACTTTGGAAAGCGCAAAATATTCGTGATTTCGATATGAAAACCTTTTCACAAGGCGATTATATGCGCAGTATGCAAGAAGATAATGAAGCAGATTTAATTTCAAAAGTTTTATACCCGTCTGACAACCATTTTGAAGGTAAATCATTAAGATTAAAACAACAATATCTTTTGGTTTCTGCAGCCCTTCAAGATATTGTTAACGACCACGAAAAAAGATACGGTTCTTTAGATACTCTTCCTGATAAAGCATCGATTCATATTAATGATACGCACCCTGCACTTTGTATACCTGAATTAATGCGTATTTTAATGGATGAGCGTGGATATTCTTGGGAAAGGGCGTGGGATATTGTGACAAGAACCGTTGCATATACTAACCATACCGTTATGAGTGAAGCGCTTGAAAAGTGGAGTGAAGATTTAATTGCAAGAAGGCTTCCAAGAATTCATATGATTTTAAGGGAAATCAACCAAAGATTTTGCGCTGAAATGTGGGATAAATTCCCAGGAGATTGGGATAAAATCGATAGAATGAGTATTTTTTCTCACAGTCAAATTAAAATGGCAAATCTTTGCGTAGTTGCTTCGCATACCGTTAACGGTGTTTCAGCACTTCATAGCGAAATAATTAAAAATAGCATTTTTAAGGATTTTAACGACATTTATCCACATAAGTTTACAAACGTAACTAACGGTATTGCACATAGACGTTGGCTTTGTCAATCAAACCCAGAACTATGTAGCCTTTTAAACGACTGTATTGGTGACGGATACGTTTTAGATGCAAGTAAACTTATTGAATTTAAGAAGTTTGAAAACGATAAAACGGTATTAAAAGCCCTTAACGAAATTAAACACAAAAAGAAATTACAATTTTGTGATTTTGCAAGTAAAAAACAGGGTGTTATTATCAATCCTGACTCTTTATTCGACGTTCAAGCAAAAAGATTGCACGAATATAAACGTCAGTTGTTAAATGCTTTATACATTATCTCACTTTATAACGATTTGAAAGAAAATCCTGACCTTCCTGTTCAGCCAAAAACCTTTATTTTTGGAGCAAAGGCAGCACCTGGATATTATTTTGCTAAGCAAATAATTAAACTTATTTGTTGTTTAGGTGAAGATATTAGAAAAAATCCTAAAATTAATCAAAAGTTAAACGTTGTTTATATGGAAGATTATTGCGTTTCAATGGCTGAAAAACTTATGCCTGCAACCGAAATTAGTGAACAAATTTCACAAGCAGGTAAAGAGGCTAGTGGAACGGGTAATATGAAATTTATGATAAACGGCGCGCTTACTATCGGTACGTTAGACGGCGCTAACGTAGAAATGAGACAAGCGTGTGGCGACGATAATATCTTTATTTTCGGTTTAACTAGTGAAGAAGTTGATAGGCTTTGGAAACAAGGCTATAATTCATCATCTTACTACGTAAACAATAAACGACTTGAAAAGGTTATTAACGCTCTAAACGTTGGTTTTAACGGACAAACTTTTAGTGATATTGCACAATATCTTTTAACGGGCAGTCCAATTGCCGACCCTTATATGTGCTTGGCTGATTTTGGTGCGTTCGTTGACGTTCATAATAAAGCAGATTCCGTGTATAAAGATAAAATTTTATGGGCTAAAAAGTGCTTAAACAATATTTCTACTGCAGGAATTTTTGCTAGTGATAGAAGTATTAGGGATTATGCTGATAATATTTGGGGCTTAAAAAGGATTAAATAATGTGTTATTTTAACTCTTTAGATAAATTTTATAAAAGTCATATGGGCGCAGTGCCTGTAAATAAAGAAATAAAGTTCAGAGTCAAAGGTAATTTTGACTCTGCTTTTATGCTTATTCAAAAAGACGGTGAAAATTTTGATAATAGAGTTGAAATGATTAAAGATGGAGATACTTTTTCTTGTTCTATTAAATTTGATAAAGGCTTATATTTTTATTGCTTTTACGTTGGTAAAAATATATTTATCGGGCAAAATGAAGATTTTTATGGTGAGTTAACCTATAATCCAACAAGATTTCAATTATCAGCATACGAAAAAAAATATAATTATCCTAATTGGATTAATGGTGGTATAATTTATCAAATTTTTCCCGATAGATTTTATTCATTTGATAATAAAAAAACTATTGAAAGTGGAAAAATTTTGCACGAAAATTGGAACGAAACACCATACTTATTACCAAATGAAAAAGGTAAGGTTCTAAACAATGACTTTTTTGGGGGAGATTTGAAAGGTATTACTTTAAAACTTCCTTATTTAAAAGATTTAGGTGTTTCCGTAATATATCTTAACCCAATATTTAAAGCATATTCAAATCATAGATATGATACGGGCGATTATTTTCAAATCGACTCATTATTGGGAAACGAAAAAGACTTAAAAAATTTAATTATCAAGGCTGATGAACTTGATATTAAAATTATTTTAGACGGGGTATTTAACCACACGGGTGACGATAGCGTTTACTTTAATAAATATGGCCATTATAATTCGATAGGCGCATATCAAAGTAAAGAATCAAAGTATTATTCTTGGTATAATTTTATTGAATATCCTAATAAATATGATGCTTGGTGGGGGATTGACGTTTTACCTGCAGTTAATGAGAGTAATAGTGATTACGTTGACTTTATTTCAGGAAAAAACGGTGTTATAGACCATTATACGAAATTAGGTATTGCTGGCTGGAGACTTGACGTTGTTGATGAATTACCAAGTGAATTTGTTAAAAAAATTACTAAGGCAACGAAAAATGTAAACAAAAATTCTATAGTAATAGGCGAAGTATGGGAAGACGCGTCTAATAAGATTGCTTACGGCAAAAGAAGAGAATATTTTTTAGGCGAAGAACTTGATTCAGTAATGAATTATCCCTTAAAAGATGCTATTATTAATTTTGTTAAAAATGGCGATGCAAAATTATTATCTAGAACAATTAAATCACAGTTAGACCATTATCCTAAACACGTTTTAGATTCTTTAATGAATATTTTGTCAACGCATGATACTTCTCGCCTTATAACGGCTATTTCAGGTGCTACTATGGATGGAAAATCTAAGGAAGAAATGTCTAAAACGTTTATTCCTGAAGATAAATTAAAATTAGCAAAGAAAAAAGTTAAAATTGCATCTTTATTGCAATATTCAATTTTTGGTGTTCCGTCAGTTTATTATGGTGATGAAATTGGTATGCAAGGATATATAGACCCACTAAATAGAAGAACTTACGATTGGGAAAATCAAGATTTAGAGTTATTGTATCACTATAAATTTTTGGGAAAAATGCGCAGTGAATATTCAGCGTTTAAAAATGGAAAGTTTATCGAAGTTTGTGCTGATAAAGGTATGTTTGCATTTATTAGAAAAGACCGTAATTGTGAACTTTTGATTGCGGTAAATGTTGGTGATGTTTCAACGTTAGAATTTTCAGGAACTTTAACAGATTTAATTACTAACGTTGAGTATGAAAATAGTGTTATCTTAAATAAAAATGATTACGTAGTTTTAATAAAAAAACTCTAAATCTATATAAAATAGTTGACAATTAATTAAAAAAGGTGTTATTATTTAGAAAAGATAAACCGATGAGGTAAAATAGTAGGCATAATTTGGGCTTAATAGAGAGTTTGCGTTTGGTGGAAGCAATCGGCAAGGTTATGTTGAATGGGTTACTGAGGGCGATGGTGAAATTTTAGTATCTGTCGACGCAGGCTAAGCGTTAAAGTAGCGTGATATGATAGTATCAAAAGAGGCAAACTTAGTTTGTGAAATTGGGTGGCAACACGGATAAATTCGTCCCAAAAAGGAGTTTTTTCCGTGTTTTTATATTTTAAAATAAAAGGAGCAATGAAATGAAGAACAAAACTATTCCAACAAAAATCTTTTTAACTGAAAGTGAATTGCCAAAAAGTTGGTATAATATCAATGCTGTCTTGAAAGATAAACATGAGCCTGCGCTTAATCCAAAGACCTTAAAACCTTGTACTTTGGAAGATTTTAAGGAAGTTTTTTGCGAAGAATTAGCCAAGCAAGAACTTAACGTAACTGACGAGTATATTCCAATTCCAGATGAAGTTCAAGATTTTTATACGATGATTCGCCCATCACCATTGACAAGGGCGTATTGCTTAGAAAAAGTTTTAGATACACCGGCTGAAATATATTATAAATTTGAAGGGAATAATACTTCAGGGTCTCATAAACTTAATTCTGCTATAGCACAAGCATATTACGCTAAAAAGCAAGGTTTAACTTCGCTTACTACTGAAACGGGTGCTGGTCAATGGGGTACTGCTCTCGCAATGTCTTGTGCATACTTTGGTTTGGATTTAACCGTATATATGGTTAAATCTAGTGCAGAACAAAAACCATTTAGAAAGGCTATTATTGAAACTTACGGTGGTAAGGTTATTCCAAGTCCGTCAATGACTACTAAGGTTGGTAGAGAAATTAATGAAAAGTTCCCTGGAACAGGTGGTTCACTTGGCTGTGCAGTATCTGAGGCAACCGAAAAAGCACTAGAAACTCCTAATTGTAAATACGTTTTAGGTAGCGTTATGGACCACGTTATATTGCATCAATCAATAATTGGTTTAGAAACAAAAACTGCGTTAGAAAAGTATAATATTGAACCTGATTTATTAATTAGTTGCGTTGGTGGGGGCTCTAACTTTGGTGGGTTTATCGCTCCGTTTGTTAAAGACGTTATTAATGGAACTGCCAAATATAAAATTATTGGTGTAGAGCCGAAATCTTGCCCATCGCTTACTCGTGGTAAGTATGCTTACGACTATGGTGACACGGGAAGAATTACACCTCTAATGAAGATGTGTACGCTTGGTAATGGCTTTATGCCTGCAACAAGTCACTCCGGTGGACTTCGTTATCACGGAATGAACCCAATCGTATCAAAACTATATCACGATGGGTATATTAATGCTGTTTCTGTTGAACAAACAAAAGTATTTGAAGCAGCAGTTCAATTTGCTAAAGCAGAAGGTATTTTGCCTGCTCCAGAATCTTCTCACACTATTAGAGTTGCGATTGACGAAGCACTTAAATGTAAGAAAACGGGTGAAAATAAGAAAATTGTTTTCTGCTTGACGGGAACAGGTTATTTTGACTTAGCAGCATATTCTGCGTTTAATGCTAAAACAATGACTGATTATATCCCAACCGAAGAAGATTTGAAAAAAGGTTTTGATAGTTTACCCGTATTAAGCAAATGATTATAAAAAAATTAATCATTTACTTGCAAATAGTGGAAAAATATATTATAATGTAATTAATAAAATTTGGAGGATATTTTGATGGCAACCGTAGATAAAGTAAAAGAACTTATTGCACAACAATTAAACAAATCAGTTGATGAAGTAACTATTGATAAAGAAATAGTAAAAGATTTAGGTGCTGACTCTTTAGACGTTGTTGAAATGTTAATGAGTTTAGAAGAAGAATTTAATATCACCGTACCAGAAGAAGATGCTGTTAATATTAAAACAGTTGGTGATATCATTAAATTAATTGATGAAAATTAATAATATCGATATAAAAAAGCCGTTGATAAAATCAACGGCTTTTTTGTTTATATATAAACTATTTCTTTTTAACAAAGAGTTTAGATAAATTAATTTTTGAACAAAGTTTATATGATAAGTTAACTAATGGGATATCAAGTAATATAATTGCAACGACAATTAATAAATGATGCCAATAATCAACTATAGGAAGCATAACAGCAAGCGATAACATTGAGTTAACAACACCTTTTAATGAGAAATAAGTTATTCCTAGAATAATTGTAAGGCAAGCAATGTAAAGGAAAGTTCTTGACTTGTTAAAAGGTTTAAATGCTACGTAAAGGTTTATAACGCCCGCGTAAGTTAAAACGTAAATTCCCATAGTCTCATAAATCATTTGTTCAGGAGTATATGCGTGAATAAATATTCTAGCAAGTTCAACTAATAAAACACTCATAACCATTAAAACTGCAGCAGGGAAGGATTTGCTTATAATTTGGTCTATAAAATTACCTTCAACTTTAGATTTATTTGGCAAGAATGATAAGAAAAAAGAAGGAATTCCCGTAACAAACATTTCAAACATAATCATATTTGAGAGTTTATATGGATAAGCGTTCATATACGGTAAGAACAAAGTAATTACCGACATAAAGATAGTAAAAATTGTTTTCATTAAGAAAAGCGAAGCAGAACTTTGAACGTTATTAATAACTCTTCTACCTTCATAAACAATCTTTGGCATTGAACTAAAGTTGTTATCCATTAATACTAGGTGCGAAACGTTTCTTGCTGCGTCGCTTCCCGATGCAACCGAGATAGCACAGTCAGCTTCTTTTAATGCTAAAATATCGTTTACGCCGTCACCGGTCATAGCGGTTACGTGCCCTGAGTCCTTAAGTGCTTTAATTAAAATTGCCTTTTGTTCGGGGGAAACTCTTCCAAATACGGTAAACTTATTAGCAGAATTATAAACTTCTTCGTCGGTTAATCCGTCTAAACTTATATAATTTTCCGCACCGTCAATGCCAACGCGTTTGCTGACTTCAGCAACGGTAACAGGGTTGTCACCAGAAATCACTTTAATTTGAACGTTGTTTTCTTTAAACCATTTAACGGTTTCAATAGCATCATCTCTAACGTTGTCTGCAATCACTAAGATAGCAAGAGCAGAAAAGTCGTTAGGAACGTAATTTTCTTCTAGAGATTGGTTTGAGTGAGCAAATATTAATACTCTTAAGCCTTGAAGAGCATATTCGTTGATTTTATCTTTGACTTTTTGATATTCTTCGTCGTTTAATACGTACTCAGGTGCACCGAATGAAAAAGTTCCTAAATTTTCAAAAGTAACGGCAGATAATTTTCTTGCCGAACTAAAATGTAGGGCATGGGTACTTTTTAATTCATCGTTTTGTCCAAAATAGTTATTTAACGCAAGAGCCGTTTGATTATCGTCTCTTAAAGTATTTAACATTGAACCCATAATAAGATTTACATCAAATACGTTTTCAGCCAATCTATCTACTCGTGTTACGGTCATATTGCCGTCGGTAATTGTACCGGTTTTATCAAAACAAATGGTATCTACACGAGCAAGCATTTCAAGTGAGTATAAATCTTGAACTAAAGTGTTGTGCTTTGCAAGTTTTACGATTCCTATTGCAAGGGTAACGCTAGTTAATAAAAACATACCAGCAGGAATCATGCCGATTACTGGGGTAGAGGTTTTATAAATTGCAGTTGCTAAATCTTCAGTAACCGTTGTTTTTATTATCCAAGCAAGTGCAATAGGTATAAGGAAGCAAATAATCGTTCTAATAATTATCGTTAAGGAACTCATTATCTCGGAATGAGGACGTTTATATTGTTTTGCTTTAGCAGAAAGAGTTTCAACGTAGTTATCTTTGCCAATTTTATTAGCACGAACGAAACAATTACCACTGACGATAAAACTACCTGCGAATAAAACGTCGCCTTGTTTTTTCTTAACGGCGTTAGATTCGCCCGTTAAAAATGCTTCGTTAACTTCAACGTTTCCTTCTAATAGAATAGAGTCAGTAGGGATTTGGTCACCGACACCTAATTTTATAACGTCATCTAAAACAATTTCGTTTAAATTAATTTCAAACTCTTTCCCATTTCTTATTACTTTAGCGTTTTTATTTGCCATTAGTGAAAGTTTGTCAACACATTTTTTTGCTCGAATTTCTTGAGTAATACCGATGGCAATATTTGCAATATAAAATAAAACGAAAAAATAATCAGTTATTTTAACAATGCTGTTTATGCATAAAAGAGCCGCGAACACAATTAAGCCTAAGAGATTAAACACGGTACAAATGTTATCAAGAAAAATTCTTAAGTAAGTTTTTGAATATTTCTTTTTAGTAACGTTTGTTAAGCCGTGTTCAACTCGCTCGTTTACTTGCAAGTCTTTAAGCCCTTCGGTCACGGAAGGGCTATATCTTTGCAATATGTAATTTTGTTCGAGTTCTTTTTTCATTTACGACCTATAAAATTATGTTAACCAATCTCTTTGGAACGATAATTAATTTTTTAATTTCTTTACCGGCAATATCGTTTGAAAGTTTTTCGTCGTTTAGAATAATTTCTCTAATTTCTTCTTCTGTTGCCGTAGTTGAAATCATAATTTTCGTACGCATTTTGCTGTTAATTTGAACTGCTACTTCAACTTCGTCTAAAACTAACGCGCTTTCATCGCATTCTGGGTACTTTGTTAAGAATATTGAATTTTTATTGCCTAAACTTTCCCAAATTTCTTCTGCAAAGTGTGGTGCGCAAGGTGCTAAAAGTTGAATAAATGTTTTGAAAGAATTTTTAAATACAACGTAATTCTTTTCGCCACTAGTAGAATCGTATTTAGTAAGAGCATTTAATAATTCCATCAATCTAGCAACTGCAGTGTTAAATGAGAAGTTTTCCATATCTCTATCAACGCATTTAATTGCATAGTTAGTAGCATATAGTAAATCTTTTTCTTCTTTGCCAATGTTAGTGTTCTTTTTATTTGATTCAGCATTTAATTTTTCAGCAAGTCTTTCAATCCTATCTAAGAATTTGGTTATTGCCTTAATGCCGTCGTCATTCCAAGGTCCACCTTCGGTATATGAAAACCCGAACATTAAGTATAAGCGCAAGGTGTCTGAACCATATTGTTCAACGTATGGGTCAGGGGAAATGATATTTCCCTTAGACTTACTCATACGGTTTCCATCAGGTCCTAAAATAATACCTTGGTGAACGAGAGATTTAAATGGTTCGTCAAAGTTTAAGTATCCCATGTCGCGAAGCGCTTTGGTAATAAATCTTGCATAAAGTAAGTGCATGCAAGCGTGTTCAGGACCACCAACGTACTTATCGACAGGAAGCATTTTATTAATTATTTCAGGGTTGAAAGGTTCTTTAGAGTTATGTGCGTCTGGATATCTTAAGAAATACCAACTTGAGCAAACAAAGGTATCTAAGGTATCAGGGTCACGATGGGCATCAGCGCCACAGATTGGGCATTTAACGTTCATAAATCCTTGATGCTTAGCGAGTGGAGATTCTCCGTCAGGGGTGAATTCGATATCATAAGGTAATTTAACGGGAAGTTCGTTATAAGGAACGGGAACTGTGCCACACTTATCGCAGTGTATCATAGGAATAGGTGCGCCCCAATAACGTTGACGTGAAACTAACCAGTCACGCAATCTATAGTTTGTTTTATGTTCGGCTTTACCGTCTTTAACTAGTTTATTTATTATTGCTTTTCTAGCATCTTCGCTACTCATTCCGTCAAATCCAGGGCTATTGACGATAATTCCGTCTTCAACAAAAGGAAGTTCGTCGTTAACGTCGTTAGAACCCTTAATAACACGGGTGATTGGTAAACCGTATTTTTTAGCAAAAGCAAAGTCTCTTTCATCGTGAGATGGAACACCCATAACAGCGCCTGTGCCGTAAGAGTAAAGAACGTAATCAGCGGCGTAAATAGGTACGATTTTGCCGTTGATTGGGTTAATAGCGTTGTGACCGATATAAACACCGGTTTTTTCTCTTGCAGAAGATAGACGGTCAATTTCGTTAGTCTTAGAAGTTTCTAATAAATATGCTTCAACTTCCTTTCTTTGTTTTTCGGAAGTTAATTTTTTAACTAATGGATGTTCAGGTGCTAAAACAACGTAAGAAACACCAAATAAAGTATCGGCACGAGTAGTAAAGACCTTGAATTTATCACCACTTTCTGCAGTAAATTCAATTTCGCCACCGGTAGATTTGCCTATCCAATTTTTTTGCATTAATTTAGTTTTTTCTGGCCAAGCAAGACCATTTAAGCCTTGTAAAAGTTCTTCGGCATATTCGGTAATTTTAAAGAACCATTGGGTTAAATCTTTTTTTACTACCGTGCTGTTACATCTTTCACAAGCACCGTTTATGACCTGTTCGTTTGCAAGAACAGTTTTACAACTTGGACACCAATTTACAGGTGCTTCCTTTCTATATGCAAGACCTTTTTCGTAAAGTTTTAAAAATAGCCATTGGGTCCACTTGTAGTAATCTTCATTACAAGTTTTTATTTCAGCGCTCCAATCAAACATGGCGCCCATTTCTTTAAGGGTTTGTTCCATGTTTTCAATATTTTTATCAGTAGAATCTTTTGGGTGAATACCTGTTTTAATCGCATAGTTTTCAGCAGGAAGACCAAAAGCGTCAAATCCCATAGGTTGAAAAACTTCAAACCCTTTCATTTTTTTATATCTAGCAAAACTGTCAGTAGGACCATAATTGTACCAATGTCCTAAGTGAAGTCTAGCAGCAGAAGGGTAAGAGAACATTTCTAAGCAATAGTACTTTTTGTCGGTATTTTTAGGATTAAAATTTCCAAGTTTTTCCTTTTCCCAAATGGCTTGCCATTTTTTTTCAATTTTCTTAACGTCCATAAAGCGACTTAAGCCTCCAAAATCGTAATGTTTATTATAAAATAATAAAGTGCAAAAAGTATTATATACCATAAAAGCAATCAAGTCAAGAAATAATTAGGGGATTAAAGAGAAAAATGCTTGCAAAAAATGAAAAAAACAAGAATATAATTAAAAAAATATTCAATTAGACTTAAAAGTCAACGTCTTTTTTTCACTAATTTTAATATTAAAAATTTGGTTTTATTATTGAATAACTACTGATTTTTATCGCAATTATGACACACATAATTAATTAGCAAATAGATTTAATATGATTAATTAATTATTAATTTTGTTTTTTATTTCAAAATTGATTTTTAAGAAAAATCTATAATAAAATTGTTAGTTTATTATTGACTATTTAATGTTTTTATGATAAAATCATTAAAGATTTAGTTAACGAATTAACTAATAAAAAACTATACAGGTGGTATTATGGATAAAGTTATTCCGGTTGTCGTTATTAAAGACGTTAAAGATGCTATTCCTACACTTAAGGCTCTTCGTGACGGTGGCGTTAATTGTGCGGAAATTACGTTTAGAACTGCTTGTGCTGCTGAAGCAATTCAATTAGGTGTTAGTAAATTCCCTGATATGAACATTGGTGCAGGCACGGTTATTAATTTAGCGCAAGCGAAAAAAGCAGTGCTTGCTGGCGCAAAATTTTTAGTTTCTCCTGGCTTATCGGTAGAAGTTGCAAAGTTTGCAAAGAAGAAAGGTATTAGTTATTACCCTGGTTGTGTTACTCCTACTGAAATTATGCAAGTGATTGAACTTGGTATTGATGTTGTTAAATTCTTCCCAGCAAACATTTATGGTGGACTTAAAGCATTGAAGGCTCTTTCAGGACCTTTCCCACAAATTAAGTTTATTCCAACAGGTGGGGTTGATTTATCTAATTTAGAAGAATTTTTAGCCTTCGATAAAGTTTACGCCGTTGGTGGAAGTTTTATGATGAAAGGTGATATTGTAGAAAATTGTAAGGAGATAATTAAGAAATTATGAAAGCAGTAACTTTTGGTGAATTAATGTTAAGACTCGCTCCGGAAAATTATTTAAGATTTGTCCAAAGCGATAAATACGAAGCGACTTTCGGTGGGGCTGAAGCAAACGTTGCAGTTAGCCTTGCTAATTATGGTGTTGACGTTGCGTTCGTTAGTAAACTTCCTGACCATGAAATCGGTCAAGCAGCAGTTAACTCTTTAAGAAAGTTTGGCGTTGATACTTCTTTAGTTGTTCGTGGTGGTGATAGAGTTGGTATTTATTACTGCGAAAAAGGTGCAAGCCAACGTCCTAGTAAAGTAATTTACGATAGAGCAAATAGTTCTATTGCAACTGCTAAAAAAGAAGATTTTGATTGGGCTAAAATTTTTGAAGGAGTATCTTGGTTCCATTTTACAGGTATTACACCTGCACTTTCAGACGACGTTGCTGATATTTGTTTGGAAGCACTAAAAGAAGCAAAGAATAGAAACATAACCGTTTCATGCGACCTTAACTTCCGTAAAAAACTTTGGTCAAAAGAAAAAGCAGGTAAAGTTATGGGCGAACTTTGTCATTATATTGACTATTGCATCGCTAACGAAGAAGACGCTAAAGACGTATTTGGTATTGAAGCAGATAACACCGATATTTATGGTGGAAAACTTGATAGAAACGGCTATATTTCAGTTGCTAAAAAGTTGACTGAAAAGTTTAACTTTAAGGGTGTTGCAATTACTTTAAGAGAAAGTCTTTCAGCAAACGACAATAACTGGAGTGGCATGCTTTACGTTAATGGCGAAGCATATTTTTCAAAGAAATATGCAATGCATATCGTTGATAGAGTTGGCGGTGGCGATAGTTTTGGTGGTGGACTTATTTATTCACTTCTTAATGGCTATGAACCACAAAAAGCAATTGAATTTGCAATCGCTGCAAGTTGCTTGAAACACAGTATTGAAGGCGACTACAATATGGTTAGCAAGAAAGAAGTTGAAACTTTGGCTGGTGGCGACGCTAGTGGTAGAGTTCAAAGATAATTCTAAATAAATGAAAAGGCAAGGTAAATTTACCTTGCCTTTATTGTATATCGAAAACCCCGTGTTAGACACGGGGTTCAGTAAAAGTTATACTTATGATTCTTGAACAAAAAAACTCCTTTTGATATAATAAAGTTGAGGTCTGCAAACCCAACAAA
>JAZNQZ010000005.1:0-5794 GCA_045590475.1 Christensenellaceae bacterium
ATATTTTTAGCCTTGTGGCTAAAAGTGATATTGTTTACGCAGTAAACAGTTTAGCCGAGCGAAGCGAACGCCAACTGCGTAAGCAGTTTTATTTTGACTTGCAGTCAAAGTTATATTAAATAAATCCACAACTTGCCGTTAGACAAATATAACTGCCGATAGGCAATATCACTCGCTTTAAGCGAATATCACAAATCCGTAAGGATTTATTTAGTTGTCGCAATTCCCTACGGGAAGAGCGACAAGGTGCGTTAATTTTTATTCATTACCTAAACCGATTTCGGCTTCTTTAGAAGTTGCATCGTTTAAGCATTTTAGTTCATAAAACTTGCCTTTTTTATCCATAAGTTCTTGATAAGTTCCACTTTCGACAACCACACCACCGTCCATAACCAAAATTCTGTCAGCGTCACGAATAGTCGATAATCTATGCGCCACTATAAAGGTTGTTCTTCCACGAATTGATGAAGAAATTGCTTTTTGAACGTGGAATTCGGAAATGTTATCAAGCGCACTTGTCGCTTCGTCTAAAATTAAAATTTTAGGATTTCTAATAAGCGCGCGTGCAATAGTTATTCTTTGGCGTTGACCACCCGAAAGTTTATCTCCATATTCGCCTATATCGGTATCTATACCGTTAGGTAAATCAGGCAAGAATTCCTTTATGTTAGCCATTTCTAACACGCGTTCTAATTCTTCAGCGTTATAATGGTCTAACCCGTAAGTAATATTTTCTTTAATGCTTCCTGCAAATAAAATACTGTTTTGTGGCACTACTGAAATATGATGGCGATATTCAGATAAATTAAAATCTTCTAAATCTTTTCCGTCAATATAAATCTTACCTTCAGTAGGCTTTAAAAAGCCGATTATCATATTCATTAACGTAGATTTTCCAGAACCCGAAGCACCGACAACTGCTATGCACTCACCACTCTTTACGTTTAGAGAAAGATTGTTAATAACTAATTGTTCGGTGTTTGGATAGCAATAACTAACGTTTTCAAATCTCACGTTACCTTCAATACTAGGAACGTTAGCCTTACCAACGGTAATTTCGACGTCAGTTGCGTTCATAATTTCAGCAACCGAGTCGAGTGCTTCCATACCACTTGTCATATTAGGATAAATATTTATAAGCGAACCAACGTAACCACTAATTTGCGTAAACATTGATTGATAAAGCACGATATCGCCAATTTCAATCACTTTGTTTAGCGCTAAAATCGAACAAAAAATCAAACAAATCGCACTTAAAAGGTGGTTAATTGTCCAAGAAGTTGAGCCAAATTTTGCAAGCCCTTTATCAACAGCCATTTCCGAACCTTTTAATTGGTCTATGCTATCGTTTATATATCTATATTCGGTTTCTTCTAAGCCGTGCGCTTTGGTAACCTGCATCATTTGAAGCATGCTTGAAAGCCTAACGCTCATTTTTTCCGCTTTAATTCTATGATTTCTATGGAGCGTGCGAAGTTTTTTCCTAAACACGAAAGAAACTAAAACGTTTATAGGAATAACCACCAAGAAAAATAGCGAAACAGTTCCGTTCCTTGATAGAGAAATGGCTACGGTTATAATTACGCCGATTATGTTTGGAATTAAACTGTTAACAACAACGCTTAAAAGGGTGTTTATTGTTTCAGTATCTTTTAGGAATTTAGATTGAATTTGCCCCATTTTCATATCTTTATGGGTGGTTATAGATAAAGTTTGCAACTTTCTAATAACCGAACACTTTATTCCTGCACCCGTATTTCTTCTAATTTTACTATTAATTGAATCTCTAAGTATAGTGCTTGGAATATTTTGGGCAATTATTACCAAAAGAATAACCGATGCTAAAATAATTTTTTGCCAAACGTCAGCAGTTGCACCTGCGCCGGTGGTAACGGTTTTCGTTATAACGTTAATTATGTAAGAAGTGACAAGTGGAGTTATCCACAAAGGTGCTGCTTGCAAAATATAAACGAAAGTGGATAAAACCAACGGCCAAAAATTAAGTTTTATTAACTTTTTAATTATTGTACCTGTGTTTTGTGACTTTTTTCCCTTTTCTTTTTCAAATAAATTATTGTAATCTTCAATGGTATTGCCGAGTTTGCCGTGTTCTTTTCCCTTAAACCTATCTCGTTTTTTCATAACACCCTCTTTAATTTCACCAAAACTACAAAAGACTTTAACTATAAACTAGTTAAAGTCTTTTACGCCCTTAGTATAATCCCATAGAAAATATTTGTCAATAATTTTTTTAATTTTTCATTAAATAAATTATTTATTTTTTTTCTTTAGTTAAAAACTCATAAAAGGCAACGATTCCCCTTGACACGTCGTTATACGTTTGGTCAAAATTACCAGTCCACCACGGGTCTGCAACGTCACGATTTTCGCCCGTATAATCTAAAAGTAAAGAAATTTTATTTTCCTTATCGCCACCAAAAATTCTCAACATGTTTCTTGCGTTTAAACAATCCATACCCACGAAATAATCAAACCTATCGTAATCTTTTGCCGTTAATTTTTGAGCGTACTTACCCGCGTAAGAGATAGAAAGTTTATCTAATACTTTTCGCGTTCCATAATGCACGGGATTGCCAAGTTCTTCACTGCTAGTTGCCGAAGATTCAATATAAAAATCTTCCGCTTTACCCTTTTTTGCCACCAAATCTTTCATTAAGAATTCAGCCATAGGCGACCTACATATATTTCCGTGGCAAACGAACATTATTTTAATCATTATTTTATATTAAACATACTATAAAGAGTTTGTTTATCTTCTTCGCTTATGTCAGTAAGACTTTCAATCGCAGAAGCAAAAACTTCTTTATCTTCACTAGGAACGTCTAAAATAGTGGTTTCACCGATTAAGTCCATAACGAAAGAGTTATCGCTTATTCCTTTAACGATTGCCTTGGCATCTTCTTCGGTAATTTCTGCTAAAATTTCACTTTCGTTATCTGCATAGTGAGATAAGGCAACGAACGCTTCGCCAGCCGACTTTAAGTTAAGGTCTTCAACGGTTAAGTTGTCTACGAATTCTTTAACGTCTTCAGGAACTTCGGTAGAACCTTCTGGAACAACGAATTCCTTAATACCATCAAGAAGTTCCTCAAATATAACCTTTCCTTCTTCGCCCATTTCGTCAAAGTTTTCACCAACGCCAATTAAAACTTCACCGATACTGCTTAACGCTTCCGATTCGGTTACGTTAGGGTCGCTGAGTTTATCAATTGCACCACTCATTTCTTGAACGTCGCTAACCAAGTTTACCATTGTTGATAAAACGCTAGTTGTTGCTTCTAGAGTAATTTTATCCCCGTCAGCATCAATAATCGTTGCCACCTTTTGATAATACCAATTACCTATTGCTATATAAAATTTACCAACGGGTGATTGAATATATGGTTTTAAATCTACCGTAGCATTTATTACTTCAGGTATTGGTGGTTCTTGCCCTTCATTTGATTCTTCAAAAGAAATATTAAAAGTTTGACCGTCTACAACAATTTCATTACTTATAAATCCGTCAGCCGAAACTTCTGCTTGTTCAGGTGTAGGCATTAACGCATCGAAAGAAGTTGAAATCTTATCGAGTTGAACGAATAACCCCGTCAAAGGCGCACAAATAGCAAACGCCACTATAAAACCTTGAACTAAACCAATTAATCCACCAACAAGTGTGCCTTTGTTTTTATTCTTTTTAATGAATATTTTTAAAATTTGGAAAACGATTAACCAAGTTATTCCTTGTAAAGCGATAAAACAAATAAAATATGCAATAATTCCCACCATCAAACTTGCAAAAGAAATTATAAAGTCGACAAGTTCGGTAGGGAACGCTTGACCTTCCTTTGCGAGTGCTGATTGAATTAATTGTGGAATCGTTTGCCCTTCAATTTGCAATCCTAAAATAGCGTCAGTAATAACGTCTTTTAGAAAAAGCGCACCAACTGCGCATAATACAATAAGAATTAATCTTGCGATTGAACGACCTGTTCCACGAATTAATCCTAAAACAAATCCAAATAGAACGCTTAAAATAGTAAATAATAAAACTCCTAAAACAATAGCATCCATAGACTTTCTCCTTAAAATTCTATATAGATATTGTAGCACTATAAACCTATTTTGTAAAGCAATTTTCTTATTATCTAATTTTACAACTTTTGGAATAATCTTTATTAATTTATTTTTGTGTAGTAATATCAACTTTTATATCACTATTGACAAATTTTGTTTCATTTATTATAATTTAATTAGTTAATATCTATCAAAAAGGATAAAATTATGAAAAAGTTTATAATGGTTTTATTGACGCTATTAACCCTGTTTAACTTTTCAGTCTTAAACGGGTGTAGTTTGCTTGCTGAAAATTTCAACGGTTGCGGTCCAAACAATAGTTCGCAAATGTTTGATGAGTGCACGGAAATTTCAGGCAAGTGGATTTATTACGATTATTTTACTAGCGAACCAACCGAAACTTATTTAATCTTTAACGGCAGTAAAAACGTTATGACTTTCGAATATTTTCAAGACGGCGTTTTGGTTAGAGATGGAAAATTTAGGGTTGTTTACCGTGGTGAAAAACAAGACGTTTTAACGCCACTTAGCATCGGTGTTGAAATTAAAGGCGATAATAAACATAAAGAGTGGCTTTCTTGCTTCGTTAAAGACTTTAAAACCGATTTTACCCAGTTTACCATAATGAGTGAAGAAAGAGAACTTGATTTTCACGCTGATGCTGGAGTTCCTCAAGTAAAAGTTTATAAGTTTAACGAATTGCCGTTTAAGTTTGGCAGTTACGTTAAGGAAGGCTCTACCTTAAAAGAACAAGCCGATTATAGAAACGTTGATTATCATTTTTTACCAAGTGGCAAATACCAAAACGAAAATGGTGCAAAATTAACGTTTATAATGACTTATCCTTTGTTTGATAGTCGAATGTTCCGTTATGAGTATAACGGCAAAACCGTCGACGGTGTTTATACGGCAAACACGGAAAAGTTGCATGCGTGGATAGATTATCAACCGGGCTTTAAGCCAACTAGCGAACAAAAGGAACTCTATGAAATTGTGCATGATTTTCCACCAAATTATAATCTTTATGGGAACTTTAACGTAACCAACGACACACCTTACTTTACTATAGATTATTTCGTGGCAACTGAAGGCTGTGGATATAACGCAAACGCGTGCGATTGGCAAACGGGAAAATACACTTTAATTTCTAAATAGCAACTAAAAGCATCACTTAATTTTAGTGGTGCTTTTGATTTTTAATTAAAATTAACACTATAAAGCATATGTTGATATATGATTTTTGTACAAAAACATATAAAAAGTGTTGTTTGCAATACGTTTTAGTTAGGGACTGCGACTTTTTCCCATGCGATAGCGTTAGCGGTCGTCGGGAAAATTACGCGTTGCTTTTGCAACGCAAAAAGAAAAGCACCCATCTTTTGATGAGTGCTTTCTTTTTTGGATGCAGGAATAACCATTCATTGCGCTAGCAATATGTCGCAAGTTGATAATATTTATAATAAAAACATACGAAAATTGTTGTTTGCAATACGTTTTAGTTAGCGACTGCGACTTTTTCCCGTGCGATAGCGTTAGCGGTCGTCGGGAAAATTACGCGTTGCTTTTGCAACGCAAAAATAAATATCCACCAGCCTAGCTGGTGGTTTTTCATTTTCGGGCAATTAGCCCTAAACTATTTTGGCTTACGCACAAGTGCGTATTTTAACGACCTGCCAGTCCTGCACCTTTTACTTGCTACCCGTAAACGGGTCTT
>JAZNQZ010000006.1:0-18699 GCA_045590475.1 Christensenellaceae bacterium
CTTTATAAAAATTTTAAACTCTACAAATCGTAGAGTTTATTTTTTTGCAGGTAGAAATATTTAAGACTAGAAAAAAATAGTAGAAATTTCTAATCTTAAAATAGAGAACAAGTCGAAGAAAGTTTTATATAAAGATAAAAACCATAGAGAAAAATTAATTGTAAAATTTTATAAAAACAAATAAAATTAAAGCATAAGTTTTTTGTTTTGTAAAAACGATATTGCAAACTGAAGGAGAATTTATGCAAAATTACAAAAAAATTTTAACTAATCAAAAAGAAATTATTCCTATATTTTATGCTTGCGACGATGGCTATTTAAAGTATACTATTGTATCGATAAAATCTTTAACTGAAAATGCAAATAAAGATTATTTATATAAAATTTTCGTATTAAACACGGGTGTATCTGCATCTTTTGAAAAAGAATTATTAAACATAAAAGGTGAAAACTTTTCAGTCGAACTCATTGACGTTAAAAAGCAACTTGAAAAGATTGCTTCAAAACTTCCAATTCGTGATTATTTTTCTAAAACCACCTATTTTAGAATGTTTATTGCAGATATGTTTCCAGAATATGATAAAGCAATTTATATTGATAGCGACACTGTAGTTTTAGGCGATATATCTAAATTTTATTTTAATTCTTTAGGTAATAATTTGGTTGGCGCTTGCCAAGAAATAGTAATGAAAGAAACCGAAGTTTACGGTAATTACGTTGAAAAAGTTTTGGGTATAGATAGAAACAAATATTTTAATGCAGGACATTTACTAATTAACTTAAAAGCATTTAGAGAAGAAGAAATTCTAAAAAAATTTATAGAACTTCTCTCGCTTTACACCTTTAAGGTAACTCAAGATGAAGATTATCTAAACGTTTTATGTAAAGATAGGGTTTTATGGATAGACCAAAGTTGGAACGTGGAAGTTTATGGCAAACTATCTATAAAAGAAAGCGATATAAACGTTATTCATTACATTATGACTTCAAAACCGTGGCATTATGAAGACTGCAAATTTGGTCAATATTTTTGGTATTACGCAAAAAAGACTGACGTTTTTGGTTTAATTTTAGAAGAATTAACTAATTATACTGACGAGCAAAAAGAAAGAGATGCTATTCAAGGTAAAAACCTTGAAAAACTTGCAATCGAAGAAGCAAAAAGAATTGACACTTACGTTAATTTGGTAAGTAAAAAAAAAGCCCTTCAAGACTGCGTGTGCTTGAAAAAATTCGCCGTTATGAATTAGAAGGTAAATTTGACGTTGACGTTGAAGACGACCCTGAAACAATTACGCTTATGCCTGATAAGGTTGATTATCTTGGCGAAAAGTTATCTACACGAATTTTTACAAAAATTGCAAATAGAAAAGCAGTTCAATTTTATGAAAAGCAGATAAAAAACGGTACGTTTATCATAAAAGAAGTGATAGGCTTAGATAATTATAAAAACGTCAGTGGTGGAGCGATGATAACCTGCAACCATTTTAGCGCGTTTGATAATTACGTAGTTTATCGCGCCATAAGGGAAACTTTTAAGAAAAATCAATATTTATATAAAGTAATTAGAGAAGGCAATTACACGAACTTTAAGGGACTTTACGGCTTTTTCTTTAGGCATTGTAATACATTGCCGTTAAGTAGTAATATTGAAACTATGAAAAAGTTTTTAAAAGCCGTATCAACACTTCTTAAACGTGGGGAAAAGATATTAATATATCCAGAGCAAGCAATGTGGTGGAACTATAAAAAACCACGTCCGTTAAAAAGCGGTGCGTTTAAGTTTGCAGTTAAAAATAACGTACCTATAATTCCTGCATTTATAACTCTAGAAGAAACTGAAAAAATTGGTGATGACGGATTTAATATTCCCGCCCACACTATTCACTTTTTGCCAGCAATATATCCAAAAGAAAATTTTACGGATAAAGAAAATATCGAGTATTTAAAAGAAGAAAACTTTAAAGCGTGGAAAAAGGTTTACGAAGATTTTTATAAAAAACCGTTAGAGTACGAAAGGGAAGATTAAATGTTTTATATTTTAACGATGGTTATTTCTATGGCGCTAATAATTGTTTTAAATATGATATTTTACGCGCCACGATATAATTTAAATTTTTTATACGTTTTAATTGCGGTTATAATCTCAACGATAGTAGAGATTTTAATAAGTGGTGTTATAGCAACACTTATTAGAAAGTTTTTACCAGAAAAGTGGTTTGGCGTAGATAAAACCTACTTAATGGCAAGTAAGCGCGAACAAAAAATTTATGAAAAACTAAAAATAAAAGTTTGGAAAGATAAAATTTTAGAACTTGGTTGTTTTACAGGATTTAACAAAAACAAAATAAAAGAACCAAATAGCGTTGAATATGTTGAAAGATTTATTATTGAAGCAAATTATGGCGAAGTAATTCATTTTATAAGTTGTTTTCTAGGATTTTTAGTTATATTTATTTACCCGTTAAAATATTGGTATATGTTTGGATTACCCGTTGCGATAGTAGGGCTAATATTAAACTTAATGCCAACTTTGAGTTTAAGGTATAATTTATCAAAACTACACGTTTTATATAAGTTCAACCTTAAAAGAAAGTTAAAGAAAGATTAAAATGTAAAAGTAAAAAATAAGATTTCTTAAATAATCCCCTTAAAATTAGGGGATTATTTTTTTCTATTACTTTACTTTTAATAAGTAATAATATATAATAATACTTAAGTTGTATTTTGGAGAGATTATGAAATTTATTCACACTGCAGATTTACATCTTGATTCAAAGATGGATAGAATGTCTTATGAAAAATCAAAAATTAGAAGAGAGGAAATTTTACGCACTTTTGAAAGGCTATGTGAGTATGCCAATGAAAAGGGCGTTATGGCTGTTATAATCGCAGGTGATATGTTTGATACGGCAAAAGTAAGCCTAAAAACCAAGGCGCGCGTTTTGCATGCAATTTCGCTTTATCCTAACGTTGATTTTTTATATTTATCGGGTAATCACGATGAAGATAATTTTATTAAAGACATAGAAACACTTCCCAAAAACCTTAAAGTATTTAACGATAGTTTAACAAGTTTTAAGTATGAAAACGTTGTAATTTCGGGTGTTAAACTTACACCATATAATTCAAAAACTATTTACGATAATATTTCACTTGATGAAAACGACGTTAATATCGTTACCATGCACGGACAAGTCGTTGGATATAAAAGTGAAGAAAAAGCCGAAGTAATAAGCATTCCAAGATTAAAGGATAAAAATATCGATTATCTTGCGTTAGGGCATATTCACGAACACGCTGAGGGGAAAATTGACGAACGTGGAAATTATGCATACTCTGGCTGTTTAGAAGGCCGTGGTTTTGATGAACTTGGGGAAAAGGGCTTTATTGAAATAACTGTAAATGGTAAGGAATTAACAACAGAATTTATAAAGTTTTCAACTAGAGAACTCGTTACGTTTGAATATAACGTAAACGATAAATTGGATTTTTTAACCGTAAAGACTGAAATAATTAACTATTTAACTAAAAACGTTGATTTATCTTCGCTTGTAAAAGTAGTTGTTAAGGGTGAAAGAAAGACAGATTTTGAGATTGACGTTGAAGGATTATCGGCTAGATTAAACGAACTATTTTTCTTTGCCAAAGTGTATGATAAAACTCAAATATTGTTAACCGAAGAAGATTATATTCACGATAAGTCAGTTCGTGGTGAATTTGTTCGCGCTGTGTGGGAAAGTGACCTTTCAAACGATTTAAAAAGCAAAATTTTGTCACGTGGATTAAACGCGTTAAAGGGGGAAGATTTATAATGAAATTACTTAGTGCATACGTTTTCTCCTTTGGTAAACTTAAAGATTTTTCATATGATTTTACAGATGGAATAAACACGATAAAAGAAGATAACGGCTGGGGAAAAAGCACGTTTGCGACCTTTATTAAGGCGATGTTTTACGGTTTAAACGATAGCAAAAGAAACGTTGCTGAAAATGAAAGAATGAAATTTAAGCCTTGGAACAGCACGGAAAGATTTGGTGGTAACGTTCGTTTTCAATGGGGCGAAAAAGTGTTTAGATTAGAACGCTTTTTTGGTCAAAAACAGGCTGAAGATACCGTTCGCTTATACGACGATATAACCGGAAAAGAATATTCAAATACGGAAAATTTAGGCAAAAGAATTTTTGAAATTGATGAAGAAGGTTTTTTATCGACAACGTATTTTTCGCAAAAAGATTTTGAAATAAAAAGCAATTCTAGTTTAACTGCTAAATTTAGTTCAGTTTGTGAAATTCAAGATACCGATGCTTTTGATAAGGCTTTATTAAAGGTAGAGGAAAAGGCTAAAAGTTTTAAATATCGTGGGGATAAAGGTTTAATTCCCGATGCAAAAAGGGAAATTTTTGCAATTGATGAAAAAATATTAAAAGCGGAAAACGCCGTTTCGACGATTAATAATTTAAAAGATGAAGTCGCTGAACTTTCAAAGGAAATAGAAAGATTAGAAAAACTAGATAAAGAATATTTAGTGCGTTATGAAAATGCTGTTAAAAATGAATCGGCTAAGATAAAGAGAGAACAATATCAAAAACTTATCACGCAAAAAGAAGAATTAAATAGCACTTTAATTTCTGCTAAAGAAATTCTAAACGGCAATTCAATCGATAAAGAAAAAGTTTTACTCTATCAAGAAAAGAACAAAGAATTAGTAGGACTAAACGCGCAAATTGAAACTATCAAAAGCGATATCGAAGTTTTAAATTCAGCATTAAAAAAAGACAATAAAACCAATAAAAAACCTTATTTATTTATCGGTTTATCAGGTTTATTCGTCATTATTTCCGTATTGCTTACCTTTTTCGTTGAAAATAAATTACATTTATTGCCTGTTTATCTATTGACGGTTATTTTAGTTGTTTTTACCTTAATTAAATTCTTTAACGGGAAGGAAAAGGGAAGTAAAAACAGCAATTTGGTATTGATATTATATGATAAGACTGAGAAGTTAAAAATTTTATCAAACGAGAAGATAACTATCGAGCAGGAAATTGACGGATATATTTCTTTATTTAATTTTGGTCAAAAACTTGATAGAGACGTCGCGTTATCAAACTTGATTAAGATTGATGAAGTTATAAAAGACCTTAACGAAAGAATTGAAAAATTAAATCCTGAGATATCACTTCTTGCAAAGGAAGTTAAAACGCAAAGCGAGATTACGGCTGGTGATAGCGTTGAGTTGTTAAAAAGACAACGTCAAATGATTGCTAGCCAAATTAAACAAACTTTATACGCGTTGGAAAATAAGCGTTCTAGCATTAAACTTTATGAAGATTTAGCAAGTTCATTCCCTGATTTAGAAAGTAAAAAGGCAGAACTACAAGAAAAAATTGCAGATTATGAAGAAGAAAAGAACATTCTAGATTTAACTGCAAAATTCTTAAAGCAAGCGGATGAAAATTTAAAAATTAAATACAAAGAGCCACTTCAAAATAGTTTAAATAAATATTTTTCTATGATTAGCGACGTATCTAAAGACGTTAATATAGACGTTGATTTTAACGTTACCGTCAATGAATTTGGTGAGCAAAAATCTACGGATTTTTATAGTAAAGGTTATCAAAATTTATTTGATATTTGTAAACGCTTTGCGCTTGTCGACGTGTTATTTACGGGTGAAAAACCTTTTATAATATTAGATGACCCATTTTATAATTTAGACGATAAAAAGTTATCGTCAGCAATTAAACTTTTAAGTGCTTTAGCAAAAGAATATCAAATTTTATATTTAGTTTGTCATGAAAGTAGGACAGTTTAATGGAAGATAAACTTAAGTTTGAATTAGTGCCCGATGGGTGTTGGTATTCTAATTTGCGTTCAATTTTATCTAAGGCGCAATGGGATTATATAAAAAAAGACGCAAGGGAAAGAGCAAACGGCAAATGTATGATTTGTGGTAAAACGACTTCTAAACTAGAAACGCACGAAAGGTGGAGTTACGATGAAGTAAACGGCATTCAAAAATTAGAAGATATCGTTGCGGTATGTCGTGAATGCCACGGTGTTATACATATTGGCTTTACTATGTTAAAAAGTAAAAATATAGATAAATATGAAAAGCATTATATGAAAGTTAATAACTGCACATATCCCGAATATAGACTAGCGCTAAATAAAGCAAATGAAGAGCATCAAAGAAGAAATTTAGTTAGCGATTGGAAACTAGATTTAACATATTTAAAAAGATATGTAAACGAATGAAAATAGGAGCAAGAAGATAATGGAAATAATTGACGCACACGCTCATATATATCCTGAAAAAATAGCCGAAAAAGCAACGCTTGCAATCGGCTCTTTTTACGATATTAAAATGGAAATGCCAGACGGAACTGCTAAAAGGTTAATTGAAGACGGCAAAAAGGCAAACATATCAAGATATTTAGTTCACTCGGTAGCAACTACCGCGCATCAAGTTCGTTCAATTAACGAGTTTATAAAAAAGGAAATTGACGAGCACCCAGAGTTTATTGGGTTTATAACACTTCATCAAGATTTAACTGAAGAAGAAGTTAATAATGAAGTAATTTGGGCGCTTGATAACGGCTTTAAAGGTGTAAAACTTCACCCAGACTTTCAAAAGTTTTATATTGATGATATAGATGCTGAAAAGTTTTATCGTGCAGTGGGTGATAAATTGCCAATATTATTTCACACAGGCGATGATAGATATGAATATTCAAAGCCTGAAAGATTAGTTAAAATGGCAAAAAAATACCCAAAAGTAAATTTTATCGGCGCACACTTCGGTGGTTATCGCTGTTGGGATAATGCAAACTTGTATAAAGGATTAAAAAACGTGTATTTTGACACGAGTTCTTCTTTAATGTTTATTTCAACTAAAAAGGCTAAAGAAATTATTGATTTGCTAGGTGTTGATAGGTTCTTTTTTGGAACGGATTTTCCAATGTGGGATGCTAAAAAAGAATTGGAAAGATTTTATAAAATTCCACTTACTGAAGAAGAGAAAAAATTGATACTTGCGGACAATTTAAAAAAATTATTAAATTTATGAAAAAACCTTGTAAAATAATTGACTTAGTAAATTTTAGTGTGCTATAATTAGCGCAAATTTGAAACGCTAAGACGGAGACAGATACGGTACTGATAATTTAGAGAGTTGACGGTTGGTGCAAGTCAATGCGCAGTTAAGTGTTACTCACTCCCGAGCGGAACGGCGAAATAATAGTAATCGTTTTCGGATAGCTCCGTTAAAGGCAAATAAGTGATTGTGTTTTTACGCAATAATATTGGGTGGTACCACGGCGAGAACGTCGTCCCTGACTAATAATAGTTGGGGACTTTTTTATTTAAGTTAATTTAGATATAAATACTTAAATAAAAGTGGTAAAATCCATATAAAACGCAACGTATTTGCTTGACAAAAATTATGCCAATATATATAATGTTTATATTAAATGTTATTTTAAGGCTGTGAAGGAAACGGAGAACGTTTTTTAATCAAGAGAGTTGACGGATGGTGCAAGTCAATGCGAAAAACGTTTTTAAATCATTCCGGAGCTATGCGGTGAAAAGAGTAGCCCTTTTCGGTTGACCTCGTTATAGGTTTTTTGAGTGATTGCAATTAATTTTTTGCAATAATTTGGGTGGTACCACGGCATAAGTCGTCCCGGCTGTTTTTTAGTCGGGCTTTTTTATTAAATAACATTTAAAGGAGACGTTTTTATGAAAAAAATCAAGGTTAACGACATTACTCTTAAATCTCTATTTGAACAAGAAGTTTTATTAACTTTTAGAGAAAAACTATCTATTGCTGAAAAGTTAGACGCATCTAACGTTGATGCTATTGAACTACCTGTTCTAATTGATTCAAAAGAGAATGAAATAATATATCGCACGATAGCAAAAACAGTTAAAAACGCAACCGTAAAAATTCCCGTTGGTTCAACTGATGCGGGGGTAAAGAGCGCGTTTATTTGCGTAAGTGATGCAAAAGACGTTTGCCTTCAAGTTGCCATGCCTGTTTCAACGGCGCAAATGGAATATTTTTATCATTTAAAAGCGCCTTTAATGAAAGATAAAATTGTTGAACTTATTAAACTTTCAAAGGAACTTTGTCCACACGTTGAATTCGTTGCTTTAGATGCGTTTAGGGCAGATAGAGAATTCTTGTTTGACGTTATAAAGGTAGCGAGCGAAAACGGTGCTGAGCAAGTTACCATTGCTGATGATGCCGGCGAAGCATTCCCAGAAGATTATAGTGAAATCGTAAAAGAAATTAAGAAAAATTGTGAAGTTGAAGTTTATGTTCAACCTTCAAACGCCCTTTCTTTAGCGTCTGCGTGTGCGTTAGAAGCAATTAAGGCAGGTGCTGACGGAGTTAAAACTTCCGTTTACGGCAATTATTTGGAAATGAGTGTTTTAAGCGACCTTTTCCGCGCTAAAAAATATAATTTAGATGCTGACTGCAACGTAGACGTAACCAATGTAAAGAGTATTTCTTCAGTAATAAAGGGTATGACTTCGGTTGAAAATGAAGTAAATACTGAAAAAACTGTTGAAATTATTGAAGGAACGGCTACTTTAACTGACGTTTCTGCTATTATTAAACAATTAGGATATGAACTTTCTGCAGAAGATAACGGTAAGGTATACGAAGAGTTTAAGAAGGTTTCAGCAAAGAAATCAAGCGTTGAAACAAAAGAACTTGAAGCGATTATTGCAAGCACGGCTATGCAAGTGCCTTCAACTTATCATTTGGTAAATTACGTTGTAAATAGTGGTAATATTATTCCTGCAACTGCAAACGTAACTTTGGAAAAAGACGGTGAGAAAATAACCGGTGTTTCTACGGGTGACGGTCCTATTGACGCGGCTTTCCACGCGATTGAACAAGTTATTGGCCATCACTATGAACTTGATGATTTCCAAGTTCACGCAGTGACTAAGGGTAGAGGCGCAGTTGGTTCATCATTAATTCGTTTAAGAGCAAACGGCAAATTATATCCTGGTAACGGCGTATCAACTGATATAGTTGGCGCATGTATTCGTGCATACATTAACGCATTGAATAAAATTGTACACGAGGAGAATTAAAAAATGAAATTCTCTTTTATCGATAAAATAACGAATACGGAGAGTTTTATAGCGCTCTGTAACGTAGCGCAAGATTACGGATTTGATGGAGTTGAGATTTTTGACGCTAAGTTGGAAAAGAAAAACCATCAAGATAGTATCTTTCGCTCGTCAGTTACTGCAGATGCTAAGAGAAAACTCGTAAACAGACATATAGAAATTTCAGCAATTGATTATCCAAACGCGATTGATGAAAAAACTGAAGCAGAAGATGTTGTAAGTTACGTTGAATATGCATCAGTTGCCTCGGTTCAAAACTTGATAGTAAGATTTGAAAAATTGCTTGATAACGATAAATTAAAGGCAGTTTTAACTCCAGCGATAAAAGTGGCTGAAGATTTAGGAGTTTCAATTCTAGTTGAGACTACGGGAGCGTTAAGTAAAACTGAAAAGGTTATTGACGTTATAAACTTATTTGGAACTGCAACCATTAAAGTATGCTGGAATATTCGCGAAACTTTCTTTAATGCAAAAGAAACTGCAGACCAAACTATTCAAACGCTTGGTGCACATATAGGTTTTGTTAGAATAGGCGATATGAAAGACGGGGTAAACGTTCTCATCGGCGACGGTGAACTTCCCGTTAAAGATTTTGCAAACGCACTTCGTTCACTCAATTACGACGGGTTCGTTTCAGTTATGGATTCGGGCGAAATAACTTCAGCAGATATCGTGTTAACTCACTTTAAGAGTTATATGGCTGGTAAATCAAACGAAACCGTTACTAAACCAATTTACTATAATAGAGCAAAAACGGGCACTCATCCTTGGAAGAAGTATGACGTTTTGAACTTAACTTTTTCCCAAGTGCTTGATGAAATGGTTGCATCTTATCCAGACCAACTTGCATTTAAGTATACAACGCTTGATTATACTAGAACTTATTCTCAATTTAGAGACGACGTTGATAAAGTTGCAGCAGCACTTATTTCAATGGGGGTTAAGGCTGGGCATCACGTTTCAATTTGGGCGACCAATATTCCACAATGGTTTTTGACGTTTTGGGCAACGGTAAAAATCGGCGCTGTTTTAGTTACGGTAAACACTGCTTATAAAATTCACGAAATAGAATATCTTTTGAAGCAATCGGACACTCATACTTTGATAATGATTGAAAGTTGCAAAGATTCTAATTATAAGCAAGCGATAGAAGAACTTTGTCCAGAACTTAAAACTCTTAACGTGGGCGAATCGTTATATTCTAAAAAATTACCGTTTTTAAGAAACGTTATAACCGTTGGTTTTGAAATGGACGGATGCTTAGAGTGGAATGAATTTATGAAGCGTTCATCACTCGTTCCAAAAGAAGAAGTGCGTCGAAGAGCGTCACAAGTTAAACCTGACGACGTTTGTAATATGCAATATACTTCAGGAACAACGGGTTTCCCTAAAGGTGTAATGCTTACGCACAATAATATCGTAAACAACGGAAAAATTATCGGTGATAGAATGGATATTTCAACTGCCGATAAAATGATGATTCAAGTTCCAATGTTCCACTGCTTCGGCATGGTGCTTTCTATGACAAATTTAATGACTCACGGTGGAACGATATGTCCAATGCCATATTTTTCACCAAAGTCGTCACTTGCATGTATAACCGATGAAAAAATAACTTGTTTTAACGGTGTTCCAACGATGTTTATAGCAATGTTTAATCATGCAGACTTTGCTAAAACTGACTTTTCACATATAAGAACGGGTATTATGGCTGGAGCAAACTGTCCACCAGAACTTATGCGTCGCGCGGCTGACGAAATGAATATGAAAGAAATCATAAGCGTTTACGGTCAAACCGAAGCGTCACCGGGTTGTACGATGGGGGAAGTTAATGAAGATATTGACCATCGTGTAGAAACGGTTGGAAGTGCTTTCCCTGGGGTTGAATGTAAGATTATCGACCCTGAAACGGGCATAGAATTACCTGACGGACAAAACGGTGAATTTGTTGCGCGTGGCTATAATATCATGAAAGGTTACTATAAAATGCCAAAAGCAACTGAACAAACTATTGATAAAGACGGTTGGCTTCATAGTGGCGATATTTGTTGTCGAACACCTGATGGATACTATAAAGTTACGGGAAGATTAAAGGATATGATTATTCGTGGTGGCGAAAACTTATATCCTAGAGAAATTGAAGAATTTTATTTAACGCACGAAAAAGTTCGTGACGTTCAAGTGGTTGGCGTGCCTGACCCAAGATATGGTGAAGAAGCGTGCGCTTATATAATCTTAAAGAAAGGCGAAACTTCATCTGTTGAAGAGATGTTGGAGTACGGTAACAACCATATGGCGAAGCATAAAGTTCCAAGATATATCATTTTCGTAACCGAATTTCCAATGAACGCCGCTGGTAAAATTCTAAAGTATAAAATGCGTGAAGACGCTATTGAAAAAATAAAAAATATGTAAAAGATAGAGGTAGAGTTATGCAAGAAATTAAGATTGAAAGAGCAAAGACTTTGAAAGAAAAACCTGATTTTTCAAATCTAGGATTTGGCAAGTATTTTACCGACCATATGTTCGTAATGAAATATACTAACGAACTTGGTTGGCACGATGCAAAAATCGTACCGTTCGATTATATTCCTATTCATCCTGCATCAACCGTTTTGCATTACGGTGCAGAAATTTTTGAAGGTATGAAAGCATATAGAATGGCAGACGGATATCAAATGTTCCGTCCAATTGAAAACGTTAGAAGAATGAACGATTCAGCGGAAAGATTGTGCTTACCAACGTTAGATGAAGAATTTACAATCAAAGCATTAACCGAACTTATCAATATCGACTACGATTGGATTCCTGATAAACCAGGTACTTCTTTATATATTCGTCCTTTCATGTTTGGTAACGATGAAGCGTTGGGTGTTCACGCCGTTCATAACGCAACTTTCGTTATTATTTTATCACCTGTTGGAAGTTATTATAAAGAAGGATTAAATCCTGTTAAAATAATCATCGAAGAAGATGACGTTAGAGCCGTTCGTGGTGGCACGGGTTACGCAAAATGCGGTGGTAACTATGCTGCTTCTTTAAGAGCAGGTAAGCGCGCTGAAGAAAAGGGTTTTTCACAAGTTTTGTGGCTTGATGGTGTTGAAAGAAAGTATATTGAAGAAGTTGGCGCAATGAACGTTATGTTCAAAATTAACGGCGAAATCGTTACACCAAAACTTACGGGTTCAGTTCTTCCTGGTATTACAAGAAAATCAAGTATTGAAATTCTAAGAGAGTGGGGTTACACCGTTACAGAAAGACTTCTTTCAGTTGACGAACTTATTGAAGCGGCTGAAAACGGAACGTTAGAAGAAGCGTGGGGCACGGGTACTGCAGCGGTAATTTCACCAATCGGTCATCTTTTCTACAAAGACGTTGACCACGTTATATCAAATAATCAAATCGGTGAACTTACTCAAAAACTTTACGACGAATTGACCGGAATTCAATGGGGTAAAAATCCAGACAAACGCGGTTGGTGCTTAAAGGTTACAAGATAATGCAAACAAAACGCGTAACCGTTTTTATGGGGCATTACGGAAGTGGTAAAACTTTCGTTGCTGTAAATTTTGCTCTATCGCTTGCAAGAGCAAATAAGCCTGTAAGTATTTACGATTTAGACATAGTTAACCCTTATTTTAGAACAGTTGACGCCGACACCGTATTAAAAGAAAATGGTGTTGAACTCGTAGTTTCTCCGTTTGCTGAAACTAACGTAGATATTCCCGCAATGAACGCAAAGTCATATAAGATGGTTGACGATAAGTCAAGATATGCCGTTGCCGATATAGGTGGTGACGACAGAGGAGCGTTAGCGTTAGGAAGATTTTCAGCAAAGATTAAAGAAGAAGGGAATTTTGACGCTTTACTCGTAGTTAATCCATTTAGACCTGAAACCAGAACGATTGAAGGTGCGATTGAGATTAAAAATGAGATTGAAAGGGTTAGTAAACTTTCTTTTACAGGCATAGTCAACAATGCAAACTTAGGGTTAGAAACAACTGCTGACGATATTTTGCAAGGCTTAAAGTTTTGTGAAGAGTTGTCAAAGGTTTTAAAATTACCGATAAAATTTACGTCGATTAGAAGAAACCTTATCGATGAAAATTTGAAAAAAAATATCAAACAAATATTACCAGTTGACCCGATAAAATACGGGGATTGGTTATAAAGGAGAAAAAATGGCAAAAGTTACGTTTGACGTTGAGCGCTGTAAAGGTTGTGGACTTTGCGAAACGGTATGTCCAAAGCAAATTATAGCGTTATCAAAGGAAAAAATTAATGCAAAAGGTTATCATCCAGCAGAAATAACCGACCAATCAAAATGTATCGCATGCGCGTTCTGTGCAACGATGTGTCCTGATACGGTTATCACAGTGGAAAAATAGAGGTGAATTATGGCAGAAAAAGTATTAATGAAAGGTAATGAAGCGCTTGCAGAAGCGGCTATCATGGCAGGTTGCAAATATTATTTCGGCTATCCGATTACACCACAAACGGAAGTAGCAGCGTACATGGCTAAACGCATGCCAAAGGTTGGCGGAACTTTCTTACAAGCAGAATCGGAAGTTGCTGCAATCAACATGGTTTTAGGTGTTTCAGCGTGTGGTAAAAGGGTTATGACAAGTTCATCAAGCCCAGGGATTTCTTTAAAGAGCGAAGGTATTTCTTACCTTGCAGGTTCGGAACTTCCTGCTCTTATAGTTAACGTTCAACGTGGTGGTCCTGGTCTTGGTGGTATTCAACCATCTCAATCGGATTATTTCCAAGCATTGAAAGGTGGTGGACACGGGGATTATAAACTTATCGTTTTAGCACCGGCATCTATTCAAGAAATGGTCGACTTAACATTTAAGGGATTTGACTTAGCAGATAAATATCGTATGCCTGCAATGTTACTTGCAGACGGAACTATGGGGCAAATGATGGAACCTGTAAGTTTAGAACTTGGCGAAGTTAAAGAATATGCTAAACCTTGGGCTACTACGGGAACTTCAACCCACGAAGGTAGAAACGTTGTTAACTCATTGTCGTTAACGCCTGCACAACTTGAAGAATGGAACTTAAACAGATATGAAAGATATAAAATAATCGAACGCGACGAAGTTATGTATGAAGAATTCATGATGGACGACGCTGATTATTGCATAGTTGCATTTGGTATTGCAGCGCGTGTTGCTAAAAATGCTATTATGGACGCAAGAAAGCAAGGTATAAAGGTTGGAATGCTCCGTCCAATAACCTTGTATCCATTCCCAAAAGATGCACTCTTAAACGCATCTAAAAAGGTAAAAGCCTTCCTTACCGTTGAACTTAATATGGGTCAAATGGTTGACGACGTTAAACTTGCAACCAATTGTTCTAAGCCTGTATACTTTTACGGAAGAACGGGTGGCGTAATTATGACGCCTGACGAAATCGTCAATAAACTTAACGAAATTGAAAAAGGAGAAGCAAAACAATGGTAGTATTTGAAAAAACCAAAGGTTTAACTGATAATCAATTACACTATTGCCCAGGTTGTACTCACGGAATTATCCACCGTTTAGTTGCTGAAGTTTTAGAAGAACTTGGCGTAACGGGAAAGACAGTAGGTATAGCGTCGGTAGGTTGTTCAGTTTTCTCTTATAATTATTTTAATTGTGATATGATTCAAGCCCCACACGGCAGAGCACCTGCAGTTGCAACGGGGGCAAAGCGCGCTAACCCTGATAACGTTGTGTTTACCTATCAAGGTGACGGCGACCTTGCCGCAATCGGTACTGCTGAAACCGTTCACTCTGCAGCAAGGGGTGAAAACATAACCGTAATCTTCGTTAATAACGCAATTTACGGTATGACCGGTGGTCAAATGGCACCAACCACACTTCCACAACAAGTAACGCAAACGTCACCTTATGGTCGTGACGTAACGGTGGTTGGTTATCCAATTAAGGTTTGCGAAATGCTTTCACAAGTTGAAGGTGCAACTTATCTTGAAAGAGTAGCAGTTAACAACGTTAAGAACGTTAAAAAGGCAAAACAAGCGATTAAAAAGGCTTTCCAAAACCAAATTGATAAAAAAGGTTTCTCATTAATCGAAGTTTTATCAACTTGCCCAACTAACTGGGGCTTAACGCCAAAAGATGCGCTTAAATGGCTTGATGAAAACATGGAAACTTATTATCCATTAGGTGTTTATAAAGATAAATATAAGGAGGAAAAGTAAATGAGTAAAACTACTAAAATCCTTATAGCAGGCTTTGGTGGACAAGGCGTGTTGTTTGCTGGTAAAGCGCTTGCTTATACCGGATTGAAAAACGGTATGGAAGTAAGTTGGCTTCCATCTTACGGTCCTGAAATGCGTGGTGGTACGGCAAACTGTAGCGTAACTTTAAGTGATACGCCAATCGGTTCGCCAATCGTAGATAAACCTGACGTTTTAATTGCAATGAACCTTCCATCATTGGAAAAGTTTTATAACGAAACGGAAAAAGATGGTTACGTTATATTCGATAGTTCATTAATTTCTAAAACAGACTTTAGAGACGACGTAAAAACGATAGGAATTCCAGCGACTAAACTTGCAAGTGATAATGCGTTAGACGGCTTAGCAAATATGATTATTATGGGTAAAGTAATAAAAGAAACGGGCGTTTTAACTTTAGAACAAGTTAAAAACAGTTTAGCGCAAATGATACCAGCAAAGAAAGCACACCTACTAGATAGTAACGTAAAGGCAATTAAATTAGGTTATAATTACTAATAAATAAAAAATCTCCATTAATTGACAATGGGGATTTTTTTATAGTTGAAAAAGTAAAGTTTAATGTTTTTCTATTTGGTTTTGTATCATTAAGTAGTAGTGTTTGCATATAATTTAGTATAAAACCAAAGGAGGCTAAAATGTCGTTTTTTTGTAATTTTCAATCGGATAGATGTCCGGGTCCAATAAATGGAAATCCACTAAACGGTTTATGTGAAAAAACTTGCGTGCAAGTTAAAAAAGTATTTGATGCTTGTATGCAACAAGGTCAATATACGGGTTTAGTGTTGGATATAACTAATTTAACTCCCGCAAATCCTACATATCCGTTAACGTTTGTAAGCGCAAAAAGTACCGTATCTCAAGGCACGATATCAAACTTATTAATCGACCCGTTGCCAGAAAGAAAAGGCTCGGCAAGGGTTCGCGCTGATATTATAGTGCCCGTTTCGGTTGCTTATACCGATGCAAACGGTGTAGAAGGCGTTGCAACTGCTAGCGTAACATTAACTAAAGACGTAATATTAAATATTCCGTCTGCGTCGATTATGCCGTATGCGGTTGAAGCGATAGTGTCACTCGTGTCCACACTCGGCACGACTACGGGGGAAAATCAGTTTACGATAGACGCTTGTGTTTCCATAATTTTAAAAATTGTTATGGAAGTTGAGTTGCTTATTCCATCTTACGGATACGTTGCTTTACCACCTTGCCAAGACTATACGCAAGAAGTATGCGCAGGATTTTTTGAACTGCCCGTATTTCCAGGTTAGTAAAGTAAATAACTTAAAAAAAGCATAGGAACAACCTGTGCTTTTTTTATTTGAAATTGCTTGATATATGAAAGGTTTTGTGATATTATTAATTTATGAAAATTTTTGCTATTAGTGATTTACATTTATCCACGTCAACAAATAAACCTATGGATATATTTGGTGGACAATGGGTAAATTATATGGAAAAAATTCGCGCAGATTGGCAAGAAAAAGTTACTGATGACGATATCGTTTTAATCGGTGGCGATATCAGTTGGGCAATGAGTATAGAAGATGCGAAAAAGGATATCGAAACTCTAACTGATTTAAAGGGTAAAAAAGTTTTTATCAAAGGAAATCACGATTATTGGTGGAGTGGTATAGGTAAGGTAAGGGACATGCTTCCAGAAAACTTTTTTGCATTGCAAAACGATAGCATAAAGTTTGGTAACGTTGTAATTTGTGGTTCGCGTTGTTGGAGTGTTCCCGGTGCGCCCGATTTTGATGAAAAGGATAGAAAGATTTATCTTCGTGAAACGGAAAGATTAAAACTTTCACTTATTGATGCAAATAAAATTAGGGAAGACGGGGATAAACTTATCGCGCTTATTCACTATCCACCCTTTAACGTTTATCGTGAAGATACGCTTTTTACTGAAATTTTTGAAAATAATAAGGTAGATAGCGTTATATACGGGCATTTGCACGGAAAAAACGTTAGGGCAGATAAATTAGTTATTAAAAACGGCATTAAATATTACTTAACGTCGTGTGATAAAGTTGATAATAAATTAACGGAGATTTTATTATGAGTGAAACAAAAGAATTGAAAAACTGTAAAGAAAAACTTGTAAATTATCTTAAAACACTTCCAAAAAGATATTTTATCACTGCTTTTTCGGGTATGGCACAAGGTCTATTCGTAACCCTTATCGCAGGCACGATTTTAGCGACTATTGCAACCGAAATAATTACTACGAAAAACATTTTCGGACAAATATTATTTTCGATTGCGAGTATGGCAAAAACCTTAATGGGCGCGGGAATCGGTGTTGGTATTGCTTATGCGCTTGGCAAGAACAAGTTGTTGATTTTTTCTGCAGGCGTTGCAGGATTTATAGGCGCTTTTGCTGATAAATTGTTGTTTGGAACTTTTATGGCCGATATGTTCCCATTAGTAACCGCACCTTTTTTAGCAGTAACTTTTGGTGCGCCTGGTAATCCTATTGGAGCATACGTGGTTACTATGCTTGTAGTTGAAATTGTAGAACTATATGCTGGTAAAACTAAACTTGACATAATTTTAGTTCCACTAGGAACTATGCTTTTAGCATTTATCGGAATTTTCTTTGCTGCACCCTTTATTTGGTTGGTTGATCAGCTTGGTATTTTGATTGCACAAGCAACAAAAATCACACCCTTCTTTATGGGTATAATTGTTTCTGTTGTAATGGGAGTGCTTTTAACTATGCCAACGTCGTCAGCGGCAATATGGATAGCCGTTGCTAAATCAGTTATTGAGGCTGGTGGAGAAAATGCCGACTACATGCTTATTGCTGGTGGTGCTGCAACGGTCGGCTGTGCTTGTCATATGGTAGGTTTTGCAGTTGCAAGTTATCGTGAAAACGGCTTTGGTGGTTTAATAGCGCAAGGTTTAGGAACTAGTATGTTGCAAATTCCTAATATCATGAAAAAACCTATAATAATGCTTCCTATGATAATTTCAAGTGCAATTTTAGGCCCATTATCAACGTGTGTATTCATATTGAAGTGTAGCCATAATGGTGGTGGCATGGGAACTAGCGGGTTAGTAGGCGTTATTGATCTATTTACCAACACTTCAGGTGCGTTAGGGATTGTAGGAATAATTCTCTTAATGATTATACTTCCTGCTATATTAAATATCGTTATTAGCGAATTTATGAGAAAGAAAAATTGGATTAAGTTTGGCGATATGAAATTGCCTGATTAAAATTAAAAAACAAAAAAGAAATCCCACGGAATTTTCCGTGGGATATTTTTGTGTAAACAATAAACCCCCAGATA
>JAZNQZ010000007.1:0-30059 GCA_045590475.1 Christensenellaceae bacterium
ATGGTGGGCTTTATCTTTACCACAAAAGATTAGGTTAATATAGTGATATTTTTAGCCTTGTGGCTAAAAGTGATATTGTTTACGCAGTAAACAGTTTAGCCGAGCGAAGCGAACGCCAACTGCGTAAGCAGTTTTATTTTGGCTAATGCCAAAGTTATATTAAATAAATCCACAACTTGCCGAAAGGCAAATATCACTGCCGATAGGCAATATCACTCGCTTTAAGCGAATATCACAAATCCGTAAGGATTTATTTAGTTGTCGCAATTCCCTACGGGAAGAGCGACTAGTCGTTATCCTTTTTTATATTAAAAATATTTTTTACTTAAATATATTTATAACTTTTTTATTTTTTCGCAGTGCGTAGTTATAAGCAATTTTAGTGCCACTATTAGTTTTTATTGGGGGAACGTAATTTTCGTTGTAATAAAACACGCAAAAATCACTGTCTTCTATCATGGCTTGATTTCGTTCTATGTAACTTGCTTTACCAGCCTTGTGCTTTGTTTTATGTTCAAATTCTTCTTCAAAACCGAGTAATTGAACTTCTTGATTAAAAAAGTTTGAATAACTTTTTTCACGTTTTTTGCGTTCAACTTCTAAGGTGCAACCTTCACTTTTGCAAGTATAACATATTCTTTTTATGTTTGGATATTCTTCTTTTAGTTCGCTTACTAGTAAATGGCAAAGGTCGTTAAAGTTACTTTTACTGCCGAATAAGAAAGTTTGCACGTTGCTATTAATAATTAAATTTTTTATACACTTTTTTACTTTTTGTTTTAACTTGTTATTTATGTCAATATTTCTATGACCAAAAAATGAACATGTTTTATGTTTTTCCATAATAAAAAATTCTTAAATTATTAATTTTGAATACTTTCGCTAATCATTATAACACATATTTATGTATGTGAGTATTCAAAATTCAAATTTTGATAAAAATTTATGTATATGGCTTTCTTATATATGATAACGGTTACCATATAATAATTTTAGTAAAACTAAATGGGGATTTTTATGGAAATAAAAGAGATTTTATCAAGAATGGGTTACGTAAGGAACAAAGCGAACTTGTCAGCAAGAGAAGTGAGTTTAAGAATGGGAATGAGTCCGCAGTACGTTGCACAATTAGAAAGTGGAAGAATTGTTTTAACTATTGAAAAATTGTTGCAAATTTTAGAGATTTGTGATTTTCCTATTGAAAGGTTTTTTAGTTCAAACATAGCCGATTATAACGTTGATAATGAATTAAAGTTATTAATTGAATCATTACCATTAGACAAAAAGAAAAACATTATTGAGTTTATAAAAAAATAATATCATAGTACAAAAAAAGACTGACGAAATATTTCGTCAGTCTTTTAAATTTTTATTGTTAATTTTTCTCTAACGGTTGATTGTTTAATTTGTTTTTATCTGCAAAATGTTGTTTTGTTAAATCTACAACGAGTTTAGATAAAACAGTTAACGCAATTAAGTTTGGTAGAGCCATTAATACGTTGAATATATCGGATATTAGCCATACGATACTTATATTTGCAACTGCACCGATGAAAACGAATGCAACGTAAACTATTCTATAAACGGTTACGGCTGTTTTTCTATGTTTATTAAATATGTAACCTACAGAAACTTCTCCGTAATATGCCCAACCTAAAATGGTTGAAAGTGAGAAGAATATTGTTGCGATTGCAACGCCGATTTCACCAACGTATGGAATTGCTTCATTAAACGCCTTACTGCTTAAAGGGGCACCTGAAAATTTGAAAGCCTCGTCTAGAGTAACGCCGTTAATCGCTTGACTGTAACCTGTAAGATAAATATCCGAAGTTAAGATTACTAGTGCAGACATAGTGCAAATAATAATAGTAGTTGTGAAAACTTCGAACACGCCCCACCAACCTTGTTTAACGGGGTCTTCGGTGCTTGAAGCCGAGTGGGCTATAGGTGCACTTCCTAAACCTGCTTCGTTTGTAAACACGCCACGGCCAACGCCAAAGCGCATTGCTGATAAAATGCCGTAACCTGCAACACCACCGAAAGCAGCCTTAAAATTAAAGGCTTCGGTAAAGATAAGAGCGAAGGCTTTTGGAACTTTATCGTAATTAATCCCAATAACGATAATAGCGCAAGCCACGAAAAAAATTGCCATTGTTGGAACAAGTTTTTCGTTAATTGAAGCAATTCTCTTAATACCACCGAGAATAACTAACGCAACTAGAATTGTTAAAACTAATCCCGTTATCCAAGTTGGAATAGAAAGGGTAGAGTCTAACACGCCTGAAATTGCATTTGATTGGGTTGCGTTACCCGTTCCAAGACAAGCAATCATTGCAAAAACTGCAAACAAAATTGCAAGCCATTTACACTTTAATCCTTTATGTATGTAATACATTGGACCGCCAAGCCAAGCGCCTTCTTTATTCTTTTCACGGAATTTTAAAGAAAGAACGATTTCGGCGTATTTGGTAACCATACCTAATAGCGCGCTAATCCACATCCAAAATACTGCGCCAGGGCCACCAGAAACGAGTGCGGTTGCGAGCCCTGCGATGCTTCCCGTTCCAATAGTTCCCGCAAGTGCTGTGGTAACTGCTTGGAAAGGGCTTACGCTACCTTTTTCTTTTTTGTGTTGATTTTTATCAAACAAACTACCGATGGTATTTTTCATCGCATAACCGAAACGACGGAATTGTAACGCGCGACTTCTAATGGTTATAAACGCGCCGACTGCAATTAAAAGTACCATCATTAAAATGCTTAAAATGTTGCTGTAAATAAAATTGAGTATTGCTTCCATAAATTTCCTTTAGTAAAATATATTTTAGTAATTTTTATTTTGTTATGGTGTAACGCGATTGATGTCTCTAGGGAACATCGTTGTTTCGCGAACGTTTTTAGCGCCAAGAAGGTGCATAGTAAGTCTTTCTAAACCGATACCTAAGCCACCGTGTGGTGGAGCGCCGTACTTATGGAGCATAAGGTAAGTTTCAAATTGTTCAGGGTCAGTTCCTAGTTTAATCATCTTTTCGACTTGTTTATGATAATCGTGAATTCTTTGACCACCTGAAGTGATTTCTAAGCCACGGAATAAAAGGTCGAAAGATAAAGTATATTCTGGGTCGTTAGGGTCGTCCATCGTATAAAAAGGACGTTTCTTTGATGGGTAATGGGTGATAAAGATAAAGTCGCTGTTAAGTTCTTTTTTAGCGTATTTTCCTAAAAGTTCTTCTTCAGCAGGGTCGAAGTCTTTCATATCACTAGGTTTATACTTAAACTTAGATATAAGAAGTTCTTTAGCATCCATAAACTTCATAACCGGAATTTCGGTAATTTCAGGAACGTCAACGTGAGCGAGTTCAATTTCTTCAGCATATTCGGTTTTGAGTAAGTTCATAATATATTTTAATACGCCGACTTCAGTGTTCATAATGTCTTCAAAACCGTTAATAAAACCGATTTCAAGGTCCATTGAAGTATATTCGTTTAGGTGACGCGAAGTATCGTGATGTTCTGCACGGAAAACGGGTGCAATTTCAAAAACGCGACCGTAAACGCCAACCATTGCTTGCTTATATAATTGTGGAGATTGAGCAAGGTAAACTTGTTTGCCAAAGTAATCTAACTTAAATACGTTAGTTCCACCTTCAGCGCCTGCAAAGTTGATTTTAGGTGAACGAATTTCAGTAAAACCGTTTTGCATTAAATATTCTCTAAAACCCCTTGCAATGCCTTCTTGAATTTTGAAGATAGCGCGTTCTTTAGGGTTGCGCATAGCAATCGGGCGCAAATCCAAAATAGTTGAAAGTTGAATATTATCAAGTTGTTTTTTATTGATAGTGATAGGTAATGCTTCAGCAGGTAGAGAAAGAATATCAATGTTGTGAATTTGAAGTTCGTATCTATCGTTGCCTTTAGCGTCTTTACTAGAAACGACTTTACCCGTAACTTTAACGCACGCTTCTTCGCAGAGTTTTTCATCTAAGCGATAAGAAGAAAATTCTGGCGCGTAAACGCATTGAACGGTTTCTCTTTCAGTTCTAATGATAACGAAAGCAAAACCCGTCATTTCACGTATACGGTGAACGTAACCTTTAATTGAAACGATTTCACCATCGTAATTTTTGAAATCTTTAAAAGAAACGGTGTCTTTATTAATCGTGCCGTTAATTTTTTCCATAATGGTCTCCTATATTTAATGATTATCCATATAATAATAAACTATTTATAAAATTATTGCAACTGTTTGAAAGTAATATTTTTTTTGTTAATAGGGTATACTTAAATGGTAAAATTAGGTTAAAATGTTTGGAAAAAAAAGAAAAATATGATAAAATAGTCTAGAATTTTATGTAAATATAAGGACAGTATGTTAATGAAAATTGCAATTTCAGTTGAATCTACTAGTGATTTAAGCAAGGAATTATTGATTGAAAACGATATAAAAACTATACCGTTTCCAATAGTTATAGGAGATAATGTTTATCAAGACGGGGAAATTTCTACCGAAGAACTTTTCTCTATGGCTGAAAAATCGGGTGTTTTGCCTAAAACGAATGCTCTTAATCCATACGATTATCAAGAATATTTTGAAAATATATTAAAAGAGTATGATGCTGTCGTGCATATAAGTTTATCAAGTGGACTTTCATCTTCTTGTCAAAACGCAATTACAGCAAGCAAGGCTGTTGAAAACGTTTTTATCGTTGATAGTAAAAGTTTATCAACGGGTATCGGCTTATTAGCGCTTTACGCAAAAGATTTAGTAAACGAAGGTTTATCTGCTCAAGAAGTTTATGAAAAGGTTTCTGCAAGAGTAAACGCTTTGCAAGTTAGTTTCGTTATTGAAAGACTTGATTATCTCTATAAAGGTGGCAGGTGTAACGCGTTATCGTATTTTGGCGCAAACTTGCTTAAAATTCGCCCAAGAATAGTCGTTAAAGACGGAAAAATGGGTTCGGATAAAAAGTATCGCGGAGCGATGGAAAAGGTCGTTACAAAATATTGCACGGAAACTTTGGAGGAATTCTCTACGCCAGACTTAAAAAGAGCGTTCGTAACTTATACAACTGCAACGCCTGAAATGGTAACGATGGCAAAACTAGCGTTAATAAATGCTGGATTTAAGAATATTTACGAAACGCACGCAGGTGGAACTATTGCAAGCCACTGTGGTGAACATACGCTAGGAATATTATATTTTAACGACGGAGAATAAGGGTTAAAATATAAGATTTTGGGTTAAAAATTATTAAAAATACCCTTTAAAATCGTTGACAAACGGGGATAAATGGTGTATTATATTAAGGCTTAAAGAAGAAGTGACCCTTCTCACCGACGGAAAATATTCGTTCGGTTCGATACTTTAATTTGCAATAACTTTGCATTTTTTCGGTATTTTTTGGGTTGTTTTTCATTAAGCAACCCGTTTTTTTATTGTGTTTTAAGGCAAACGCCTTAGGAAATATTATTGAGAGGTAAAAAACCATTAAAAAAGAACATCAAATTAACGCGGAAATTCGTGATAGAGAAGTCCGCCTTATCGGTGAAAATGGAGAACAATTAGGGATTATGTCCGCTCGTGACGCTTTGGTCGTTGCAGAAGAAACAGGCTTAGATTTGGTTAAAATTTCACCAAACGCAACCCCACCGGTATGCAAGGTTATGAACTACGGCAAGTTCTTGTTTGAACAAAAGAAAAAGGCAAAAGAAGCCAAAAAGAATCAAAAAGTCGTTGAAGTTAAAGAAGTTGGCTTGTCAATGACGATTGACGTTGGCGACTTAAACATTAAGGCTAAACAAACTCAAAAATTCTTGCTTGCAGGTAACAAAGTTAAAGTGTCGATTAGACTTCGTGGAAGACAAATGGCACACGCTGAACTTGCAGTTGACGTTATGCATAGATTTTTTGAACTTGTTAAAGAAAACGGCGTTATGGAAAAGCAACCGCTTACTGAAGGTAGAAACATTTGGATGATGTTAGCGCCTTCTAAAGCGTAAACTTAATTAAATTTGTAAAAATAAACGGAGGATATTATTATGCCTAAAATGAAAACTAAAAGTGCGGCTAAAAAACGTTTTAGAGTAACCGCAACCGGCAAGATTAAAAGAGCTTGCTCAGGAAAGAATCATATTCTTACCAAGAAAGATAGAAAGAGAAAGAACAACTTGTGTGATGGCGCTTACGTTGATGCTACTCAACAAAAGACTATTCAAACGCTCATCTACAATAAGTAAGCAAAAGGAGAGATTAAATTATGCGTATTAAAAGAGGTGTTAACGCTGTTAAGAAGCGTAGAAAAATATTAAAACTCGCTAAAGGTTACTTTGGTGGAAGAAGCAAGAGATATAGAGTAGCACGCGAAGCCGTTATGAAGGCTCAAAAGTATGCTTATATCGGCAGAAAGGCAAAGAAAAGAGATTTCCGTTCATTATGGATTGCAAGAATTAACGCTGCAACCAGACTTAACGGTCTTTCATACAGCAAATTTATGTTCGGCTTAAAGAAAGCAGGCATTGAACTCAATAGAAAAGTTCTCGCTGAAATCGCTGTTAGCGACGCTAAGGCTTTCACTGCACTTTGCGAAAAGGCTAAAGCAAACATCTAATTAAATTTGGACCAATAAAGCCTACCTTTTTTAAGATAGGCTTTATTTCAATTAAAAATGATTATTTCTAAACAAAATTCTTTAATTAAAGAAGTTCGTTCGCTTTTACAAAAAAAGTTTCGTGACGAGTATAATAAATACTTTGTTGAAGGTACTAAAATCGTTCAAGAAGCAATCGATTTAAACTTAAAAGTTTTGTGCGTTATTGGAACGGAAAAGGGGCTTTCTTCAGTTGATACTAAGGGTGTAAAAACCGAGATGGTTACTGAAGAAGTTTTTTCTTCAATAAGTAGCGAAAAAACCCCACAAGGCGTTATCGCAGTGATAGAAAAACCCTTAAATCAATTAGTTTCTTCAACCACAAGCGCAGTATTACTTGACGGCGTTGCTGACCCTAATAACGTCGGTGCGATTATTAGAACGGCAGCCGCTTCGGGGTATAATACCGTTTATATGACCGAAGAGTGTGCTGACCCCTTTTCGCCTAAAGCAACTAGATGCAGTATGAGTGGTGTGTTTAGGGTGACGATAGTGCGCGCAAAAATTGAAGAACTTTTATCGGTTATTTCGCTTCCTATTTACGTTGCCGATATGGGTGGAGAAAACGTTTTTACCCATAAGAGCAAGAAAAAGGTGTGCTTAGTTATTGGTAACGAAGGTCACGGTGTTTCTAAAGCGCTAAAAGATAGAGCAGATTTTACTGTAAGTATACCGATGCAAAACGGCGTTGAAAGTTTGAACGCTTCGGTTTCTGCAGGACTTTTAATGTATGCATTAAACCAAAATAAAGAATAATTAATTTAGTTTATACTATAAAAATTAAGGAGAAAATTATGTCAGGACATTCTCATGCAGCCAATATTGCGGCAAAAAAAGCAAAAACTGATGCCGTTAAAGGAAAAATTTTCACTAAAGTAGGTAGAGAAATTGCAGTTGCTGCAAAATCAAACCCAGACCCTAACACCAATAGTAAGTTAGCCGACGCTATTGCAAAAGCAAAAGCCGTTAATATGCCTAACGATAACATTAAAAGATGTATCGCTAAAGCATCAGGTGAACTTAATGGTGACAACTATGAAGAATTAACGTATGAAGGATACGGTCCATCAGGTAGTGCAATTATCGTTAAGACTCTTACCGATAACAAAAACCGTACGGTAGACTTCGTTCGTACTGCTATGAAAAAATACGGTGGTTCACTCGGCAACGCAGGTTGCGTTTCTTTCACTTTTAAGAATTTAGGCGTTATCGTTATCGAAAGAACACCTGACCTTGTTGAAGATACGGTTATGGAATATGCTTTAGAAGCAGGCGCTGACGATTTTATCGTTGAAGACGATGCTTTCGTGGTATACACCGACCCATCAGCATTTTCAGGCGTAAGAAAGTTCTTAGAAGAAAAGGGACTTAACTTCTTTGAAGCACAAGTTGAAATGGTTCCTGAAAATAAAATTACCCTTTCAGGTGACGATTTTGTGAAGTTTGAAAAGTTAATTAACGCGCTTGAAGATTTAGACGACGTTCAAAACGTATATCACAACGTAGAAATGCCAGACGAAGACGAAGAATGATTTTAAGCAATATTTAAAGATAATTTAAGTATAAAATCACTTTATTTGCCTATAATAGTTTTATCGGCGATAAAGTGATTTTTTTGTTTTTTAGTTTTAATCCGCAAAATCACTAAATTTATTATTGCCGTTAAAATATTTCCGCTATAAAATCTAATCGGGGAAATAAAAAATTCACTCCGTTTTGATTTTCGCGGAGTGAAAAGGGCGTTTTTAGGCGTCCTTTTTTCAATAATTATAAAAAATACTTGCTTTTATCAATATTTTTTTGATAATTTAAGAAATTTTTAAGAAAAATATGGTAGAATAATATTAAAGATTTAAGGAGAATAGATTATGAAAAAATCTTTTTATAAAATCACGGCTTTAATTTTTGCATTGCTTCTATGCTTTTCTTTTTGTGGCTGTGATGCTTTTATAGGGGAATCTTTTGTCCCTAGTTTACCTGATTCTTCTGCAAACGCAGGTGCTTACGATTTAAAAGTGAACGACTCAGCAGTTCGACTTGCCGATAGACTTGAAGCAGTTGCAAAGGTTGAAAGGTCGGTGGTTGCTATCGAAATGGAATATGAAACTTCATCGGGGGAAACAAGCAATTCTTTCGGCTCTGGCGTTATAGTTGATAACCTTGACCCAAACGATAATATTTTCTACGTTTTAACTTGTTATCACGTAATCGATTCTAAGGGTGGAATAACCGTTTACGTTCCCGATACCAACTCTAGAAATTATACCGATGCAGATTATAACGAAGATTTTACCTTTAAGGGTACTATAACCAACGCGATTAGAAACGATGAAATCGCTTTAATCGGTGGAGATAGGCTTTACGACGTTGCAGTTCTTAAACTTGACGTTACGGGTACGGGCGTTAATAAAAACGATATCGTTTCTTCAGTGCTTCCCGTTGAAAGTTATCAAATGAGACGTGGGGAAAGCGTTTTTGCCGTTGGTAATCCAAGTGGCGAACTTCCTATGACCGTTTCCGACGGTATCATCAGTTATTTAGATAGAGAAGTTGAAATCAGTGAAGTTGGAATGATGAATCTTACCCAAATTGACGTTCAAATAAATCACGGAAGTTCGGGTGGTGGACTTTTTAACTATTACGGAGAACTCATTGGAATAACTAATGCTGGCAGTGAAGTTTACGATGGAACTAACTATGCAATTCCTTATAAAACTTCTCGTTCACAAGGTGGATTCGTAAGCGTTGCAACTCAACTTATTTCCACTTATTACGATACTTTTAATCAAAAGAACTTCGGCTACGTTTCGGGCAGTTGGGAAATCGGTATTACCGTAAAAGCCTTTTCTCAAACTAATCAAACGCCAATAGTCGTTTCTGTTAACCCAGGGTCTAACGCTGACGGTGTGGTTTCACCTAACGACGTTATTAAAGGGGTAAGTTGTTCAAAACTTAGTTATCAAAAGGACATAACTTCTATGGATGCTTTTGCTAACGCCGTAAGTTATTTAAGAAGCAATTTAAGATTAGGCGATAGTTTTTCTCTAGAAGTTCAACGCGGGGCGTCTGTTGTTTCGGTTACCATTGACTTAACTGAACAATTAATATTCTGCGATACAGGTTATAAATATACAAAATAATTTAAGAATTTTTAAGCGACGGTTTTAAGCCGTCGCTTTTTTATAGTTAGCCCTAAATTAAGAGTTTATTTTAAGTGTTTCTATTGACTTTTTATTGTAAATAAAGTAAAATATTTAATATGGTAATTCTAGGTTTTGACCCTGGTCTTGCAACGCTTGGTTACGGGGTAATTTCAAAAGATGAACGTGGAAAAGTTCAAATGCTTGACTACGGTATTATTTCCACTCCCAAAGATGAAAATTTGGCAGTTCGTCTTGCTATGCTTGAAAAAGGAATAAAGCAAGTGATAGATAAATTCAAACCTGATGAAATTGCCGTTGAAGAACTTTTCTTTGCTAAAAACGTTAAAACGGGTATTGCAGTTGCTCACGCAAGGGGGGTTTTACTTCTTACGGCAACCAAAGAATGTGGCAAACTTTTTGAATATACCCCTTTGCAAATTAAACAAGCATTAACGGGTTACGGAAGAGCAGAGAAAAACCAAATTCAACAAATGGTAAAATCTACTCTAAAACTTAAAGCAATTCCGCGTCCTGACGACGCGGCTGACGCCTTAGCCGTTGCACTTTGTCACGCACAAACGGCAAAACTCGGCGCATTATTTAGTATTTAATTTATGGTGAAATATGTTAGGATATATCAAAGGTAAAATTTTATCGGCTGAAGACGGTGTCGTTTTATTGGAAAATAACGGCGTCGGTTACGAAATTACTTGTTCGGCTTCAGTTTATCAAAAACTCTTAAACGATAAAGAGGGCGAAGTTTATACCTATCTTGCAGTTAGGGATGACGGCGTTTCACTTTACGGTTTTATTAGCCAAGAAGAAAAGAAAATGTTCTTAAAACTTATTTCCGTTTCGGGCGTAGGTCCAAAAATGGGCATAACCATTTTATCAAATATGAATTTAAGCGATTTAGCCGTTAAAATTGCAACTAGCGACGTTAAAGGTTTATCTCAAATTAAAGGTCTAGGCAAGAAAACTGCTGAACGCATTATTTTAGAACTTCGTGAGAAAATTACTGCCGATGCTTCTAGTAGCGACGACGTTTTTGTTAAAACGGAAGTTCTTGATAACGGTATGGATAAAGACGCCGTTATCGCGCTTATGAGTTTAGGCTTTACTAATAAAGAATGCGTTTCGGCTGTAAAAGAAGCAAAAGAAAACGGCGCAGACACTATTGAAAAGATTATATCTTATGCTATTAGGCATATAAAGTAGGGAAAAATGGAAGAAGAAAGATTGGTTACCAGCACCTATAACGAAACGGACGTTGATATTGAAAACGTTTTGCGTCCTAAGTCTATGGAAGGGTACGTTGGGCAAGATAAAGTTAAAGATAATCTTGCTGTAAGTATCGCCGCCGCAAAAATGCGTGAAGACGCACTTGACCACGTTTTGCTTTACGGTCCTGCAGGACTTGGTAAAACGACGCTTGCGCATATAATTGCGCACGAACTCGGCACGCAAATTAAAATTACTAGTGGACCTGCCATTGAAAGAGCGGGGGATTTAGCGGCAATTTTAACCAACCTTAACGAAAGAGACGTTTTATTTATTGATGAAATTCATAGACTCAATCATAACGTGGAAGAAATTTTATATCCCGCTATGGAAGATTACACTTTGGATTTTATAATCGGCAAAGGACCGTCTGCTAAAAACGTTCAACTTCCACTTCCTAAATTCACTTTAATCGGTGCAACGACTAAAGCGGGAATGTTATCTTCACCACTTCGCGATAGGTTCGGGCTTATTTGTAGGTTAGAAACTTATTCGAATAGTGAACTAACGGAAATTGTTGAACGCGCTGCAAAAATGCTAGATTTAACTATTGAAAAGTCTGCAGCGGAAGAAATTGCAAAGCGTTCGCGTGGAACGCCTAGAATTGCTAATCGTTTACTTCGTCGCGTACGCGATTATTCTATCGTTAAAGGACATAAGGAAATTGTTTTAAGCGATTCTCAAGGCGCTCTTAAAATGCTTGAAATCGACGAATTAGGACTTGATGCCGTTGACGTTAAAGTGTTAAAATCAATGGCTGAAAAATTTGGTGGTGGACCTTGTGGTTTAGATACTCTTGCCGCAACTATTAACGAAGATGGAAACACCATCGAAGACGTTTATGAACCATATTTATTGCAACTTGGTTTTATTGCAAGAACGCCAAGGGGTAGAGTGCTTTTGCAAAAAGGTTACGAACATATTGGGTTAAAAATGCCCGAAAACAAAAAGGAACAATACTCGATTTTTGAAAAACAAGATGAAAACAAGTGATTTTGACTATTATCTTCCCGAAAAATTAATCGCTCAAACACCCGTTTCGCCACGCGATTCTTCTAGACTTTTAGTGTACGATAGAAAAGAAGATAAAGTTTACCATAAGCATTTTTACGATATTAAATCTTTCTTAAAAAAGGGTGACGTTTTAGTTAGAAATAACACTAAAGTTTTACCTGCAAGGCTTTTTGGATATACTGCTAACGGTGGAAAGGTAGAAGTGTTATTATTAAAACGCTTTAACTTAACCGAATGGGAAGTTTTAGTTAAGCCTGGTAAAAAAGCAAAACCTGGCGCAAAACTTACCTTATCAAACGAACTTTCTTTAGAAGTTTTATCAACTATTGAAGAAAGTGGTAGTAGGAGAGTAAAGTTTATTTACGACGGTGTTTTTGAAGATATTATCGATAGATTAGGGGAGATGCCACTCCCGCCTTATATAACCGAAAAACTCAGTGAAAAAGAACGTTATCAAACGGTTTACGCTAAGCACGACGGCTCTGCCGCAGCACCTACTGCAGGACTTCATTTTACTGAAAAATTGATTGAAGAATTGAAAGAAATGGGTGTTGAAATCGTTGACGTTTTGCTTCACGTCGGTTTAGGAACTTTTAGACCGGTAAAAACTGACGATATTCTCTCTCATCATATGCATAAAGAATATTTTGAAGTAAGCGCTGAGTCTGCTGAAAAAATCAACAAAGCAAAAAGTGAAGGTCGAAGAATTATTGCCGTCGGCACGACTAGTGTTAGAACTTTAGAGAGTGCTACCGATGAAAACGGTATCGTTAGACCTATAAAAGCAGATACGGAAATTTTTATTTATCCATCTTATAAGTTTAAGTGTGTTGACGGATTAATAACCAATTTTCATCTTCCAAAATCAACCTTAATTATGCTCGTTTCCGCTCTTTCCACTCGTGAAAAGATTTTGGAACTTTATAATTTAGCAGTTAAAGAAGAATATCGCTTTTTCTCTTTCGGCGATAGTATGCTCGTCTTATAACCGTCGAAATACGGCGTTGCGCTGTGGCAACCTTCGGTCATTTACGCCTCAGTAAACTCCCTCAGGTTTTCCTCGCGCGCCTTGTCTTTCTCGGTTCTAAGCCAAGCAGTTTTACTTAGTTTAATGAAAATATACATTAAAATATAACGAAAAAAGAATTAAAAATGGAAAAATTTTATTACGAACAAATTAAACAAGATTCTAAGACGGGTGCGCGTGCGGGGATTTTACACACGCCACACGGTGATATTTTAACGCCTACCTTTATGCCTGTGGGAACGCAAGCAACGGTTAAGGGGGTTATGCCAAGGGACTTAAAGGAAGCAAAATCTCAAATCATATTGGCAAATACTTATCACTTATATATGCGCCCTGGCGATGAACTAATAAAAGAAGCAGGTGGGCTTCACAAGTTTATGGCTTGGGATAAGCCAATATTAACTGATAGTGGTGGATTTCAAGTGTTTTCACTTGCAAAACTAAATAAGATTAAAGACGACGGGGTGTATTTTAATTCTCACGTCGATGGAAGTTTGCATTTTATAACTCCCGAAAAGGCTATTGATATCGAAAACAACTTAGGTGCTGATATAATAATGGCATTTGACCAATGTTCACCTTACGGGGCTGATTATGCTGAGTCGAAAATCGCTATGGAAAGAACTCTTAAATGGCTTGATAGATGTTATAACCATCATAAAAACGATAATCAAGCACTTTTCCCAATCGTTCAAGGGAATATGTTTAAGGATTTAAGGGCAACTAGTTTAAAAGAAACTATTCCTTATGCAAAACACGGGATTGCAATCGGTGGATTGTCGGTTGGTGAACCTAAAAATATTATGTACGATATTATGGATTCACTTCTTCCAAATTATCCTGTGAATATTCCTAGATATTTAATGGGCGTTGGAAGTCCTGATTGTTTAATCGAAGGTGTTCGCCGTGGTATTGATATGTTTGACTGCGTTTTGGCAACAAGAGTTGGAAGAAACGGCACTGCTTTAACTTCAAACGGGAAAGTGGTTGTTAGAAACGGCGCGTATAGAAACGACTTTACTCCACTTGATAGCGAGTGTGATTGTTACGCTTGTAAAAATTATACTAAAGCATATCTGCGCCATATGATTAACGTTGGGGAAATGATGGGTGGAATGATGTTAAGTTTGCATAACATAACGTACCTAAACAATTTAATGGCACAAATTCGTGAAGCAATTTTACAAGATTCGTTTAGTGAATTTGCTAAAGAATTTTATATTAAAACGGGGGATACTTACCCTAAATTTAACTAATTAAAGTTAAAGAGATTAAAAATTTGCAAAAACACTTGCATTTATATATTAAAAAAGTTAAAATAAAATAGAAAAATATATAGGAGAATTAATTATGTTAATTTGGAACTTACTTTTAGCAACGGCTGAAGAAGGCGCTGATAAAAATGCTAGTGGTGGCATTGGCTCATACATTATTTTAGGCGTATTATTCGTTGCAATTATCGCTATGTTTATTTGGCAAAGCAGAACGAACAAGAAAAAACAAAAAGAAGCGCAAGATATGGTTAACTCATTAAAGATTGGCGATAGAGTTAAAACTATCGGTGGAATTTGTGGTTTCGTTGCTCAAATCAACGACGGTGAAAACACTTTCGTTTTAGAAACCGGTTTAGAAGAAACCAAGTCTTACATTAAGTTCGATAAAGGTGCTATTTACCAAACTGCTCCTGCACAAGGTAACGCCGTAGAAGAACCTAAGAAAGAAGAAGTTAAGACTGAAGAAGTTAAGGAAGAAAAACCTAAAAAAACCACAAAGAAAAAAACTGAAGAAGAAAAATAATTTTTTAGCATAGCATTAACCCCCTTAGCATACTATTTAAAAGAATAGAAGTTAAGGGGGTTTTTATGCGCGAAAATCAAGAAAACGGCGGGTTTTTTTCTCAAATTTTTAAAGGTTTAGGACTTGCCCTTATAATTTCTTTACTTAGTATTTTAATTTTTGCATTTATTATTAAAACTGCAAAACTTAATTCAGGAGTAATAAAGGCAGTCAATCAATTCATAAAAGTCGTATCGATATTTTTGGGGTGTTTTTTCTTTTTGAAAAATAATCTAGGTTGGATAAAAGGAATTTTCGTAGGATTGCTTTTTACGGCAGTAATATACTTGATATTTTCACTTCTTTTTGGTGGTAGTTTATTTTCTTCTTCCTTTTTTATCGAATTAACATTTTGTGCAATTATAGGTGCGTTTTCAGGTATTGTATCGGTGAACGCTAAAAAATAAATATGTTAAAACTAAAAAAACCACAATCTTTGAGTTGTGGTTTTTTAGTTTATTAATTTAACTTCATTTCAGCGTAAAGCATAAGCATTGAAAGAGTTGTTAAAGATGCCGTTTCCGTTCTTAAAATTCTTTTACCGAGTGAAATAATTTTTGCATCGTTTTCTTTTGCTAAAGTTATTTCTTTTTCGCTAAATCCACCTTCTGGACCGATTAAAACGCCAATCGTCATATCTTTTTTAATTTTTGATAGGGCGTCAATCGTATCTTTCATACCTAGCGCGCTTTCATATGGCAATAAAAACAAGTCTAAAGAATTAAGTTTTTCTAAACATTGTTTATAAGTTAAAATGTCGTTAACTTTTGGAACGCAAGTTCTTTTACTTTGTTTACCAGCGCTTTCAGCAATGCTTTGCCATCTTTCAGTTTTAGAACTTTTCTTTTTTTCGTCAATTTTAACGATAGAACGTTCCATTTGAACGGGGGTGATTTCATCAACGCCAAGTTCAACGGCTTTTTGAATAATTAATTCCAACTTGTCGCTTTTTGGTAAGCCTTGAAACAAGTGAATTTTAATAGGTAAATCAGTGCATTGATAATTTGGTGTAATAATTTTTGCTTTGACTTTTTCATCTATAAAATCTTCTAAGGAACAAAGGTGACTTTTACCGTTAACGCTAATTAAAAATTCATCGCATTTTTTTAATCTTAACACGTTTTTAACGTGGTTAAAATCTTTTCCGTCAATATAAATAAATTCACCAAAAACTTTATCTTCACTAACAAAAAAATTATACATATTTTCCCCTTAAATAGTCCATTCCCCGTCGTTAAACAAAAGAAATTTACTTCCGTCTTTCTTTATTCCCGTAACCGTTAAATCGTCAGTTCCTATCATAAAATCCACGTGCTCAACCGAATCGTTTACGCCTTTAGCAGAAAGTTCTTTTTTTGATAAATTTTCCCCGTTATAAATTGTTGTTGGATAAGCCTTTCCAATGGCCAAATGGCAACTTGCATTTTCATCAAAAAGAGTGTTGAAAAATAAAATTTTGCTTTTAGCAATCGGTGAATTTTTACCGATTAATGCAACTTCGCCAAGCCTATAAGTACCCTTGTCCGTTTCAATTAGTCCCTTTAAGGCTTCATAGCCTTTTTTAGCCGAAAAATTTACTATTTTTCCTTTCTTAAAGGTTATGGAAAAATCATCTATAATTTGACCGTTTTCACAAAGGGGAAGAGCAGATTTTAAAACGCCGTCAACTTTATATTTATGTGGCGCGGTAAACACTTCTTCGGTTGGAAGGTTTGCAATAAAACTTACTCCGTCTTTGGCTTTTTCTTTAGCAGATAACCAAACGTGGTCGTCACAAAGCCCAACTTTTAAATTAGTGCCTAAAGAATTTTTGAAAATCAAATATTCAAACCTTGCTGAATTTAGAAAATTTGCACGGCGTTCTAAATTGTCAACGTGTTTTTGCCATGCTAAAAGTGGATTATCATCATCTAAGCGCATTGTTTTTTCAATGGCAAGTGATAAGTCTTCTAAAGGAGTATTTGAATTAGGGAAAACTTGTTTAGCCCATTCTAAAGTTGGAACTGAAACCACACACCATCTAATTTCGTTAGACATAACTTTGCTAGAATATTTTTTTAACGCTTTTGCTCTAGCAGTTGCAACTGCCGATAATTTTTCTGCTGAAATATCCTTGAATAAAGAAGGGTTTTCGGCAGAGATTGCAACGTAACAAAAGTCGTTTTCAACCAAGTAATTTTTGCTATCCACAAACCATTTTGGCACGTTCGTTAAGTCTTCAGTTTTAGCATAAGTATAATTTAGTTTATCAATATTTTCGTTTTCCCATCTAACGGAAACTATTTTTGCACCGTTTTGATAGGCAACGCGCGTCAACTCTTCGGCAAGATAAGCGCATTCTATTGGGCAAAGAATTTCTAAGCCTTGACCTTTTTGAAGATTAACGCCAACTTTGATTACTAAATTTGCATATTCGTTTAAAATTTTACCTTGTAACATAATTCACCAAAATAATTTAATGATTATATTTTAGAATAGAGATAATAAGATGTCAAGTGAATAATGTCGAAAAATTTTTACTGAATTTTACAAAAAATCATTAAAAATCGCACAAATTATATCAAAAATCAATCAAATTTTTATATTCATATTGACTTTTTATATATTTTAAATTATAATAAACTGTTGTAATGTTTAAATGGAGAGATTAATGGCAGTTCTTGAAAAACTCACTTCGCCAAACGACGTGAAAAAACTTAATAATGAAGAGTTGAAAGTTCTTGGCGATGAAATTAGAACTCAAATTTTAGACGTTACCAAGGTTAACGGTGGGCATTTATCTTCTAATTTAGGAATAGTTGAAACCACCATTGCTTTATTTAAAAACTTTAATTTGGAAAAAGATAAAATTATTTTTGACGTGGGGCATCAATGTTACGCGCATAAGATTTTATCGGGGCGAAAGGATAAATTTTCTTCTATACGTTTGGAAAACGGTATTTCTGGTTTTCCCGATATTAAAGAGAGTGCTTTAGATGCTTTTGGTACGGGGCATGCGGGAACTTCTATATCGGCTGGATTAGGTTATTGCACTGCTAGAGATAAAATTGGCGAAGATTATTTCGTTATTTCAGTGGTTGGTGACGGCGCGCTTTCTAACGGATTAAATTTAGAAGCCTTAACTTCTTCAAATTCTAAGCCTAAAAAGTTTATCGTTATTCTAAACGATAACGGTATGTCAATTTCTAAAAACAAAAACGGCTTTTATAGATATATCTCTAAAGAGACTGCTAAACGCACTTACGTTAAAGGTAAGCGTAAGGTAAGAAAGATTTTTGGTGAAAATTCAATTTTTACTAAAGCCTTAGTTGGAATTAGGAATTTTATAAAAAGAATAATTAAGAAAAGTGATTATTTTGAAAGCCACGGCTTTAAATACGTGGGTGTGGTTGATGGAAACGACATCAATAAATTAAATAAAATTCTAAGTGACGTTAAGTATGCTTCTAACGATAAAGCGATTTTTTTACATCTTAAAACCACTAAAGGAAAAGGGTTTGTTGATGCGGAAGAAAATGCTTCGCTTTATCACGGTGTAAGCGCAAAATATAAAAGTGAAGTTGGGGATTTTGCTTCATCTTTAGGTAATACCCTTTGTTCGTTAATTGAAAAAGACGATAAAATCGTTGCCATTACCGCCGGTATGAAAGACGGAACGGGATTAAAGAAAGTGGAAGAAAGATTTCCAAAAAACTTTTTCGACGTGGGTATTGCTGAAAGTTTTGCAGTAACATACGCAAGTGGTATGGCTGTTGGGGGATTAAAACCTGTCGTAGCAATATATTCTACCTTTTTACAACGCGCATACGACCAAGTGTTACACGACGTTTGTTTGCAAAACTTGCCCGTCGTTTTTTGTCTTGATAGAGCGGGGGTTGTAGGAAGAGACGGAAAAACTCATCAGGGCGTTTACGATTTAAGTTACCTATCTCATTTGCCGAACATGACGGTGTTAACTCCGTCAAACGTAAGTGAATTTAAGGACTGCTTAACTTACGCGTTATCACTTTCTTCACCCGTTGCAATTCGTTATCCAAAAGACCAGATTGAAGATAGAGTTAGTTTGCCGATTTCTAAAGGCTTATGGGAGAGAACGAAAGAAGGTAACGGCATTGAAATTTTAGCCGTTGGGCCAAGAATGGTATCGCTAGCAAACAAAGTTTCGTTATCAAATGAAAAAGTTGGCGTAACGGTAGTTAGGTCTATAAAGCCACTTGATGAAAAAGTTCTTGATAGAATAGATAATTCTTTGATAATTACTTTAGAAGAAAACAGTTTAATCGGTGGATTTGGCGAACAAGTTTTGAGTTACTATAATAAAACTAACAAAAACGTTAAAGTGGTTAACTTGGGTATTAGAGACTGCGTTGTGGAACACGGTGACGTGGAAAATCAATTAAAAAATAACGGTTTGACCGTTTTGAATATTGAAGAAATAATTAAGTCTTATAAGTAGGGGAATAAGTTGATGAATAAAAAACTTAAAACAGCAATTTTTGTAGTTTTTGACGTTTTGGTTTACGTTATCGCGTGGGCTTTGGCGTTCGTGTTGACAAAACAAGATTTAGTGGCTGGATTTGTGGGATATTGGGTATATCTATTAATCGGCGCAGTTTTAATGGTAATGGTAAACTTTTTCTTAAAAGTTTATTCTATGTATCTTAAATACGCTGGTTTTGTCGACGCATTAAGAATTGCAGGTGCATCGTTTATTCTAGGTGTTTATAATTTAATTGCCATTTTGTTGTCTGGTGTTAAGCGTTTTGATTGGTTGATAATTTTTGTTACAATTCAATTTATAGTTACGGGCATCAGCAGGTTTTTCAAGAGATTTCTTAAGGTTTTGTCAGTTGCAAACAGTAAAGGGGATTCTAAAACTGCTAAAAAGCGCGTGATGATTGTCGGTGCTGGTCACGCAGGTAGTATGCTTATAAGGGAAATGGAAAACTCTTATAAATATAATATGAAACCCGTTTGCGTAGTCGATGATAATCCGGATAAACTTAAAAGCAGAATCGAAGGGATAAAAGTAGTTGGTAAAACGGACGATATTAAGGAAATTGTAAAAGAATATGATATCGAGCAAATTATTATTGCAATGCCGTCTGCAAAGAAAAAAGAAATCAGCAAAATTGCTTCAATCTGCCAAGAAACAAAGTGCCAAACCAAAATTTTACCAGGTATTTATCAATTTACTAACGGACAAGTTTCCATTGCTGATACTAAGCCTATTAGTATAAGCGACCTTTTGGGAAGAGAAAAGGTTAAGGTAAACTTAAACGAAATTATGGGATATATCGAAGGAAAGGTCGTAATGGTTACCGGCGGTGGCGGGTCAATCGGCAGTGAACTTTGTAGAAATATTGCACAACATAATCCAAAACAACTCATTATTTTAGATATTTACGAAAATAACGCTTACGATATAGAGCAAGAGTTAAGAAGAAAATTGCCTAACTTAAATATGCTAGTTTTAATCGCAAGTGTTAGAGATAGAAAAAAGATTGAAACGGTATTTAAGAGATATTCGCCACAAATTGTTTTCCACGCGGCTGCTCATAAACACGTTCCACTTATGGAAACAAGCCCTAACGAAGCGGTTAAAAACAACGTTGGTGGAACGCTTAACGTTGCTGAAATGGCGGGAAAATACGGCGCTGAAAAGTTTATTTTAATCAGTACCGATAAAGCGGTTAATCCAACTAATATCATGGGTGCAACAAAAAGAATTTGCGAAATGATAATCCAAACGCTTGATAAAAAATATAAAACCGATTTTGTTGCCGTTAGATTTGGTAACGTTTTAGGCTCAAACGGTTCGGTTATTCCATTATTTAAAAAGCAAATTGAAGAGGGTGGCCCGATAACCGTAACGCATAAAAACATCGTTAGATATTTTATGACTATTCCTGAAGCCGTTAGTTTGGTTTTACAAGCGGGGGCATACGCGAAAGGTGGTGAAATTTTCGTTCTCGATATGGGAGAACCTGTTAAAATTTACGATTTAGCGTACAATATGATTAAGTTAAGTGGTTTAGAGCCTTTTGAAGATATTGATATAAAAGTTACGGGATTACGACAAGGTGAAAAACTTTACGAAGAAAGACTTATGGCTGAAGAAGGCTTAGCGAAAACCGAAAACGAAAAAATTTCCATAGGTAAACCTTTGGAAATTAACGAAAAAGAATTGTTTGAAAAAATTGACGGACTTCTTAAAAAAGCCAAAGAAGAAACGCTTGAAATGAAAGAATTGGTTCACGATTTAGTGCCAACTTACGTTATTGATAGAAGAGAAATGTAATTAAAAACGCCCTCATTAAGGGCGTCGCTCTTAGGGATTTTTACTTTAATACAAAAGTGTAGCACACTATACTTCGCAAAATGCGAAATATAGTGGGCGTTATCTTTACCACAAAAGACTAGGTTAATATAGTTATATTTTTAGCCTTGTGGCTAAAAGTGATATGCCGTTGGCGTGATATTTTGGCAAAGCCAAAGTTATATTAAATAAATCCAAAACTCGCCATTAGGCGAATATAACTGCCGATAGGCAATATAACTTGCGTAAGCAAATCTAACAAATCCGCAAGGATTTATTTAGTTGTCGCAATTCCCTATGGGAAGAGCGACAAAGTGGGGCGTTTTTTATAATATTTCGTTTTTTAGGGGTAATATTTCCCTTTCTTTTTGGTTTTCTAATTCAACTACGATTAATAAAAAGGTAACCACGAATATTAACGGCATAATGTTAAACTCACAAGTATCGACAAAGCCGTATGATTCCATAAAGGTAAACGCCATAAAAGAAAATAGATTAAAGGCGGTGTTTTTCTTAGTTAGAATTTGATAACGCGCGATAAAATAATAGGTAAAAGTTATTAGCCCAACTATGCCCATCGTCGCTACGACGTGGAAAAAGGTTGAGTGAAAGTTATACGCTAAAAGTGCGTTAACACCCGTCGCGTCAGGTGGTGCGTAACCTATGCCAACACCAAAGAAAGGATATTGTAAAAAAAGTTGCCAACCTTCATTAAATAATTCTATTCTTCCGTTATCGCTAAAATCAAGAATATTTGAAAAATCCAATTTATCTAAAATAAAAGCAAAAATTATAATGCTGATGATTAAAAATATATAACAAAGATATGAAAAAATTCTTTTAGTCTTAAAATCTGCTTTTAAGTAAGTATAAACGATAAGTAAAGGTAAAGTTGTCATAGAGATACCGATACACGCATCGCTTTTAGTGGTATAAACACCGATATAGAGTAAAATTATAGTTAGGGATAAACTGAAAACTTTTTTAGTTTTAATTAAAAGGAAAAATGCCGTTGGAATAATGAAGATTAAAAGAGAAGCAACCCCGTTAACGTTATTCCAACCGATATGAGTTAAAACTTTTTCTTCCAAAATGGAAAAGAAAAAATATTTATAGATTAGTATTTGTGCCGTCGTAACTAGCCCTATTAAAACTAATATATATGAAACGTATTTTGCAAGGTCAAAGTTTTTTGGTGGATTACAATAATTATAAAAGAGAATATAAACTAAAAAAATTACCGGTCCCGTTGCAATTTTAGATGCAAGTCCCATGTGGTATCTATTAAGGTAAGGAGCAAAAAAACCACCCGTGAAAAGTGCAAGGGTTACTAAAATAAGTGGAAGATAGAGTTTGCCACTTTTTATTTTCACAGGGTATACGATAAAGTGAAATATTAAAGCAAACACTGCAAATATTAAAGGTATATAGGTTGAAAAACTTAAAAAGACGTTTAAGTTTCTAATAAGCATCATTACCATCATAGGTAAAGGCATAAACGGTGTAAAATCGCTATATAAAATTAACGTAATACACGCAAAGAACACGAAAATATATAGACCTAATACGGTTAAATTTGCAGTATAGATAAAAACGGTTATTAAAGACAAAATTGCAGGGTAAAATGGACCGTAGAAAAAAGGAAACAATTTCTCGGCTAAAAATGATGAGTTATTTTTAAAATTTTGTCTAAAAGTAACCATAGGCACATTATACAATAAAAAATTCCATTAAACAAGTAAAATTATATTTTGGCTTAATTTTTTAATAAACTTTACTTAAAGTTTGAAAAGTGGTATAATAATAAAAAGAAATTTTTTGGTGTTATTTATGAAAAAACTTAACCCTATCAAGTGGATATATTTGCGTTCAAAAAAGCAAGGGCTTAAAATGACGGCTCTAATTTTATTTAACGCAATTTTTTCTATTTTATCAATTTTATTTGCATTTAATATTAAAGAAATTATCGATAGCGCAACCGTTTATAAATCAACTCAGCGCTTAATTAGTTTTGGCGTTTCAATTTCTTTAATAGTGTTATTGCAGTTTGCTTTAAGAGTTATTATTAACGGTTTAACCGAACATATTCGTGGAAAATTGGAAATGGAATATAAATCGCACCTTTTTTCACAAATTTTAGTTAAAAAGCAAGATAAAATTAACGCTTATCACAGTGGTGAACTTCTAAACAGATTAACGGCTGACGTTTCGGTTGTCGCAGACGGAGTGTCTACGATAATTCCTACCGTAGTTTCTGCTGGAGTTAGGTTGATTTCAGCGGTTATAGCCCTAATCATTTTAGATTGGATTTTTGCAGTTGCCTTTACTGTTGCTGGATTACTAGTTTTTTTAGTTATAACTTTAATTCGCGGTAAACTTAAAAACTTACACAAGAGCGCGCAAGAAAGTGACGGAAAAGTTCGTTCTTTTATGCAAGAATGCATTGAAAATTTAATCGCAGTAAAAGTTTTTTCAGTTAACGATAAAATTGAAAGAAAAAACTCTTCGTTGCAACAAGATAACTTTAAGATTAAAATGATTAGAAAAAATTACTCGGTTATTGGACATGCAACTTATAATTTTATTTTTAGCGCGGGATATTTATTTGCTTTAATTTACGGTGGGAATAAAATCTTAAACGGATTTTTATCTTACGGTGAACTTTCGGCAATTTTGCAACTCGTAAACAACGTTCAAGTTCCATTTGCTTCTCTATCAAACGTTTTGCCTAAATATTACGCGATGATTGCTTCTACTGAAAGGCTTATGGATATAGAAAACCTTGAAAGTGAAAATAACGACGGAGATTTTAACGAAGTTAAAACTTATGAAAAATTAAAGAGCATTAGAATTGAGAACGCCTCGTTTAGTTACGGTAGGGAAAAGGTCTTAACTGACCTTAATTTACAGATAAATAAAGGCGATTTCGTTGTTATTGAAGGTAGTTCAGGCATTGGCAAAAGCACGCTTATTAAACTATTGTTGGGTGTATATCCGTTAAGCGACGGAAAAATGGTTTTTGATACTTTAGATGGAGAAATTGAACTTTCACCAAAAACGCGAAAAGCCTTTTCATACGTTCCTCAAACTAATATGCTGTTTAGTGGTACGATTAAAGAAAACGTTACCTTTATAAACGAAAAGGCAAGCGCTGAAGAAATTGATAATGCGCTAAACGTCAGTTGTGTAACCGAGTTTATTAAAGAACTTCCCGAAGGCGTAAACACTTTCGTTGGTGAACAAGGCTTAGGGTTATCTCAAGGTCAAATTCAAAGAATTGCTATTGCACGAGCACTTTTATCTAACGCGCCTATAATATTATTTGATGAAGCGACCAGCGCGCTTGACGGAGAAACGGAAAAACAAGTGCTAGATAATTTAGGAAAATTAAAGAATAAAACCTTAATTATTATTTCACATAAAAAAACTGCTAGAAAATATTGCAATCGCCAATTAAAAGTGACTGCAAAAGGAATTTTTGAAGAAAATAAAATCGATTAACAAAGATTTATTATCTAAAATATAGTTTTTTGACTAAAAAATATAAAAAATAGGGTTTTTGTATTGCTTTTTTTATAATTTGTGATACAATATAAAGTGATAAATTATTGGGTCAGTGTGCTCAAATTTTAGGAGAAAGGTGTTCCTTATGGAAAAAAGGAATAGGAAAAACGACAATTTCATATTAAGCATTTGGTATGCCTTGAAAAGATGCATGGCAATATTTATTGCTATCGTTATTTTGGGGACTGCTGGAGGGCTTGTATACGGTTTTGTGAAAAAACCTGACTACACTGCTAAAGAACAAATTGTTTTTACTGCAAAAGCACTTGAAAACGGTAACCCCGTTATTAACGTTAACATCATGCGCGCCTATGCAAACACGATAATCGACTTCTGTGACGAAGGCGTTGTTTTAGACCGTGCAAATTTTTATTACGTTACTTATAAATCTAGAGTAGAAGACCCTAACAAAGGTTATCTTGACCAAAAGGGAAAATATTCTGTCGACGATTTTATTGACGATATTGAAACGGTTGAAGACCCAAAAGTAGTCGTAGGCACGGAAAAACATATAATTAAAGAAAACGTTTACGTTTCGGCTACCGTTGAAACGGATGAACAAGACGTTTATGCTTTTTCTTTGGGATATACCGATTCAAATCAAGAAGAGGCAAAAATTAAAACCAAAATTTTAGTTTTGGCGTTTATGCGTGAAATTCAACCTGCACCAAACACAACGGGCGTTAAGTATTTTGAAGGTATAAATATTACCATAACTAAATTATCTAAGGGTGAATTAACTGCAACGTCTAACGTTTCAAAGGTTGCAACCACGATTAAAGGCTTTATATTAGGTTTAGTCGTTGCAATTATCGTTACTTACGTTGTAAACGTTACAGACGTTACCATTAAAGATAAAGATGATTTGGAAGAAATTACGGGTGCTGACGTTCTTGCATATATTCAAGACCAAGGAGGTAAGAAATAATGGAAGAAATGAAGCAAAACCATGAACAAAACGAAAAGTCAATTCCAATATTAAAAATTCTTTATAAAAACTTACTTCTAATAATATTGACTACCGTGCTTTTCGCTTTAATCGCGCTTGGATATAATATAGCAAAAGTTCCACCAACTTACACGGCTAGCCGTTCACTTATTCTTAGAATGCAAATTACCGATGGTAACTTTGCCAACTCTCAACTTGCAAACGAAGCGGAACTTTCTAAAATTTATTTTAAGAGTGTTGAAACTATTATTAAAAGTGGTAAATTGAACGAAGAGATTAACGCTAAGTATAAAGAAGTTCGCACTGATGACGCGCAAGTAATTAATCGTGGCGCTATCGGTATGAAATACGGTGAGCACAGTTTGATTTTTAAAATGCAATATACCGATAAATCACCTGAATTTGCAAAAGAAAAACTTGATGCTATTATCAAAGTTATTCAACAAACTGATATGTTTGACGGAACGACCCCTGCTGACGACGTTAAGTTTATTCCTACTCAAACTGATTCAACGGTAACTCCAAACTCTTCTAAATTAAAATATACGCTTTTCGGGGCGCTTATCGGTTTAGTTTTATCAGTAGGTGGTTCGTTCTTGATATACTTGCTTGATAACACCGTAAAAGATAAGAAAGAATTTGAAGAAATGACGGGTGTTAGCGTAATCGCTTATATCAATAAAGATAATGAAAAAAAACAACAAAAAAAACGCCGTAAATAATGGCGTTTTTTAATAATTTTTTATATTTCTTCCGCTTGTTTTTCAAACTTATCAAAAAGATTGTATCTCTCTGGGTGAATTAGGGCAGTGAACATCATATCTCGAACGTCGGGAATATTTTTACTTATATCGTTTATGATATTCTTAACTTCTTCACGCTTGGTCATTTTATTTGCGGGACAACAACTTTTTACTATTGGTAAAGTTTTAGAATATGCAATTATATTCATTTCTTTTATCATAACCATAGGTCTAATAAGGGTTAAATCAATTTTGTCAAGATAACTTTTTGGCGCAAAAGTTGAAAGTCGGCCTTCGTATAATAAAGACATCATAAGGGTATCGATTAAATCGTCGCTATGATGACCTAAGGCAACTTTATTGCAACCCTTTTCTTTAGCAAGACTATTTAACGCGCCTTTACGCATTTTAGAACATAGTGCGCAAGGGTTAGTTTCTTTTCTAATATCGAAAACTATTTTTCCTATATCCGTGCTTTCAACGTAATATTCCACACCTAAACCATCGCAAAGTTCTTTAATAGGCGAAAAATCGGTTGGGGTATCGTTAAACTTTAAGTCAACGGAAATGGCGATAAGGTCAAACTTTTCGGGTGAAAAGCGTTTATATTCGGCTAAAAGTTTTAATAAAACCACACTATCTTTGCCACCCGAAACGCCAACGGCAATTTTATCGCCGTCGCGAATAAGTTGATATTTTGAAATTCCTTTTCTTAAATATGATAACATTTGTTGTGTGGTCATAATTTTCCTAAATAACAAATAAAGTATTTTATAGATTTATTTAACACTTACATTATACCTAAATTTAAGAAAAACACAATTATTTTAAGGTGAAATATGGTAGAATTTATTTCAAACTTAATTGGCAACGAATATTTAGCCACAATTATAATGTCGTTATTCCCACTCATAGAACTTAAAGGTTCTATAGTTTTTGCGCGTGGAGTTGGGTTTGATTTTTTTACTTCTTTAGCACTATCTTACCTTGGTTCAACCATCGTTTTTATTCTAATTTATTTTTTATTAAAACCAATTTTGAACTTATTAAAGAGAATAAAATTCGTTTCTAAAATCGCCGTTAAATGTGAGAATTATTGCAAGGAAAAAGCAAGTGAATCGCTACAAAAACAAGGCAAGAAAAAAACGAGTAAGAATATGAGTGAAACGCTCTTAAAACAACTTGGCGTGTTTATTTTCGTTGCAATTCCACTACCGATGACAGGGGTGTGGACGGGAACGGCAATCGCCGTGTTTTTAGATTTAAAGTTTAAAGACGTTATTTTGCCTGTTACCCTTGGAAACTTAGTTGCGGGAATATTAATCTCACTACTTGCTGAACTTTGTTTGACACTTTGGACCTTAAAAGCACTTGATTATATTTTATATCTTTTGTTTTTTATTGCTATTATTTTTCTCGTCGTGCTTATAATAAAAGTATCAAAGCAAAAATCACAAGGTGAAAATTAATGAGTTTTTTCAGTTGGTTATTTAGAAGAAGCAAACCAAAGAAATTAAAAATCGGCTTGGCGTTAGGTTCTGGTGGGGCGAAAGGTTTTGCCCACCTTGGAGCGTTAAAGGCGTTTGAAGAAAACGGTATAGAGTTTTCTTTCGTCGCAGGAACTAGTATAGGTAGCGTCGTGGGGGCGTTCGTTGCTCAAGGATATTCGTCAAGGGATATTTACGAACTGTTAAAAAGCAATAATTTTGGCGATTTTAAAAATTTAGTCATGATAAGTATGGATACTTCAAGTATCTTTAAGGTTATTGATAGAGAACTTGGCAACCTTAATATTGAAGAGATGAAAATGCCTTATTCTGCCGTTGCAACCGTGCTTGAAACGGGGGAAGAACACGTTTTTTCTAATGGAAGTTTAGAACAGGCGATATCTGCTTCTTGCAGTATACCACCTTTTTTTAAACCAAAGGTTATAGGTGGCGTTAGGTATATTGACGGTGCTTTTACTAATTCAATTCCAGCCGACGTGGTTAGAAAAATGGGTGCAGATTATATTATAGGTATAGATTTATCTACTCACGAACAAAAAACCAACACGATAACTAAGTTTTTTCCAACTTATAAATCTAAGGTTAGTAAACCTTGGGAAAAAGGATATGAGTATAGTGACGTTACTTTGCACCCCGATTTAAGTGAATATTCTTCAACTTCTATAAATTCGGGATTGAAAATGTACGATATTGGTTACAATACCGCGATGGAAATGATGCCTAAAATTTTAAGTGATATCAAATCGAAAAAATAAATAAAAACAGCAAAAGATAAGAAATGTTTTACAAAAGAAAAATTTTACTTATAATCGCTTTAGTTTTCTTAAGTTTTTCTTGTTTAATGGGATGTGTAAACGAGTCAAGTAATAACGACTTAATTCCACCTACTTTACCACCCGATAAACCACCGTTTACACCTTGTTTTTCGGTAAATTTTATAGACGTTGGTGAAGGTGACTGTATTTTTATTCAGTTTAACGACGGAAAAACTATGCTGATTGACAGTGGTGATAAAAACGAGAATTTATCTAATAAAATAGTTGATTTTATCAAGAAGAAATCGGTAGATAAAATTGATTATTTTTTATTGACTCACCCCGACAGCGACCATATTGGTAACGCCTTAGATATAATAGAAAATTTTGATATCGGCGTTATGTTTTTACCCGATATAAATTTAGGAAATTTATCTTTATTCCCACTTTATCAAGAAATTTTAGATAAAATTAATCAAAAAGAAATAGCCGTAAACACTAGTGATTGTTACGACTTGGTTAAGGAAAATGATTACTTTTTTGCTTTTTTATCCCCAAGTCCAAAAGCCTTTTTAGATAGCAGTTATAGAGATTTTTTAATGACTGAAACTCCTTCTTCAACGCAAGTTAACGCGTTATCCCCAATAGTTTATTTAGATATTGATGGCGTAAGATTTATATTTACGGGCGACGCCCCTTCTTCTCAAGAAAAAGTTGCATTATCATTAAATAGAATTAATAAAATTTATTATCAAAAGCAAGGCATTAGTGTCAATTTAGAAAATATTGATTTTCTAAAAGTTGGTCACCACGGCGCAAATGATAGTAGCAGTTGGGATTTTTTAGAAACCTTAACACCTAAAAACTTTGTTATATCTGTTGCAGGAAACAATTTTTACGGTCACCCAACCACCGAAGTTTTAGAAAGAATTTTAACAGTTAATCCTAACGGCAAAATATATAGAACTGACGTTCACGGAACTATTTCAGTTTTAATTGACGATGACGGAAAGATAAATGTTCAAACGGACATAGGTTGATATGCACATATTTAAAAATAAAAACGCAATTTAAGAACTCTTCTATTAGGGATTTTTAATCAATAACAAAAGTGTAGCCCACTATACTTCGCAAAAAGCGAAATATGGTGGGCTTTATCTTTACCACAAAAGATTAGGTTAATATAGTGATATTTTTAGCCTTGTGGCTAAAAGTTGTATTGTTTACGCAGTAAACAGTTTAGCCGAGCGAAGCGAACGCCAACTGCGTAAGC
>JAZNQZ010000008.1:0-64748 GCA_045590475.1 Christensenellaceae bacterium
TATACTTTTTATATGAAAAAGTTATTTGAAAAATATGGGATTTTACTTAACAGCGAACAGGAAGAAAAGTTTGAAAAATACTATGAACTTCTTGTTTTTTATAATGAAAAATTTAATATAACTACTATCACTGAAAAAGAAGAAGTTTATATTAAACATTTTGTTGATAGTGTGCTTAGTGTTGATAAGTTGAAAAGTGGAAATCTTATTGACGTTGGTTCTGGTGGTGGTTTTCCAGCAATACCAATTAAGATAATGAGAGACGATATAGACGTAACGCTTTTAGAAGCAACGGGAAAAAAATGTACTTTTTTACAAGCAGTTATCGATGAATTAGGCTTAAAAAATATAAGAGTTATAAACGACCGCGCTGAAATAAAAGCAAAAGATGAAAATTTTAGAGAAAAATTTGATATTTGTTCGGCAAGAGCAGTGGCAAGGTTAAACACTTTATGTGAATATTGCATGCCTTTTGTTAAGGTTAACGGAACTTTTGTTTCATATAAAGCAAATGCGGAAGAAGAAATTTTAGAGAGTGAAAACGCCGTTAAAATTTTGGGTGGAAAAGTTGATAAAGTTTATAATTATACTTTAGAAGACGCAAAAAGAACGCTAATTTTTATTAGAAAAATAAAAAATACCGATAAAAAATATCCAAGGGGCAACGGAAAGGAGAGAAAAAATCCACTGTGAATGAATTAATAATAAATCCAGCAAAAACAATAGCAATAACCGGTCATAGAGCGATAAATGCTGACTTTGATAGAGAAAAGTTAAAAAAAACGTTAAAAAAATTTATAAAAAAAGGGTTTGATACTTTTTTAATAGGTATGGCTGTTGGGTTTGACACAATGTGTTTTCAAGAATTAGAAAAGTTAAAAGAAGAAAAAAAAGATATAAGAATTATTGCGTGTATACCTTGTTTAACACAAAGCGAAAGGTTTAGTAAAAGTCAAAGGGAAGAATATGAAAGACTTTTATCAATAGCCGACGATAAAATATTAATAAGTAAAGAATATACTAAAAATTGTATGCAAAAAAGAAACGAATATATGGTAAATTACGCGTGTTGCGTTTTTGCGTATTTAAAAAGAGATTTTGGTGGAACGAAAAACACCGTAGAGTATGCAAAAAAATTAAATAAAATGATTGTGTATATAGATTAAAGGAACTTCTAAAAAGAAGTTCCTTTTTTTTTAATCTTTTTTTATAATTATGTCGGTTGCAATCAAGGTTTGCGACGGTAAATAAAATAGCCAAATAAAGTTAATTGGTGAATTATTTATTTGATTAATAATAGAGTCGGCAGGAATAGTTAAAAACTCTTCTAAAACAGAAAAGCCAACGCAAATATCGCAACACATAAACAAAATTAAGCCGATAAAAAATAACGGGTGAGAGTTTATTTGCGTGATAGAAAAAATTATGTTTAAAATAAGATAAGAAAAATAAACCATCGTTATTAAAGCAAGAAAATTAGTGTTTTCTTTAACTACTAATATAGTTGCAATAATAACTATAATAGGAAAAATAATTCTTAGTAGAATATGCCATCTTTTTTCGGTAGTAAATTTTTGTTCACTATATATTCTTAAAAAATAGCAAGTTTGCGTTATTAAAAAAAAGCATACAGCAAGTTCTCTAATAAAAGGAAAATCAAGAAGTCCCCCTAAAAAAAGGTCTGCAATAGAAGTTGTAAAGAGAGCAATTAAAGAAAGTATATGAAAAGTATCTCTCTTAAAAAAAATAATCGAACAAACAAAACACAAAACGATGGAAGACAAAGAAAGAAAACTAAATAATCTTCCTGAAACAGTTTGCAATAATATAAAAAGAACGGTTTCAACTGCTAAAAACAAACCTAAAAAGGAATATTTAAAAATTTTATTTTGAGAAAAAAGCATATTTTAACCTTTAATAAAATAAAGAGCGAAAAATTTTTTACTATAAAAGATTTTTATAACCTTCGCCGTATTTAACGCAACGAGAAACGCGAGAAAGGGTGGCTGAAGAAATATCTGTCTTTTTAATTATAGTTTCGTAAGTTTCGCCACCTAAAAGAAGTTTTGCAGCCTTTACGCGCTGGGCCATAGAATCAAGTTCTTTAATGGTGCAAAGGTCTTTTAAAAACAATTCGCAGTCTTTTTCAGTTTTAAGGTTGAGTAAGGCTTTATAAAGGTCGGTGTAAGAATTTTTGATATCGTTAGACATAATTATTCACCGTCCTTATTAGAAACGCCGTGCAAAAAGGCTTTGAGTTTTTCTGATTTAGGGTTATCGATAATTTGAGAAGGGTCGCCTTCTTCTTCGATAACGCCGTCAGCCATAAACACAATTTTATCGCTGACGTTTTTCGCAAAACCCATTTCGTGAGTTACAATTATCATAGTTCTATCTTCATCTTTTAACGAACGAATAACCTTTAACACTTCGCCCGTTAATTCTGGGTCTAAAGCAGAAGTCGGTTCGTCAAAGCATAAAATCTTTGGTTTTAACGCAAGCGCTCTAGCGATAGCAACGCGTTGGCATTGACCACCTGATAATTCACAAGGATAAGCGTCTTTTTTTTCGATTAATCCAACTCTTTTTAATAATTCTAAGCCTTCTTGTTCGATAACGGCTTTTTTTTCTTCAAGAGCAGATTTTATTTCTTTGCGTTTAAGTTTTTGTTTTTTTAATTGGTCTTCGGCAATTAAAATTGGCGCTAAGGTAACGTTTTGCAAAACGTTATATTGTGGGAATAAGTTAAAAGATTGGAAAACAAGTCCAAAGTTTAGGCGTTTATCACGCAATTCGTTTTCGGTATAAGAATTTGCATTAACCGAATCGAAAAGCGTTTCACCGTCTAAAACCATACAGCCGTTATTGGCAGTTTCCAAAAAATTTATGCACCTTAAAAGAGTGGTTTTACCCGAACCCGATGAACCGATAATAGATAAAACCTTACCTTTTTCAAGCGTTAAATTAATGCCTTTCAAGACTTCTAAATCGCCAAAAGACTTATTTATATTTTTAATTTCTAAGTATGCCATTTTTACACCTGATAATAAGAAAGTTTCTTTTCTAGTTTTCCAAGAAGTACCGTAAGAACCCCAACGAAAATAAGATAGAAAGCGCCGGCATAGAATAACGGCCAAATAATCGCTTTACTAGCGAAAAGGTCAGCAACTTTAATTATTTCAATAACACCGATAACACGAGCAAGGGCAGTATCTTTAACAAGGGTTATAATTTCGTTACTCATAGGCGGAACTATGCGCTTAATAACTTGCATTAAAACGACTTTCATAAAAATTTGGTTTTTGGTCATACCTAAAACCTTACCCGCTTCATATTGACCAACGGGAATGCTTTCGATACCACCGCGGTAAATTTCCGAAAAATAGCAAGCGTAGTTAATAACGAAAGCGATTAAGGTAGCAATAAAAGAACCACCGTTATCGATACCTAATTCAAAATAAAAGAAGTTATCCAAAGTGCCGAAAAGGTTAATGCCTGTTTTAGATAACATACCCGGTAAGTAGTAAACGATAAAAAGTTGGAGCATTAAAGGGATACCTCTAACGACCCAAACGAAAACTTTAAAAATTTTTTTGATAATTTTAACCTTGCTCATCGTTCCAAAAGCAATTAAAAGTCCAAGCGGAATTGCAAGGACTAAGGTTAAAAGGAACAATAAGCAGGTTACCGCAAAGCCTTCTAAAAGGCTTTGCGTAACCACTAAAAAACTCATAATAATATCCTTATTTATTTATTTGGTCAGAGTAGTCGGTAATAACTTGGTTAGAATAGCCATATTTTTCAGCAAGTTGTGCTAAGTAACCACTTTCAGCATATTCAACCAACTTTTCGTTAACTTTTGCAGTAAGGTCGCTACCTTTCTTGAAGCCGATTGCATAATATTCGATAGGAAGTTCGATTGCTTCGTTGATTGCGATATCAGCGTAGTCGCCTTTACCAGCAATAGATTTTGCAAGTAAGAAGTCTACGATTGCATATTGAGCAGTACCAGAATTTACTTCTCTAATAGCATCAAGTTGTGAAGCGCAAGGTTTGTCGTTAATATTAGCGTCTTGAATTTCACTAAGAAGAGTTTCAGCAGCAGAACCTGATTCAAAAGCAACGCTAGTGCCGTCAAGTTGAGAAAGGTCGGTTAATTCAGGTGAAGTTGCTTTTTTGATGATTGCTTGTGCGTTCATCATATAGTTATAAGAAAAATCAACTTTTTCACTTCTTTGAATTCCGTCTTTATCAGCGCAGTTTGCAGTGAAACCGTTCCAAATAACGTCAATAGTACCACTGTTTACTTCGGTATATTTGTTGTCCCAGTTGATAAGTTTAAATCTAATTTCATAACCAAGGTCGCCGAAAACTTTTTCTGCAAGTTCGGTATCAAAACCAACGAGTTTGCCGTTTTCATCAGTGTAGTTTAAGCCAACAACTTCAGTGTAACCAACGGTTACGGTCTTTTTGTTACAAGCGGTTAAACCAAAGCATGCGCCAAGCGCTAAAACTAAGGTCAAAATAAGAGTAAGAAGTTTTTTCATTTTAGTTTCTCCTAAAAAAAATTTGTAAATTTACTTTAGCACTTTATTTGGGTAAAGTGTCTTAGTAAGTGTATTATACTTTATTACGCTAAAGTTGTAAAGTGTTTTAACGCACTTTTTGAAAAAAAGTTCACAAAAATTTATATTTTTTTAATTTTTTGCAAAGAAAGGTGTTTACGTACTTTTTTGAGTTGCAAAAAAGTACCAAAAAACGTGGGGAGTTGCGATTCTCCCCACGCCCCTACAAACGCTTTAAAAGGTTAAAATAAAAAAGTCAACATTTGTTGACTTTTAGGGTTAAACAATATCACTATCACAATTTATGCACAAAATCTCATTTGCATCAATATCAAGAATTTCACATAAATTTGCAAATGTTTCAAGAGAAGGCATTTTTTTCCCGTGTAAATAGTCCGAAATCATTGATTGATTTACGTTTAAGGCTTTTGCTAAATCAGTTTGAGACAAATCGCTACTTTTAAGCGCTTCTATTAACTTATTTCTAATATCGTTTAGTTTAATCATACTAATATTATAGCCTATAGCAATAAAAAATGCTTGACTTATGGCTATTAGCCATAGTATAATTATAAAAAATGTTTGGAGAGATGAATATGGAGTCTATAATTGAACAGTTGTATGTTTTAGAATTAGATAAAGAAATTGAAAAAAGTGACCTTAGTAAAGATGAAGAATATATAACTTATGAAAAGTTAAGAAAATCGTTGACAAAGGAACAAAAAACAGAATTTGACAAATTTGTAGACCTTTACGGAGATAGGCTTATTGTCAAGCAAGAAAAAATGTATAAAAGTGGTTTTAAAGCGGCTTATGCGCTAATTAAAGAAATAAGCGAATAAAAAACCATCTCGGCAGAGATGGTTTAATTTTTATAAGCCGTATTTACTTAGGTCGGTTGCGTAGCACCATTTTCCACCGGTGAGTTTACCGAAAATATATTTTGTTGATGCCGATTCACAAGAAACGTAAAGTTTACCGTCGACAACAGCCATTTCTTCACTCATTGGTGCTAATTTAATATCGGCTTGTAAAGAAGCGCCGTCAAGGTAAATTAAAGGAACTTCTTTTCCAAGCACTGATAACGTGCTAGAAGTTGCTTTATCAAGGTCGTACGCATAAATGTGAGAAAAAGATAAGCCCCAAGAAGTAGAAAGCAAAATTTTTCCGTTATAGAAAGTTATGCCTTGAACTTGTTCGCGCATAGAATATGCTTTTTCAGGAAGTGGATTAATTCCAAGGTTATAATTTTCACTTAAAGAAAATTCAACTGCAACAGCCGTGTTTTTATCGCCGTTAGGGGTGGTGATTTTGTGAGAATCAGCCGTAGGATAGTTGCCTTCACGGAAGAATTCGCCAACGACTAATTTATCGCCGTAAACTTCCACGCAAGAAGGTTTAACGTAGTCGTTACCATTAATTTCGGTTTCAAAAGTGCCGATTGATAAAACGCTATCGCCATCGTTAGCAGAAAGAACGTCTTGATAGTTAAAAACGTAAAGGGCGTGTTCACTGCCGTCAGCCACGTAGATAAAATTTTTCCAAAGCGCAATGCCACCACCGTGCCCGGTATAATCACTGCCGTCAGCCTTTTTAAGAAGAAAGGATTTTTCTAATTTGCCGGTTTCCTTGTCCACGATATAAAGTGGAGAACAAGAATGGTCTTTCATATAACCGGTCAAAATAAAGTCGCCCCTAAGATTATCATAGCACAAGCCTTGAGGAACGTAACCGTCGTTAAGGGCAGGGATAACGAAAGATTTAGAAGAGTTCTTATAGTAGTCGTTAACGGGCAATCTAAAGTAACCGATAGCGCAGAGTAAAATTACACCAAGCCCTAAAATAATTGATAAAAAAATCACAGTTAATTTTAATCCTAATTTCATAATTTTTATCTCTTTTGTTAAGTTTTCTTATATACATTATATAATATAAAAGAAAAATTTTCAAGCATTTACGAAAAAACAGCGCCGTCATATAAAAAAGACGGCGCTGAATTTTTAATTTTCTTGTAGAAATAACCGAAAATTTTGTCCGTTTTCAAAATGGAGTTCAAGAGAGTTTTCTTTTTCTTTTACTTCTGCAACAAAAAAGTCTTTTAAGCAAAGTTTAATTTGCTCCAATAATTCTTCACTTTTGATTTTCATTTTTTTCTCCTTACGTTTATTTTTTTTAATGCTCGAGCATAAATATTATACCACTCTCTTTTAGGATAATGCAAATATATTATTCAAAAAGAGAGTAGGATAAAATAAAAAGAATATCGAAAAAGAGAGAATAATGTCAAACTTTGTCGAAAGAGTAAAAGAGTGCATTAAAGATGCTCAAATAAATAGATTAGAATTAAGTCAAAAGATTGGTGTAGCATATTCCGTTGTGCATAGATACGTTTCGGGGCAAAGCGAACCGTCGTTTGAAAATTTTGTTAAACTTCTATATCTTTTTGATTGTTCTGCAGATTATTTATTGGGTATGGAAGAAATTCATACGAGTGAAAAACTTTATCCTGTTGAAGATTTTAAAAAAAGACTTCGTACGGTCATGAAAGAGCGAAATATTTCACAAGAAAAATTGAAAAACGATTTAGCCGTTTCAAGTTCGGTAATTTATAAGTGGGTATCGGGAAAAGCAAAACCATCTACTCAAACCTTGATTATGCTAGCAAAATATTTCGATTGTTCGGTAGATTATTTAATCGGTAGAAGAAAATAAATGTCAGTAAAGGGTTGAAATATATTTATTATATGTTAAAATAAAAAAACACGCCATCAAATTTTGATGGCGTGTTTGGTTTCTTATAAACGATTAGTCGTTTTTAGCAAGGTTTTTATAAGTTTCAAGTCTTAACTTGCTGTCTTTTTCAGTCTTTTCAAAGAGTTGTTCAGCGAGTTCAGGGCGCGCTTTCATAAGTGAAGCGTATCTGGTTTCGCCGAGCAAGAATGATTTATAGTCAGCAGTTGGGTCTTTACTGTCTAAGGTGAAAGGATTCTTGCCTTCTTCGATAAGGTCTGGGTTATAACGGTAAAGTTGCCAATAACCGCAATCAACAGCCTTCTTTTCTTCGTCTTGAGACTTCATCATATTAATACCGTGGTTAATACATGGAGCATAGCAGATGATAAGTGATGGTCCGTCGTATTTTTCTGCTTCGGTCAATGCGTTAAGAAGTTGTTGTTTGTTTGAACCCATTGAGCATTGAGCAACGTAAACGTAACCGTAACTCATAGCCATCATACCAAGGTCTTTCTTCTTAACTCTCTTACCAGCAGCGGCAAACTTAGCAACTGAACCCGTTGGGGTTGACTTAGATGCTTGACCACCCGTGTTAGAGTAAACTTCGGTATCAAGAACTAAAACGTTAACGTTTTCGCCACTTGCAAGAACGTGGTCAAGTCCACCGTAACCGATATCGTATGCCCAGCCGTCGCCACCGAAAATCCAAATTGAAGGTTTAACTAAGCAATCCAAGTTGCCTTTGATATAATCAAGTCCGTCAACCGTTTCTTTTGCGATAGCAGTCTTAACCATTTCTGCTGCAACTTTTGATTTTTCAGCGTCTTCTTTATCGTTTAACCATGCTTCAAAAGCAGACTTAGTTTCTTGAGAAACTTTATCCATACTAGCGCGCATATCTTCTTCAATCTTAGCGCGACGTGCTTTCATAGCAAGATTCATACCGTAACCGAATTCAGCGTTATCTTCAAACAAACTGTTTGCCCAAGCAGGTCCTTTACCTTGCTTATTGGTGGTGTATGGACAAGTTGGAGCAGAACCACCGTAGATTGAAGAACAACCCGTTGCGTTTGCAACAATCATTCTATCCCCGAAGAGTTGAGTGATAAGTTTAACGTAAGGTGTTTCACCACAGCCTGCACAAGCGCCTGAGAATTCGAACAATGGTTTGTTGAATTGTGATTTCTTAACGCCTGCCATCTTTTCGGTAACACTCTTATCGATTTCAGGTAAGTTTTCAGCAAAGTTCCAGTTTTCGCTTTCTTTTTCAACAAGGTTGTTTAATGGAACCATATTGAGTGCAAGATTTGCTGGATTTGCTTTCTTTTCGCCTGCTTTAGTAGCGTCAGCAACAGCCTTAACGTTAACAGGGCAGATATCGGCACAAACACCGCAACCCATACAGTCAAGTGGAGAAACTTGCATTCTAAATACGTAACCGTTTGCTTGTAAAGCGTTCTTTGTAGTAAAGTTTGCAGGAACGGTTTCATCAGCCTTAACTAATACAGGGCGGATACAAGCGTGTGGACAAACGAAAGAACATTGGTTACATTGGATACATTTATCAGCATTCCATTCAGGAACTAATACTGCAACACCGCGTTTTTCATACTTGGTAGTACCGGTTGGAACTGAACCGTCAGCATTAAAGGTTGAAGAAGGAAGTTTATCGCCTTCTAAAACGAGAATTGGATGAACGATATCCTTAAAGTATTTGTTGTCGGCAACCTTAGCCATGTCAGCGCCCGTTTCAATGGTCTTCCAAGAAGCAGGAACTTCAATTTTAATCAAGTTAGATTCTGCTGAATCAATAGCGTTGTAGTTCATTTGAACGACAGCGTCACCTTTCTTAGCGAAAGACTTATAAGCCATTTTCTTCATATAATCAACTGCTTGGTCGTAAGGGATAATGTTTGCAACCTTGAAGAATGCTGATTGTAAAATGGTGTTAGTTCTTCCACGAAGACCGAGTTCAGCGGCAATCTTAATAGCGTCGATAACGTAAAGGTTAATGTTCTTGTTAGCGATATCTCTCTTAACGAATGCAGGAAGCACGTTTTCGAGTTCTTCAGCAGATTTTGCAGAAGTGTTGAAAAGGAAAGTACCGTTTTCCTTAATGTCGCCCGTCATATTGTAACGAGTGATGTAAGATGGGTTAGAACATTGAACGAAGTCGGCAGCGTCGATTAAATATGCCGATTGAATTGGGGTATCACCGAAACGTAAGTGTGAAACGGTTATACCACCTGACTTCTTAGAGTCGTAGAAGAAGTAACCTTGAACGTATTTATCCGTGTGGTCACCGATAATTTTAATGGAGTTCTTGTTTGCGCCAACCGTACCGTCAGAGCCTAAGCCCCAGAATTTACAAGAAATAGTACCTGCTGGTGCAGCGTCGTATTTTTCACTGAAATCAAGTGAAGAATTTGTGATATCTTCGTAAATACCAACGGTGAAGTGGTTCTTTGGTTCAGCCTTTTCTAAGTTTTTATAAACTGAATAAATCATAGAAGGGTTGAATTCCTTGCTACCTAAACCGTATCTACCACCAACAACTTTAATGTCGGTCATACCCTTTTCTAAGAGTGCTGAGCATACGTCAAGATATAAAGGTTCACCAAGAGAGCCTGCTTCTTTAGTTCTGTCTAATACTGCAATCTTCTTAACGGTCTTAGGAAGAGCGTTAACGAAAGAATCGATTGCGAAAGGACGATAAAGTCTAACTTTAAGCAAACCAACCTTATGACCTTCAGCGTTCATCTTATTGATGGTTTCTTCAACGGCGTCAGCACCGCTACCCATCAATACTACAACGTTTTCAGCGTCTGGTGCGCCCGTGTAATCAAACAAGTGATAACTTCTACCGGTAAGAGCAGAAACTTTATCCATCATTTCTTGAACGATTGCAGGGGTTGCTTCGTAATACTTATTGGCTGTTTCTCTGTTTTGGAAGTAGATATCGCTGTTTTGCGCAGTACCTTTTTGAACAGGGTGTTCTGGGTTAAGAGCGCGTGCACGGAAATCTTCGATATCTTTCATGTCAACAAGTTCTTTCATTTCTTCATAATCAATAACGTCAATCTTAGAAACTTCGTGACTAGTTCTAAATCCGTCGAAGAAATGCAAGAAAGGAACTTTTGCCTTTAAAGTTGAAAGGTGTGCAACGAGCGCTAAGTCCATAACTTCTTGAACTGAGTTACTTGCTATCATTGCAAAGCCCGTTTGACGACAAGCCATAACGTCTGCATGGTCGCCGAAAATATTAAGTGAGTGTGCTGCAAGAGCGCGCGCACTAACGTGGAATACCGTAGGGAGAAGTTCGCCCGCGATTTTATACATATTTGGAATCATCAAGAGCAAACCTTGGCTTGCAGTGTAGGTGGTGGTGAGAGCGCCCGCGGTAAGTGAGCCGTGAACTGCACCTGCAGCACCTGCTTCCGATTGCATTTCAGCAAGGCGAAGCGTTTGACCAAACATGTTAACTCTGCCTGCTGCCGACCATTCGTCAGCAACTTCAGCCATTGGAGAAGATGGGGTTATAGGATAAATAGCCGCAACTTCTGAAAAGGCGTAGGCAACGTGACTGGCGGCGGTATTGCCGTCGATTGTCAATTTTTTCATTATATCAAGTCCTCCATATTGAAAATGATTTTGTAAATATTTTTACCAACTAGTATTATACATAATAAAAAAGCAATAGTCAACCCAAAAGAAAAATTTTTTACTATTTTTAATCGCTTAATTTCGGTTTTTTTTGATAAATATTTATCGCAAAAACTTTTTTGTTTTAAGATTGCTTGTAAAAATATCGTCGTTTTGGTATAATACTAAAAGCGTTAAAAATTTTTAAGGAAGAAATTATGTCCATTTTAAAGGTCGAAAACGTAAGTTTTTCTTACGATAAACTTAATAACGCCGTTAAAAACGTTTCCCTTTCCATTGATGAGGGGGAATATATTGCTATTATCGGGCATAACGGAAGTGGCAAGTCTACTCTTTCTAAACTTTTTAACGGGCTTCTTAAACCCGATGAAGGCAAGATTGAAGTCGACGGGTTTTCTACCTTGGAAAAAAAGGACGTTTTTGAAATTAGAAAACGCGTGGGTGTGGTTTTCCAAAACCCAGACAATCAATTAGTTGCTTCTATCGTTGAAGACGACGTTGCTTTCGGTCCTGAAAACTTAGGTATAGATAGAAAAGAAATCGGTGAAAGAATTGATTTTGCCCTTTCTTCAGTCGGTATGGAAAAATATCGCCACTCTTCTCCAACAAGGCTATCAGGTGGGCAAAAACAAAGGATTGCTATCGCGGGCGTTCTTGCGTTAAAACCTAAAATTTTAGTGCTTGACGAATCGACTGCGATGCTTGACCCAAAGGGTAGAAAAGAAGTTTTAGACGTCGTTAAAAAACTCAATAAAGAACAAGGGGTTACCGTTATTGCAGTAACTCATTATATGGATGAAATTATTCATGCGGATAGGGTGTTCGTTATGTCGGGGGGAGAAGTTGCTTTTTCCGGAAAACCCGAAGAAATTTTTAAGTATAAAGATAAACTTAAAAGTTTAGGTTTAGAACTTCCTTTTTCTGCATATTTAGCACAAAAATTAATTGACCGTGGGGTAAATTTGCCTGACGGCATTTTGACTAAAGAAAGGTTGGCGGAGGAGTTATGCGCATTGAAGTTGAAGAATTAAGTTATGCATACGGCGAATCCAAAAACCTTCAAAACGTTGCTCTAGACGGTATTTCGCTCTGTGTTGAAGAAGGTGAATTTTTTGGTATAATCGGGCAAACGGGAAGTGGAAAAACCACCTTTATTCAGCACTTAAACGGACTTATTAAGGCGAATAAAACGGTCAAAAAATTGAAGGTTGGCGAATTTGACCTTTTAGATAAAAAATGTGATTTTAAAGGGCTTCGCGCCAAACTTGGTATGGTTTTTCAATACCCCGAATATCAACTTTTTGCTGAAACGGTGTTTGACGACGTCGCTTTTGGCGTAAAGAATTTTATGCCTAGCGTTGACCAAAAAGATTTAGAAGAAATGGTTAGGTCAGCGATTGAAACGGTTGGATTAAACTACGAAAAAATTAAAGATAAATCGCCGTTTGAACTATCTGGCGGTCAAAAAAGAAGAGTTGCAATAGCCGGCGTTATCGTAACTAAACCTGAAGTTTTGGTTCTTGATGAACCCGTTGCAGGTTTAGACCCAAGGGGCAAAAGAGAATTTATGGCTCTTTTACACCAACTTCATAACTCTTTCGTTAAAACTATCGTTTTAGTTTCTCACGATATGGACTTGGTCGCTGAAAACTGCACGCGCGCAGTTGTTTTTTCTCACGGAAAAATTGTCATTGAAGGCGCGCCTAAAGATATTTTTAAAGATGAAAGTTCTCTTTTAGAACTTGGTTTAAGCATTCCCGTAACGGCTTACTTGCAAAGAGAATTAGAAGAAAAAGGCGTTAAAATCGATAGCGACTTAACTTCAAAAGATTTTATGGATTGCTTTATCGATGCGCTAAACAAGGGGGATAAGTGATGAAAGACGTTGCTTTTGGTCAATATTATCCCACAAAATCTTTCGTTCATAATATGGACGCAAGAATAAAAATTTTAACGGTAATCGCTTATATCGTAGCAGTTTTTTTGGTTAAAAGTTTTCACTTTTTAGGATTTTTAGCCTGCTTTTTGTTCGTTGTAATCGTATCGATTTTTGCGCGCGTTCCTTTTTATAAGGTCCTTAAAAGCATAAAGGCAATTTTGTTCTTTATCGTTTTATCGGCTGTTTTACAAATCTTTTTTAACAGTCAAGGAAATCTAGTTTTTTCTTGGTGGATTTTTAAAATTACCGATTTAGGACTTCTTAACGCAGGCTTTATCGTCGCTAGAATAACTCTCGTCGTGTTGGGGGCAAGTTTACTCACTTTAACCACTTCACCCGTAGAAATTGCAGATGGTATCGAAAGCCTTTTAACCCCGTTAAAATGGATTAAATTCCCCGTTCACGAATTTGCCCTTATAATGAGTATTGCGCTAAGGTTTATCCCTACTCTTTTAGATGAAACGGATAGAATTATTAAGGCGCAAAAAGCAAGGGGGGCCGACTTTGAAAACGGAAGTTTATTTAAGCGCGCTAAAGCGTTAATCCCCGTTCTAATTCCACTCTTAATAAGTTCTTTCCGTCGCGCTGACGAACTTGCCGACGCTATGGATGCAAGATGCTATTCGGGCAGTAAGGTTAGAACTAAATATAAGAAAATGAAGTTGACTTATAGGGATTTAATCGGCACGATTTTAATAGCGGGATTAATCGTAGGCGTTGTGTTTTTAAATAAGTTTTATATTCTTTTGACGGTGGCGTTATGAGAGTGAAACTTCTTATCTCTTACGACGGCACTAATTATAGTGGTTGGCAAGTTCAACCGAACGCCCTTTCCGTTCAAGAAAAAATTGAAGATGCCTTATTTTCCGTTACGGGCGAAAAGATTAAAGTTATCGGTAGTGGAAGAACTGATAAAGGCGTTCATGCCGACGGGCAAGTTGCTCACTTTGAAATCGAAAAAGAGAATATCCCCGCTGAAAAATTTTATAGGGCGTTAAACGTTTATTTACCTGAAGATATTAAGGTTTTATCTAGCGAAAAGGTAGACGAAAAATTTAACGCGAGAAGGTCTGCAAAAAGTAAAACCTATTCATATTATACTTACTTTTCAAAGGTGGAAAAACCGTTAAAAGAAAGATATTATTTTAGGCTTGATAATAAACCGGATATTGAAAAAATGAAAAAAGTCGCTTCACTTATGGTTGGCGAGCACGACTTTAAGTGTATGTGCGCAAGTGGTAGTGGCGCAAAAACCACGGTTAGAACGGTTTACGAAATCAATATAAAAGAAAACGGTGAAGATATAATTTTTTCTTTTACGGGCAACGGCTTTTTATATAATATGGTAAGAATTATGGTCGGTATTTTATTGGATATTGGACTTAATAGGCTTACTGAAAAAGACGTTGAAGAAATGTTTATAACGGGAAAAAGAAAGTTTAGCATTAAAACTTTACCTGCTAAAGCCTTAAGATTGATAAAAGTTGAATATTAAAGATAAAAAAAAGAAAAGCCTAGCGAAAAAAATTTTCGCTAGGCTTTTTTAGTTTAAAAATCTAAGTTTTTATGCTTTAGATGGGTCGATAACTTCTGCTAAATATGGTAATTCTCTATATTTTTCAGCGTAGTCAAGCCCATAACCAACCACGAACACGTTAGGAATTTCAAAACCGACGTAATCGGCTTCCATATCAACTTCACGGCGTTCTTTTTTGTCAAGGAAAGCACAAACTTTAACTGATTTCGGGTTGCGTTTTTTCAAGAGTTCCACAAAAAATTTGAGTGTTTTACCGCTGTCGATAATATCTTCAACGATAATAACGTCTCTTCCTTCTATATTAGTGGTGATATCGCTTTGCAGTTCCATTTCACCACTAACAGTGCCGTTACGGTAACTTGAAAGTTTTGCAAAGTCAAGCATTATCGGGCGCTTAATGTTTTTGGTTAAGTCAGCAAAGAAATAAACTGCGCCTTTTAAGGTGCATATAAACACGGGACGGCGAATAGAATTGTCGATACTCGAATAGTCAAGCGTGATTTTATCTGCAAGTTCTTTAACGCGTTTTTGAATTTGTTCTGGGGTTAATAAAACTCTCAAATTTTCTTCCATTTTGGTGTTTCCTTTGTAAATTTTTAATTAATTTTTATTATATTTTTAGTGGTATCGTCCACTTTTACGCTGTTTGATATCGCTACGCCAAAAATTGCTAAAACTTTGTTTCCGTCGGCTATAATCGGTATAAAATTGCGCTTTCGTTGTGCTATTTTTTGGTCGGTTAGATATTCGCCTAACGGTTTTGTTCCACCACCGAACTTGGTGAATAAGTCGCCGTCTTTCTTAAATCGAATAACTGCGCTTTTTGGAATTTTATCTAAGTCTAGAAATAATCCGTCTTTTAAGTTTTTCGGTTTTTCCACCTTTTCAATGGTTATGGCGTTTTCGCCAAGAGTAAATTTTCCTATCGAAAAAGGTAATTCATAATTTATTATTTCGGGCTTATAAAAAAAGGTCAACACGTTATATTCTTTTGCTACCACTATTCCGTTAGAAAGGTCTATTTTTGCACCGTTCTTTGCTGTGGTTAATGATAAAACGCTATCAACGTGTGATTTTTCCCAATCTTTTTCAACCCCTAAAAGTTTAAGCGCTTTTATAGTTGCTCTCGATAATAGCGCAGGGTGAATTGAAAGGTCAATCTGCACGATTTTTCCGTTAAATAATATTGAAGAATTCGTTTGTTCTTCCAAATAATCATTTTCTAGTTTTGCTATTTCGCTAAAACGCAAAATGCTTCTTTCAACTTCAGGAAAAACTTTCTTGATTTCGGGCAAAAGACTCAATCTAATAAAGTTTCTAGTATAGTCTTGGTCAAAATTCGTTTGGTCGGTTACGAAAGGAAGATTGTTTTCGGTAATATAGTTTTCAATATCTTCTTTGGATAGAGATATGAATGGTCTAATAATTTTATTGTTGAAGTTTTTTTCAATCCCACTTACACCTTTTAACCCCGTTCCACGAAAAAGATTAAATAAAACCGATTCAGCGTTATCGCGAGAGTGGTGTGCAGTGGCAATTTTATTACAAATTCCGTCGTTAATAGCGTTATAAAAACATTCGTATCTAAGCGCGCGCGCCGATTCTTCTAGCGAAAGTTTTTCTTCTTCGGCTTTTTTTAGCGCGTTGACACGATAAGAAATAAGTTCCACTTTCCATTTTGCGCAAAGAATTTTCACGAATTCACTGTCGTTAATCGATTGTTCGCCACGAATTCCGTGTTCAATATTAATTGCAACGATTGAAAAATTTTCTTTAAGCGCCTTGCTTTTTAAATAGTGAAGCAGGGCAACGGAATCTCCGCCACCCGAAACAGCAACGCCAATTTTATCAAATGGTGAAATTAAAGTGGATAAATTAATTTGCATAGTTATATTTTAACACCGAAAAGGGAAAAATACAAGTCAAATAAAGAATATTTAAAATTTTTATTAAATTATGATTGACAAAACAAATTTTATAGTATATTATAGTAAAGCGTTTTAGGAACGCAAAAACAAATATCGCGGGGTGGAGCAGCTTGGTAGCTCGTCGGGCTCATAACCCGAAGGTCAGGAGGTTCAAATCCCCTCCCCGCAACCACTAGATACTCGTTTGAACTTTTTCGGTTCAAACGAGTTTTCTTTTATTTCTTCTAGGTTTTTGCCGTTTATTATCTCTAAGCACTCTTTTTTGTTAAGTCGTTTGGTTTCTCGCTTGTTGGTGTTGTAGAGAATAATAACCTTATCGTCAAATAAAAACACACGGTTTATAAACGAGTTAAAGAACTCGTTTTTTTCTTGTCCATTTTCATACTGCTTTCTAGCGTAGTAGTTAAGAAACGTCCTAACGTCAACAAGTTCTAACGGCTTAATTTGTTTAGTCTTTTCTACGGCAATTTTCGCTTCTAAATCTTCTTGTGTGGCTTCGAGTGAGAGTAGTTTTTCTTTCGTAGACTTAGTGTAAATGCCTTCTTCTATCGCAGTTAAAATTTTATCGATAGATTTTTTAACAGTTTTAAGGTCTTTTTCAAAGGCGAGTAGTGCCGTTGGCTTTTCAATTTCAGCATTAAAGTTAACAACCACTGTTTTAGCAATTTTATCAATGACTTTTGGCGTTAAAACGTATTCAACGGTTGCGCCGAAAACTACGCTTTCAATATAGTCTTGCTTAACGTTTTTCTTACTGCAACTGTTTTTATCGGACTTTCTACCAAAACATTTATAGTAGTGGTAAACTTTTCCGTTATGGCTCGTTCCCGTTTCGGCGGTGATTGTGTTGCCACAATACCCACAGTACATTTTGCCACTTAATATGTATGGGTTTTCGTGGTAAACTTCACGCTGCCTATGTTTGTGTCCGTCCATAATCAAATTGCATTCCTTAAATAGTCTTTTGTCAACGATAGGTGGAACTACGTCGGGATAAGTTGTTCCGTCAACCGTCACAATTCCTATATACTTTTCGTTACGAATCATACGGCAAATCCCCGTCATCGTGAACGCTTTTCCGTTTTTAGGCTTAATGCCTTGACTGTTTAATCTATCAACTATTGATTTTCCTTTTTCGCCGTTACGATAGCGATTGAAAACGTCTCTAACGATTTCGGCTTCTTCGGGGTTAATAACCCACTTTTTGTTTACGATATTATAACCGAGTAGGGTGTAGCCTCCAATAAAATGACCTTTAAGTAAACTTTCCTTAACGCCACGCTTTGTTTTTTGAGAAAGTTCGGCGGAGTAATACTCCGCCATACTCTCTAAAACGCCTTCGATAAGTATTCCGCTTGCGTCGTCCGAAATGTTTTCTTTTGCCGATAGCACTCTAACGCCGTTTTTCTTTAACTTTGCCTTATAGTTTGCGCTGTCGTACCTATTACGGGCAAAACGGTCTAATTGATACACTAACACGTACTCAAAATGCTTCTTTTTACTATCGTCAATCATTTTAAGAAACTGTGGTCGTTTATCCGACGTGCCCGTAAGCGCACGGTCTATGTATTCGGCGATAATCGTAATATCGTTTCTCTTTGCAAAATCATAACACTCACGTAGTTGACCTTCAATAGATTGTTCGGTTTGTGCGTGTGAACTAAATCTTGCGTAAATTACTGCTTTCTTTTTCATAATTCCTCCTTTTTGCCGAAAAGTGTTTTCGGCGTTATGTTTTTAATATCTCCGCCGTTATTTGCGAAGTCTAAAATTTTGTTTGCAAGTATACTTGCGGCTCTTAAAATAGTGCTTTGGTCTGCTTCAAACGGATAGGTTTCCGTTTCGTTTGTGGAAAGGTTTATTTCCACCTTGTTAATTTCGTCTAAATAATGTCTTTTCAATTCTCCTTGATTTTTTATTTGTGCGGATACAATGTTCTCTTTCCTGATGGTAGAGCACCAATAAACTACACTTTATAAAGTGCGTTGTGTTTGTTAGTAAATCTTTAACCATAAACCACAATTTTCCTCCTTAATTTTTTTGGTTGGTTTTTGGCTTGCTTTACTCTTTAATTAAGGGTTTATCCCGTTCATTAGGATTTTTGGTTTTGTATCCTACCCTAAATTTCGGAATAAAGCAAGCGTTTTTGATTAGTATTTTATAAAAGTATTAAATTTTTTCTTCGTGGGTTTTCTTGAAAGACTTTCACGTTGTTTAGCAACCAATTTTACTTCTTCAAGTTCGTTGGGTGCGTATTTAGATAAGAACTTCAAAAACTCTTTATGCTGTTGTAGTTCAGGAATTTGTTTTTCGTATTTTCTTAGTTCATTAAAGAGATACTCTTTGTCCTTATCGGTGGTTTTCTTTTCTTCTTCAAGCAGTTTGTATTTAGCAATTAAGCCAACAACTTGTTTTTCAAGTCCACTCTTAAAGAAAGGCTTTTTGCCGTTAATAGCATCTTCAAACGCTATTAAATACTCTTCCAAAGGTTTTAGTTCTTTTGAAAGGGTATTTTTCTTTTCTTCAAGTTTTTTCATTTCCCACTCGTATTTAGTTGTGTGTTTTTTGTTACTTCCAATCTCGCCACGGTCTAAGCCGTAGCGATAAGCAACTTGCTCGTAAAAATCGTCTTGTAAATTTCCAAACGAAACTTGTCCGCCTCGCTGTTCCCAAAAATCAGAAGAACATATTTTAGGATTGGGAAGAGCGTTGTACTCGTATATTCCTTTTCCGTTTACGTCTTTTGCTTGTATGGGAGAGCCTTTCTCGTTTCTTAAAACTTTACCGTCACTACCTTTGGCATAGACTTTCTTTTTGCCTTGGTCAACTATCGGAACGTAGTAAAGTTGCAAGTGTGGTGTAGTTTCGTCAAAGTGAATTACGGCAGACAAAATATTTTCGTCCGTGCCGTGATAACCGACTTCTCTAAGAACGAATTTATAACAGTCGTTAAAAAACTCTAAAACCTTTGGCGGTGGCTGTTCGCCTTGCACGTATCCAAGATTTTCAAAGAACGTTTTATCCGACGTTACGATTATCCCTTCAAAAGCAACCGACTTTTTCGTGTCCTTAAAAGTAGCGTTTGTTTTTTCTACGATACTTTTCCATTCAGCGTTCATACCGTTTGTGGACTTTTTGAAATATAGATTAAGCGGAGTTCGTTCCGTGTCAATATCTGCATTTCGGTTGCTCCTTGATGTTCTTTCGGTTTCCGCACCGATTTTTCCGAGCGAATTTTTTGTAAACTTTTGAACTCTAATTACCTGATAACTTATAATTTTCACCTCCTTTGACCGTTGTCAGTTATTTGTTGAGCGTTTAGTTTTTTTGACACGGCTATTGCATAGCCATATCTCACTAAGATACAAACTTCGTTTTTGTATCCCGTTCGCTCTGCCGAGGGCTGATTTCCAACTTAAAACCCCGTTCATTAGGAAATAAAAAAGCGCAAGTGTTCATTACCTGCGCAAATTAAAAAGCAGCACCTAAATTGATGCTCCAAGGTTGGCTAAATTACCCCTCCATATATCAAGCGATTAAAACGCCGAAATTATTCCGTAATTTTTAAATTTTTTGTAACAACTTTATTTTTATATTTTTTATCGAGTTTTTTACAATACTCCATAAACGCTGTAAGTTGCTCTTTTATAGGGCGTGTATCGTTCTCATCAACAACTAAAACGTAATTCTCGTCAAGATATTTTTGATAGCGTTTATTACGTTTTTCAACGTAAGGTTTTGCGATACGTTCTTTGTAAAAATCTTCCGCCGTGCACTCTAAACGCTTAACTATCTCATCATACTTATCTAAAAGTTTTTGAAAGTTTACGTCAGTAGGGCGTGGTTGATTTTGCTTTTTCATCTCTTCAATGCGTTCAAAGAAAGCAATAAACAACCATTGAAAACACGGTGGTTCGTATTCATAGTATTCATAAAACCACTCACGTACTTGACGTGGTAGTTCGTTTAATCGGTTGCCGAGTTCTAACTCGTTGTACTTTTCCCAAACTCTCATAACAAGATATTTAATTGCAAAGTAGCAGTATTCTTTATAACTATAAAACCAAGAACAAATATACTCTTGAAGTTGTAACGGCATTTCTACACGGAACACATCCCACAAAATATCTTCGTCACCATCGATAACGCCTTTATTTTTGAATTTACGCCATTGTTTAATGGCGTAAATCTCATCATCATTTTGAGTTTGCCCTTTTAAGTCATCCGTTTCTATGGCGGAGAACATTTCAGTTAAACGTTTAGAAACTTCACTTTGCGACAAGCCTACTTGCTTAGCAATTTCTTTTTGTGTAAACTTATCTTCGTAAAGGGCATAAATGTCACGGTCAAGTTCGCTAAATTCTCTGTGCAGAAGATTTTCAATATCTTTCTTTCGCAAGAAATCATCTTCTGAGTCAAACTTTTTGCTATGTAAAAACCCTTTTTCAGCATCAACGGCAGGTTTAACGTTATCGGTAAGTTTAACCGAGTGGTCTTTATGCCTACGATTGCCGTTATACATTTCGGTATCTAACTCAACTAACTTTTCCCATTGTTCTTCATCAACTGCATTAGAATCCAACTTGTGGTTGTTATAAAAGTAGTAAATAAACTTGCCGTTTTCTTCGGCAGGTTGCTTTTCTTTATTTAACTTATACGCACGATTAACTTTCATACTTGTTTCCTTTTTCTTTGAGTATAGCACAGTAAATAAGACAATGTTTGTCATAAAACTTTATAAAATGGAATAATATATATAATTTTCTTGATTTTTTCTATTAAAAATGCTAAAATTAAAATGCGACCAGTTTAATAAATTCGTAAATGAGTATACTTAGGGCATAAGTGTACCTATTTCGCATTACATAAAATCTCGTTTACGGATTTATTTGTTTAAACTGGTGTCGCAACTAAGCGGACGGTCACTTTGCTGGTGTCGTTTGCTTTGCAAGCGACACTTTTTATTTTAAAATTTAAAAAACAAAGGAGAGAAAAAATGTTTGGAAAAGGAAAGAAAAAAGCACAACAAGTTGAATTAGTATTCAATAATAAAGATGATGAGAATATGATTATTTTCAAAAGAGGAAAGATTGAAGTTAAAGATGAAAATGCTGTATTATATATACCTGATTTTTATGAGGGTTATATGATTAAGAATGGCGAACGCAGAAAGTATGATATGGGAGAACATAAAGTTTTTGATGATGCTAAGGATGCTAAGCAGGCAAAAAAAGGCATAACTGTAGAGATTATTTATATGCTTAAAGAATCAACAGTTATGGGAACTTGGGCTGTAAAGAGGGATGAACTGCTTTTTAGAGATAGGATGAGTAATAAAGTTGTAAAAGTAGGTATGCATGGTGAATTTGTGGCAAGTATTGCCAATCATGAACAATTTATTAGGCGTTTTGTCGGGCCATTGGATGAGGTAGATATGGATATGATTGCTAGAAAGTTAAAGTCTACTATAAGCATGCATGCAGCAGATATTTTTGGACACATGATAGACAAGCATGGACTTTCATATGACAAATTTGATTTGGAAAAAGTAAATATTACAAATGCTATGAAAGAAACTATTGGGAAGTTAATAATGGATGAAAATGGTTTTAACCTAGAAAGATTTACGATTAAAGAAATAATGATGAATAATGAAGACCAGAAAAAAATCGAAGATATTATCGAGGAGCAAAGAGCAGAGCAAAAAGAACTCAAGAGAGAAGCTAAGTTAAAAGAGTATCTTGCAGAACTTGAACGTTTAGACGATAAACAATGGGAAAGAGAAAAATATTTAAAACAATTGGAGCAAGAAGATAATTTAGCTTATTATGATGTTTTAAAAGCCATTGGAAAGCAAGAATTATCTTCAAAGAATAAAGGCGCAAATTTCTGTCCTAAGTGTGGACATAGTTGTGAAACAACGGATGATTTTTGTCCAAATTGTGGAAATAGGATGGGAAAATCATCATCAGTTTGTCCGCAATGCAACAAAGTAAATTCAAGCAGTGCTGTTTATTGTAGTGGCTGTGGTAAAAAATTGAGATAAGGAGAAAAGAATATGTTTTTTAAGAAGAAAAAGAGTCTTACCGAAATAAATAGGGAAGACCGCAAACTTATTGAATCAAACGCAAAATCATTTGAAACTTTATTAATTTTATCAAAAAATGAAAGTTTCAACAAAGAATTAACAAGGGTTCAAGGTAAGGTAAAGTTTTTGACGCCATCAACAATTGAAAAAGTCTTTAATTTTGATAAAAAAATTAAGGAAGCAATTGGGGATTTGAAAATATCTTTAACAAAAGACGGAGATACGGAAAGTAATTTAAAAGCAATAAAACTTTTGCAAGATATTGAGATTTTAATTACGGAAAGAGAAAGTGCAAACTAAGGAGATTTACTATGTGGCCTTTTAAAAGTAAGTATGATAAATTAACGAGGGAAGATGTTGTAGATGCTATTTGTAAACTTGAAAAAGAATCTAATAGCATTGAAGAAGAAATAATGTCTTTTCAACAAAAAGTTGATGAACTTGTATCTAAAGGAAAGAAGGAAACTTCAAGAGATATTCGTTTGTTTTATGCAAAGAAGATAAATTCTCTCAAGGCTGAAAGAGCGCAAAACGTTCAAAGAGCCATGTATTTAATGTATAATATTCAGTTGCTTAACAAATTAAAAAGAGCCATAGACGATAATCAATTTTTTGCAAAAACAGCAAAAGTGTCTTTAGGTAATCTTTTAGGAGACCAAAAAGGACTAGCTAAGTTTTTAAATAAAGCGCTTAATGTAAGAATAAGTGCGGAGCAAGTTTTGACAGATGCAGATGAAACGTTCAAGAATATTGAAGATGCTTACGAAAAGAATGAATCGATATATGGTATTCAGCAAAGCGACGATGAACTACTTGGAATGTTTGAAACTGAAGATCAAATCGAAGATGAGCAATTTTTTAGTGAATCATCGACAAAGGAAAACACCATAGAGGAGAATTTGTAGTTATGGCGATTACAAAGAAAGAAATAAGAAAGAAATTATTGGTTAAACAAACCATAACTTCGATGAATAAACAGATACAAAAATTAGAAGAACAAAAGCAAGTATATATTGATGCTGGAAAACAAGCCAAACAGAAAGGATTGACGGCACAATACGAACTAGCAGTGTCTGGGTTAAGAATGACCATAATGCAACAAAAGAAAGTATACGAAATGAAATTAAATTTTGAAATTACGTCTCAAATGAAAGATATGTCATTAATGACGTCCGAATTTCTAAAAGGGATGGGTTCATTAAGTTCAGATATGATGAAACTCACAAAAGAAAAAGGCTTTTTGAAAGTTCAAAAGCAATTTTCCGAAGCGATGATGGGTGTGGAGATGCAAACGGCAAATATGGAGAGTTTTATGGAAGATACTCAAAGTTCGTTTTCTTCTACTTATTCAGGAAAAGAAGAGGATAAAAAAGAAATAGAAAATTTAATTAATGCAGAAGCAACTGATAACTCAACAACAGATGATTTGATAGAAAAAGAGTTGAATATTCTTAAAAAGAAAATGTCTGAAAATTAGGTAGATAGTGAAATTATGGCAAGTGTTGACATTTTATATGAAACGTTTGAAATGTATCTAAAAAAAGCTAAAGCATGTCACGAAAAAGGTGATATGCTTTTAGCTAAACGTTATTATATGCTTTCTGCAGAACAATTATTGAAAATTGCAAAAGAAAATAAAGGCGAATTGCAGAAGGCTCAATTAAAAAGAGCGAAAAGTATAATAGAGATTGCTGACAATATTTTTGTTTCTCCAAAAGCTCAAATGGAAAATGAACAAAATTGTTTGCCGAATGTTAACAACATAGAAAAAGTATCTCTAGAAGAAGCTTTATCAAAATTAAATGAATTAGAAGGGTTATCCGAAGTTAAAAGTCAAGTAAAAGACTGGATTGACCAAATAGAAGTTTTTAAGGAGAGAAAACAATTAGGTAAAACGGTTCCAGAAATGTCTTACCATTTAGCTTTTTTGGGTAATCCGGGAACTGGTAAAACTACTGTCGCAAGAATAATAGCACAAATTTGTTGTGCACTAGGAATAGTTAGCAAAGGACATCTTGTCGAAGTAGATAGGGGTGGGCTAGTTGCTGAATATGTAGGACAAACGGCACCAAAGGTAAAAAAAGTTGTTAATAGTGCTATAGGCGGTGTTCTTTTTATTGATGAGGCGTATTCTCTATTAGGTAATGGTGGTAACGATTTTGGTCAAGAAGCTATAGATACTTTAGTGAAATTAATGGAAGATAATCGTAATAATCTCGTTGTTATTATGGCGGGATATAGCGATTTAACCAAAAAATTAATATCGTCTAATTTGGGCTTGAAATCAAGAATAAAAACTTTTATTAGTTTTGAAGATTATAAACCTAATGAGTTGTTAAATATCTTTGAATTACTTTGTAAAAAAGCAGAATATTGTTTACAACCTTCCGCTAAAAAGTTTCTAGAAGGAGTTTTGTCAAATATATATTCATCAAAAGGAAAAGATTTTGGCAATGGAAGAGCTGTTAGAAATTTATTTGAAGAAGTTGTAATGGCTCATTCAAAAAGGGTTAAAAAAATTGAACAAAAAAATGATAAAGATTATGATTTAATCATTGAAGAAGATGTAGAAAACGCATATAAAAATTATTTAAAAAACTATTTTAATAGCGATTTGGTAGGCAATTTTGATAAGGCGGAGATTGTGCCGAAAATGATCCCTGAAGATAAGATTATGAATTCTTTTGAAGAAGAGGATGAGTTTAAATTTGAATGGAATACACTCCCTCGGATTAAATTTTCTGATGTTGCTGGATTAAATGACGTAAAAGACATTGTAAATATAAAGGTTCTTTTGCCACTAAAAAATCCCGAAGCGTTTGATGGATATGAAAATAAAGGTGGTGGCGGTCTGTTATTATATGGACCTCCGGGAACGGGAAAGACAATGATAGCATCTGCAATTGCAAATGAAATTGGAGCAAAATTTTGTGCGGTGAAACCCTCAGATTTATTGCATCAAGGAGCTGGACAATCAGAAAAGGCAGTAAAGTCTTTGTTTAAGCAAGCAAAAAATTATGGGTGTGCTGTAATATATTTCGATGAAATGGATTCAATATCACCGAAGAATACGAAATCTCAATATGCTAAACAGTTGCGTTCAGAATTATTGGCGCAAATGCAAGGAATTGAAAGTTACGGGAAAGAATCTGACAATATTCTTTTTTTAATTGCTTCAACAAACAAGCCATGGGATATTGATAGTGCGTTTATTAGACCGGGTAGATTTGGAACTAGAGTTTACGTAGGATTACCTGATTATGAGGCACGAAAGTATATTTTGGAACAGCGCTTAAATAAGTTGAAAAAGAAGGCAATTGTTGATGTTAGAGATGATATTGAGATTGAAAAAATAGTATTTGAAATAGAAGGGTATAACTGTTCTGATATTGCGAATTTAATCGATAGAGTAGAGGAAATTTCAATATTAAGAAGCGTAGATATAAAGGATAAATATATTGAAATGGCGGATTTTGAAAAAGCACTTAACGAAATAAAATCTTCAGTTCAAAAAGAAGATATTATAAAATTGTTAGAGTGGCAAAAGGATAATAAGTAAAAGGAGTTTTGCATATGAAAAAATGTAAAGAATGTGGTGGAGAAATAGTATTAAAAAACGGAAGTTATTGTTGTAAATATTGTGGAGCAGAAATTGAAGAGCAAACAGTTGTTTCTCAAAAAGTTGAAACTGTAAACAGGGCTAATGAAGGGGTTGACGTTTTCCAAAAAAATATTAATGGTGTATTAGAAATTGAGTGCGTTTTTGATAATAGTGCATCTGCAGGTTCAGGACTACTGATAAGTCAAGATGGCTTTGCTTTAACGAATACACATGTTGTTACAAATGATGCAAAACCATGTAGTAACATTACGGTTAAAATTGCAGGGCAAAGAGTTGGCGCTGAAATTATAAAACTTGGTGATGATAACGGAGGTCACGGAACCGGTGTTGATTTGGCTTTAATTAAATTAGATTACGTTCCTCGTAATGCTACAATTATTGAAATGGGCGACTTCAACAAAGTAAAAACGGGCGAGCAAGTATTTGTTATTGGCAATTCATTAGGTGATGGAACTTGTATAACAAGTGGAATAGTGAGTGATAAAAGAAGAATTCTTGCTGGCAAAACATTAATGATGACAGATTGCGCGATTAATGGTGGAAATTCGGGTGGACCCATTTTTAACAGGGATGGTGTCGCTATAGGTGTAATTGTATCAAGCAGGCTTAATAACGGAGCACCAACAGAGGGGATGAATTATGCAATACCTATGGATATAGTTGAACAATTTTTGGGTAACGGCGGACCTATGATGCGTCAGACGGGTGGACCATTTGAAAAACCAAAATTAAGGCTTTATAGAACCTGTCCTCATTGTGGACAAAATACGGCAAAAGTAGGACAAAATGGAAATTATTTTTGCGAAAATTGTGGACAATCTGGCAATTTTGGAATGGCTAATACAGGTGGTATTTTTACATTACCTCCTAAAACGCCTGCACCAATCACTAAAGGTCCAAGATGCCCTAAGTGTGGAAGTACTGATACCAATAGACAAAATAATATAAATTACTGTCTTGTTTGTGATTATGAATGGTAAGGAATTGTTAGGAAGCTCTAAATAATGAAGAAAATATTAAAACAGGTATACTGTGAAACTTGCAAAAAAACATCAGAAGTTGCAGAAGATATATTTTTCTGTCCGGAATGTGGAACACCGCTAATAGAAAAAGGGATTGTGGAAAAAACAAAACAGTCCAAAGAAATAAAACCACTAAAACCAAAAAAGCCGAAAAAGGAAAAAAGAGATCTAACAAAAATAGAATTAGTATTCAGAACTATACTCTTTTATACCCCAGAAGTTGTCGCTATTTTTGTGGGATTGGATGTTTTTAATGTTAAACATGGACATATCGCAAGAATTGATAAGATAGGAATTCCAATAGGACTAATAATTGCTGCATATGTAATATTTTGTGTTTTAGCGTTGTTTTTTTCTATTTTTGCAACAGTGAAAATGTTTGATGACGTTTGTTTTTATAAAATGGAGGGAGAAGACGTAAGAAAGTATAACTATATTGCTTTCGTTTTTGCGTTTATCTCAATTTTTATTGTTTCGCTAAATGTAATGACATTAATTCCAAACTTATCTAGAAGCAAACTATCATTTTCGGGTGGAGATACGTATTTTTATGAATATGTAGATAAAGGAGAGGATATTAACCTTCCAACTGATTATAAAAAAGCTGATACTTCAACTGATGATTATATTTCTAAATATATTTTAGTTGGTTGGGATATAAATGGAACTCGTTATTTACCAGGGGAAAGTTATACACCAAATGGTTGGGAAGAAGTAGTTGCAGTATTTGAGGAGCAAAAATATTGTCATCTTACAGTTTCTGCACGTGGTTATACTGTTATAACCATTTCCTATGATGGAAAAACGGATTCTATTAGTGTGAATTCTGATAAATATGATAAATATGTCTTGTTAGGAACAACCATTACCGTATCTTCTTCACACAGGGGAGACGGTGAAAGATATACAAGAGTAAATGGATTTGATATTGATAGCCCATATACATTTGAATTATTAAAACATACCGATATTTATGGTACAAGTTCAGATTCTAGCTGTTTAGTTGAAGGAACACTAATAACTTTGGCTAATGGCGAGAAGAAACTGGTTGAGAATTTGCAAGCAGGAGATATTTTAATGGCTTTCAACCATGAGACAGGGGAGTATGTGGCTGTGCCATTACTTGTTAATGTTCATGCTAAGACAGAAGCTGATTATCACAACGTTATTAATTTGCATTTTTCAGACGGCTCAAATTTAAAAATAGTGGATGAACATGGTTTGTTTGATAACACCTTGAATAAATACGTTTATATAAACGGAAAAAATGCACAAGAATACGTTGGGCATAAGTTTGTTTCTACGACTTATTGTGCCGGAGTGATTGCAACTAGAATTGTCACATTAGATTATGTTGAAATTAAGAGTGAACGTGTTAAAATATATAATCCTGCAACTGTTTGGCACATAAATTTACTTGCAAATGATATACTTACTTTGTCTGCTGGAATGGTTAATCTTTTTGAATATAATGCTAATATGAAGTATGACGAAAAAAAGATGAATGAAGATATTGCTAAGTATGGATTGTATACGTATGAAGACTTTAAGGATTTGGTGTCAGTTGAAGTTTATAACGCTTTCCCATTCAAGTATTATAAAGTAGTTATATCTAAAGGGGAATTTTTATATTCTGATTTGTTAAGGTTAATTGAGTTTTACAACTCAGTAGATTCAGTAAAATAGAGCGGAGATAAATGTAAAAGCCTTGTAATTATTATTAAAAAATAAAAGGAAAAAGCAAAAGATGAATGAAATTAGAAAATGCCTACAATGCGGTGGAGAGATTATAATTGGAAAAAATGGTGTTCCAGTTTGTAAATATTGTGGCACGGAGTACAGAGATAACGTTGGTGGCTATTCGGAAGAATTAAATGCGATAGTAAGAGAACGTCAAGTAGGACGGTTTGCCGATGCAGAAAGGCTTTGTAAAGAATTGATTGCAAAACAACCTGAAAGTAGTGAAGCACATTGGCAAATGTTGTTAATTAGAATGGGTGTTATATACGAGCTTGACGAAAGAACCTTAAAAAGCGAACCTACTTTTTGGGGGTACTCTTATGCTAAAAAAGAATTAATTTCTGATAATGAGTGGTATAAGAGAACGATCAATTTGGCTGGCTCAACTGAAAATAGACAACAATATGCGGTGTTGTGTGAAAAGTTAGATAATATACTTAATGGTTATTATACATTAGTAGATCAATCGGAAGCATATGATATTTTCATATCTTTTAAGAACACTGAAGAGTATTTTACAACAGAAGGCAAGAAAAAATTTAAACCCACCTATGATTCTAAAAGAGCAGAAGAAATATACAATATTTTGACTGGAAAAAAAGAAGGATATGAGCAAAATAAGGGCAAATATAAAGTTTTCTTTTCAAATATAACTCTTGAAGAAGAAAAGAATGCAGGAAAAAAATATGAGCCTAAAATTTTAAGAGCTCTTCAAACGGCCAAAGCAATGATATTGGTAGGAAGTGAATCTAGATTTATAGAATCAACGTGGGTTCAAAATGAATGGCTTAGATATATAAATTATATGGATGCAGGAATTAAAGAAGATGGTTCGTTGATTTTAGCATATAATGAAGTGGAGGAATGCCCACCAATATTTAAGTCTTCTATAAAAGGGCGTCAATATCGTAAAGTAGATTTATCTATAGAGGGATGGGGTAAAAAATTACTAGAAGTTTTATCTTTTGTTGAAACTGATAATCAGTCTATTTGGGGTAAAAAAAGAGAAAGGCAAGATTTTAATGACAAAAGAGATCAAACGGCATATAATCATAAAGTAAATAGAGTAGAACTTGGAGGCAGAGCATCTCAAGAGGTTCAAGTTTCGGCGTCAGAGCAAACTCTTTTAAGAAATGCAGATAGAATGAGGAGCATTTCTCATTTTAAGGACGCCGTATCAGAATATAGTAACATTTTATCAACGAATTCTAAAAGTAGTAAAGCATATTGGGGTAGATTTTGTGCATCGGTTAAAGCTTCAAGTGATGATGAGTTTAAACAAGCACTTGAAAAAAACACTGAAATTAAAGTAGAAGATTTTGATAAAGCGATTGACTTTTGTGCAAGCGAAAAAGAAGCTTGGCAAAAGATAGACGTTGTTATACAAGCTCTAAATTCAAACATTTCTCAAAAAAATTTAAAAGCTATATGTGATGTTTTAGCTAAATATGTTGATGAGGATAGGGCAAGAAAAATCTTAGCCACCTTGGGCAATAAAGTGTTTGCAAATCTTAATAGGGGAGAGATTAAAACCAGTGAAAATATATTTGAATTAGCACGTTTATTTTTTGGTTTTAATGAAAATTACGACTTTGAGTACATTTATCGTTATGCAAAGGCGTTGTTCAAGGATAATTTTTTCAAATATTCTTGCAAGTATTTTACAGAGCTTATTTACTTGTCTGACAAAAAGGCTGATATGTATTTTTATTTGTTTAAAAGTATGTTTTCGGTTCATGATATTGAAAAGTTAATTTTTAATTTTCAAAAAGGAAAAGAAGATTCGTCTCAAAAAACAATTGATCAATTGAATAAAAATGAAAATTTTGAAAGATTATTAGTATATAGCATTGAAGAAGAGAATATAGACATTCAAAGAGAAATTTTAAGAATGTTATTATTTCAAATCGAAAAATTAAAATCAAAGGCAAAACCACTTATAGAAGAAATCATATCTTGTTATAACTCATTTTCCATGGAGGGTGTTGTAAGAAAGTACTTGCATATAGTAGGTAATAAATATTTGCTAATAGGTTGCTTTAAAGAAGCGGAAGAATATTTTAATGAACTTGTTAGGAAGGATGAAAAACAAGAGGATGCTTTCGCTTATTGGGGACAGTTGAAATGTTTGACAAAAAAGAATAACGATATACTTCTTGCTAAGCTTGGATCTAAAATCAAAAAGTTTATTCCATTTAATAATGCTATAAATTGTGCCAATGATGAAGATGTTAAGTATTTTATGTCAATTTACAATGGAGAGAAAAAAGCTGCAAAGAACAATATTATTACTAAAAAGGAAATAGACTATTTTTTTTATGATAAGGATGACGTTGTATTTATAGAAGAACGTATACGTATTGAAGACATTGAACTTGAAGATGTTTCTAAATATGATGAGAAATATTATGATAAGATAGAAGATATTCCAGTTGATTTAACATTTGAAGATTTTTTCCCATCTACTAATTGCGAGTTGGAAGATGATGACCTTTACGAAAAATTCTTATTGGCAAATTGCGCTTCTAAAAATATAAGCGTTGGAGATAATGTTGGCATTGCGGGTATTTCTAATAAAGGCAATATTGTTATACAATATAATCAATTTAAGCTAAACGAATTGTCAAAAATGTCCGATATAATTGAGGTTTCTGCGGGGCAAAAGCACATTGTTGGACTAAAACCAGATAGAACAGTTGTTGCTATTGGTTCTAATGATAAAGGTCAATGTGATGTTTCATCTTGGACGGATATTATTAGTATTAGTGCTGCTCATTTAACTACAGTAGGTTTAAAATCTGATGGGACAGTTGTTGCGACTGGATATAATCAAAATGGACAATGCGATGTTTCTTCATGGAAAAATATTGTTGCTATATCTACTGATGGTTTTAACACAATAGGTTTAAAGGCAAATGGAACGGTTATTGTTACTGGTGAAAATAAACGAACACTAGAAAGAAGAGGCATTTTAAAGTGGAAAGATATTGTTGCTGTATCTATAGGAAGATACCATGCTGTAGGATTAAAGGCAGATGGCACTGTAGTGGCAGAAGGAGACATCTATGGAGCTACTGACTTAGGGCAATGTAGTGTGTCTGATTGGGAAAACATAGTTGCAGTATCTGCTGGGTTGTTTCATACTGTAGGGTTGAAGGCGGATGGAACAGTTGTAGCAACGGGTAGTAATGATTATAGGGAATGCGAAGTTTCCGAATGGAATAATATTATCGCTATTTCTACTGGTACATACACAACTGTTGGGTTGAAAGAAAATGGAGAATTAATTGCTATAGGAGACGACAGGTATCCTATAGGAGAAAATCATATTACACAAATAAATGATGTTAGTATAAAATCACCATATTTTAATTTCCTCGTTAAAAACAGTGAAAATGGAGATGTAAATGCACAGAATCAGCTTGTAACAATACTTAAAGAGTATTATACACCTATGATGTATGGCATCACAAATGAAAATGAATGTTTTGATATTATGCGAGATTTGGCGAAACAAGGAAATGTATTAGCTCAATATAATATATACACAGATTGGTTAGATGCCTATATAACATCTAAAGAAGTGGCATATTGGCATGAGGAAGCGGCAAAAAAAGGTTATTATCCAGCACAAATAGGAATAGGTAGAGATTATGAAGATGCTTATGATCTTCTCGGAGATATTGAAGATTTAGAAAAAGCAGAGTATTGGTATGAGCAAGCATCTAAATCTGGTAATCCATCAGCAAAATTTTATTTGGCTGAGGTTTGCATAAAATTAGGTAAAGTTGAAAAAGCTAAGCAATTATATGAGGAGTTAACAGAATTGTTTGGTTATGCTAGAGCTATTAATAAAAAGATTTCTCGTGATTCGGAAGGACATGAGTTTTATAAAACTGCCCAAAATCCTGTTTTGTTAGCTCTTATAGATTATTGCGATAAAAACTCTTGCAATTGTAAGAATTATGATATAGCTGCGTATTTTATGGAAAAGTTTGCATTGAAAGGTAATCAACAGTCTCAATTTATTCTTGCGCAAATGTATGAAACGGGAAAAGGTGTTGGTAAGGATTGGGTAAAAGCAAAAGAATGGTATGCACAAGCTGGGTTTTTAACTTTTAATGATGAACAACGTCAAAAAAAATTCATTTCTGATTTACGAAAAGGTGTAAAACATGAGGAGTGGATGGGTGGTACAACCCCACCAGAAGCATTTATAGTGTAAAAACACATAGGTGGATGAATTAAGAGTTCTGTTTATAATGCAAAAATGAAGTATTTTGTATCAAGCGATATTCACGGGTTTTATGATGAGTGGATTAAAGCGTTAGAAGAAAAACAATTTAATATAAATAACCCTGAACATAAAATAATTATTTGCGGGGATTTGTTTGATAGAGGTTTGCAATCTAAACAATTGCAAACTTTTGCTATGGACTTAATTGCTAAAGAAAAAATAATTCTTATTCGTGGAAATCATGAAGATTTGCTTTTGGACATGTTAAATTCTTGGCATAGAAAGAGTTATTTAGAGTGGCATCACAATTCAAACGGAACTATAGATACTGTTTTGCAATTAACAAATAGTAAAATATCAGATGTATATGACAATCCTATAGACGTGTATCGTAAGATGAAGGAAACACCATTTATGCAAAAGATATTGCCTGCAATGGTAGACTATTTTGAAATGGAGAAATACATATTTGTTCATGGCTGGATTCCATGTTTTACGATAGGTAATGATAGGCATGTGGAAAAGTTTTTTTACAATGATGATTGGCGTAACGCAAGTAAAGAAGAGTGGGATATGTGTCGTTGGTATAATGGAATGGAAGCTGCTCGTCAAGGTGCCATAGAACCAAACAAAACAATTGTTTGTGGACATTGGCATTGTTCTTATGGAAATGCTAAAATAAATGGAAAAGGCACCGAATTTGGCAAGGATGCAAATTTTTCACCATACAGGGCAAAAGGCGTTTTAGCAATTGATGCTTGCACGGCTATATCGGGCAAGGTAAACGTCGTGGTGTTGGAAGATTAAACGCAAATACAAAAGGAGAACGGGATGAAAAAGTTAACTAAGAAAGAAATACAAGGTTTGGTTTCAGATGAATTAAGATACTGGATATATGACGAAACTCAAAATGAAATAATTATAATTGAACACCAAATAAAAAAGTTTGATTTCTCAATTCAAAAATTTAACGAATTTATTAAAAGGATAAAAATATGTGCGGATTTGACTTTTTCTTTTGATTCAAACATAGATTGGCTTCTCAATGAACTTGTTAAGTTTAAGAAATTTGTAAGCAAAAAAGAGTTTAATTTTTCAGGTTCTGCCATTATGGAAGAGTTGGATGCACATATTCAAAAAATCAAATTAAAAAGATACAGTGAAAGTGATTTTTCTACGACAGAAGGGGATATATCAATTCTTAAAAAAGAAATGGAAGAAGAAATAAGACAATCTGAACAAAGAAAAAAAGAGTTTGTAGAAAAAAGGCAACAAGAAATTCAAGCCAAGAAAGAAAAGGTTGAAAAATGGCGTTTGGAAAATATGAACACAAATTTTGACGCTACTATTCTAGATGAATTAAAGTTAAGAATTTTGAAAGAAGCATTACAAACCGAATTTAAATGTATATCTATTAGTTGGCTACAACGAAGATTTTCTATGGGGTATGCAAAAGCAGGTAGCATAGTTGATTTTTTTGAACAGAATGGTATTGTGTCTACGTTTGAAGAGTCTTGTGAACTTGGTGTGGGTAAATACGGGCGAATAATTAGAGTTGATTTCAAATAAAAATGGTTAAAAATGGAACATAAAGGAACGATAGTTTTAGAAACAGAGAGATTAATATTAAGAAAATTTGAAATTAAAGATGCTCAAAATATGTTTGATAACTGGGCGTCTCGTCCTAACGTGACAAAATATTTAACTTGGGGACCACATGAGAACGTTGAAATTACTAAATTGATAATAAACGACTGGCTCAAAGGATACGAACAAGAAAATTATTATCAATGGGCAATTGAAGTTAAAGATATTAGTGAACCTATTGGCTCTATTTCGGTTGTACGTATAAATGAGACCGTTAACGAAGTTGAAATAGGTTATTGCATTGGCGAGAAATGGTGGGGTAAAGGGTTTACAACGGAAGCGTTTAAGGAAATTATAAAATTTCTTTTCAATAAGGTTGGTGCAAAAAGAATTTGTGCTAAGCATGATACAAATAATCCAAACTCAGGAAGAGTAATGATAAAATCTGGACTTCAATATGAAGGAACGTTAAGAAAAGCTGGAAAGAACAGTACGAATACTGTTTGTGATTTGGCAGTATATTCAATTTTAAATTATTAATTTAGTTTAGTCACGAAAAATTTATAATAAATTGTCTATTAAAAAAGCGTTAAATGTGTTGAATTTAGCGCTTTTAGTATAAATAAAATTTGCAAATATTATAAGTATAATTACAATAATTGTTGACAAAGATTAATTTTAATGATATAATGCTTGCAAATGGAGGTGTGGTATGATTACTTCTAAAGAAGGGATTTTAAAAGTTTTAACTGCATATAATCCGTGGTGGAAAACGGGGGCGGTAAATCCTAAAATGACAAAAACGTATAAAAGGTTTGCTTTTTACGAGGCAATGAAACGTTTAATGGAGAAAGATATTCGTCGCTCGGTTGTTTTAACGGGAACTCGTCGTGTAGGCAAAACGACTATACAATATCAAATGATTGAAGAACTATTGTCGATGGGTGTTGCACCACATAGAATCGTTTTTATTTCAATGGACCACCCAATGTTAAAATTAAGCCAATTTCAAGATGTATTAGAATGTTATCACGAAAACATATGTCCGGACCAAGACGTGTATTATTTCTTTGATGAGGTTCAATATGCTCAAGATTGGGATAGATGGCTTAAAACTATTTATGATAATCAGCCAGACACAAAAGTCGTAGCAACAGGTTCGGCTAGTCCTGTTCTTATAAAAGGCAGTAGGGAAAGTGGCGCTGGTAGATGGACAGTTATTCAAGTTCCTACAATGTCTTTTTATGAATATTGTGAATTACTTGGCGTTGATAAGCCTGATATTCCAGAAGATTTGAAAGTTACAACGTTACTCTATAAGAGTCAAATTGAAAGAACACAAATAATGTTACAACTTTCAAAAGTTCAAAATCATTTTATGCGTTATTTGCAAGTTGGCGGTTTCCCAGAACTTGCTCTTGCCGAAAATGACTTAATGGCTCAACAAATAATGCGAGAAGACGTTGTTGATAAAGTTTTAAAAAGAGATTTGCCGTCACTTTACAATATAAGAAATGCAACTGAACTTGAAAGAATCTTCTTATATTTGTGTAACGTATCTTCAGAAATCGTTTCTATAGAGGCAATTACTAAAGAATTAAACGGAGTGTCCAGAACTACCGTAGAAAACTATATTGAATATCTAGAAAGTGCTAACTTAATTTATCAAAGTTGGCCTGTAGATATGGCTGGAAAGAAAATTTTGAAAGCAAGCCCTAAGATTTATATTGCAGATGCCGCAATACGCAATGCTGTTTTAATGGATGATTCTATTTTAACGGACTCTACACAAATGGGCAAAGTAGTTGAGACTGCCGTTTATAAGCACGTTGCAGCTTTCTATTATCAATTTGCAACTTCCGTTGGATATTATCGTGGTGGAAGAAAAAATAAGGAAGTAGATATCGTTGTTGATTATCCGAACATAAGAAATATTCTAGTAGAAGTTAAATATAGAGAAAATGCTGCTATTGCAGATGAAGACGCTATAGTAGAGTTGTGTGAAGAAGCTTGTGCTTCAATTGTTGTAACAAAAAATGCAAATGATTTTGGCGTTCATAACACTAATAAATCAAAGAACTTATTGCGAATTCCTGCTTTCGCTTTCTTGTATTTGTTGGGGAATGCCGAAAAACACGGATATAGAGGAATTGAGTAAGAAATATTAAAGGAGTATGTATTGAGTTTATACGATAGATTAAACCAAATAGAAAATTGGAAGTATTACGATAGAATAACTTATTGGAATTACAAGCAAGCAATAAATAATCCGAAGGGTTTTATACGAGAATATTTTTCATATGGGGGCAAATTAACGTTTTTATTAAACGCAATATTTGAAAACAATGAAGATAGAGCAAAGCACGTTGTAAACGCATATTTTCTAGGGTTATACTTGGTTAACAATATAGGGCTATTGCAACCAACTAGTGTGTTTTTACAAGGCAAGAACTTTTTATGGGCGTGGTTTTTATGTTCTTTATATCACGATGCTTTTTTTGAAGACGAAGAAGTTGTTGATAATGACATTTGCTATGATTATTGCAATTACTCTAATGGATTATTATATACTCAAACTACAATAGAAAAATATTATAACAAAAATACAAACGTAGAAACAAGCTTTGATGGGAAAGTCCATTATGACCACGGGATAGTAGCTGCAAGCTTATTGTATAAGAATTACGTAAGTCTTTTAGATAATTCGCTACGAAACAACAATCAAACGATAAAAAAGTTCTTTGCGGGTGAGAATATAAACGTTGATGAGAATTTAATTATTAACTACGACACTTTTATTGCTGTTTGTCGAATAGCAAAAGTAATAGCCTGTCATAATATATTTATTTGTGATAATAAGAGGGATAAAACTAAATATAAAAATGCGGGATTATCGCATTTAATTGAGGGAACGGGCAAATTTCACAAAATGCCACACAGAAACTTCTGTTCAAGAGACGATTACGGCAAATTATATTATTTATTAGCATTAACTGATACATTAGAGCCTTCAAAACGTGGAATAAACATAAAGGATATTGATATTAAGGTTGATAACCAAGGCATGATTTGTGAACTTACTTTATCAAATGTAGATAACCAAGATTATCTTGAAGGAGTGCAAAGATTAGATAGCTGGTTAGATTGTATTGAAGTTAAAGATAATGGAAATCGTCTAGAGTTACATGATTTAAGGAATATAGTTTATCGTATATATTAAAAATTTTTACGATATATTTGGTTTCTGAAACTGAAAAAACAATAAAGGATGAAAATGATAAATCAACGATTTGGTATAAAAAACGCTATATTTCTGATTGTATTATGCATTATACTTGTGGTATTAATGCTTTTAGAATTTATAGCCGAAGGAATAATTACTAATGACAACTGGCTTTCAGTAGTATGCTTTTATTCTTGCTTTGTGATATTAATTTTTGCAATGACCGAAATAGAGTATTGCGCAGTTGAAAATCATATCTCGGTTGTAAGATTAAAATACAAAAAATTTATGTTGTTTGAAGAAAATAAAAATGTTTTATGTGCTTTTCAAGACTATTGTGTAAAAGCTAGAGAAAAAGCAGTTATTAAAGAGCTATCGTTAATTAGAATGTTTTGTAATGAGAAATATGATGAAGAATTTTGTTTAAGAAAGTATGAAGAAGGAGATAAAGCCTACTTTATAAGACTTTTAAAAAAGAAAAAGCTCGAAGATAAAAGTTTTTATAAGGCAAACGTAAAAGAATTTTTTCAAACGAAAGGTTTACCAATGCATTTTTATCAGTTTCAAAGTTACTACAAGGGAGAAATGCTAAAAGAAAGAAATAGTATAAGCGGGATTATAATGACTACGTTTTCTATAATTTTGGGAATTATATCGCTAGTATCATTAAACGCGTTTACGCTTTTAAGTTATAGATTTTGGGTTATTTTATTAAGTGGTTTTGTCGTTGAAATTTTTAGTGCGTTACTTTTTTGGAAATCAAGACTTAAATATTACGTAGAGATTCATGCTAATGAATATGAAAAGTTAAAGAAAGATATTGCTGAGTTTTTATCAGTTTAAAAGGCGAGAAGTTTCTCGCCTTTTATGTTTATAGTTTATAAACTTAAAATCACACCGACTGACCATTTATAAGAAAAAAGTTCAATTAGTTTTGCGGACGTGCAACCACTTGACGAGCAATTGAACCTCATCGGTTTGATTGCTCGTTTTTCATTAGATAATTACTGACGATTTTGCTGTTTTAGAAATGGTGAAAAACTTCGATTTCTTTATCTTCAAAATTGGTCTTTTTGATAAAATCGTTCTTAACAACCCTTGTTTTTTGATAAAACGAAATATTCTTATAAAAGAGAAAGCCCTGACTTTTATCGTCAGGACTTTTTGCTTTTTGATATTTATAGTAGATTTCAATCTTTTTGTCATATAAGATAATCTTATCGACAAGTAAATTTATCATTTTTCTTGCATCTTTTTTAAGGGCAAGTCGTATATAACCTAAAACATCTTCTTTTGTTAAAGCAGATTTATTTTTAGCCTGTTCCAAAACAAGTTGCTCTTTGATTACTGCTAGCTGTTCTTCAAGTTGTTTTAATCGTAAATTTGTTGCGTTTGAGAAAAGACCTTTTTCGACGGCTGATAACAAGTTGGTTATCGCCCTATCAATTTCAGTTTTTTCAGATAGTAATAAATTGATACGATTATTAGTTTTGATTTTTTCTTTGTTAAATTGCATTATGTTTTCTGCTATTTGATTTAAGTCTGCTTTGTTGAATGCTTCAATAATACTATCAACTATGGCTTTTTCAATAACTTCTCTTTTAACATTGCCTTTTTTACATTTGCTTGTTTTTTTCTTTCCATAACATTTGTAATATCGGAAAACCTCGCCATTTCTTGCAGTTCCAGTTTCAGCACTCATTGTTTTATTGCAATATCCACAGTAAAGTTTGTTTTTAAGTAGGTATACAATACCTTCTTTATGTTTTCCATATCGATTGAAAGCTTTTTTTTCTTGAACAAGTCTAAATGTTTCAGGGTCTATAATTTGTGGGAAGATATTATCGATTAACTCGCCGTTACATTCAAAGCATCCAGTATATTTCATATTTTCTAACATATGGTCTATAGTAGATACAGCAAAAGGTTTACCTTTATGAAGAATGCCTTTTGAAGCAAGTGTTGAAATAATAGTTTTTATATAAGTTCCGTGCAGATATTCATCGTAGATATATTTAACGACAGAGGCTTTATCTTCGTCTATAACAACTTTTTTGCCATCTTTTTTATATCCATAAAGTAATGTGCCACCCATATAAAAGCCTTTTGCTCTAAGCTCACGCATGCCACGTTTAACTTTTTGCGAAAGTTCTGCAGAGTAATATTCAGCCATACCTTCAAGTAGTGATTCTAAAATTATGCCTTCTGGAGCATCGGGTATTGCTTCGCAGGCGGATAATAGTTTTATACCATTATCTCTTAAAGTCTTTTTGTGTATTGCCGTTTCATATTTATTACGTGAAAAACGGTCAAGCTTATAAACAAGAACATAATCCCACGCTTGTTTTGTGCAATCTTTAAGCATACGTTGAAAGTCTTTACGAACTTTTCTAAGTATAGTTTTGCTTCTACAAAAAGAATTTAATCCCATTTTTAGCATATATTCAGCTTCTGGAAATTGCTTGTAGATTTTTAGATATTTGAACAGGTCATAAGTTCTGTATAAGTGATAAGCACTATACTTAAATTCAGGGAATTTATCTATATAGTTTTCATTGACAATAGGGCAGTAGATGTTAAAGTATTTGTCATCTTGTAAATCCCAATTTTTACCTTCCCACCAGTTTTTTACTCTAGTTAGTCCTTGTTCGTGCCAACCGGTTTTGTATCCAGCAATCATATAGCAAACTATATCTTTAAGATAACAGTCTTTAGAGTCTATTCCGTGAACTATTACTTGCTTGCAATACCATTTTTTGTAATAGTTTCTAACAGCAACGGTTACTTTACAAAGTTCGCCATCGTTTTTAGTGAGATAATCATAATACCTTGTAATACCATTTTGAGCAGGGTATTCTTGCCTATCTCTTTTTCTAATAAGCTCTACTATGTATTTTGGTATAGGTTTAATTTTATCTATTCTCATAATTGTATCTCCATATCATTTCCAAAGATTTTAAGTAAGTCGTCAAGTATTGGGTTAGACGTTTTGTCATTAGTTATTTCGCCTGTTTCCATATCAATAGTGCAAGGCTTTTTTTCACAAGTATAGACTGTAATATTGTTGTTATCGTATATAACTAACTCTGAAAAATTAGCAATTTTTTCAAAGTATTTTTCTCTTGCGTGATATGGAAAACCGACCATTGAAACACGTTCTTTTAGCCCGAAATCTCTACCTGTAAGCGTTAGTTCTAATTCGTTTGAAACCTTGATTGCTCCATCACCAAAGACTTCGTAAAAGTCGCCTAAACGATAAGCAATAATTGAATACGGATATTGTTTTTGTAGTTCTAAATACTTGGTGTAAATAGGATTAGTTGCTATTTCTTCCTTAATTTCTTCTTTTTCAAGTTCTTCAAAAGCATCTTGAATATCTTCTTCACTAGGCTCATCATCTAATGGGTCTGGTTGAGATTTTGTCGCAAGTTGAGCTTTATATGATAAAGTAGGTTTATCTTCTTCGATAGCAGGCTTAGGTTCTTCTTTCTTTTCTTCTTTAGGTGCTAACATATCGAATAAAGATATTTGAGGTTCAGGCTTTTTAACAGGTGGAACGTAAGGTGTAGGTGTTGTTGTAACAGTTGGCTTTGTAGTCTTTTTAATAACAGGTTTGTATTCAGTTCCATCTTCGTTATATAACGTTCCTTCTATGCTATCTTCTTCAAAGTAGTGCATAGCCCAACCGAACACAACGGGGTCTTCAACCATTGCGCTATTAGCACCTTTTTCAGCTAATTTTCTAGCTTCTTCAGTTGCATATTTGAAAAAGCCGTTTAAGTTCTTTTTGCTAATTAAAGATTTGCCATCTTTTTCAGTTTTAATGCCATTGTTAATTTTTTCTGCAAGCGTTTCACTTGCGTTGTTTTCTAAGTATTCTTTAATAATTTCTTCTTGGCGATTGGTAGCCGTTAAATTCAATGTCATTTTTAATCCTCCTTGATTTTATTTTGTATATGAAAAAAGCCCTTTCTAACTAGAAAGGAACTTCACGCCATATACCGTCACATATTTCTTTAATTGTTATTGGAATTACACGCCATTTAGGTTTTTTAAGTTTATGATTATCTTCCCTTGCTCTTGGGGGATAACGTTTGTAGTAAGCAACCATATTCATAGCATCTCTATAGTTGTAGGTCATAAAGTGTCGAACATATTTATTACTGCCTTGTTCTTTGTAACAGATTTTATAACCCGATTGAATAGAAAGCGTTTTCACAATAATGACCTCGTTCAAATAATGTTTTTATAGCAAAGGGTAGGGTAGGTAAGGAAGCATAGCAATTTCCACCACCGTGATAATCTTTTTCGTGGCTTGCCGTTCTAACCAGTATGTGTTTATACCATTCGTTTTGCCAAAATCTAACGTCGCTTATAGAGAAGTCAACACATTTATCTTTGTATTTGAAAAAGGCCGAGAACTGATAGTGGTTTTTACCAACATTTACAAGTTCCCAGCCGTTTTCCTTAGCTATTGATTTTAAGTAATTAATGTATTTTCGTTGAAAAGTTTTGTAATCTTCACCAGTATAACAACCTGTTGAAAATTCATAGTTTAAGTATTTTTTCAAATCGTTTAAAGTAGCCATTGTTAATCTCCTTATTTAATTTCCATTTTTACTAAGCGAATAATTGAGTGAAACATATAGTAATCATCTTCAGCAAAGTGCCAATATAAGTTTTCTTGTTTCGTTCTATCGCCAGTTTCTTCAAACGTATAACCTTTTATGATAGTGCCATCGGGATTTATAGCGTCTGCAACCCAAGACATACTGTCAGTTTTTTCGTTTTCTATAATTTCATCATAGCGTTTTAATGCTTTTTTGTAATCAGAAAAGAGTTCGGTTTCAACGTTGCAACCATCTTCAACGCTCCAATCGAACTCTACCATGTAAACATATTTTTTCATTATTTATTCTCCTTTTTGTATCTTGTTTAAGTAATTTTAGGGTAATTGTTCATAAAATTTGTCTAAGATATCCCACGTTCCTTGGTCTTTAATTTTTTTTCAGTTTTGAGCCATAAAATCAGTTAAATAACCCAATGGGGTAGCGTTACCATCTTTTAGGTATGCAATTTTAACTCGATTGATAAATTCAAGTAATTTATCTTCGCCATATTTTTTATCAAATTCGTTGCATATAGCATAATCAAAGATATAAGCGTAATATCCGTCGTTAAATTCATAAGTTTTATTATTGTATTCAACTATAATTTTCATAATAAATTCTCCAAAGTCCAATCTATATATTTTTTAGCACGTTCATATAAATCTCTAACAGCTTTTTTGCAATCGCTAAAATAGTGTCCGTAATAGTAGTTATCTTTTTCAACGCAACACCAAGTAACGTATTCTTTATTGTTGTTTGTAGTTTTAACACCTAGAACGTATTCTTCTGCTGGGAAAGATATTGATGATATAATGTCATATTCTGCATTAGTTCGTTTATCCATTGTAATTCTCCTTTATCTAATTTCAATAATTCCATCGCTGTATTCGTGGAAACCATCGTATTTTAGTTCTTCACCATAACGTTCATAGTCTATATAGTTGTCTATAGAGTCTAATTTGTCGCCATAGCTATCGTGTAAGAATTGATAACCCAAGTCATACCAAGTTGAATCAGGGTAGAGATAAATGTCATCATCCCAATTCAAGCCTTTATATCGAACTCTGTCTAAAAAAGAATCGGCACCCATAACATCTATGTATGCTTCCATGGTTTTGAAAGCATATTCGTTGTCAAGGATGCCAGACTCTTTAAGAAGTTCAAAGAAAGTTTTAGGATGAACGTAATCCCAATTTGTATCGCCGGGGAAGTTCTCTATATCTTGAATAAATAGTTCCTCGTCAATACCGTTTAGCTTAAAGCCTTGCTTGGTTAATTCTTCTTCAATTTCTTCCCAGTCGGAATAATCGCTTAAGTCTAACCATTTAGAGCCTAAAGCCCTTTCGTTACATTCATTGTAAGAGCCCCAAGAGCCGATTACAATACTAATAGTGTTGTTTTGCATAAAGCACCTCCTTAAATAAATTGTTCTAAATATATTTTTTCAAAGCAAGGACCACATTCAAAGAATACGTCTTTGTCTTCGTCAACCATAAGTTCAAAAGTTCTCATAGTAAGTTTTCCTTGATGGCTAACCATAACGGTAATATTATCGTTTTCAGTATCAACTTGAATAATGTCAAAGTAGACAAAGCTTTCACCATCATAATAATCGTTTTGTAAGTTTCTATAATCTTTATTTTCTATAACGTTAATCATTTTTAATCTCCTTATTAGTCGTAATATCCAAAACCATCGTAGTGATTTTCTTTGCCGTAGTAATGGTTGATTTCATATTCTTCAAATTTGCTAGTTTTCTTATTAGTAAGTGGTGTACCGTATTGTTTGTATTTATAGTTAATACCGTCATACATTCCATAGTAAAATTCGATTTGAGTTTGTCTTAAAGGTTGATTATCTTTACAACCTGTGTCTGCATACTGTTTACAACGTTTCATTGCTCTTTGATTATCTTCATCTGAGAAGTAACCTTTAGAGGAATTTTGATTGTATATCTCAATTCCTTTTTTGAAACCTTGTTTGTAACTAAATGTGTTTTTGTTCATAAATTTTTTACTCCTTGTTTTATTTTTTTCTTTCGACGGGCTAGACTAACTACACTACGAAATTGATTGCAGGGTGTTTGATATTTTGGTGAGTTAAACAAGGGTAAGGGAAACGACGAAATCACTTTTTGTTTAAAAGTAAAAAAGCCAGCCTATATAAGACTGACCAAAAAAGTTATTTCGCCTTGTTGAACTCGCTGTGGTGTAGTAGGCTAAGACCTAAGAAAGAAAACATGGAGTTTTGTTTGCGTAAAAAATTTTTATATAATTTGGCATAAAATATTGACAAATGGATAATTATTTTATACAATAAATATGAAAAATGCTTATAATAAACACAAAATAAATATATAAAAAGGTGAAATGATGAAAAGAACGCTTATAAATGACCTAATAAGGTGGAAGAATAAGGAAAACAGAAAACCTTTAATCTTGAAAGGTGTAAGGCAATGTGGTAAAACGTATTTGCTTAAAACTTTTGGAAAGGAGCATTATTCTTCGGTTGCATATTTTAACTTTGAGGAAAATGAGAATTTGAAAACAGTATTTGAAAAAGATTACGATACTTCAAGGATAATTCTTGAATTAGGTCTTTTTGCGGGGCAAACTATAAAGCCTAATGAAACGCTTGTTGTTTTTGATGAAATTCAAGAGTGTGGAAAAGCTATAACTTCATTAAAATATTTTTGTGAGAATGCTCCAGAATATCATATCGTATGTGCTGGTTCGTTATTAGGTATTGCGCTACAAAATAACTTATCTTTCCCAGTGGGTAAAGTAGATTTTTTAACTCTTTATCCAATGAGTTTTGCTGAATTTTTAAGAGCAGTTGCACCTGAAAACCTTGCAGAGTATGTAGATAATTTTAGTAAAGGCGATGACTTGCCACAAATCGTAGCAGATAAACTATCCACTTTCTTAAGACAGTATTATATAACAGGTGGTATGCCAGAAGTCATTTTAACGTGGAAAAAGACTTTTAGTATAGAAGAAGTTGAAAGCGTGCAACAAGCGATTATAAATAGTTATGAGTTAGATTTCGCAAAACACGCTCCTATAAAAGAGTTTCCTAAATTAACGGCTATATGGCGTTCAATTCCAGAACAGCTTGCAAAAGAAAATACTAAATTTATGTTTGGGCACGTTAAGAAAGGGTGGAGAGCAAAAGATTTAGAAGATGCTTTAGAGTGGCTAATAAATGCAGGGTTAGTGCATAAAGTATGCAAGATAGAAAAACCGTTTATGCCATTATCTTCTTATGCAGATGAAACTGCTTTTAAGTTGTATGCGTCTGACGTAGGGCTACTTAGAAAGATGTCTAAATTACCACATGAAGTAATTCTTGATGCAAGTCCTATATACAAGGAATTTAAGGGCTCGCTCACGGAAAATTATGTTCTAACGGAATTATTAAAATCTACGACAGATACTGCTTATTATTGGTCTAGTGGCAATACTGCTGAAGTTGATTTTGTCGTTCAATGTAATACAGAGATTGTTCCAATAGAAGTAAAATCTGAAAGGAACGTTAAAGCAAGGTCGCTTGCAGAATATCTTAAAAAGTATGAACCGAAGTATTCTGTAAAAACGTCTATGAGAAGTGAAGTAAAAACCGAAGGGGTAATAAATATTCCTCTTTACTTAATAGCAAATATAAGAAGTTTATGTGATTAGTAAAAAGACATTACTAAAGAAAAGGGAAAATATGGACAAAAATTTAATTGAAGGAAATGCTGTAGATTATGTAAAAATAGCTTTAAGAAACACGGGAATTATTGACCCATGTATTCAAGAAAGAGATAAGACACCTAGTTGGGACGGGGAGTTAATAACATATAAAAGCGAAGAATTTAATAAAAAAAATATTAAAGCAATAATTCCAGTGCAAGTTAAAGGTCGCAGTTTTGATAAATTTAGAAACACCTTTCAAGTTGAAGTTGTCGATTTAATTAACTATAAAATTAAACAAAATGTAATATATTTTCTAGTTCAATTCGTTAAAGGAGAATATAAAATATATTTTAAGGCATTACAACTTTTTGACTTGGAAAAAATTATAAAAGAAGCAGGAAACCGTGAAAAAGTAAGTTTGTCTTTTGAACCCTTTCCTGAAAGAAACAGTTCTAAAGCAAAAAAACTTATTTTAGAATTTATTAAAAATGCAGAGAAACAAACTCAATTAATACCTGGTGTTTTATGCGTAAGTGAACTCTATGAAAAAATAAAGAAGGCAACATTAACCTTTAATCTTAATATGAAATCTAATTTTAATGCGGCAGATATTTACAGTTCAATTATGTCGCAAAAACCATATATTTACTATAAAGATGAAAAGGGTGTAGTTTTTCCTGTTGATAAACTTGAAAATTTTACAAATTTGGCTATTGGACAGCATAATAACGCAGAAATCTGTGTGGATGGCACTAAATATTATGATGGCTATGACGTGGTTAGTTATAGCGAGGGAACAAAAATTCAAATAGGTAAATACATTTGGATTATTTTAGAACAAGAAAATCTCACATTAAATTATAAATATGATGGCACTATAAAGGAAAGATTAAAAACGCTAAACTTTGTTTTATCGATTCATAAGGGAGAAAAACTTTTTCTTGGTAACTGCGAGTTGTCCATTAAAACTATGAAGTTAGATGATGACGATTTTATTAAGAACCAAAATTTAGTTGATTTTTATAATGATGTTCAAAAGTTGTTTGATAAATTAGGTATTGTTAAGGAATTAGATTTAGACAGCTTAACGCAACAACAAATTAACAATTTATATGAATTTTGTCAAAGTGAATTATATGATAAAGAAGTTTCATTAGGCTTAAAAAAATCTGGACAAGGTGTTTTGAGATTAAATAATATAAACATATATTGTTACTGTTTTAGAAATAAGAAAAAGAACAAAGTCCATAGTATTTTTAATGATAAAGCAATAAGGTTTTGTGTTGAAGTCGATAATGAAAAAATCCCCGTTAGTCCATATTTAATGTTGGCAGAACAATCAACAGACACATTTGATAAAGTAGATAATATTAATTATTCGGAGTTGATATCTTCAATAAAAGAGTATGGTATTAGCGATAAGACAGAAGGGGCGCATATAAACTTATTATTGAAAATGCTTTTGTACTTTGACAAAACAAAACGTGTGGAAATATTAGAAACTAGTAATTCATTGGCTGAAACTCTTTATTTAAGAAATAACTCAGCAATAAATTTAATAAATTTGTGCCAATGTGTTAAAAGAAAAGAAGTTTTGTCTAGGGAGCTAATAGACAAGTTGATAACTATAAAAAATGGTTCTACAAAGTTGGATATAAAAGCCGCATGTTCTATATTACTTGCTTCTAAGCTAGAAGCCCAAAAATATCTAGAAGAAATGGAGATAGAAGAAAAGGAAACATTTGTTAAGTATCCTTTAATGAATCTATACAATATAAATTCGTAGAGTGCTACAAATAAAAAAACATAGAAAATGTAGCGAAAAAAGGGGTTTATCCGAACTAAATTTTAAAAAATTAAAAATAGTTGGAATAAACTCTTGATTATAGTTGATGTAATTAATATATTAGCCTTTTTATAATGCTTGTTGGCTACTTGGATTTAGATATAAAACGTTACAAGATAGCTTGTTTCTCTTCGTGTGTAAATTTTTATTACATGATACAATTCTCCTTTTGAAAATTATATCACGGAATAGCAAACATGCCAATTATTGTCGTAGAAGTGCAAAACAATCTTGATTTATTGGTTATTTTGTAATATAATGTAATTAATTAAGAAAAACTTGGTAGTGACCGAGATAACTATCAGTAGCAGAAATTAAAGTTAGCAAATCATCAAAAAGGAGGAGCTGAAAAATGAGAATCTCAACATTTAAGATACCATTAGAAGGAGACAGTGAGGGCATTAAGATAGGAAAACGTTTTAATGGAACTCTAAGCAATCTTAATAATATCGTTATCATAACTGGAGCAAACGGTTCGGGCAAAAGCAGATTTTTAAAATTATTAAACAGAAGCTTTCAAAATTTGAAAAACAACGAAAGTTGCTCTGATAGATATTTTAAGATCATCGAAAACAATTCCGACACCGAAACGGAATTGACAAAAGAGATTGCACAAAATTTTAATCTTGTAAATTACTCCCATTTTGATGCCAAACTGCAGAGTCCTGAATTTTTTTCTCCATATGTTATTCATCAGGCTAAAAACAAATTGAAAAGCTGCAATTATGAAGAAACAGCTTTAAATTCCCTATTGTATTTAAAGGATCTCTGTGAGGGGTATTCTGAAGGCTCTAATGAATCCAACGGATACAAAGACCTTATTGAGTTTATCGGATTTGCAAAAGAATTAGAGCTAGATTTTTCTTGGGACCAAAACACAAAGTCCTTAAATGTTTTCGGCAGAAAATTTGACGACGCAAGGCTCTCTCCTGGACAGCTTTATGCCTTGCGAATCGCTGTGGCCTGCAAATCTCACGAAGTAAACGAAAATATCGCATTTTTACTAGATGAACCAGAGACACATTTGCATCCAAGTCTTTTGATAAAAATTATAAATCAGCTCATGCAACATTTTAAAAATGCCCAGTTTTTTATTGCCACGCACTCATTACCACTCATTTCTTATCTAACGGTTGTACGTGAAGACACAACGGTATTATTTATGGAAAACGGAGAAATAAAGGATTCGCTCAGGAGTAATTCAGAACATATATTAAACAAATTGATCGGTACCGAGGAAGAGCAGTTTGCTATCAAGCAACTTTTTGTTTCCTCGGAAGAAATGGCATGTAATAAATTCTGTATGGAATGCTTTTTGAAACCTACCGTTGTAAGCGGTGGAGTTTCTGGAGATCCATCCGTATCCATTGCTGAAAGTAAGATTGAAAGCAATGCCGAGCAAGAGCCACTTGTTATCGTCGATTACGGTGCCGGTGAAGGTAGACTACTTGAATGTATGTATGAAGACACATTTACGGAAGGCTATATATACAATGCTTATAATATTAAGGTGGAGGACGCAATCTGCTGTGAACGGCTTATTGCTCAGAAGGGACTCAAGGGTAGGTCTTATTGTGGCAGGGATTCTCTCTATGAACTGAAAGGAAGGGTTGACCGAGTTTTTATGGTAAATGTTTTACATGAGATACCTCCCGAAGAGTGGAAGAATGAATTTGAAACGATATCCAAGCTTTTGAAGGATAACGGTAAGCTTATTATTATCGAAAGAGAAATCCTCACAATGGGGGAAGCGCCTTTTGTCAACGGATTTTTAATGCTTACAGGTCTTGGCGATAGATCAGATGCGGCAGAATCTTTATTTGGAGCTGATAATATGATATTTACACGGGATCCTCAAAAACCGCATATCATAGCATATACAATAGAAAAATCTGGATCGCAAACTGCTACAAATGCGAAAATGGATGATGTACTTCAACATCTTCAAGAAAATGCTATTGAACAGATTCGCAAGCTGAGAAAGGAGAAAGAAACCATCTCTCAGCACAAAGAAAGATACAAAAACGGTATGAGCTTGGCTTTTTGGTTGAATCAACTTTCGTGTGCTCTGTTGTATCGTGAGGAAATTGGCAAAAATTAATTTTTTCAGATTAAAATTCTGAAAGGAGCGTTTTATGTTTGAAATTAAAGATACAAAAACCTTTAAGGACTCGGTTCACGGATATATAGATATTCCTAAATGCTTTGTTGAAAACTTGATAGACAACGAATATTTTCAAAGGCTGAGAAATATTGAGCAGACGGGCATGCGCGTACTTTATCCAAATGCGAAACACGACAGATTCAGTCATTCTCTCGGCGTTTTTCACCTTGGAAGCCGAGCTGTAGATGCACTTTTGGAAAATTTTTCAAAAGATCAATACTGGAATATCGAATCAGATAATCAATCTGTCCTTTACTGGGCAAAAAACAAAGTTTTGTTTCTTATTGCTTGCCTTCTACACGATATAGGACACGCTCCGTTTTCCCATGCATTAGAAGCTCAAATACTAAAAAATAGTATTACGCCGCCTTCAAAAGCCAAAAGGGAAAACACCTCTGTAGTGCTCGAAGAAGGAGATTATATAACCAATACCCTCAAAAAGACCATTACAGAAAAAGAAAAGGAGTATATGTCACTCAAATATAATGATGAAAAAAATATTGAGCTCGACATATCCGAAGTTGATCCTCACGAACAAATTGGGGCATCGTTGATCTTTTCAGAATTCTTCATGAATCAAATAATAAAAATATTTGAAAGCCTTCATAATGAAGCATTCCCACAACCAGAAGGTAAAAGCATACTTTATGCCGAATATTATCAAGACAAAATAGTCATTGACAAAGTCGATGAATCTAACGCTCAAAGTATGATTGTTTTTGAAGATGATCTTTGCTTTATAGCACGTATGATAATGGGGCTCAAATATGATGATTGGCATCCCGAAAGACAAATCAGAAACTGTTTTATTGAACTTTTGAACGGCAAAAATTTTGACGTTGACAAGCTTGATTACATAGTGCGTGACACGCAGATGTCTGGCATCAACAATATTTCTTTAGATGTTGATCGTCTTTTAAGCTCTCTGTGTATAATCACCAAAACCAAACACTTAAACAAAGTAAAGCTCGAAAACAAGCAACTTCAAAAAATGACGATACTAGAAATCAAAAACAGAGACAAAAACAATATAATTGAAATAGATGGGAATTTTTGCGGAACACTAATAATCCCTACAGGGACTACCATCACGATATATCCTGATAGCAAAATAGAATCTTTAATGAGTCCTTCCGGGGGAGAAACCCAAATACGTTATAACTCGGCCGAAACAACTAAATTTACGATTGATTCTATAGTCCATCAAGATGGGAGCTGTAAAACTCCAATACAAAAGGGTCATAGTGACAAAATGAAAGTCGTACATTTAGAAGGAAGAGGCACAAGTCCATTTTTTACTAGCATAAAAGATGCTACCCTTATTTCAAGTTTCTATTTTGTTGCGGTTGATAATGTAATGCTAAAAGTACACGAAAACTGCAAAATGAAAATAGAAGGAGAATTTCATTCCGAAGGATCGGTTAGGCTATTTGATATAAAAAGCATGAACGGAGACATATCTGAAGTCGAATTTCTGTCTGACACATTAAAAGAAGGCTTTACAAGGACTAAAATTCCTGGAGAATACGGTTACAACACTTTCTCCATCGGATTTAAAAAGACTGCCATTAACGTAATTGCTAATGTTATGGATGCACGAAATTATTTGTATCTTTGGATCTATGCGCACCACAAAGTAATATATTATGCAAATTTTCTTATCCCTGTTTTGTCCAAAGAACTTTTTCCAAAAGAAAATAAAACGGATTTTCCAAATAGGTCTTTGAATTTTAACAATATCAAAAGTTTGGATGATGCGTATATTTGGACAGCAATACAGTATATACGGAGTTCAGGAAACTTTAATAATTCCGCCAAGGACCAAGAGCTCAAAACATTGCTTGAAGAACTTTTCAGCAGGAAATATAAAAAGAGTCTTTACAAATCTCTTGCTGAGTACGATCTTTATTTTGAAAAGTATGACAAAAGCACAAAACTCCAATTGCAAAAATATATAAATTCCAATTTAATAAGCTATTCAGAAAATGGCAAACCATATATAAGATCACTTAAGGAAAAAGAATTTTCCGTTGGATATTTTGACCAAACTGCAATTGACCAAATTAACGAAAAAATAAAAGAATCAATAAACCAAGAAATTCAAACAAACAACCACACATCAGACAATGTTAAAGAAATTAAATTGTGTGACATGGTTTATGTAGCTGTTGACTACAAAAGAAAGCAGTTCGATTCCCTAAAAGCGTTTGTGGATATGAAGGACGATATCGTTCCAATAAGTCAGATACCTTTGTTGGAATCTCAAACAAGCAAAACAAACCCCAATGGAACTAATACCTATTTTTATATTTATTACAAGACGCTCTCATCAAATACTGATTCGGAAACTGAAGGCAAATTAATAAAAGCAGGTGTAAAAAAATATTTTGACTATATTGTAGATACAAAAATAAAAAAATAAACTTTATTATAATAGAGATAGTTTTAGTATTGAGATGATTGAAGAATGGTTTACGAGCGTATATGTAAGAACGAAGGAAGAGGAAGAAGACCCCGTTTTGGTGGTTAGTTACTCATTAAAAAAAGACTATGCAAGAATTTTATTTTTAACTTGTATGTTAAATGGGTTTGTAAACAAAAAAGCGATTAAAGATAAAGAAAATTTTGCAAAAAAGTTAAACAAACATTTTATGGGGGTGGATATAGAATAATCACTATAGGTGAATTAAATAAATATTTTTCAAAAGAAGAGATATTGACAGCGTTGCAGTGGATAGATGAAAGGCTATTATTTGCTTTTTCACTTTTAGAAAAATATAGAAGCAAGAAAAGTGAGGGGCTAAGAAATATATTAGATGAGATTTAATTTACTGTATGTAATAGAATAAGAACAAATTAGAAAATGAAGAAAGCGATATATTTATTGTGTAATATCAAAAGATGTTTCCATAATAAATGTATGTGCACTGAGTTATAAACAGAGTTTGTCGTTATGCACATTAGACAACAAAAAGTATTTAAATTATTTAGCCTATAAAAATAATTTTTATAAAACAGCAAGTAAAATACTGGCTGTTTTGCTTTTTTAGAGCTATTTATATGTCATATAACCTTGATTTTGCGTTTTTTAGGATGATAAAATTAAAGAAAAACAAAATTCAAGGAGAAATATATGAAAAAATTTTATATTGGCGAAAATAAATATTTAGTGCAAAAAGTTTTGGCTTTTTATAACTGCGATTACGTAGGTTATCAAAAACAAGGCAACCCTGACTTTATCAATCACCTTAAAAACATGACTAATCAATACAACGAGCTAGATTTGGTTGAAGATTTTGTTCAAGTTTCTGAAAGATTTGTTAAAGATATGGAAAGTATTTTTGACAAAGGAGATTTTAAGAATTTTACAGTTTGCGTTATGCCTCGTTCTAAAAGAGAAACTAAGTATAAGCAAAGTCAGTTAATGTTTAAAAAAGCTATTTCAAGTTGCGCTAATAAATTAGGTTTTGTTAATGGTGCGGATGCAATTATAAGAGTTAAAGACACTAAAACAACACATAATTGGCGCCTAGAAAACAACACGGGCGACAATCCATACAAAGGCATCACAAAAGATACTTGTAGGGTTGATTTAACTAAAATAAAAGGAAAAAACGTTGTTTTAGTTGATGATATTTATACTGAAGGGGTTAACGTAATTGAAGATTGTATTCAATATCTATTTGAGTTAGGTGCAAAAAGTGTTATAATATACGTAACGGCAAAAACAAGGTAAAGATTATGAACTCAAATATTTCATTAAAACTTTACAATTTAATAAAAACGGGCGTTATAAATTCTAACGCTCACTTTTGGAAAACATTTTATAATGAAGATTGTATAAATACTTTTTCTTGTGACATAGAAGCCACAAGACAAGAACTTGAAGAAAAAGGCATAAGTTTTATAAGTGTTTTTGATAAAAACTTTCATTTTGTGGATGTGAAACTTAAAAATAGCGAAAAACCTTTTTTCTTTGCATATAAAGGCGATATAACTCTGCTTAAAAACCTAGATAAAAACGTTGCAGTTATAGGTGTTTTAACACCTACCAAAGAGATAATAGAAAGAGAAGAAAAAGTTGTAAAAAGTTTAACTGAAAAAAGTTTTAATATAGTTAGTGGGCTTGCAAAAGGTTGTGATACGGTTGCACATAGCGAAAGCATTAAAAACAACGCAAAAACGATTGCTTTTCTTCCATCAACCATAGATAAAATTTATCCTAAAGAAAATATAGACTTAGCAAACAAAATCATTGATAATGGTGGACTTATTGTAAGCGAATATATAAACGAGCCTAAAGATAGATACGAAAGCGTTAAGCGATTTATTGAACGAGATAGGTTGCAGGCATTATATTCTAAAGCAGTTGTTTTAATCGCTAGTTATCGTAAAGGCGAAGGAGATAGTGGTTCTCGCCATGCTTTTGAAAAAGCCAAAGAATACGGTAAAAAGAGATTCGTTATGTTTAGAGAAAGCGATTCCAACGACTTAATGTTTGGCTTAAACAAAGATTACGTTATGCAAGGCGAAAAAGTTGTTTTGCAAAAACAACTTGAGGAATTATAATTGGTTTACGTTGTAGATTTAGACGATACTTTAGTTTCAACGAAAAACCTAAATAACGATGCTTATAATTTTGCTTTAGAGAATAACGGTCGTAAAAGACTTAAAACAGGCAAAAGACTAACACGTGAGAACTTAGGGGGAACGCCTAACGAAAAAATAATAACCGACAAGCAAAAATATTTTGCTCAAAAATGGCTTAAATATAGAGTTGTAGTTAACGAATATATATTAAATATTTTACAAAAACAAGGCAAAGAAAATTGCTATCTTTGGACGAGCGCAGATAAAAATCGAACCGAATATTTATTAAAAGAATTGGATTTAGCTAAATACTTTAATCAAATTATTTTTGATGATAAAAAAGATTTGAACAATTCATTAAAGAGATTAAAAGACATTACCAAAAGTAACGTCTTTTTAATTTTTGAAGATAGTAATGCTTTATATAAGAAAAAGGGCGTAAATTTTATAGGGAAAGATAATAGCGAAATCTTTAATATAAACACATATTTTTATCAATAAAAACCTAACGAAATTGACAAAACGGTTCTTTTAGTTAGGCACACTTGCAACCAAGTGAGACACTGTTGAACCTTAGGTGGTTCAACAGTGTTTTTTATTAGTAAAAATCTAATCATTTTAAAAAGCAAAAACCATACAAAGTTTTTGCTTTTTTATTTTGTTGTTTTTTAGTAGAAAAAATGATATAATAAAAACAAAATAAATTTTTATAAGATAGATTTAGGATTATGAAAGAAGAAAAAATAACGGAAACAATAGATTTAACAAAAAAACTAGAAGAGGCTAAAGAAGATATTGACAAAATTAACAAATTTTTAGAAGATGTTTCAACTTATCATGATAAGGCAGACAAATTATATAACGAGTTAAATAATAAGAACGAATATGCTACTTATGTTTTTATATTAAGGAAAACAAAAAACATGTTTGGAAATATATCTTTCAATCAATTATCTTATCATAACAAACGAGAAGTTATGAAAATGTTTAAAGAGGCTATTTCTATGTATATGGCTAAAGAATTAGTTGATAATACAAAAGAAGAAAAACAAGGAAACAAATAATTTTTACAAAGGAGAAAAACAGTGGAGAATAATAATTTTAAACATCTAAATCAAGAAACTGAAAATTTATCAAAAATCTCTTCTGAACAAATTAGACAAATAGTAAGCAAAGAAAAGAACAATTGGAAAATTGTTACTATTGTGCTTGCAATTTGCAGTATTCTTATTTCGGTTTGCGTAGTAATAAGTTTTGTTGCTGCGGAAATTTCATTGGGTATATTTAGCGTGCTCTTACTTTTTGCAAGTATAATAATTTTGCTTTATTTTGTAAGAACTTATAAGATAAGAAACGATAGGGAGTGGGTGTTAAGTTATATAAAAGGAAAAAATAGCGATGCATCAAATATCGAAATAGAATTACTAAAAAAAGAAAATACTATAGATAATAATTTTGAATTGTCAAAAAAAGTTAATATATTGGTAAGAGGTTGGTCTTCCAAAAAACTTTTAATTGATAATAAGAATAAAAAATTCATCTATCAAAACGGCAAAACATATTCAAAAACTTACAAATTTTCAGATATCATAAATTATGAAGTTTACGAAAATGGAAAAACCCAAGTGCAAGGGCGAGCTGGTTCTGCACTTATTGGTGGTGCATTTTTTGGGCTAGGAGGTCTTATTGTTGGTAGTAGTATGAGTCGTAATATTAACGAAAAATGTAGTCAATTAAAGTTGATTATACGGTTAAATGATTTTGTCTGCCCGCAAATTGTGATTAACTATGTTAATAATGCTATTTTAGATAAATCAGACTCGTTATATATAAATATGAAAGAAAACTTACAATCGGTTTGTTCTATGCTTGAATATATGTTAAACGAAAAAACATTAGAGCAATCTTCTGCTGTTAAGCAGGAAGAAAAAACTATTGCTATAAAATCAAACAAAGAACAATTACAAGAATTAAAGGAAATGCTTGAAGATGGGTTAATTACTCAAGAAGACTTTGAGAAAAAGAAAAAACAGATATTAGGACTGTAAAAAATTTATTAAAAACTGACAGAAAAACTTTGATTGAAAAAATATAGGAGAAATAAATGAATGAATTTTGGGCGATAGTTCTTGGTGCTGGATTGGCTACTTTAGGTGGAATTATTGGCACAGCAGTAACATATTGTTTTCAGAAACAAAATGAAAGTAAAAAAGCAAAAAAAGAAGCATATGTTAAAATATTAGAATTTTGCAATACACTTAATTTTTATAATACGGCAAAGAAGCAAATTAAACTTAAAGAAATTAGTGAAATGTTAACAGTTAAACAGTTATATGGTTCTGATGCGGTTAAGAAGTTGTTTGATACGGTAATGCATGAGATTTTTGAACGACAAAAAGATGAAACCGACGGAAAAGATATAGATTACGAAACAACAAATATCAAGATAAAAGAATTAGCGGAACAAATTAAAAAGGAATTAAAATTAATGTAATTAGAGTTATTTGGTCTGCAGGTTTATCACCCGTTCTAAAAATCTTTTAAAATTTTACTATATAATTGTCATATAGTATTGCATTTTTAAAATTGCAATGATATTATACGATTAAGAAGAATATTTTTTACAAAAACAAAACATAATAATGTTAGGTAATGTTTGAAGATGTAAACAAATTTTTTAAAAAAGGTTGACAAAAACGTAAAAATAGCATATACTAATAGTGCAAAAAGATATTTGGGCTGGTCATACGACCCGGGTCCACCAACGGCGGGGATGTTCCCCGCCACTTTTTTTACAAAGGAGAACTTATGAAAGAGTTAAGTATTTTTGTTGACGAATCTGGTGACTTTGGCTCTTATGAGAAGCATTCTCCTTTTTATTTTTTCACTTTGGTTTTTCATGAACAAGATAAGGCAATAACTTCTCAAATAGAATTTATTGACAGACATATAAGGGAGTTAGAATTACCAGAAAAACATTGTTTTCATGCTGGACCAATTATAAGAAGCGAGGAAGAATATAGGAATTTTAATATAAAAGAAAGACGCAAATGCCTAAACGCAATAACTTCTTTTGCTAGAAACGTTGATATTGCTTATCAGACGTTTTTTGTTGAAAAGAAGATTGTCCAGGATTCCTTTCATTTAAATTCAGCATTGTCTAAACAACTGTTTGATTTTTTAATAAAAAACCAAGGATACTTTAATGCATTTAATAAAATAATTGTTTATTACGACAATGGACAAGGTGAATTAAGTAAAATTTTAACAAGTATATTTAGTGTGGTTTTTACAAATGTTGAGTTTAGGAAGGTTTTGCCTGTAGACTATAAATTGTTTCAAGTAGCAGATTTAATTTGCACAATGGAATTAGTAAAGACAAAATATGATAGGGATATGCAATCGGCATCCGAGAAGGGTATATTTGGATCAAAAAGAGATTTTAATAAAAATTATTTGAAACCATTATCAAAGTTAAAATTTAATGAGAAACATAAGTAAAATTTAAAAAAGCGCTAGTAATTTACTAACGCTTTTAATATTTCGGTTCGGCTGGTTCACCACCCGTGCAACCAAGTGAGACACTGCAGAGCCACATAAGCTTTGCAGTGTTTTTTATTGACCTTTTTATATATCCGTGTTAATATAATTATATGAAAAATTTGCGATTATTTCCAATTTCTATTGACGATATAGAAATTTTAGATTTAACTGAATATAATAATTTGTCTATGGAAAGTAGAAAATTGCTTGTTGCTGACTCTGAAAAGGGATTATGCAAAAGTGAATTTTTTCGGTTTTATTTGATAAAAAACAAAAATGAAACTGTCGGTGTTATAAATATGTATGGACATGGCACCGATACGATAAGCGTTGCCCCAGAAATATTTGAAAAATTTAGGAATAAAGGGTTTGCGATAGAAAGTTTAAATATAGCTTATGAAATTGCAAAAGGTTTGGGGTTTAATAAAGTTATTGCAGGGATAAGAGAAGAAAACGTTGCAAGTCGGAAATTGCACGAAAAATTAGGATTTTTATTTGTTGAAGACTTTACAAGTAAAAATGGGAAGAAGATGAAACGATATTTTAAAAATTTATAATAGGCTCTGCTGGTTCACCAGCCGTGCAACCAAGTGAGACGTCGTTGAACCGTAGATGATTCATCGGCGTTTTTGTTAAAAATTTACCTAATTAATCTTAATTTTTATTGTGTTTTATTATTTAAAATGTTATAATTTATAAAAAATAAGTCTTTATATTATTAGTAAAGGAGTTAAAAATATGGATTGGCAAGCATTGCTAAACTCGTTGGTACAATGGGCAACAAATACTGGCGTAAAAATAATTATTGCGTTAGTTATTATGTTTATTTCTTTTAAAATAATAAATTCTGTTGCAAAAAAAATTATTAAAAGAGGTGAAAAAAAACACGCAGACAAGACAATTTTTCAAACTCTTGCTTACGTGCTAAAAATTGGCCTTAAAATTGTTGTAATTATTTGCTTAATTGGATATTTGGGCATAAACACTAGTGGATTGACCGCATTGGTTGCATCACTTGGCGTTGGTATAGGATTGGCGGTAAATGGTGCACTTTCTAATCTTGCTGGTGGTGTTTTAATTATTTTAACTAGACCTTTCAAGATTGATGATTATATAGAGGCGTTAGGCTATTCTGGAACGGTTGTTGATATTCACATTACCAACACTAAACTTTTAACACCAGATAACAAAGTTATATACCTTCCTAATGGAACTCTTTCAAATGCCGAAATAGTTAACTATTCTGAAAAAGATTTAAGACGTGTTGATTTTATGTTTTCAATCGGTTATGATGATGATTTTACAAAGGCAAAACAAATTATAACGGATATATGCGAGGCACACGAACTTGTTTTAAAAGACCCACAACCTTTTGTTAGAGTTAAAGAGCATGGCGCTTCTAGTATAAATATAACGGCAAGAGCGTGGGTGAAAAATGCAGATTATTGGACTGTTTATTTCGACGTTACTGAAGCCGTAAAAACGGCATTTGATAAAGAAGGCATAGAAATTCCTTTCAATCAACTTGACGTCAACATAAAGAACAAAACTAATTAAAAGGTGATATATAAAATTACAAATGGTATTGGAGAAAGAGTGATGGCACAAGTGAATGCTAGATGCACTAATTGTGGTCAAAATATATTAATCGACGATAAAAAGGAAGCAAATATTTGTCCAAGTTGTAAAGAAGCCTTTATTACTGATAAAGCAATAAAATTATTCAACGAAGAAATAGAAAAGGACGGATTGATAAAAAAACACAAGAAAAGACACGTATGGAAATCCCTTGGTAAAGGACTTTTGATGGTTTTAGAGTGCGTTGGATACTTGTTTTACTGTCTTTTTTTTGTTTGGCTTTTCGTTGACATTACTGATGATATAAAAAAGAAATAAGAAATAAAAAGCGTTAGAAAATTCTAACGCTTTTATCTTTACGGCTCTATTGATTCACCACCCTTGCAACTAAGAGAGATATTGTTTAAGAGCCTATTGTTTATGGCTATTTGCGTCAGTATTAAAACAAAAAAATTTTAAAAACATTCAAAAAATGGTTGACAAATAAAAAGCATAGGAATATAATTTAGAAAAAAATAAGTAAAAGCTGTGACGAAGACGGATTCTATAAAACGTTTTTCTTAGAGAGTTGGGGATGGTGAAATCCCAGCATTAACTAATAGAAATCTTATCACTTCCGAGCCGAAAGTTCCAAAGAGAATTTCTCAAGTAGATGCTTTCCGTGTTTGCTACGTTAGTGCATAGGAGTTGTTGGACTCTGAAGGTGGTAGTGATTTAACTACAATTTGAGTGGTACCGCGAGTATGAAATATACCCGTCTCAAAGAGAAATCTTGAGACGGGTTTTTTTGTTACCGTATAAACGGCGTTATGCTTCGTTAACTAAAAACACGTTTGGACTTCAATGACCAGACGGTCAATTTCACCCCAAACGATTTTCGAGCCTCGCCTAACTTGTTTCTACGGTCACAAACGAGAAGTTGTTATAAACGGCGTTATGCTGTAAAATATTAAAAATTTTTTAAGGAGGTATGTATCCATGAATACAAACAACACTTTAAATCAGTTATCGGAAGTCGCAACAAGAATTAAGGAGTTGCGCGAAATTATGGGCTTTTCCGTTAACTATATGACAGAAAAAACTAACGTAGATGAAAAACAATATCTTGCGTATGAAAGCGGAAAAGAAGACATTCCTTTTTCATTTATTCATAAATGTGCGCTCGCTTTTGGCGTAGAAATGATTGACCTATTAGAAGGTAGTTCGGCAAAACTTTCTACCTACACGGTAACGAGAAAAGGTCAAGGTCAAGAAACTGCCAAAGAAGATGGTATAGATATTGCCAACTTAGCGCCTAAGTTTAAAGATAAACTTGCTGAACCATATTACGTTACTTACGAATATTCGTTAAGTCAACAAAATAAACCAATTCATTTAACAACTCACTCAGGTCAAGAATTTGACTTGGTGCTTAGTGGTAAACTAAAAGTTCAAGTAGGCGACCACGAAGAAGTTTTAAGTGAAGGGGACAGTATATATTATAATTCTTCAATCCCACACGGTATGATTGCCGTTGACGGAAAAGACTGTACTTTCGTAGCCGTAGTAATGTCGGGCGACCACACCGAAGAAACGGTGGTAAGAAAGAGTGTTATGTCGGCAAAAAAGAGCGAAAAACTAGTATGCGAAAAATTTGTTGAAACAAAAGAAGATGCTGACGGAAGATTACAATCAATAAAGTTTAAAAACACTGAAACCTTTAACTTCGGTTTTGATATCGTTGACGGCATTGCTGAAAAATATCCTGAAAAACTTGCAATGCTTCACTTAGACAAGAATAAAAACGAACGCAGATTTACCTTTAAGGATATTAAGCGCGCATCAAACCAAGTTGCAAATTATTTCACGTCGCTTGGAATAAAAAAAGGCGACAAGGTAATGTTAGTTCTTAAGCGTCATTATCAATTCTGGTTTTGCATGGTTGCGCTTCACAAACTTGGCGCGATTGCAATTCCTGCAACAAACCAATTAAAAGAACACGACTTCGAATATAGATATAATTCTGCAGGGGTAAAGGCAATCGTATGTACTGCTGACGGCGATACGTATACTTATGCTGAAAGCGCGGCAAAAAAATGCCCACAAGTTGAAAAACTTATTATGGTAGGCGGTGCAAAAGAAGGCTGGCGCGATTTTGATAAAGAATATTCATTGTTCTCAGGTAAGTTTGAAAGAACCAAAGATTGTTCAGCGGGCGATGAACCTGCGTTAATGTTCTTTACTTCGGGAACTACGGGAAATCCTAAAATGGCATCTCATAAACACACTTACGCGTTGGGTCACTTTGTTACTGCAAAATATTGGCATTGTTGCGAAAGAGACGGTTTACATTTGACAATCTCCGACACGGGTTGGGGAAAATCGCTCTGGGGCAAATTATATGGACAATGGCTTTGCGAAGGTGCAGTTTTCGTTTACGATTTCGATAAATTTGATGAAAACGATTTACTTCCTATGTTTGCAGAATATAACATCACAACTTTCTGCGCGCCACCAACCATGCTTAGAATGTTAATTCGTGGCGACCTTTCAAAGTATGATTTATCTTCAATTCATCATATGACTACTGCTGGTGAAGCGTTGAACCCAGAAGTGTTTAACAAGTTTAAGGAAGCAACGGGCTTAGAAATCATGGAAGGTTTTGGTCAAACCGAAACCACGCTTGCTATTGCAAACCTTTATGGAACTACGCCAAAAATCGGCGCAATGGGTAAGGCAAATCCACAATACGACGTTGACGTTGTAGATAGCGATGGAAAATCGTTGCCAGCAGGTGAAGTTGGTGAAATTGTTATCCATACCGATAAAGAAACCCCTTGTGGATTATTTAGAGAATATTATCGTGACGCTGAAAAAACTTTAGAGGCTTGGCACGATGGACTTTATCATACGGGCGATACTGCTTGGCGCGATGAAGACGGATATTTTTGGTACGTTGGTCGTGTTGACGACGTAATCAAGTCTAGTGGTTATCGCATTGGACCATTTGAAATCGAATCGGTAATAATGGAACTTCCTTACGTTCTTGAGTGTGGTGTTTCAGCCGTTCCAGACGAAGTTCGTGGTCAAGTAGTAAAAGCAAGTATAGTTTTAACAAAAGGCACGGAAGGAACGGAAGAATTAAAGAAGGAAATTCAAAAATATGTTAAGGACCACACTGCTCCTTATAAATATCCAAGAGTTGTTGTGTTCCGTGATGAACTTCCAAAAACCATCAGTGGAAAAATCCAAAGAAACAAATTATAATCGTTATGAAAAAAACATACGTAACAAAAATGCCTAATCATATTGGTGCTTTTTTGAAGGCTAGCAAATGTTTTTTTGACCTTGGAATTAATATTACTAGAGTAAGTTATAATAAAGCAGTTGATTCACACACTCTTTTTATTGAAGTAGATGGTGAAGAAAAGCAACTTGAAAAGGCTAACGAAAAATTAAAAGAAATAGGCTATCTTTCAAACGAAGATGCAAATACTAAAATTATTTTGCTTGAGTTCCGTTTGGAAGATAAGCCAGGAAGTGTAACGAATGTTTTAGAATTAATAAGTAAATTCAATTTTAATATTTCTTATATAAGTTCTCAAGAAAATGGAAGCGATTATCAATACTTTAAAATGGGATTATACGTCGACGAGACAAACGATTTGACCGAGTTTTTAGCGCAAGCCGAAAAACTATGTGAAGTTAAAGTAATTGAGTATAATAATACCGAAAAAGTCTTTGATAACAGTATTTTTTACAATACTTACGTTGACGGTTTAGTCAAGACGATGGGCCTTTTGGAAAAGAAGAAAGAAAATCTTTTGGTTAACGTGAACTTAGCCATGCAAACTCTTGACGAGCAGGGGCTTTCCCCCTATAAAACTTTTGATAGCATTAGTAAGTATGCAGAACTTTTGGCTAAAAGCAAAGGAAATAACTTCAATCCTAGAGTAACCGTGCACAACGTAACCGAAAAGACAAGAATTATTTTAATAGAGCCTGATTGTGGTAGCAATACTGCCATTATAGAGAGTGACGGAGAAAGAGTATTCGTTGATTCGGGATATGCGTGCTATAAAAAGGAAATGCTTGGTTTGATTAAAAGCCTAGTTCCTGATTTTAAAACTAAAAAGGAAAAGATAATTATTACACACGCAGACGTTGACCATTGTGGATTGCTTAATGATTTTGACCAAGTTATAGTCAGTCAGCGAAGTTATGAAAGTTTAAGCGCAGAAGCAGATAATTTTGCCGGTTTTCGAGAAAGGAATAGTTTGCATTTACCATACGTGAATATTTGCAAAACTTTAACCGATTATGAAGTGGTTGACAAGGTTAAACTATGTTCTTTGTGGAATAAATCAACTTTAACTGCTTCAATAGAACAAATAGGTTTTTATTCGTTGGGAGAACTTAACTTTGAAGTTTACGAAGGTAAGGGTGGACATTTGCCCGGTGAAATCTTGTTAATAGACTACGAGCATAAAATTGCTTTTACCGGCGACGTGTTTATAAACCTTACCGACTTAACGAAAAAACAAGCCGAATATAATCAATATGCTCCAATATTGATGACTTCGGTGGATACCGATGCAAAACTTTGTTCGAAAGAACGCTCTGCATTTTTGCAAAGATTAGGTTCGGGCAGGTGGAGTATATTTGGTGGCCACGGTGGAAAGAAGGCATATCTACCATAAACAACTAAGCAATCGTTAAAATAAAAAACAATAGGGGTTTAGTGGCGTAGCGATAGGGATTATTGCTACGCCACAACTATATTTGCCTAACGGCAAGTTATATTGCTAAAAGCAGTGATATTTTGCTACGCAAAGTTTTATTTTCCCTTTCGGGAAAGTTGTGGCAAATATAATATA
>JAZNQZ010000009.1:0-21061 GCA_045590475.1 Christensenellaceae bacterium
TAACTTTACTTAAAAAATAAACACTAAAATGTAATAAAACAATTAATCTTGGCGCTAGTAATAGCGTCTATTTTATTATCTTTTTTAAGATTATTTCATTGACTTTAATTGTATTTATATGTATAATATTAATAATATAACATTACAGTTAAAGAGGTTGTTGCAATGAAAAACGTTTTTGACGTTCTTAAAGAAAGAGGCTTTATTAAACAAACAATTTTTGAAGATGAATTATATGAAAAATTAGGCAGTGAAAGCGTGCCTTTTTATATTGGTTTTGACCCAACGGCTGATAGTTTACATATCGGTCATTATATTCCTATTATGGCGATGGCTTGGATGCAAAAATACGGCCATAAGCCAATCGCACTTTTTGGTGGTGGAACGGGTATGATTGGTGACCCTTCAGGTCGAAGTGATATGCGCCAAATGTTAACCGTTGAAACTATTCAACACAACATTGAGTGCTTCAAAAAGCAAATGTCAAGATTTATTGATTTTGAAGGGGACAATCCAGCGATTATTGCGAACAACGCCGATTGGCTTTTAAACTTAAATTACGTAAATTTTTTGCGTGAAGTTGGTGCTTATTTTTCAGTTAATAAGATGCTTACTGCAGAGTGTTTTAAACAAAGAATGGAAAAAGGTTTAACTTTCCTTGAATTTAACTATATGTTAATGCAAGGTTACGACTTTTTATATTTAAATCAAAAATACGGCTGTATTTTAGAAGTTGGTGGCGATGACCAATGGAGCAATATGCTTGCAGGGGTTGACTTAATTAGAAGAAAAGAACAAAAAAGTGCTTTTTGTCTTACTTGTACGCTTTTATTAAACAGCGAAGGCAAGAAGATGGGTAAAACTCAAAAAGGTGCTTTGTGGCTTGATGAAAATAAGTGTTCAGTTTATGACTTTTATCAATATTTTAGAAACGTTGAAGACGTTAAGGTTGAAGAATGTATGCGTCTTTTAACTTTTATGGAAATGGATGAAATCAAAGAATTAACCAAGTATCAAGATGAAAGAATGAATTATGCTAAAGAACGTTTGGCATTTGAAGTTACTAAGTTAGTTCACGGTGAAGAAAAGGCAATAGAAGCCCAAAAACAAGCAAAAGCAGCGTTTAGTGGTGGTATGTCTAGCGATATGCCTACTATGGAAATTGAAAATCCTAATTCTGTTGCTGAATTATTAGTTGCTGTAAATCAAGCAAAATCTAAAGGTGAAGCAAAACGCCTTATTGAAGGTGGCGGGGTTTCTATTAACGATACTAAAATTACCGACCCATTTGCTAATATACCGGAAGAAGCGCTTAATAATAAAGAATTTATTTTACATAAAGGTAAAAAAGTTCATATTAAAGTAGTGATTAAATGAGTGAAAATTATTTTACCGTAAAAAACCCCGTAGAAAACGTTATAACAATTGAACGTTCTAAGTTTATTTGTAATATTAAAAATGTTTCTAACGAAACTGAGGCAAGGGAGTTCATTGATTTAATCCGTAAAAAATATTCACTTGCCAATCATAATTGTTACGCCTATATTGCTGATAATAAAGGGCTTAATCAAAAATTTAGTGACGATGGTGAGCCACAGGGTACTGCCGGCATGCCTATGCTTGAAGTGTTAAAAAATAAAAAAATGTTTAACACCGTTGCAGTTGTTACTAGATTTTTTGGTGGAATTAAACTTGGTACGGGTGGGCTTACTAGAGCATATTCGGGTTCTGTTTTGCAAGCATTAAACGTTGCAAAAATTTTGAATATGCAAAAAGCAGTTCGATATTTTGTTACCGTTGACTACGATGGTTATTCAAAAATGTTAAAGGCATTAAATGATAAAAACGTTTTAGTTTTAAATACTTCTTTTGATAACCAAATATGCATTGATTTTGTAATTAAAACTAGTATGACTAAAACGATTTTAGATAAATTAACTGATATGCTTAACGGGAAAATTAAAATAGAAGAAAAAGAAAGCAATTTTTTTGCTTTTAATTAAAATTATGGCAATAATTACTCAAATTTCACTTCAAAAAAATAATAGTGATAGATGTAATCTATTTATAGACGGTAAATTTGTTTCTGGATTATCCGTTGAAACGGTTATGCTAAATCGTTTAAAAGTTGGAATGGAGATTGATGAAAATTCTCTTAACCAACTAATAGAAGAAAGTGAAAAAAAATCGGCACTAACTAAGGCTACCGACTATATTTCAAAGTACGTTAAAACAAAAAGACAAGTAAAAGAATATTTACTAAAAAAAGGGTATACGGAAGAAATTGCTTATTTTTGTATTGATAAATTAAAAGAGTATGGTTATATTGACGACGTTGATTATTCAAAGCGTTTTATTAATGCAAATTCAAAGAATAACGGCAAAAAACTTATTGAATATAAATTAATGATGAAAGGTGTTAAAAAGCAAGATATTGAAGATGCTTATTTTGAGTCAACAGTTGACGGTAGAGAAAACGCTAAAAATCTTGCTGTTAAATACCTAAAGAATAAAGAAAAAAATCTTGATACTAAGTCTAAAACTTATCGGTATTTGCTAGGTAAAGGTTTTTCTTACGAAGAAGTTAGTTACGCTATTAGCAATCTTTTTGACGAGGATTAAATGGAAAGAATTTTATCTGTTGAACAAATGAGAAAAGCCGATGAATTTACTATTAATTCGCTTGGTATTAGTAGTGAAGAACTTGTCGAAAGAGCAGGGTGCGCTATCGTTGAAGTTATTAGAAGAAGGTTTCACGGTGGTAGAGTTTTAGTCTGCATAGGCAAAGGTAATAATGGTGCTGACGGTAAGGTGGTTGCGAAAGAACTATCTAAATTTCACGGTTTCACTGTTACAACGTTATCCGTTGATAATGGAATTTTTAAGTTGTTCGATAAAAAATACGATATTATTATTGACTGCATTTTTGGAACAGGCTTAAACAAAGAAGTAACTGGTAAATATAAAACTGCAATTGAAAAGATTAATAGTTCTGGTTCTTTAATTATATCTTGCGATATCCCTAGTGGATTAAACGGTGATACCGGTATACCAATGGGCGTCGCTGTTAAGGCAAACTTAACGGTAGCAATTCAAGAATATAAATTAGGTCATTTTTTGGCTGACGGTCCTGATTATTGTGGTGAGATTGTTTCAAAAGATATTGGTATAAGTATTTGGGGCGATGATTACGTAAAAAGATTTAACGACGATTCACTTTCAAAATTTTTTCCTAAGAGAAAACGAAACGTTCATAAAGGTTGCTTTGGTAAAACAACTATAATCGGTGGAAGTGAAAAATATTCTGGAAGCATTTTATTATCTGCTAATTCTTTAACTGCTTTAAAGATGGGTTCGGGATATTCAAATTTAGTTGTTCCTAGTAGTATGTTTTCATCTTACGTTGGTAAAAATCCTGAATGTATTTTAACGAAGATTGCAGATAATAATGGTTATATTATATTTGATGAAAACGTTTTATCGTCGCTTCTATCTAGCGATTCAATCGCGATTGGTATGGGTGTTGGCGTAAGCAAAGAAATTTATAATTCGATTTGTTTTTTACTTAAAAATTATACGGGTAAATTAATTATTGATGCTGATGGACTTAATTCTCTCGCTGAATTTGGAGTTGACGTTTTAAAAAATAAAAAATGCCAAGTTATACTAACCCCACACGTTGGTGAGTTTTCTAAACTTACGGGCATTTCTAAAGATATTATTTTAAGTTCTCAAATTGATTTAGCAAAGAAATTTGCAAATGATTACGGTGTTATTCTTGTTTTAAAGAATGCAGTTTCTATAATTACCGATGGAAATGAAGTTTATCTAAACACTAGCGGAACACCTGCGCTTGCTAAGGCTGGTAGTGGTGACGTTTTAAGTGGAATTTTAGCGGGGTTGTTATCTAGAACTAACGAAACTTTCTTAGGTACAATCGCAGGTTGTTATTTGTTTGGAAAAGCAGGGGAACAAGCCGTTTTGGAACAAGGTAACGAGTATACTGTAACTGCAACGGACGCCGTTTCTTCAATCGGCGTAGTTATTAATAAATTATGCTAAAAAATATCCAATTCCACCGTTATATAATGCTATAACTGTATAAACGTTAATAACTATAAATATCGGCATAAAAACCATCATAAAAAAACTTTTTAAGCGATATTTAAGTATAAACATAAAAACGAAAATTCCCGTAGCACCGCCCAATAAACCTGTAAGCAAAAGTTTTCCATCGCTTACTGAGGGCTTTTCATCTTCGTGAATTTCAAGGTCTTTTTTTTGGAAACGTAACAGCATTATTCCATATATATTTATAGCGATTAAATAAACTATCGTAATGATATAAATTATACTAGTCATATTTAATTTTATTATGTGCAAAAATTAAGTTTTTAAACGTTTTATATAATAATGATAAAAGAGGTGAACTTATGAAATGTATGTACTGTGGGTGTATTGATAGTAAAGTTATTGATTCGCGCGCTGCAGAAGATGGAACTAACATTAGACGTAGACGTGAATGCATTGGTTGTGGTAAGCGTTTTACTACTTATGAAACTGTGGAAAATACACCGATTTTCGTTGTAAAGAACAGTGGGGTAAGGCAAGCATTTGACCCTAATAAAATTCGCGCTGGCATTATTAAGGCTTGTGAAAAACGTCCGGTTCCCGCTGCTACTATTGATAAACTTATTGATGATATTCAAAAGAAAATTTATAATTCTTTAGCACAAGAAGTTTCTAGCAAGGAAATTGGTGAAATGGTTTGTGAAGGGTTAAAAGACATCGATGAAGTTGCATACGTTCGCTTTGCTTCAGTTTATCGTTCGTTTACTGACACAACGTCTTTTATTAAAGAATTAGAAAAAATGGTTAAAAAAGATAAATAATTTTTGGGGTTTACTTATGAATAAATGGGATGAAAGATTTATGCAACTTGCTGAAACCGTTGCTGGTTGGTCAAGTTGTTATCAAGAAAATAGACACGTTGGCGCTGTTTGTGTTAAGGATAAGAGAATTTTAACTACCGGTTATAATGGCGCTCCTAGTGGAATTGAAAGTTGCGCTGAAAGAGGGGAATGTTTACGTAGAGTAAGAAATATTGCTAGTGGTACGATGCAAGAAGTTTGTTATGCTGTTCATGCTGAACAAAATGCAATAATTCAAGCAGCAAAACTTGGAATTAGTTTAGAGGGTGCTACTATGTACGTTACTCATCAACCTTGCGTTATCTGCACTCGTATGATTTTAAATTCAGGCATAAAGAAAGTTATTTATAAAAATGGATATCCAGATGCGTTTGCATTAGAACTTTTTGCTCAATCAGGTGTTGAAATTGTTAAATTTGATGAATTAAATTAATATTTTAATAAATTTAACTAACTTTTTTTAATAAAATAAAATTAATTTCGATTTATCTAAAAAAAATAAAAAAAATAGGTCAAATCTGCTTGCAAAAAAAATTAAAATAAGATAGAATATGTAAGGTAATAAAAGTATTTTACATATTCTTTTTTTGGAGCGCTATCGAAGTGTTCGTAACGAAGGCGTGTCGTGGACGAAGTCCTGCGTAGCGAATAGCGTAGCAGTAAACCGTGTAACGGTTTTCTAACTTAAATTTTTAATTGAATAATTTTATTTTTTGGAGAGCTATCGAAGTGTTCGTAACGAAGGCGTGTCGTGGACGAAGTCCTGCGTAGCGAATAGCGTAGCAGTAAACCCTGTAACGGTTTTCTAACTTGAATTTTTAATTTAATATTTTTATTTTTTGGAGAGCTATCGAAGTGTTCGTAACGAAGGCGTGTCGTGGACGAAGTCCTGCGTAGCGAATAGCGTAGCAGTAAACCGTGTAACGGTTTTCTAACTTGAATTTTTAATTGAATAATTTTATTTTTTGGAGAGCTATCGAAGTGGTCATAACGAGGCGGTCTTGAAAACCGTTTGGGTGCAAGCCCACGGGGGTTCGAATCCCTCGCTCTCCGCCAACACGAATAGGACATCAGTTGTGATGTCCTTTTTGTGTTGCTGAAATGAGATTTTGTTTCGGTTCCTTGGTTCGGCTTTGCCATAGCAACGATAGTGGAGATGTGTCCCTCGCTCTCCGCCAAGAGCAAACAAATCCGAACTCTCGGAAATGTTTGCTTTTTTATTTTAGAATTTCCTAAAAAACTTTTTAAATATGACAAATATTGTCATATAAAATATGTAAAATAAAAACAAAGAATTAAGGGAGAAATTAAATATGAAAATGAAATTGTTTTTTTCGCCAGATTATGGTGGGACATCTCTATATAATAATAAAGCAGAGAATTTGTCTTATAAATATTTGCCTTTAACGTCGGAGTTAATAAAACAATTGGAAGAATTTGATGATTCTATTTGGGAAATTATAGAAAGAATCACCGAAGAAAGAAGAAAAGAAATCTACGAAAATGGTTTAAGATTATACAAGTTGGTCTCTCTTGAATTAGGCGACAAATATGAAGTTGTAGAAATGTTGGATTGGATAAAACCTTAGAAAAGAATATCTTCTAGGCTAGTTATTCATTTTAAAATTTTCTAAAAACCTTTTTAAATATGACAAGTATAGTCATAAATTACATTTATATTGTATCTATTGAATTAAAAAGGAGTATTATTGTATAAAATTATGGCATATTTACCAAAAGAACATATAAAGTATAAGTTACTATCTACAAATAATGGGGAGATTTTTGTATATCCGTCAGAGCTTATAGACAAAATAGAAGAAATTACAGGTACATTGAATTTGATTCCTTATGGTTATAAAACCTATAAAGAATATTATAAGTATGTTGATGATATAATAAAACAATATTCTAATAATAAGGAAGTTGTAAAATTACTTATTGAATATAAAAATAGCGTTAAGGAGCTAAACATAAAAGAAGATTGGTCGATTTTAAAGTATGTTGGCGAGTCAACCGATAATGTTTTTGGATTAACTAATGGTAAAATGTATTATTGGCCAACTTCTAAAAATAATCCTATTTATCAAGGCGTTGTTGACAATGAAGAGTTTACATCATACATTTACCCGACTGATGCTAGGCTTTGGGAAATTATTGAAGACCCAACAGGTATGGCGTTCAACACAATATATAACAATAGCGATAGTAAAATAGACAAAAACAAGTAAATACACTATATTAAGAATATACTTATTGGGATATATTAATTAAACTATTCGGATTTCTATGCTAACACTCCGCCAACACGAAAAGGACATCAGTTGTGATGTCCTTTTTGTGTTGCTGAAATGAGATTTTGTTTCGGTTCCTTGGTTCGGCTTTGCCATAGCAACGATAGTGGAGATGTGCCCCTCGCTTTCCGCCAACAACCTAAAACCCTGCATTTTATGTAGGGTTTTAGTTTTATTTGTATAGAAAAGTATAGGGATTCGAATTAAGTAGAAAATCACATTAGATAATTTCACGAAGAAAAAAATAAGTATATCTAAATATTTATTAATTTGTTTGATTTTTTCTATTAATTTACCTTGCTTTGAATTAAAAATTGTAGTACAATATATTTAAGAAAATATTATGGTTAAAATTATTAACCTATAAATATAAGAAGGTGTATTATGGTAAAAGTAGTTCAATTTGGTGAAGGCAACTTTTTGCGTACTTTCGTTGATTTGTATTTTGATACTCTCAACAAAGAAGGTCTTGATTACAAGGTAAATATCGTTAAACCGATTACTTACGGTAACCTTGATAACTTTAAAAAGCAAAACAATAAATATCATATCGTTTTGCGTGGTGTTGAAGCAGGTAAAACGGTTGAAAACGTTTATCCTGTTGACGTATTGGAAAACGTTATAGACCCATTTAACGATATGGATTCATATTTAGCGCTTGCAAAAGAAGATGACCTTAAGATTATCGTTTCAAATACCACAGAAGCCGGCATTTGTTTTAATGGTAACGATAAATTTGATGGGTTTGAAAACATAACTTATCCAGCAAAACTTACTAAATTTTTGTTAGAACGTTTTAACGCTGGTAAGGGTGGCGTATATTTGATGCCTGTTGAACTTATTGATAACAATGCTGACGAATTAAAAAAATGTGTTGATAAATATATTGAACTTTGGAATTTACCTGAAGAATTTAAAAAGTGGAATGCTGAAGAAAATTTCTATTGCAATACTTTAGTTGACCGTATCGTTTCAGGTTATCCAAAAACCCCTGAAGACGTTGAAGCAATTGAAAAATTAATTGGCGAACCAGATAAATTAGTATCTATTGGTGAACCATTTGGACTTTGGGCTGTTGAAAAGAAAGGTGACATTGCTAAGTATATTAAAGACGGCGTTCATAATATTGAAGTTGTTTTAACTGAAGATATTAAGTATTATAAAAAACGTAAAGTTCGCGTTCTTAACGGTAGTCACACTAATATCGTGTGCGCTGCTTTATGGCACGGTTCAATTACCGTTTATGATTCTATGATGGACGCTAAACTTTCTAAATTTTTACAAGATACTTTAACCGAAGAAATCGTTCCATTTGTTTCAGACGATATTGCTGCAACTACTGTTTTTGCCGATAGTATTACTGAAAGATTTTTAAATCCATATCTTAATCACTTATGGGCTAGTATAAGCCTTAATACAATTTCTAAATGGCGCGCAAGAGACTTGCCAAGTTTTAAGGATTATTATGAAAGATTTAATAAAATTCCTGAAAAACTTACTATTGGTTTTTCTTACTTAATGGCATTATATACTTCTATCGAAAGACGTGGTGAAGAATTCTTTGTTAAACTTCCAACTCGTGAAATTAAGTTTATTGATGATAAGCCATATTTAGATTATTTTGCTGATAAAAAGCCAATTAAAGACTTTATGGCTGATACAAACGTATGGGGCGAAGATTTAACATTATATAAAGATTTCTATGAAACCGTTAGTGCTAACGTTGAAAAAATTCACAAAGGAATTTCTTTAATTTAATATGAAAGATAAAGTAATTATTAATAAACTTGATAATATCGGTGTTTGCTTAACTGCTTCAGGTGAAATTCCTGCTGGGCATAAATATGCACTTAAAGATATTAAAAAAGGCGAAACTATTATTAAATATGGTCAAATTATAGGTAGAGCCTCAACTGATATTAAAGAGGGTGAATGGGTTCATACTCATAACGTTAAATCACATTTAGATGAAACACCAACTTACGAATATAATTTTCACGCTGAAACTTTTGATTCTAAAAAAGGAACTTTTAAGGGTTATAAGCGTAAAGTCGGTAGGGCTGGTATAAGAAATGAAATCTACATTATTCCTACCGTTGGCTGTGTCAATAACGTATGTATGCGCTTAGAAAAAGAAGCAAGAAAATTTATTAAGGGAAGTATTGACGGAGTTTATGCTCTTACTCATCAATTTGGCTGTAGTCAACTTGGTGAAGATAATGAAAACATTAAAAACTTACTTTGTTCAGTTGCTTGCAATCCAAATGCTAGTGCAGTATTATTCGTTGGCTTAGGATGTGAAAATAACGGTTTAGACGCTATTAAGGCTATTTTAGAGCCACAAGGTCGCAATATTGCCTTCTTTAATTGCCAAGACGTTGAAGATGAAATTGAATTCGGTTTATCTATTATAAAGAAATTTATCGACGAAAATTGCAACCTTAAAAGAGAAGACGTTTCTTTAGAAGAACTTTGTATTGGGTTAAAATGTGGTGGAAGTGACGGATATTCTGGGCTTACTGCTAACCCGTTGGTTGGTAGAATTACCGATAAACTTGTTTCTTACGGTGGAGGCGCAATTTTAACTGAAGTTCCTGAAATGTTTGGTGCAGAACAACTTCTTATGAATAAATGTGAAACAGAAGAAGTTTTTGTTAGATATCGTAAAATGATTGAAGATTTTAAGGATTATTATACGAAAAATGGTTTTCCTGTATACGAAAATCCTAGTCCAGGAAATAAAAAAGGTGGTATAACAACCTTAGAAGAAAAATCTTTAGGCTGTGTTGAAAAGGCAGGCTCAACAAAAATTGTTGACGTTTTAGCATATGGCGATACTGTTAAAAAGACAGGTGTTAGTGCACTTAATGCTCCTGGTAATGATTTAATTGCTGCTACTGCTCTTGCTGCAGCAGGCTGTCAAATTGTTTTATTTACTACGGGTAGGGGAACTCCGTTTTCAACTTTCGTTCCAACTATGAAAATTTCAACTAACGATAAATTGGCTGGATTTAAAAATAATTGGATTGATTTTAATGCATTTTCTATGGATGAAGATGGTTTGTTTGACCTATTAATTAGAACTGTTAGTGGTGATTATCAATGTAAAAGCGAAGATATTCGTGAAATTGCATTTTATAAAACAGGCGTTACTTTATAATGTGAAAAACAAAGTTAAATATTAATTATTTTGCAAGCGATTATGTCTAACATAATCGCTTATTTTTTTTGTTAATTTGTATTAAAAATTCGCTAAAAATTACTTTTTAAATATTATATATTTAAATACTAAAAAAAACTATCTACTTTCTTGCTTATTTTTGTCAAAAGTTGTATAATAATTTTATGCTTTTAGGAGAGATGAAAATGTTACTCGATTACATAATTTTATTAATTTACGTTCTTTCTATGATTTGCATTGCAATTTATACTAAAAATCGTTCTAAATCTGTCGACGATTTTTTGCTAGCGGGTAAAAAAGGTCTTAACGGATGGATGAGCGCTTTTGCTTATGGAACAACTTATTTTTCAGCAGTTATTTTTATTGGTTATGCTGGTAAATTTGGTGCGCAATATCAACTAGCTGCAGTTTGGATTGGTATTGGAAATGCTATTATCGGTTCTTTAATTGCTTGGAAAGTTTTAGCAAAGCGCACAAAAGTAATTACTAATAGATTACATTCTAAGACCATGCCTGATTTTTTTGAAAAAAGGTATGATAGCAAAAGTTTGAAAATTTTCTCTGCTATCTTAGTTTTTGTTTTCTTAATTCCATATTCTGCATCAGTTTATTCTGGACTTAGTAGTTTATTTGAAACGGTGTTTAATATTCCAGGATACATCATTATGATTATTCTAGCCGTAATTACTGCAATTTATTTATTCTTCGGTGGTTATTTTGCTACAGCGTTATCTGATTTTATTCAAGGTATTATCATGATTGTCGGCGTAGTTTTAATGTTGATTTGCTTCTTAAACAGTTCCCAAGTTTCATGGAATATTTCAACATTAAATTGGTTTACGCAGTCCAATAGTGATAAATTTATTTATGGTGACACGGTTTCATTAATTTCTTTGATTTTACTAACGTCGTTTGGTGTTTGGGCGTTACCTCAAACCGTTCATAAATATCATAGTATTCGCGATGATAAAGCAATTATGCAAGGCACGGTTGTAAGCACGTTATTCGCTTTAATTATCGGTTTTGGTGCTTATTTTGTTGGTGGCCTTAGTGGCTTATTTAAGACGGAATTAGGTGGAAATTTTGGCACTGATAACGCAATTCCAAACATGTTAATCATGGTAATCCCAAGTGGTTTAATGGGAATAATTGCTGTTTTAATTTTGTCTGCAAGTATGTCAACTTTATCCTCGGTATCTTTAGCGAGTGCATCGGTAATTGCAATTGATATATATAAGGGTAAAATTAATGAAAAGGCTGAAGATAAAAAAGTAAACACTATTATGCGAATTTTGTGTTTAGTGTTTATTGCAATTTCAGTAATTCTTGCAATTCTTAATGAAAAATATAAAATTTCTGCAATAGCGTATATGATGGGTATAAGTTGGGGAACGCTATCAGGATGTTTTATTGGTCCTTTTGTTTTAGGGGTTACTTGGAAAAAAGTAACAAAGCCTGCTGTTTGGGCTTCACTTATTGGTTCTTTAGTTTTAACCGTTGGTTTAGTTATTTTCCTTGGTTATGATAAGGCAGGTTATGCCGTTGATTTTGGAACTGCAATTAAGACGGGCATAAGTTTATCGCCGATGATTGGGGTAATTTGTATGGCTTATTCAATGATAGTTACTTTTGTTATTAGCCTTTTAACCAAGCCATTACCTAAGCAAGTAATTGAAAAATCATTTAATGAAGAAAAAGTTGTTGAAAACGTGTAAATAAAAATTTTACTAATTTGTTCTAAGGAGATATTATGATTTGGTCTAAAGAAGAGACGTTACCTAGAAGTGAGATAGAAAAAATTCAACTTGAAAGGCTAAAAGAAACAGTTTTTAGAGTTTATAAAAAGGTTCCTGCTTATAGAGCAAAAATGGATGCCGTTGGGGTTAAACCTGAAGATATTAAAACTCTTAAAGATTTAGCGAAATTACCTTTCATAACCAAGCAAGATATGAGGGATAATTATCCTTTTGGGTTGTTTTGCGTTCCCAAGAGTGACCTTGTTAGAATTCATGCTTCAAGTGGAACGACGGGAAAACCAACCGTTGTTGGTTATACCGAAAACGATTTAAAAACTTGGACAGAGTGTGTTTCTAGAATTGCGTGTATGGGTGGTGCTACTAAAGAAGACGTTGCTCAAATTTGCTTTGGTTACGGCATGTTTACAGGCGCATTAGGACTTCATTATGGATTAGAAAATATTGGTGCAACAATCGTTCCATCGTCAACGGGAAACTCGGAAAAGCAAATTATGTATATGAAAGATTTTGGAACTACGCTATTAGTTGCAACTCCTTCATACGCATTACGTCTAGCAGAAGTTGCGCGTGAAATGGGAATTGACCCTGAAAAAGATTTAAACGTTAAAATAGGCTTGGTGGGTAGTGAATTATTAACCGATGCAATGAGAGATGAAATGCATAAAGCTTGGGGAAAAGATATGCTAGTAACGTCTAATTACGGCATGAGTGAATTGATGGGCCCTGGTGTTTCAGGCGAGTGCGAATATCTTGCTGGAATGCACATTAACGAAGATTTCTTTATTCCTGAAATAATTAATCCCGAAACAGGTGAAGTTTTACCAGCGGGAGAAAAGGGTGAGTTGGTTATAACTTGCATCAAGAAAGAAGGTTTACCGTTAATAAGATATAGAACTAAGGATATTACAAGGTTATGTTACGAACCTTGTAAATGTGGTAGAACTTTTGTTAGAATGGAAAATCTTTCTGGCAGAAGCGACGATATGCTTAAAATTCGTGGTGTAAACGTTTTCCCAAGTCAAATTGAAGAAGTTATACTTAAATTTAATGAACTTGGTCCACATTATGAAATCATAGTTACTCGTGAAGGTTACAACGATAAACTTGAAATTAGAGTTGAACTTGCAACTTCAACCGATTCGTTCAGTGTGCTTCAAAATCTTGCTGAGTCGGTTAGAAATAAATTAAAAATTATGCTTGGGTTAGATGCTAAAGTTAAGTTAGAATCTCCAAATACTCTTCAAAGATTTGAGGGGAAAGCAAAAAGAGTTAAAGATTTAAGGAGTATGTAAAATGAGCGAAAAAATTATAATGTTAGGTAATGAAGCAATTGCTCGTGGTGCTTATGAAGCCGGTGTTAAAGTGGCAAGTGCATATCCAGGGACACCAAGTACTGAAATTTGCGAAAATCTAGCCAAATTTGATGACGTATATACTGAATGGGCACCAAATGAAAAAGTTGCAACTGAAGTTGCGTTTGGCGCTTCATTTTCAGGAGTTAGAAGCCTTGCGTGTATGAAGCACGTTGGCTTAAACGTTGCTAGCGACCCGCTTTATACATTTTCATATACGGGGGTAAATGGTGGCGCAGTAATAGTCGTTGCAGATGACCCAGGTCTTGCTAGTTCACAAAATGAACAAGATACAAGAATGATTGGTCGCGCATCACATATTCCTGTTTTAGAACCATCTACAAGTCAAGAAGCAAAAGATTTTATTAAATTTGCGTATGAATTAAGTGAAAAGTATGATACTCCCGTAATTTTAAGAACAACGACTAAACTTTCACACTCTCAAGGAATAGTTTCTCTTGAAGATAGGGTTGAAACTCTAGACAAAGTTTATGAAAGAAACGTTAAAAAGTACGTTATGATGCCTGCATCAGCAATGGGTAGACATATTGTTGTTGAAGAAAGAGATAATAAAATTGCCTTAGATGGCGCAAATTTTTCAATTAACAAGATGGAAATTAATGATAAAAAAATTGGATTTATCACAAGTGGTATACCATATCAATACGTTAAAGAAGCATGCCCAAATGCTAGCGTTTTAAAGTTAGGCTTAGTAAATCCGTTACCAAAAACTTTAATCGAAGATTTTATTTCTAAAGTTGACGAAGTTTACGTTTTTGAAGAATTAGAACCCGTTATTGAAGAACAAATTGCATCTTGGGGTTATAAAGTTAAAGGAAAATCTTTATTTACAAGACAAGGTGAATATAGCGCGAATATGTTAAAGAAAGTTTTAACAGGTGAAAACAATTTAGTTTTTGATAAAAATCAAGCGCCAAATCGTCCACCAATTTTGTGTCCAGGTTGCCCACATAGAAGCGTATTTTCAGTATTGAATAAATTAAAAATTCACGCGGCGGGTGATATTGGTTGTTATACTCTTGGTGCTGTTGCGCCACTTAGCGTTATCGATAGTACACTTTGCATGGGTGCAAGTATATCTTCTCTTCACGGTATCGAAAAAGCAAGAGGTAAAGAATTTATTAAAAATTGGGTTGCAGTAATTGGCGATTCAACCTTCTTACATACGGGTGTTAATTCTCTTATTAATATGGTTTATAATAAGGCAACCGGTACAGTTTTAATACTTGATAATAGAACTACGGGTATGACGGGACACCAACAACACGCCGCAACGGGAAAAACCTTAAAAGGTGAAGATACTTACGCAATAAATCTTAAGGATTTATGTATTGCAATTGGCGTTCAAAACGTTTTAGAGATAAATGCTTTTGATATTGTTTCATTAGAAAAAGCATTAAAAGAATCAGTAAACGGTGATAAATTAACCGTTATAATTGCAAAAGCACCGTGTGCGCTCATTAAAGGACAAAAATTCCCATATAAATGCGTTGAAAATACTGAAAAATGCAAAAAATGTGGTATGTGCTTAAAAATCGGCTGTCCTGCAATAACTAAACAACCTGACGGTACGATTAAAATTGATAAAACAATGTGTAACGGCTGTGGATTATGTCAAAGTTATTGTAAATTTAACGCTATTGAAAAGGTGGAAATTTAATTATGAAAAATATGAATATAATGGTTGTTGGTGTAGGTGGCCAAGGTACTCTTTTAACCAGTAGAATAATTGGTAAAACTGCACTTGATGCTGGTTTTGACGTAAAACTTAGTGAAGTTCACGGCATGGCTCAACGCGGTGGTAGCGTTGTTACTTTCGTTAGATTCGGTGAAAAAGTATATGAACCCGTTGTTGAAGAAGGTGATGCTGACGTGTTGGTTGCTTTCGAAAGACTTGAAGCGTTAAGATATGCTCATTACTTAAAAAAAGACGGCATTATTATAGTTAACGATTGCAGAATTGACCCAATGACTGTAGTTATTGGCGCTAGTGAATATCCGGATAATATTATTGAAACCTTAAAGAGTAAGCATACGGTATATTCAATTGACGGTGGTAAAATTGCAAACGAATTAGGTAATAGTAAAGTTCTTAATTCGGTCGTATTAGGTGTTGCTGCAAAATATATTGGATTTGATAAGCAAGATTGGATTAAGGTTATAGAAAAAACCGTTCCTCAAAAAACTATTGAGATTAATGAAAAAGCCTTTTCTATGGGCTATGATTATAACGAATAAATATAGGGGTGAATATAAATGATTTGGAATGAATCAAAAGAATGTATGTCTAGAGACGAAATGTCTGCTTTACAAAGCGCTAGACTTGTTAAATTAGTAGATTACGTTTATCACAACGTAGAATTCTATCGTAAAAAAATGCAAGCCTTAGGCTTAGAACCTGGTGATATTAAGGATATTAGCGATATTACTAAGTTACCTTTTACCACTAAAGACGATTTAAGAGATAATTATCCTTTTGGACTTTTTGCTGTCCCACAATCTCAAGTTGTTAGAGTTCACGCTTCAAGTGGAACAACGGGTAAGGCGACTGTCGTTGGTTATACCCGTAAAGATATAGAGATTTGGGCAGAATGCGTTGCTAGATGTTTTGCAATGGCTGGATTAACAAAAGACGATATTATTCAAGTTGCTTATGGCTACGGTTTATTTACCGGTGGTTTAGGTGCTCATTATGGTGCTGAAAAACTCGGTGCTATGGTTGTGCCAATGAGTACGGGTAATTCTAAAAAATTAACCACAATGATGGTTGACTTTGGTGCGACGGCGATTGCATGTACGCCATCTTATTTATTGCACTTGGCTGAAGTGCTAGAACAAGAAAATTTAATTAAGGATATAAAGTTAAAACACGCGATTTGTGGTGCTGAACCTTGGACTGAAAAGATGCATAAAGAAATTGAAGAACGTTTACATATCGACGCAAACGATATTTACGGTTTAAGTGAAATCATGGGACCAGGTGTTGCGTGCGACTGTAAGTTCCATAAAGGTTTACACGTTAATGAAGACCATTTCTATCCTGAAATATTAGATAGTAAAACTATGAAAACGCAAAAGGAAGGCGAACTTGGTGAATTGGTATTTACAACTTTTACAAAAGAAGCCTTGCCATTAATTAGATATAGAACGAAAGATTTGACTAGTATTTCATACGATAAGTGCGAATGTGGTAGAACCACTGCTAGAATAAGCAGGTTTAAGGGTCGTGTTGACGATATGCTTATTATTCGTGGGGTAAACGTTTTCCCAAGTCAAGTTGAGGCTGCACTTGTTGACGTTAAAGAAATATCGCCACATTATATGATAATCGTAGATAGAGTAAATAATCTTGATACTTTAGAAATTCAACTTGAAGTTAATCCACAATACATGCCTGATGAAATTAGGGGTATTGAAGCATTGAATAAGAAAATTACTCACGTAATTTCTCAAGCAATAGGGTTAAATCCAAAAGTTAAACTCGTTGAACCACAAACGTTAGTTAGAAGTGAAGGTAAAGCAGTTCACGTTATCGATAAACGTAAACTTTATTAAAATAAAAGGGGAATAAAATTATGCTAACAAAACAATTATCAGTATTTATTGAAAACAGACAAGGTAGATTAGGCGAAGTATTAAACGTATTAAAAGAAAATAAAGTAAATATTTTATCTTTATCGCTCGCTGATACTACTGAATATGGATTATTGCGTTTAATTGTTAATAATCCACGTATTGGAAAGGAAAAACTAACGGAAGATGGTTTTTCTACGATGTTAACCGACGTTATCGTTTTAAAAATTGAACATGAAGCAGGCAGTTTGCAAAATTTATTAACCATGCTATCAAATAATGGTATTAACGTTGAATATATGTATGGCTTATCTATTGATGGTGCTGATGCTTACGTTGTTTTAAAGGCTTCGGATATGCAAAAAACTGATGAATTTTTAACGAAAAATAAGGTAAAAATGTTGTCATCAGAGGAGATTTCTAAGTTATAATGATAATCGACTTTCATACGCACGTCTTCCCAGATAAAATTGCAAAATCTACTATTGAAACTTTAGCATCTAATGCTCACAATAAGCCCTATACAGACGGAACTGTTCAAGGTATGATAGACGCATTAAATAGGGCAAATGCTGATATTGCAATAACTCTTCCTGTGTTAACTAAACCAACTCAGTTTGAAAGTGTTTTAAATTTTGCCGTTAGTTTAAATGAAAAGTTTAAAAATGAAAACAAAAAACTAATTTCATTTGCAGGCATTCATCCAAGGTGTGAAGATATTGATGAAAAAATGTCTAGAATTAAATCTTTGGGTATAAAAGGTGTTAAAATTCATCCTGATTATCAAAACACGTTTATTGATGACGAAGGGTATATCGAAATATTAAAATGTGCTAAAAAATATGATTTAATAGTCGTTACTCATGCTGGTGTTGACGATGCTTACGTCGGCGAACCTATTAAATGTCCACCCGAAAAAGTGAAAAAAGTTATCAATGAAGTTGGGCATAAAAAGTTTGTTTTAGGACATTTTGGTGCGCATAAACAATGGGAAGAAGTTTTAGAAATTCTTGCGGGTGAAGACGTTTATTTTGACACTGCGTATACGTTACACGAAATAAACGAAAACTTATTTAAGCAAATTTTACTTAAGCATGGTGAGGATAAAATTTTGTTTGCAACCGATTGTCCATGGCAAGATATTTTGACCAATGCTGAAATATTAAAGTCGTATAATTTACCTAACGATACTTTAGATAAAATTTTTTATAAAAATGCCCTTAAATTATTAGGGATTTAGGAGAATTTATGAATTATAACGAAAAATCTTTTGCTTTAGGTAGTAAAAGGTCGATAATTAGAGAAATATTTGAATATTCTAAAACTCGTGGTGCAGAAATTGGTGCTGAAAACGTTTATGATTTTAGCCTAGGTAATCCAAGTGTAGAACCACCTGAACTAGTTAGAGAAACTATAAAAAAACTTCTTGAAAGTGAAAACCCAACGGCACTTCACGGTTATACTTCTGCTCAAGGTGATTTTGGGGTAAGAAAAGCAATTGCTGAAAATATTAATCAAAGATTTTCGGTTAACCTTTCTGCAGATAATATTTATATGACTTGTGGCGCAGCAGCGTCGCTTTCAATCTCGTTAAAGGCAGTTGTGAATGAAGGTGATGAATGTATCGTTTTTGCGCCTTTCTTTACAGAATATAGAGTTTTTGTTGAAAATGCAGGTGGAAGATTAGTTGTTTCTAAACCTCAAGATTTGACTTTTCAGGTTGACTTAAAAGATTTTGAAGAAAAAATAACTAAAAATACAAAGGCAGTTATAATAAATTCTCCAAATAATCCAAGTGGGGTTGTTTATACTAAGGAAACTATTGAAGCCGTTTGTGATATTTTAGATAAAAAACAACAAGAATTTGGCTCGGTGATTTATTTAATTGCTGATGAGCCTTATAGGGAACTAGTTTATGGTGATATAGAAGTTCCTTATTTAATGAATTACTATAAAAACACAATCGTTTGTTATTCGTTTTCAAAATCATTGTCATTACCGGGAGAACGCATTGGCTATATTGCCGTAAATCCATTAATGACCGATTCTAAAACTATATATCTTGCAGTTTGTGGTGCAGGTAGGTCTTTAGGTTACGTGTGTGCACCAAGTTTATTCCAAAAAGTTGCAAAAGAATGCTTAACTGCAAAGGTAAACATTGATGCATATGAAAAAAATAGAAATTTACTCTATAATTCATTAACTGAATATGGCTTTACCTGCGTTAAACCTGACGGTGCTTTTTACCTTTTTGTCAAATCTCCTTTTGGCAGTGCAACTACTTTTTACGAAAAAGCAAAAGAAAAGGAAATTTTAATCGTTCCTTGTGATGATTTTGGCGTAGAAGGTTACGTAAGAATTGCATATTGCGTTGATTATAATAGAATTAAAAATTCTCTTCCTGGCTTTAAAAAACTTGCTGAAGAATGCAATTTACTAAAATAGTATCAATTAATTTTTCTAGTATTTAAAATAAAAATAGTACCGACAAATATTATCGATACTATTTTGTGGCAGGGGAGATTAGATTCGGGCGATAGCCCTGCGTAGCAATTATAATGCGGAGCAGTCAGCAACCTCGGTTGCGTGACACCACAACAATAAATAAAAAAATCCCAACTACTTGTGTAGTTGAGATTTGGCAGGGGAGACGCGATTCGAACACGCAACCTACGGTTTTGGAGACCGCTACTCTACCGTTGAGCCACTCCCCTAAATCACAATATAGATTATATAATAAATATTGATTTTAGTCAAATAAAATTAGGTGATTATTATGAAAAAGAAATTTAAATTAGGTGTAATAGGGGCTGGATTTATGTCTACGGCAATTATTAAGGGTGTTATTAATGCAAACTTAATAAACCCTAAAGATATTATTGTTAGTGACCTATCACAATCTGCTCTTGATAAAATGAGTGAAAATGGTGTTGAAGTTACCAACGATAACGCAAATCTTTGTTCTAAAGCAGAATTTGTTTTATTCGCGATTAAACCACAAAATTTAGACTCAGTTTTAGAAACGATAAAAGGTTTAGATGTAAATAAATTTATTTCAATAATGGCAGGTGTTAAAAAAGAAAAGATTAAAGCCGTTTTTCCTAATTCTAAGGTCGCTAGATGTATGCCTAATACTCCATGTGCGATTGGATATGGCGCTATTGGTTTAGATTTATTTGACTATGACAATGATGAAGATATTCTCTTTATCAAAACTTTGTTTAATCTTTTAGGAAAGGTTGAACTTGTTGAAGAAGATAAGTTAAATGCTGTTACGGGAATTAGTGGTAGTGCGCCTGCGTATTTTTACTTATTCCTTAAAGGAATTGTTGAAGCAGGGGTTAAGAATGGTCTTACTTATGACCAAGCAAAATCACTTGCTACTAGCACGATGATAGGTGCTGGCAAAATGGTAGAAAACAATAAAGATAAGTCGCTAGACGAGTTGATTAATGCCGTTTGCAGTAAAGGTGGTACTACAATTGAGGCAGTTAATACTTATAATCAAGCAGGGCTTGGTAAAATATCTCAAAACGCAATAGATAATTGTGTAAAAAGAGCGTTTGAATTGGAGAATTTATAATGATTAAAACCGTTGATATTTACACTGACGGTGCGTGTAGTGGTAATCCTGGTGCTGGTGGATATTGTGCAATATTAATATATAACGGCATTGAACGAATTGTTTCCGGCGCAGAAAAGGAAACAACCAATAACAGAATGGAATTACTAGCCGTAATCAAAGGATTAAGCGCATTAAAAGAAAAATGTATAGTTAATTTATATAGCGATTCTCAATATGTTATTGGTGCGTTTAATGAAAATTGGATAGATGCTTGGAAAAACAACGGTTGGAAAACTTCTAATAAAAAAGAAGTTAAAAATTTAGATTTATGGAAACAACTTTTAGAGTTAATAGAAGAGCATGAAGTAAATTTTATAAAAGTTAAAG
>JAZNQZ010000010.1:0-106436 GCA_045590475.1 Christensenellaceae bacterium
TAACGGCAAGTTGTGGATTTATTTAATATAACTTTGACTGCAAGTCAAAATAAAACTGCTTACGCAGTTGGCGTTCGCTTCGCTCGGCTAAACTGTTTACTGCGTAAACAATATCACTTTTAGCCACAAGGCTAAAAATATAACTAAATTATCTTAATCTTTGTGGTAAAGATAAAGCCCACCATATTTCGCTTTTTGCGAAGTATAGTGGGCTACACTTTTGTCTTAAAGTAAAAATCCCTAAGAGAAGAGACCTTTTGGGTTGTCGTTTTTTAATTCTTAAAGATTGACAATTTTTTTTGCTTGTTATATAATATTCATAACGTTTACAAGGAAAAACTATGGAAAAAACAAAAAATACTTCAACTTTTATTTTAATAGGAATAATTGTTTTAGCACTACTTTTTGCGCTTATTTTACCTGGCGCTGTTTTAGATGACGATGCTGGGCATAGGGAAGCAGGTTTATACGGCTTTGCTTTTGGTAACATACCGCTAAAGAGTGTGTTCATTGAATATATGTTTGGTGAAGAGATGATTATTAGGGGCGCATATTTAGGTTCTTTTTCCATTTTTGCAATTATATCTCTATCCCTTATGGTGATTGCGCTAATTGCGTTAGTTTTAGCCCTTATAACTAAAAACCAAATTTTTAACTACATTGCTTGCGTATTGATGATTCTTGCAGGGATAACGATGTTATTGCTGTTAACGGAAGGAACAAATATTAAGGCTAGTGTTTTAGAAGGCGAAAAAGTAAAACAAAATTTATCTTTTAAGAAAGTGTTTGAAAATTACAAACTCGGCGCAGGTGCGATTTTATATTCGTTATTTACCATTTGTGGCGGTGCGCTTGGTATTTATAATTATTACAAAAAAATCATTTAATATATTTTTAAAGGAAAACCCGACAACTCTATTCGTTGTCGAGTTTTTAATTTAATTAAGTTTTACTTTTTATCCGTACTTCCAATGCCACCCGTTCTTAAAGACGAGCAGTCATCGTCAACGGTAATACCATATTCTAAGAATATACCTTGAGCAAACGCCTTTCCTTTTTCAATCGTTAAAGGTTTATTTCCACAGTTGGTCATTTTAATAAAAATATGACCTTCATTATCAGCGTAAAAATAATCGCTATCAATAATTCCAACGGTATTATCTAAAGTCAAGCGATATTTAAATCCTAAACTTGAACGCGGATAAATTTTAAGAACCCAACCTTCGTCAATTTTTGCTCTAATACCCGTGGGAATTTTAACCGTTTCATTAGGAATAAGTGAATATTCTTTTGGAGAAAAGAAATCGTAACCAGCGCTACCTAAGGTTGCTCTTTTAGGAAGAATTATATCAGCATAATCTTCTTTCGTTCCCGATAATAAAAATTCTTTTTCGCTTACTTTTAAAAACTGCGCGATTTTTTTCATAAAACTATCCTTTTTTAGTTAATTTCAAGGTTAAGATGATAAAATCAAAAATAATTTTATCATTAATATTATAACAAAACGGACAAAAAATTGCAATAATTAATTAAAAATATAAGATTTTTTATCTTTTGCTAGTTTATGATAGAGAATTGTTGATATTACCATTATCACGAATAGAACGGCTAAAAAGAGTGGGAAGAACTTAACTGAAACAAAATCAGCCACAAAGCCGAAAATCGTTGGCATAACTAAAATACCCAAATTACAAGTGGTCATTTGTGTAGAAAAGATTGATTGAGAATGGTCTTTTCCAAAATAAACGGGCGTTAAATATGCTAGGTTAGGAAAGGTCGGTCCATTGCCGAATCCCACTAAAAATAATGAAATTCCTTTAATAATAGGGGAAATAGGCAAGAACAACAAAATTATTGCTATAAAAACAAATCCGTATCCAACGTAAACGATATTCTTTTGCGAAATGAACGATGATATTAAGCCTGAAATAAAACGCGATAAAGTTATTCCCAAATAATATAAAGTTAATATGCTTGCTGAAAGTGATTCGGTAAGTCCCCCGACTTCAACGAGAAAAGTGCAACCCCAAATGCCACAAGTAAATTCTAGCGCTACTGTAGAAAAGAAAAGAATCCACGAAACGCGCACGGCTGGGGATAAAAACATTTTTTTAATCGACAAAGTTTTTGGGGTAAAGTTTTCTTTATTATCAGTAGAAGAAGTTGAAGTTTTTTTCCACAAAGGAAGAGCAAATATCGCTAAAACGCATACAACAACCTGAATATAAAAGATAAGTCTAAAGCCTAAGCGCCAATTATTATTAAAAGACAAGGCTAATCCCATAATTAGAGGGCTAAAAGAAACGCCAACTCCGTAAAAACAGTGCAAGAAATTCATATGGTTAGGCTTATAATGAGTTGCGACGTAATTATTTAATGCAGAGTCAATTGCGCCTGCGCCAATTCCTAAGGGAATAGCAAATAAGCAAAACCAAATAAACTTTGAAGAAATAGAAAAGCCAACAAGGGCTATTGCAGTTAAAATAGTGCTTACGGTAGTGACGAGTCCCGTGCCGAACTTATTTATTAATTTTGCGCTAAAAAAACTTGCAACAACCGTGCCAAACGATATTATAACCGTCACGTAATTTGCGTAACTTAAAGGCGCGTTAATGTCGGGATAAATGGCAGGCCAAGCCGACCCGAAAACTGAATCGGGAAGTCCAAGTCCAATAAACACAGCATATATAATTATCAGTAAAACAGTTGCCATAATCACTCCTAAGTCGCATTGATTATAACATTATCTTTAGGTTTTTGCAAGGAAATTTTTTAAAGATTAATGTTTAGTTAATAAATGGGTAGTAAAATATGGAAAAAAATAAAAAAAGAAGTTAGGGAAAAATGAAAAAAAAGAAAAAATGGATTAAAAAAAGGCACTCATTTATAGTGAAACTTTTAAATCCAATATTTAAATTTCATTTTAAGAGCAAGTATAACTTAAAGTGTGAAAACTTTGAAAAAGAAGTGCCAAAAGGTTCTCTTATAATGTGTAACCATTTAACTACGATGGACCCTTTTATGATTGGCGCATCTTTTTCGCGCCCGTTATATTACGTTACTTCCGACGATTTGTTTACTATTCCCGTAATTTCAAGAATAATTAAATTTTTAGTTGAACCTATACCTAAAAGCAAAAGTAAAAGCGACCTTAACACCGTAAGATATACTTTGCAAGTATTAAAAGAAGGTGGAAGCGTGGTCCTTTTTCCAGAAGGCAATCGTTCGTTGTCCGGTGGGAATTGGGAGATTGATTTATCTGCGGCAAAACTTGCGAAAATGTGCAAAGCGCCCCTAGTATTTTTCAATATTACGGGTGGCTATGGCGCTGACCCAAGGTGGGGAAAAGGGGTAAGAAAAGGCAGAGTAACTTGCCGTGCAGTTAAAATCATACCTGCTGAAAAGGTAGCAACAATGAGCGTGGAAGAAATTTATCGTGAAATTTTGATAAATTTAACTTCTTGCGATTACGATTTAGGAATTAAATTCAAAAGCAAAAATCGTGCTGAATATTTAGAGCGCGCGCTATATTATTGCCCAAATTGTAAAACGTTTAATTCTCTTTATTCTAGCAAGCAATATCTATATTGTAAGCATTGTGATTTGCAGGTTGAGTATACCGAAGATTTGCAGTTTAAAAAGATTAATGGCGAAATTAATAGTGCAAACGTTTACGAATGGTTTAACGCGCAAAAAGAAGAACTAAAAACTTATTCTAATTCTAAAGATTCTATCCTATTTAACGATAACGAAGTTACGGCAAGACTTATTAAAAACAAAAAACGTCACAAGTTGGGGCTAGCGAATATTAAAGGATATAATGATAAGGTCATCGTTGAGATAAAAAACAAACAAAACGTTTTAGATTTTAATGAATTAGTTGGCGTAACGGTTTTGGGAAAAAGGAAGATAAACTTTTATCTTCCCGATGACAAAACCTTACAAATTAAAGGAAACAAGCGATTTAACGCTATAAAATATTTACATTTATTTGAACTTAACAAGGGGGAAAAATAAAATGGTACAAACTTGGAATTATAGTTTTTGGGAAATTATTATTCAAACGGGAATTTTATGTTTCGCGCTTCTTTTGGGTAACACTTTAAGAAGAAAAGTTCCGTTTATTAAAAAATCACTTTTACCTAGTGCCGTTATCGGTGGCGTTATCATTTTATTATTTAAACTTATTCCCGGTGTTGAAAAGCATATTGACAACACCTTTATGGAAATGTTAACATACCACTCTTTAGCAATCGGCTTTATTGCGTTAACTTTTAAGAAAGGGTTAAAAAAGAAAGATAAAAACCACGGATTAATCGTTGTAAAAACGGGTGCGACCGTTGTTTCAACCTATCTTATTCAAGGGATTGCAGGTATAATCGTAACCACGTTGATTTTCTTATTGATGGCTAATCCTAACGTTATTCCAGCGACAGGACTTTTAATGATGCTTGGTTTTGGTCAAGGTCCAGGGCAAGCGTATAACTTCGGTAATATTTATGAAAATCAACACGGTTTTGTCGGTGGAACGAGTTTTGGTTTAACCATTGCTTCAATCGGTTTCTTGGTTGCTTGTATCGTTGGCGTTATTTACTTAAACATCTTAAAGAAAAAGGGAAAAATAAAAGACGTTTCAGGGAAAACCAACGGATTAAGCCAAGTTTCGCAAGACGTTTCAAATCCAAAAGATATTCCACTCAGTGAATCTGTTGATAGATTTACGATGAACGTTGCAATCGTTTTAGGAACTTATTTCGTGTGCTATTTGTTTATGGCGGGAATAACTAGACTTCTTGATGCTGGATACTTAGGTAATTTTGGTATCAATACCGTTAAACCTTTAATTTGGGGTTTTAACTTCCTTTTCGGTGTGTTGTTTGCAATGCTCGTTAAAGTTTCTATGAAAGGTTTGCAAAAAGCAAAAGTAATGACGCACGATTACACTAACGATTATATGCTTAACCGTATTTCAGGTTTTGTGTTTGATATTATGATTTTATCTTGCCTTGCAGCAATCGATTTAGAAGTTCTTAAGGGCTTATTAATCCCATTAATTTTATTGACGATTGTGGGTGTGGTCGTAACTATAATATATTTAAATATAGTGTGCAAAAAACTTTATCCAAATTATACTTATGAAGCGCTTGCATCGCTTTTCGGTATGCTTACGGGAACTGCAAGCACGGGCGTTATTTTGCTTCGAGAAATCGACCCGTTGTTTGAAACGCCTGCTGCGGATAATCTAGTTTTACAAACGGTACCTGCAATGATTTTTGGTTTCCCACTTCTTTTATTAGTGGGCTTTGCACCACAAGGTTTATCTCAAACGCTAATAACTTTAGGTATTGCATTACTGATGTTTATAGTGTTTAATATCTTTATTTTTAGTAAATCAAAAAAGAAAGTTTTATTAACCGATTTGGAAACACAAGTTGCCGTAACTAAAGAAGAAAAATAAAGAAAAATTTTAGTCCCCGATATAAATCGGGGACTAAGTATTTTAAATTTTAATATTTTGTAGTTTTTCTAGTTCGGTTGTTAAAAACTTTAAGAACAAGTTTCTATGCAAGTCGTGAATAAAGGTAATTTTACCTTTTGGAGAAAATTTAACGTCGGTTTTTCCAGGAGCGTCGGTTACGTTTACGGTTACGTCTACTTTTTTAGTGATAAAGAGTTTAGGGTAAATAAGCGCTAAAAGAGTGCAAGTATCGTTAGTCGTAATTCGCTTATCAGGATAACTTGGTTCCCAATATTTAGAGTACATAGTGTATAAAAAATTACCCACGTCGTTAATGTTTTTTAAGTTATTTACAAATTCTTCATCAAGATGGGCTCTTCTTCTTCCCATATGCGATGGACACATAAGCAACGGAATTTTACTATCTAAAACGATTTTAAATGCTTCGGGGTCGGTTGAAAGATTAAACGAGATATGGTCGGGGTAATCGGGATTACCATAAGGCGAGCCCCCCATAAATGCAATTTTAGGAATTTTTTTAATTACGTCAGGGTGCTTTAAAATAAGGTTTGCAACGTTAGTGTGTGGTCCTAAAACCACAAGGTTGATATCGCCATCGCCCGCCATAATCACTTTATACATTGCTTCAACTGCATCAGCTTGTAAAAGGGTAGCAGAGCATTTTTCAGGTGGGGTATAACCACCCATACCACTTTTTTGGTGAATAAATTCAGCCGTAACGCTTTGACGCGTCAAGGCTTTTTCAGCGCCTTTCGCAACGGGAATATTCATTTTAAAAAGGTCGATAAGGTGTAGAAGGTTTCTAGTAGAAACGTCAATTCCAACGTTGCCTGCAACGGTAGTTAAAAGTTTAATATCAACGTTTTGGTCAAAAAAAGCGTAGATTAAACAAGCAGTGTCGTCAACACCGGGGTCACAATCGATAATAACTTTTGTTTTTTCAAAAGTAGTTCTAAATTTATTCTTGTCAAAAATCATATCCATACATTTATTATATGTTACTTTTTAAAATTTGCAATAGGAAAATGAAAAAATTCTTTTTAATTAAACAAAAAAACCACCGAAAATTTCGGTGGTTTTTAGTTTGGTTAAATTAATTATTTAATAACTGAAAGTGCGGTTGCAACTACGTTTTCTACGGTAAAGCCGTATTTATCAAACAACTTTTTAGCAGGTGCAGATTCGCCGAATCTATCCATACCGATAATTTTACCGTCCATACCAACGTATTTATACCAACACATTGGTGAACCTGCTTCGATAGCAACTCTTGCTCTTACTGCTGATGGAAGAACGCTTTCTTTATATTTTGCGCTTTGTGCTTCAAAGTCTTCAACGCAAGGCATAGAAACGACTCTAGCGTCAATTCCTTGAGTAGCAAGTTCAGCCTTTGCTGAAACGGCAAGGTTAACTTCACTACCCGTTGCAATCAAGATAACGTCAGGGGTTTTCTTGGTGCTATCAGCAAGGATATATCCACCCTTGAACGCATCTTTACCCGTGCCTTCAAGCATTGGGATAGTTTGACGAGATAAGAACAAGCAAGAAGGAGTTTTGCCTTTAATTGCGCTGATGTAAGCGGCAGTAGTTTCTCTTCCGTCTGCTGGGCGATAAACTTTCATATTAGGCATTGAACGAAGACCTGCAAGATGTTCGATAGGTTGGTGGGTAGGACCGTCTTCACCAACGCCGATTGAATCGTGAGTTAAAACGTAAATAACAGGGAGTTCCATAATTGCCGACATACGCATAGCGTTTTTCATATAGTCAGAGAAAACTGCGAAAGTTGAGCAATAAGGAATAAGTCCACCGTGGAGATACATACCGTTAACGATAGCAGCCATAGCGTGTTCACGAATACCGAAGTGCATATTTGAGCCACTCTTATCGATTGCAGAGTAATTTCCACGAGCCTTAATGTTGGTTTTATTTGCAGGTGCTAAGTCTGCGCTACCACCGATAAGGTTAGGGATATATTTAGCGAGTTTATTTAATACGGTTGCACCGTAACCACGAGAAGCATCGTCTTTTTCAAATTGCCACAATTCTTCAATGTTTGCTAAATCAGGAAGTTCTTTCTTTTTCCAAGCAATATATTCTTTAGCAAGTTCAGGATATTTTTCAGCGTAAGCCTTGAACATTTCTTTCCAAGCCTTTTGTGCTCTTCTACCCTTATTAGCGAACTTCTTGCAGTGCTTAAACACTTCTTCAGGAACTTCAAACGGTTCGTAGTTCCAATCTAAGTTTTTCTTTAAGGTTAACACGCCTTCTTCGCCTAAAGGTGCGCCGTGACAAGCGGCGTTACCAACCAAGTGTGAGCCGTAACCGATTAAAGATTTAATAACGATAAGTGATGGTTTTTCCTTTTCAGCCTTTGCTTTTTTAATTGCACGGTTTAAAGCGCCAACGTCGTTTGCATCTTTAACCTTAATAACTTGCCAACCAAGTGCTTCGTGACGTTTACCAACGTCTTCGGTAAAGGTAATGTTGGTGTCGCCTTCAATAGTGATATCATTATCGTCGTATAAAACGATAAGCTTACCAAGTTTGAGTGCACCTGCAAGTGAAGCGGCTTCGTTTTCCATACCTTCTTGCATACAGCCGTCGCCACAAAGAGCATAAGTGTAATGGTCAACGATAGGGAAACCTTCTTTATTAAATTTGTTTGCAAGATAATCTTCTGCGATAGCCATACCAACAGCGTTAGCAATACCTTGACCAAGTGGTCCGGTGCTAGTTTCAACGCCAGGGCATACGCCATATTCAGGGTGACCAGCAGTGCGAGAACCAAGTTGACGGAAAGTCATAAGTTCTTCTTTTTTAAGTCCAAACCCGAAAAGATAATAAAGAGCGTAATCAAGCATTGAGCCGTGACCAGCAGAGAGAACGAATCTATCTCTATTATCAAAAGAAGTGTCTTTTGGGTTAAAAGTCATATTAGTAAAAGCAGCGTAACCGATAGGTGCTGCGCCAAGTGGGAGACCGGGGTGACCGGAATTTGCCTTTTGAATTGCTTCAGCAGAAAGAACCCTAATGGCGTTAATTGTAAGTTGTCTAGCGTCTTGCATATAATCCTCCATATAGTTAGAACTGATAATTAAGGGAAGCGGTGAAAAAGATATTCCGCTAACTAAATGCATATCAAGTTCGTAATCCCTTATATTATATAGCAAATAGAATAGTTTTTCAAGCCTTTTTCTACAAATATTTATAAAAAAACTTGATATATTTGATGATTGTTGATATAATTAAAATGCGTTATTATAATAATCTTTTTATGTACGGAGAAAATTATGGCTGAAAAACAATTTGTTAAAGAAGTAGCAGATATTAATGAAAATTTTGCTCAATGGTATACCGACGTTGTGTTAAAGACCGAACTCGTTGATTACGGTCCTGTAAAAGGCACGATGGTTATTAGACCTTACGGCTATGCTATTTGGGAAAACATACAAAAAGATATGGATAGGCGTTTTAAGGAAACGGGCAGTAAAAATGCATATTTTCCTTTGCTAATTCCAATGAGTTTCTTTACTAAAGAAGCAGAACACGTTGAAGGTTTTGCGCCTGAAGTAGCAGTGGTTACTCACGCTGGTGGGGCGAAACTTGAAGAACCTTTGGCAATTCGCCCGACGAGTGAAACGGTTATTGGAACTATGTACTCAAAATGGATTCATTCTTATAGAGACTTGCCGGTAATTATGAACCAATGGTGTAACGTTATGCGTTGGGAAAAGACGACTAGACCTTTCCTTCGCACTAGCGAATTTTTGTGGCAAGAAGGTCACACCGTTCACGCAACCGAAGAAGAAGCAATGGAAGAAACCATAAAGATGCTTAACGTTTATAGGGATTTTATGGAAGAAACCCTTGCTATGCCTGTATTTTGCGGTAGAAAAACCGAAAAGGAAAAGTTTGCCGGTGCAGTTGCAACTTTCGGCTTAGAAGCAATGATGCTTGACGGAAAGAGTTTGCAATCGGGAACTTCACACTATTTAGGTCAAAACTTCTCTAAAGCGTTCGATATTAAATTCTTAGATAAAGACGGTGTTCAAAAATACGGTTATACGACTTCTTGGGGAACTTCAACTCGTATGATTGGCGCAGTAATTATGTCGCACGGTGACCAAAGGGGCTTGGTGTTACCACCTAAGGTTGCGCCTATTCAAGTTATCATCGTTCCTATTGCAGTGCATAAGGGTGGCGTTATTGAAAAGGCTAAAGAAATCGAACAAAACTTGATTAAAGCGGGAATTCGCGCAGAAGTTGATACTCGCGATATGAGTCCTGGTTGGAAGTTTAACGAATGGGAAATGAAAGGTGTTCCCGTTCGTATTGAAGTTGGTCCAAGAGATATTGAAAATAATCAAGTTATGGTTATGCGCCGTGATACTCTTGAAAAAACTGCGCTTTCAATAGATAATCTTGACCAAAGCATAAACGAACTTTTAGAAGTAGTTCAAAAGGAAATGCTTGTTAAGGCAAGGGCAAGAAGAGACGCAAAAATCGTTAATGCCGATAGTTTAGACGGAATAATCGCAGGCGTTGAAGGAAAGAACTTCGTTAAAGCAGGCTGGTGTGGTTGCCGTGAATGTGAAGACAAGGTTAAGGAAGTTGCTCAAGCGACTGCAAGAGTTATGTGCGATGAAGAAGGCGTTCCTGAAAAATGTGCTATTTGTGGAAAACCTGCTAAACACAAAGTTATTTTTGCAAGAGCATATTAATTTTCAATATAGATTTAATGAAGTCCGTGTAGAATATAACGCGAAGTAATACGCATTATATTTAAAACAGGAGAAAAATTATGTTAACTTTTTATTTTGAAGGTGGTTTTGCTCCACAAACCGTACCACTAGGTGCGATTATTGGAACGATAATAGTTTCACTATTATTTCCTATCGCGTTGTACCTATTGCGTTCAATCGGTTTATATAAACTAGCAAAGAACCAAAACATAAAAAAGGCGTGGATATCATTTATCCCTTGCGTTTGGATTTATATCGCTTGCCTTTTGGTTAAGGAAACTAGATTTTGGAAGTCAACGGTCGGTAAAATGGCAATTATTTTTACCATAGTGTTTACCGTGTCGGCATTGATTAATTTAGTCTGTGAATTCCTTACTTATTATCCACTTATCGGCAACTATTTGCTCGGTAGAGAAATCGTTATTATAAGCGATGCTGAACTTGCAAAAAGTTTGGGATTAACTGAGTTTTGGGTTCAAGGCGAAGGCATTTGGGTTAACGAACAGTTCGTTTATCCTTATAAAAATCCACACGCTATGATTACCGTTATCAATATAATTTACTATGCTTCTTCAATCATTGATATCTTCTCAATTATAGCGGAAATTACCGTTTTATTTAACCTATTTAAAAAATATTGGCCGTCACATCATATTTTGGCGTTTATTATGTCGTGTTTCTTTGGCTTGACGGGTATTTTCATTTTCGTTATAAGGAACAAAAAACCTATCAACTATAATGATTATATGCGCGCTAGATATAACGCATATTACGGACCTTACGGATATCGTGGCCCTAATAACCATAACGGCTATAACGGACAAAATAATTATAACGACCCTTACGGTAACGAAAGACCACCAAAGTCTCCGTTTGAGCAATATCAAAACCCAAACGAAAAGGAGCCTGAAGAACCGTTTGGCGATTACGACGATAAAAAATAATTAATAAAGAGTATATAATGGCAAGTGAAAACATTACGGCAATCTCTACGGCGCTTTCAGCAAGTGGCGTTGCAGTTATTAGAATTAGTGGAGATAGCCCCCTAAAAATTGCAGAAAAAATGTTTACTCCCGTAGGAAAAACGGGGGTTAACGATTTTAAACCTTATATGATGTACGTAGGTGAAATTCACGCTGAAGACTTCAGCGATTTTGGTATGTGCGTTTATTTTAAGGGTCCAAAAAGTTTTACGGGGGAAGACGTTGTTGAGTTTCATTGCCACGGTGGACTTGCAATAACTAAAGGCATATTAAAGAAAATTTTATCTTTGGGTGCAAGGCTTGCGACTAACGGAGAATTTACAAAGCGCGCTTTTATGAACGGCAAACTTTCTCTTTCTTCAGCAGAAGGCTTAATCGATATGATTAACAGCGAAAGTGAAAGTGGCGTTAAAGCGGGATATTATCTTTATAGAGAAAAACTCACTAATGAAATAAACTTTTTACAAGACCGATTGACTGACGTATTGGCGCAAATTGACGCTGACATGGACTTTCCCGAAGAAGATTTGGAAAGAACTTCTACACAATTTGTTGAAGAAACGGTTAAATCGGTCGTTGATAAGGTTGACTCGTTAATTAAAACTTATCGCGTGGGAAGAACCTTAAAAACAGGGGTAAAAGTCGGTATCGTAGGTAAACCGAACACGGGAAAGAGTTCACTTCTTAACGCTCTTTTAGATTACGACAAGGCTATCGTGTCTAACATTGCGGGAACTACGCGTGATATAGTTGAAGGCTCAATCGATATTGAAGGGGTTAGGTTTAACTTTTTTGATACGGCAGGGATTAGAGAAAGCGACGATAAAATTGAAGAACTTGGCGTTGGACTTTCTAAAAAAATATTAAATGAAAGCGATATCATTTTATTCGTTATGGATAGTAACGATATAAACGGTGAAGACGATGAAATTTACCGTTTAGTAAAGGATAAAAACCTTATCGTTGCCGTGAATAAAATAGATAAAAGTGATAAAAAAGACGAAAGGGCTGATATCTATATATCAGCACTAAATAAGAGTAATTTAAGTGAACTTAAAAAATTGCTTTACGATAAAACGGTGGGTTCAAATCTTGATTTAAACGGCGACTTTTTATGTGAAGAAAGGCATTATAACGCACTTTTACGCGCAAAAGAGAAACTTCTTTCAGCACTTAACGCAATCGGTAGAGAATCTTTGGATATTTTAGCCATTGATATTAAAGACGGTTGGGATGCGCTTGGTGAAATTTCAGGTAAGACTGCAAATGAAGAAATTATTAATACTATTTTTTCTAAGTTTTGCGTAGGTAAGTAAGGGGGACAATAGATGGTTAACCTTGAATTATATAGAGTTTTCTATACCGTTGCTAAATGTGGCAGTTTAACCAAGGCGGCGGAAGAATTATTTATTTCACAGCCTGCTGTTTCTCAGGCGATTAAGCAGTTAGAAGCGCAACTTGGTGGAAAACTTTTTAATCGCACTCATAAGGGTATGGAACTTTCGGAAACGGGTGGTAAACAAATTTATCCTATCGTAGAAAAGGCGTTAAGGCTTTTTGAAGAAGCGGAAAACAAATATAGCGAACTTAAAGATACTGCAACGGGTATTGTTAGGATTTGCGCAAGCGATACGGTTGCAACTCACTTTTTGTTGCCTTACATAAAAGAATATCACGCAATGTACCCCGACGTAAACTTGATTTTACAAAATGGAACTAGCGCTGAAACTATTGATTTTCTTAAAAATAACAAAGGCGATATTGGTTTTGTAAACTTACCGATTGACGATAGTGATATAAACTTATCAAATACGGTGATGCAACTTCACGATACTTTCGTTGCAAGTGAAAAATTTTGTGAACTTTTTAACGGTGTTATCGACTTAAAAAGATTGCAAGACTATCCACTTTTAATGCTTGAATTATCCACTGCGACAAGGCAGGCAATCGTAAGTTTTGCGCACTCTCAAGGCATACATTTACATCCGGAAATTGAACTTGCAAGTTTAGAACTTATGACGGCTTTAGCAAAAAACGGTATAGGTATTGCGTGTATACCAAGAGAATTCGTTAAACACGAATTAGACGAAGGTTCTTTAAAAGAAATAAAAACTAATCCTGCACTTCCATCTCGCGCAATCGGTTTAGCCTTACCAAAAAACAGCAACGTCGTTTTTGCAGTTAAAGAATTTATAAAATTATTAAACAAAGATTTAGGGGTTTAATATGGAAATTTGGCAAGCAATAGTTCTCGGTGCCGTTCAAGGCTTGGCAGAATTTTTGCCCGTTTCTTCAAGTGGGCATTTGATTTTAATGCAACGATGGCTAGGCGTAGAAGAAGGCAGTTTATTTTTTGACGTGATGTTACATATCGGTACGCTTATACCCGTCTTTATCGTGTTTTTTAAGGAAATTTTATCTTTATTTAAAAAACCTTTTAACAAAATGCTATATTTAATTATAGCAACTATCCCTGCAGGACTTACGGGAATGTTTTTAGGCGACTTTGTTGAAGGTGCGTTTTATCAAGGTAACTTATTATCGGCAATTTTACTTGCGATAACTTTTACTTTAACGGCAACCGAACTTTTCGTCGCAGAAAAGGTTTCGGCAAAAACCAAGGATAAACTACCTTTAAGTATTAAGAGTTCTCTCATTATGGGTGGCGCGCAAGCGATTGCAATCGTTCCTGGGCTATCTAGAAGTGGAACGGTAATTTCAGCAGGTACTTTTGCTCGCCTTAAAAATGACGACAATGCAAGTTTTGCCTTTTTGATGAGTATACCTATTATTTTGGGTGCAGCGCTCGTTTCGGGATATAAATCAATAAAAGGGGGAATTTCCGTTGACCTTCTTCCGTTGATTTTTGGGGTGTTAACTTCAGCAATCACTGGATATATTGCAATAAAGGGAATGTTAAAAGTAATAAAGAAGGCAAATTATAAGTGGTTTTCACTTTATTTATTAATTATGGCAATATTGTCAATCGTAACAAACGTTGCGTTTGGCGTTTAGAAAAATTTTTTTAGGAGTACTTTATGAAGAAGTTTTTTGGAGAATTTAAGAAGTTCATAACAAGGGGTAACATTTTAGACATGTCTGTCGGTGTTATCGTCGGCGGTGCGTTCACGGGTATCGTTAACGGGCTTAGTAACTTTATATTAAAACCGTTAATTAATTGGTTATTAGCAATTATTATGGGTGAAAACTCACTTGACAAGGTGTTTACCTTTTTGAAGTTCGTGCCTACAGCCGATGACCCAACCGTTGCAGATTTAACTAAATCAATTTATATTGATTGGGGTGCATTTATCAACGCAATTATTAACTTTTTATTGATTGCAATCGTGCTCTTTTCTATCGTTAAAATTATGAATAAAATTAAAGAAAACAACGAAAAATTGCAAGAAACAATGAGAAAAAACAAACTTACCAAAGCCGACAAAAAAGAACTTAAAAAGCGTGGCGTTAAGTTAACTGACGTTGAAGCAGTAAAGGCTTATTTAGATGAAAAATTTGCGCTTGAACTCAAAAAAGCCGAAGAAGAAAAAGCCCTTGCCGAAGAAAAGGCAAAGGCTGAAAGACTTGCTAACCCAACCACTGAAGACTTATTAAAGCAAATTAAAGAAATTTTAGAAAAATCAGCAAGCAAATAATAATTAAATAAAAAGTAAAAGGCTAACGATTTTCGTTAGCCTTTTTTAATGCCTTCTTTATCAGTTAATATAAGTGTTTTTTAGCCAAAATCGTGTCTATCACAATAGATATTATTTTTTTTCTAAAGTTGATAAAATTTCTTCTTTATTAAAATGGGGATTATATCCCCTTAATAAAAAAGATTATAACCCCCATAATATAAATTGTCAATAGTTAGGGGGTTAAAATGTTCAAGTTTGATAGATTATTTTTAACAATGGAAAAAAAGGGTGTTTCTACTTATAGGCTTAGAGAAGAATGTGGGGTAGATAGCAAAACTGTTAGAAGATTAAGAGCAAATCAAAATATTGAAATGAAAACCCTTGATAGAATTTGTGCGTTTTTAGATTGCAAAATTGAAGACGTGGTTGAATTTATAAAGGATTAAAACGGTTATTATTGACTTTTTTATAATTTTAACTGAATATTAAAGGCTAACGATTTTCGTTAGCCTTTTTTATTCAAAATTTTTAGAATTTAGTCGGGGGTGTCTTCACCGTCAATTTTAGTATCAAAATAAATTTTTTTATTTTCTTCCCTTAATGCAAACACGAAATCGTCGTAATCTTCGGGTGAGATGACAATAACGGTGTAAGTTTGGTCGCTAAAATAAATCACTAATTTATTGCTTTTCTTAAAATGTGTAATTTCAACTATTTCATTAACGTCAACTTTGTTTTTTATAAAGCCGAAATAAACGAAAAGATTGCCGTTTTTTATTAAGTATTTGCTTGAGATTAACACGCTTATAGAAAAGGCGATTAAAAGAAGTGAGAGAAGGGAAATTAATAGGTGGGAAATAAATTTAGTTGTGCTTTCTTTAATAGATATAACTGCGTTATAGATATTAAAATATAAGCCAACGCCCATTAAAACGATAACTAATAGCAACAATATTAAAACGACGGCTGAATAGCGAAACTTAAATTTTTTCATTTTTTGTCTCCTTAATGGTATTTTATTATAAAACGGTAAAAAAATCAAGATAGATTGCAAAATTTGTTTTTATTAAATAGAAAAAAGCGACAAAAAACACTAAAATTTTACCGATAAAAAATTTTTATAACTTTCATATAAATTATTAAAGCGCGCTTATTAGGTATATTATTGACAAACTTTATAAATTATTGTAAAATCACAGTATACTTAATGCAATACTATGGAGAATTACTTTATGATTAAACTTAAAAAGAAAGGTGTTTTTTATAAGGACGGAAAACTTGTTAAAGCGTCGGGAGAAACGGAAAACGCAAGAAAAAAGACTATGGCTTATAAGATTTTATCAGCGCATAATCTTTCGGGCGACGATAAAAAACTTAAGATTAAGTTTGATGAAATCACTTCGCACGATATAACTTACGTTGGAATTATTCAAACGGCAAAGGCAAGTGGACTTGAAAAATTTCCACTTCCATACACCTTAACTAACTGCCACAACTCACTCTGTGCAGTTGGTGGAACTATCAATGAAGACGATCACGTTTTCGGGCTTTCTGCGTCAAAGAAATACGGTGGCGCGTTCGTTCCACCACATTTAGCCGTTATTCACCAATATATGCGTGAAATGCGCGCTTTCTCAGGCGGTATGATTTTGGGTTCAGATTCTCACACAAGATACGGCGCGTTGGGAACTATGGCTATTGGCGAAGGTGGACCTGAACTTGTTAAGCAATTATTAAATAGAACTTACGATATCGATATGCCGGAAGTCGTAGCCGTTCATCTTAAAGGAAAATTGAGAAAGGGCGTAGGCCCACACGACGTTGCGCTTGCGCTCGTTAAAGCAACTTTTAAGAGTGGTTTCGTTAAGAATAAGGTATTAGAGTTTATCGGTAATGGAATTAAGGGTCTTTCAATGGATTTTAGAAACGGTATCGACGTTATGACCACGGAAACCACTTGCTTATCTTCCATTTGGGAAACTGACGAAAAGACTAAAAAATATTACGAACAACACGACCGTGTCGGTGCTTATAAAGAATTAAAGGCAGAAGACGGTGCTTATTACGATAAGGCTATTGAAATAAACTTATCTAAAGTTGAACCAATGATAGCGCTTCCTTTCCATCCGTCTAACGCTTATACGATTAGAGAATTTTTATCACGCCCGTACGAACTTTTAAAAGAAGTGGAAGAAGCAGGTCAAAAACTTCTTCCGGAAGGCAAGGGTAAATTTACACTTACCGATAAGATTAAAGACGGTAAAGTTTACGTTGAACAAGGTGTAATTGCCGGTTGCGCAGGTGGTATGTATGAAAACATTGCCGAAGCAAGTGAAATTTTAGGCGATACCCCAATCAATAATAACGATTTCACTTTAGACGTTTACCCATCAAGTCAACCCGTTTATAAAGGCTTGGTTGACGGTGGTTACGTTACTAGACTTATGGATAACGGTGCAGTTATTAAAACGGCTTTCTGTGGGCCATGTTTTGGCGCTGGAGACGTTCCACAAAATAACGGACTTTCTATCCGTCATACTACTAGAAACTTTGAAAGTAGAGAAGGAAGCAAGCCAAGTAACGGTCAACTTTCCGCCGTTGCGCTTATGGATGCAAGAAGTATTGCAGCAACTGCTAAAAACGGTGGCGCAATCACTTCGGCAATGGATTATGAATATTCAAACAAGATAAAGAAATATCGCTTTGAGAATAAAATTTATAAGGCTAGAGTATATAACGGTGTAAACAAAAGCGACGCTAACACTTCTTTGGTATACGGTCCAAATATTGCCGATTGGCCAAAGATGGAAGCATTAAAAGACAATCTTTTATTAAAAGTTGTATCTGTTCTTAACGACCCCGTTACTACAACCGATGAACTTATTCCGTCGGGTGAAACATCTTCATATCGTTCAAATCCACATAAACTTGCTGAGTTTGCCCTTTCGAGAAAAGACCCTGCTTACGTAGGCAGAGCAAAAGCCGTTAGAGGCGGCGAATTCCCACTAGAATTAGGTTTTGATAAAAACACCACTTCTTACGGAAGCGTTGTTTGTTCAATTAAGCCAGGTGACGGTTCAGCGAGAGAACAAGCGGCTTCTTGCCAAAGAGTTTTAGGTGGCGTTGCAAATATTGCTTTTGAATATGCAACGAAGAGATATAGAAGCAACCTTATAAATTGGGGTATGATACCTTTCCTTGCCGATAAAAACGACTTTGAAGTTGGCGATTATATTTACGTTTCTAACGTAAAATCAGGCATTAAAAATGGTGCAAAAGAATTTAGCGCAACCGTTATTGGCAACAAAAAGCGTCAAATCACTTTAAGGTTAGACCCTTTAACCGACGCTGAAAAAGATATAATTTTAGCAGGTTGTTTGATTAATTACTACGCTAAAAGGTAAATAAACTGCGCATTTCTGCGTTAACTCTTTAGTGTTTGGACTTTGATGACCAAAAAGGTTAATTTCACCCCAAGCACTTCGCGAGCCTTGAACTGTTTTTATTACCTTTTAATATTAAACTGAATAAACTACAAACTGAAAATAAACCCTGATTTTTTCGGGGTTTATTTTTTTATGCTTAGCATATATTTATATATAATGATTTATCGGGGGGAAATATAATGAGTTTTATTGACGATATTAAGGCTTGTTTTTCGGCTGATGAAATTCCAAAAGAGCCCATTTTTCGTGCTGTTATGTTCGGTGATAACGCCCTTTATTTAGAAAACGTTTGCTCGATAGTGGAATATTCTTGCGAACAGATTATTTTATGCTTAAAAAAGGGTGGACTTAGAATTTTGGGTAAAAATTTATATATAAAAAAATATTGTGTGGGGGACGTTGCCGTTTGCGGAAAGATAAGCGCGATAGAGCGTTTTTAAGTTTTATTAAAACCACTTATGAAATTACCGGCTTAAACCTTGATAATTTTATTAATACCGTTAAGAAAAAGGGAATTTTCTTGTATGATATCAAAAAATATGGCAATAAACGGTTAAAGGTAAGCGTAAAATTTAAGGATAGTCAAAATTTTTTTGCAATCGCTAAAAAATTGTGCTATAATATAAAAAAAGTGAAAGAATCGGGCGTTCTTTATCCGTTTTTGAAAATTTATCGTTCGCTTGGGATATTAATCGGCGCATTAATTATTACTTTTTCGGCTATATATTGCGACGGGTTGATTTTTTCTTTTTCTTATTCTGGCTCGGGTGTTTTATATAAAAGAGAAGTTCAAAACTTTTTAACCGAAAAGGGTATCGTTCGCTTTTCTAAATTTAGTCAAGTGGATTTGAAAAGTTTAGAAGACGAAATTTTAGCAAACAATTCTCATTTGTCGTTTGCTTCTTGTCAAAAGGTGGGAAGCACGTTAAAGATTGAACTTGCAACTTCTAAAGCCGATAAGGAAAAATTAAACGGCAACGTCTATTCTTTAGTAAGCGATATCGACGGTGTTGTTGAAAGCGTTAAGGTTTACAGAGGAACTTCGCTAGTTTCGGTTGGCGATAGCGTTAAAAACGGTCAACTTTTGGTTGACGGATTTATGACGATAAAAGAGCAAACCTTAAAGATTAACGTTTTGGCAAGCCTTTCTTTAATCGGTGAAAAAACTTACGTATATAAATCTAATAACGATAAAGAACAGCATATTGCAGTTTCTTTTGCAGAAGAACTTTATTCTTCTCTTCAAATAGTTAAAACTGAAGTGGTTACCGAACAAGATGGCGATAATTTTATTTACACCGTTTCAATTAAATACAGGCACGTTTTAAGTGTCGGATAAATGAAAAGTTAAAAAAGGAATTAACTTATGGAAAAAACAAAATCGAAGAAAATTTTGCCCTGGGCAACTAAAGATTACGTGTTAATCGCGGTTACTTATATAATCAACGTTTTGATTATAAGCGCCCTATTTTTGCTTGCCGTTGAGTTTACAAGCAAAGAAAACGGGGGGATAAGGGAATATTTTTTAGGCGCTAACGTGGTCAAACCCTTGCACTTTTTCGCACTATTGATTTTAGTAGTTGGCGTTATGCTTGTTTACTTTATTTTTGAAGAGAGAAATTTCTTAAAAGAAGCGTCTAATTCTCAAATGCTCTTTTTAATAATGGAACTTTCTTTAATTATTTGCGTGGCAACAGGGGAATACGTTAATATTTATCTTCGCCCGTTAGCGTTTGCCGCTATTATGACTTTGTTTTTGTCGAATAGAAGAACGGCAATTTTTATGAACTTTATCTTTTGTATTTTGGTCTTTTTATTCGATGCTTTCGTTGGAACGAATAACTATCCAGCGCTTATAATGGGCTTTTCTTCGGGTATTATCGCGACGGTATGTTTAAGCGACGTTTATTCAAGACTTAAACTTTTGATAATGAGCGTGGTCGTATCTTTACCAACGTTAGTTTGCGTTTCTATGACCATAATCGAACACGGAACGACTAATATTTTAGCAGATTTAGTGTGCGCTGTATTTTCTGGTCCGTTATCGGTTGCAATCTTCCTTTCGGTACTACCTATTTTTGAATCTCTATTTAAAAAAGTTTCAAGTTTTAAATTCAGCGAACTTACCGACCACAAGTCGCCGATTATTAAAAGAATTATTCAGCAAGCACCGGGAACGTTTAATCACTCAATCGTGGTTTCAAACATCGCCGAAGCCTGCGCTTCTGCAATCGGTGAAGATGCGCTTCTTGCAAGAACTTGCGCTTATTATCACGACGTTGGTAAACTTCGTCGTCCAGAATTCTTTAAGGAAAACCAAGCCGATGGCTTTAACCCACACGATGATTTAACCCCTGAACTTTCAGCAAATATTATTAAATCACACACCCAAGACGGTTATAACCTTATCATTAAACATAGACTTCCAAAAGTTATTGCCGACGTTTGCGTTGAACATCACGGAACGCTTCCTATTTTATATTTTTACGGAAAAGCGCAAAAGTTTACAGACGGGGAAGTTGATATCGCTCAATATTGTTATCCTGGCCCAAAACCAAGAACAAAAATTGCAGCAATTATTATGATTGCAGACGGCTGTGAAGCGGCTGCAAGGTCTCTTCAAGACCGTTCGCGTGAAAACGTTAAAAAAGTCGTTCGCCAAATCGTTAACGAACGCATGGAATTAGGTCAATTTGAAGATTGTGAAATAACCTTAAAAGAACTCAATATCATTATTCATACCGTAGTTAATAACCTTACGGGTATATATCACAGCAGAATAGAATATCCAAAAGTTAACCTTGACGGAATAGACCTTAAATAACGAAGGAAGAATTATGGGAAAAATTAAAATCGAATGTTTTGATAAAAAATTAAAATTAAAAAAATTAGCAAAAGCCGTTTACACCGTTTTAGAGCAAATCGCCTTTTTCAAGGTTGAACTCGTTTTTCAAGATGACGAAAGTATGACGGCACTCAATAGAAGCAGTCGCCAAGTCGATAGCGTTACCGACGTTTTGTCTTTCCCTAGTTTAGATGGAATTAAAGGTAAAATTCTTCGTCCCGAAGATTGTCTTACCGAACTTGAAGGAAAATATATCTTTATGGGTTCAATCGTGCTTTGCGAAAATAAAATTCGTTCGCAAGCCTTAGAATACGGTCATAGCGAAGAAGAAGAGAGAGATTATTTAATTATTCACGGACTTTTGCACCTTTTTGGTTACGACCATATGACAGAAGAAGATAAGAAAGAAATGCGTGAAAAAGAAAAACAAGTTCTTTATATTTTGCACGGGGTAAAAGACTAATGAAAAGTGGTTTTGTTGCAGTCGTTGGTAGGGCAAACGCGGGGAAAAGCACTTTGGTTAACGTTTTGGTTGGGGAAAAGGTTGCAATCGTTTCACCAAAACCACAAACTACACGCGATAGAATTTTAGGCGTATTAACTACCGACGATTATCAAATTGCATTTATAGATACACCGGGTATTTATAAGGCTGATAATCTTCTCAATTCGGTTATGCAAAAAACTACCATAGATTCGGTTGCCGACGTTGACGCATTACTCTTTTTAATCGATGCGCACGCTGGTATTAGCGATGCCGATAAGATTTTACTCAAAAAATATATCGACTTAAAAATACCTATGGTTTTGGCTTTGACAAAGATTGATATTATGAGTGAATCACTCTTAATTGCCGAACTTAAAGAGTTGGGTGAAGAAGGAATTAGTATCGTTCCCGTTTCAGCAAGAAAAGGAAAAAATATTAAAGAACTTCTTAAAGTGGTAGTTGAAAAACTGCCCGAAGGCGAAAAACTTTTTGAGCAAGAAATCGTTTCGGACCGTTCGGAAAAATTTATGGTTAGCGAAATTATGCGTGAAAAAATCTTGCTTAAATTCGATAAAGAAATTCCACACGGTATTGCAATCGTGGTTAATAAATTTTCACTTTTAGAGGGTGGAAATATGTATGAAGTTAGCCTTGATATCGTTTGCGAAAAGCCTAACCATAAAGCGATTTTGATTGGTAAAGGTGGAAAGGCGATAAAGGAAGTTTCTTCTTTTGCAAGAAGCGATATGGAAAAGTTTTTAGGCAAAAAAGTTTTCTTAACGACTTACGTTAGGGTTAAGGAAGATTGGAGAAACAGCAATTCTTTGCTTCGTGAGTTGGGATACGAAAATTAAAAAATGCACTTAATTTTTTGAATTAATTTGTTTTAATTTACCATACTAAAAGTATGGATAAAAAGAAAAATGAATTTACGAGAGAAGAAGCAATAAATATGGCGTGGGAACTGTTTAATCAATCGGGAAACGTTGCCCATTACCTACTCTATAAGAGATTAAAAGACAAGGAATAACTATGGAAGAAAAAGCAAGCGGAATCGTTTTAGGTGGGGTATCATACCTTGAAAACGATAAAATTTTGAACATTTTCACTCTTGAACAGGGTGTAGTTTCCGCTAAAATAAAAGGTGTAAAAAAGGCTGGCGCTAAACTTAAATTTGCGCAAGAGCCTTTTTGTTTTGCCGAATTTGTTTTTTCTAAAAATAACGATAGACGAACTGTGATTAGCGCAAGTTTAATCGATAGTTTTTATCCCGTTCGTGAAAATATAGTAAAGTTTTTTTGCGCGGGTACGGTGGTCGAATTTATCAAGCGCTTTTATAAGGAAGAAATCGTTTCATCTAATATGTTTTTGTGTGCTGTTAATGCGCTTAAAGGCATTGCGTACGGAGAAGATAATCCAAAAAGCGAACTCGTTAAATTTTTAATCGAAGCGCTTGAAATTTCAGGGTTTAAACTTTCCTTTGAAAAATGCTTTAATTGTGATGAAAAAATTGACGGAAGAGTGTTTTTTGATTATCGTTCGGGCGCGTTTAGTTGTGAAAAGTGTTTTGACGGTATTGGTAGAGAAATTTCAATTCTTACCTATCACGCGTTAAACCTTGCTAAAACGGGCAAGTTAAACGACTCTTTTGAAGGTACGGTTAAGGCGCTAAAATTAATCGAATATTATCTTGAAAATCGCGCTGACGAAAGCCTTAATTCCCTAAAAGAACTCTTAAAAATTTGTTAAAACAATTTTTAACATAACAAAATTGTTATAATATGTAAAAAATATGTTATAAAGGTTGAATTTTTTTTTAATTTGTGTTAAAGTAAATAGGTCAGTTTGACTATGAATTATAAAATCTTAAACTTTTTTGGAGGAATTCACTATGAAGTATGTTTATTTATTCAGTGAAGGCAACGGCAAGATGAGAGAACTTCTTGGCGGAAAGGGTGCAAACCTTGCTGAAATGACCAAAATTGGTCTACCTGTTCCACAAGGTTTTACCATTACCACCGAAGCCTGCACTAAATATTACGAAGACGGTAAGCAAATCAACGATGAAATCATGGCTGAAATCATGGTTAACATCGAAAAGATGGAAGAAATTACCGGCAAGAAATTCGGCGACTTAGATAATCCGTTACTCGTATCTGTTCGTTCAGGTGCAAGAGCGTCTATGCCAGGTATGATGGATACCATTTTGAACCTTGGCTTAAACGAACAAGTTGTTGAAGTTATGGCTGAAAAGTCTGGTAACGCTAGATGGGCTTACGACTGCTACAGAAGATTTATTCAAATGTATTCAGACGTAGTTATGGAAGTTGGTAAGAAGTATTTTGAACAACTTATCGACAAAATGAAAGAAGAAAAGGGCGTTAAACTCGACGTTGAACTTTCTGCTGAAGACTTAAAAGAACTTGCAAATCAATTCAAGGCTGAATATAAAGCAAAAATTGGTAAAGATTTCCCAACCGACCCTAAAGAACAACTTATCGGTGCTGTTAAAGCCGTTTTCCGTTCATGGGACAACCCAAGAGCAAACGTTTATCGTCGTGATAACGATATCCCTTACAGTTGGGGTACTGCCGTTAACGTTCAAGCAATGGCTTTCGGTAATATGGGTGATGATTGTGGTACCGGTGTTGCGTTTACTCGTGACCCTGCAACCGGCGAAAAGAAACTTATGGGTGTATTCTTAACTAACGCACAAGGTGAAGACGTTGTTGCTGGTGTTCGTACACCAATGCCTATTGCTCAAATGGCTGAAAAATTCCCTGAAGCGTTCAAACAATTCGAACAAGTTTGTCAAATTTTAGAAGACCACTATAGAGATATGCAAGATATGGAATTTACCGTTGAACACGGCAAACTCTATATGTTACAAACTAGAAACGGTAAGCGTACTGCTGCCGCTGCTCTCAAGATTGCTTGCGACTTAGTTGACGAAGGCATGATTGATGAAAAACAAGCAGTATTGATGATTGACCCTAGAAACCTTGACACTTTATTGCACCCACAATTCGATGCTAAAGCGTTAAAAGAAGCAGAACCTGTTGCTCGTGCGTTAGGTGCTTCTCCAGGGGCTGCTTGCGGTAAGGTTGTATTTAGCGCAGAAGATGCTAAGACTTGGAAAGAAAAGGGCGAAAAAGTTATTCTCGTTCGTTTAGAAACTTCTCCTGAAGATATCGAAGGTATGAAAGCATCACAAGGTATCTTAACTGCTCGTGGTGGTATGACTTCACACGCGGCCGTTGTTGCTCGTGGTATGGGTACTTGTTGCGTTTCTGGTTGCTCAGCAATCACTAACTTCGATGAAGATAACAAAACCTTTATTCTTGCAGGTAAAACCTATAAGGAAGGCGATATAATTTCTATCGACGGTTCAACCGGTAACATTTACGATGGAAAAATCCCTACCGTTGACGCTACTATTTCAGGCGACTTTGGTAGAATTATGGCTTGGGCAGATAGTTTTAGAGCGTTAGGCGTTCGTACTAATGCCGACACCCCTAAAGATGCTGCTAAGGCTCGTGAACTTGGCGCTGAAGGTATCGGTCTTTGCCGTACCGAACACATGTTCTTTGAAGGCAACAGAATTGATGCTTTCCGTGAAATGATTTGTGCTGATACCGTTGAAGAAAGAGAAGTTGCTCTTGATAAAATTCTTCCAATGCAACAAAGCGACTTTGAAAAACTTTACGAAGCGTTAGAAGGTAACCCTGTTACTATTCGTTTCCTTGACCCACCACTTCACGAATTCGTTCCTGTAAGTGAATATGATATTGAACTTCTTGCAAAATCACAAGGTAAGACTACTGCTGAAATTAAAGCGATTATCGCTTCTCTCCACCAAGCCAACCCAATGATGGGTCACCGTGGTTGCCGTTTGTCAGTTACTTATCCTGAAATTGCAAAAATGCAAACTAGAGCAGTTATTCGCGCAGCAATCAACGTTCAAAATAAGCACGCTGATTGGAACGTAGTTCCTGAAATTATGATTCCACTCGTTGGCGAAGTTAAAGAATTAAAATTCGTTAAGGATATCGTAGTTAAAACTGCTGATGAAGAAATTGCTAACGCAAAATCTAACCTCAAATATGAAGTTGGTACTATGATTGAAATTCCTAGAGCATGTATTACTGCTGACGAAATCGCTAAAGAAGCAGAATTCTTCTGCTTCGGTACTAACGACTTAACTCAAATGACTTACGGATTTAGCCGTGACGATGCTGGTAAGTTCTTAAACGCTTACTATGACACCAAGATTTTTGAAAACGACCCATTTGCAAAAATCGACCAAAACGGTGTAGGTAAACTTATGGATATGGCTGTTACCTTAGGTAGAAAGGTTCGCGACAATATGCACTGTGGTATTTGTGGTGAACACGGTGGCGACCCATCATCTATCGAATTCTGCCATAAGATTGGTTTAAGTTACGTTTCTTGCTCACCATTCCGTGTACCAATTGCACGTTTAGCAGCAGCACAAGCTAATATCCGTAATCCTAGGGGCTAAGATTTAGCACCGAAAAGCGGTAAAAATTCAATTTTTAATTAAAAAATAAGGTTTTAGTAGTCATTCTTTCAAGAGAGTGACTACTTTTTTTCTCTTAAAAATCTCTTGTTAGGTCAAAAATCAGTCAAAAAAACGGGGTGGTTCCTCAAATTGAACACTTTTCTGTATCTACCGCTATGGGTAAAAAAGGGCGATAAAATAGGAGAAAATTATGTCAAAATACAAATTAATCATTGAATACTACCAAAAAGGCAACAATAATAGTCAAATTGCAACGTTATCCACTTGTTCTCGCACGACTGTATGGACTGTTCTAAAAAGGATAAATGCATTAGGAATTGAGATTTATGAGCTAAATGATATGAGTGAAGAAGAGATTTCTTCTTTATTATTCCCCGAAAGGGCGAAAGCAGGGGAAGGATATCTAATTCCCGATTTTAAGTGGGAAGAATTTCAAATGTGTAAACATCAATCTTCTATAAGGTTATGTTGGCGTAGATATTGCAAACGTGCCGCAAAACAAAACTTGATGGCATACAGTTGGAAATGCTTTATAACATTATATAACGCGTATCGTAGACCGAAGATTGTGGTTGAAGACCCAAACGACAAAATTCGTAACAAGTTAAAAGATTTTAACTTTCTATTATCTTGTTGTTCGCGTGGAAGTATAAACTATCAAGTAATCCAACGTAAAAAGGAAGAGTGGCTCAAATCCTTAAAACTCGAAGAAGATAAAATCTTGGATAAGGGTGAAGAGTAAATGCCTATAAAAAATAAGTTTCTCGTAAAAACTAACAATATTTGCGAGAAACTTTCTGTATAATAAAAGCCGTTTTAAAACAAAAATTCAAAACGGCTTTTTATATGTTTATTTTGCAATGTTTATAATACGTTTCTTTTTCCGTTTGGCATATTCTAAAGCTTTAGCAGCTCCACCCCAAGAATATTTAACGTAGGCAATAACAAGGTCAGCTTGTTCAACCATCCACTCATTTCTTTTTAAGATTGCAAACTTACGTGGAACACTTTCAATAGGAGGGAATATAACGTCGTCATAATAGTATTTTGCAAGTTCTAATTTGCTATAATTTTTATCAAGATAAGGAGTTATAAAAAGAATTTCAATAGTAGGGAAATCATGCTTTAATTCCCTTAAAGTTCTCAAGCACAATCCGTCAAAATCACCATACCCACCCAAGTAAAACTTGCTGGTGGGATTTTTATTTATCTCATCAACAAGAATATTTCGTAATACTGATTTTTCTTCATCTGTAAAAATTACTTGCGAATGCCCACAAAAAGTAATAATCATAATAATCACCCTCACATAATAGTTTATCACAATAAACTATATTTTGAAAGCGTTCAGTACAATAAACTAAAAATTTAATTGCACAAACTATAATTATTGCAATGAACGTTTATTGTGGTAAACGCGAGGAGGCTATTATGAAATTATCTGAAGCAGTAGGTAAGAGGGTGGAAAATTTGCTCGCAGAACGCAATATGACTCAATATCAGTTATACAAAAATGGTGGTATTCCTCGTTCTACAATTTCAGTTACTGTTGACGGTAAATATAAAACAGTAAAACTCGATACAATCTATCAAATTGTTGCAACTTTGGGTATATCGCTCAAAGAATTTTTTGACGATACGTTATTTGATGAAATAGAAGATTAATCGTTGATAAGGTTTTTAATTATTATAATTTTTAGAAAATAGGTCGGTGGCTATTGCTATCGACTTTTCTTTTTAACTAAACTCACACGAAACACTTATTTAACGTAGTGTTTTGCGTAAAAAAAGTTAAAAATCATATTTTTTATACCTAAAATGCTTGAAAAACGTTGTTTTTTCTTCGGAAATTATGCAAATTAGGTATAGTATTACTAAATATTAACCAAATCTACACAAACCACTTGACTTTTGTAGTGTTTTATGTTAAAATGGTTAAAATTAGTTTTGAGGATATGTAAATGGCAAAATTTATCCCTTATACGTTTACAAAAAAGGACGTAATAGGCAATTTTATAAATGATAAACAATACGAAAATTGGATAGCGGGGCAAGTTCGTTCTAAAAAAATTGTTAAAGTTCGCAACGGGTTATACGTTCACGTTGACGTGTCGGGATATCCAATTACAACAAAGTTTGAGCTTGCTACAAAAATTGCTGAAGATGCTTTCGTGTGCTATCATTCTGCTTTTGAATATTTTGGCGTGGCTAATCAAGTTTTTAATACCGTAACGGTGGGTAGTAAAAAGCGTTTCAACGATTTTACTTTTGACGATATCGACTATGTTCGTAAACCGCTAAAACACGACGTTCAAATTATGAATATAGTAACCGCCGCGGTTCGCGTAACGTCTCTTGAACGTACGGTTATTGACTGTCTTGACGATATTGACGCAGGTGGTGGAATTGATGAAATCTTAAATGCGCTTGACCAAATTCGTGTTTTAGACGAAACAAAACTACTTGAAACGTTAAAAGCCTACGATTCGGTATTTCTTTATCAAAAAGCGGGCTACGTTTTAGAACATTTTCAAGACAAATTTATGCTAACCGATTCGTTCTTTGAAGAGTGTAAAAGCAAACTAACCAATCAGATAAAATATTTTTTACAAGACGAGTATAAAGAGATAGAATTTAATTCTAAGTGGAAACTTATGGCTCCTAAAAATCTTAAATCTCGTCTAAACGGGGGATATTAATGGAGTTTTCAAGACAATACTTGACGAGACTTGCCCAAGAATCTAACTTTATAAAAGATACTTTGGAAAAGGTTTTACGTCTTTCTGAAATATTAAAATTCTTAAATAGCGACGTTGTCTTTAAGGATAAACTTGCTCTTAAAGGTGGTACGGCTATAAACTTGACTGCGGTAGAACTTCCACGCCTTTCTGTAGATATCGATTTGGATTTTACCGTAAACGTCGATAGGGAAGAATTGCCCGAAATTAAAGAGAAGTTCAAAAAGCGATTAACCGACTATATGTGGCAAGAAGGCTATTCGCTTGCAGATTCTCGTGACCATTTCGCTTTAACGTCGTTCTTGTTTAATTACATTAACAACGTGGGGAACCGTGACAATATAAAGGTTGAAATTAACTTCTTGGATAGATGCCACGTGTTACCGCTTGAAAAGAAGAAAATATTAACAAAGGGCATTGTAGAAGATTTTGAAGTTTTAACCTTAAACACAACTGAACTCTATGCAAGCAAAATCAACGCACTTTTATCACGTGCTACGCCAAGAGATTTATACGACGTAAACGCTATGATAGAAAATAATGTTATAACGGATACCGAACTTTTAAGAAAATGCCTTGTTTTTTATAATGCTATCGGCGGGGATTATGATATTCAAGAGTTAGACTATAAAAACGTTGAGAGATTAGATTATAAGAAGTATAAAACGCAATTAAAACCCGTTATATCTAAAGACGATAAGTTTGACATAGAAAAGGCAAAAGAAAAAGTTTTAACTTACGTAAAAGATTTACTTGTTTTAACTGACGGAGAGAAAGAGTTTTTATCTAAACTAAAAGAGAAAACTTATGCTCCCGAATTATTATTCGACAACGAAGAAATCGTAGCGAATATAAAACATCACCCCGCCGCCTTGTGGCGAGTTAGAGAAAATTAAAAACTTTTATAAATATGACGGAAATTGTCATATATACTATGCTAAAATCAAACTGATTTTAGCAAAAAGGAGAAAATAATGGCAAAAAGCAAGATTATTAAAGAACTTGTTAATAATGAAATATCTTTAGAGATAGCATTAAAAAGAATTTACGTTTTAGCAAGTGATTTAGACAATGAACAAATAAAATTATGGTCAGAAAAAGAACTTTACGGATATTCAAACGAAGATATTTTGCCTGAGTATAGAGTTTTTCATGGTTGTAAACTAACTTATTCAGGTATTAATGGTGGTTACCAAGTAACGAATCAACCTTTATCACTAACATGGTTAAAAACTTCTACCGTAGAAAGGTTGTCAATTCAGAATATTTATGACCCATTATCAGAGGTGGAAAAGTTCTCTAAAACGGAGCAAGGTGTTTGTCGAGATTTATCTTACTTGGCGGGAGAAGTCGAACATAAAACCCGTAATGGTTGGATGGACGGAGTGCAATGCGTAAAAATTAGTCAAATTATTTATCCTACTGAATTTGCAAGAATATTAAGTTCGGTTAGTAGTAAGGCATTAAAAATATTGATAGAACTTGACAAACAGTTTGGGTGTTTGGACGATTTGGATATCGGAAGTGAAAAGATTGGTAAAAAAGAGAAGTCTGTTTTATTTGATACGCTAAATCTAATTGTAACTGACAATTCAACGACGAAGGAAAAAACGGTTATTAAAAATTCAAACGTGGGAGACAACAACACGATTGATAAAGATACAAGCGTGGAAGTTTCGCCTTCGGTAGAATTAAATAATGGCGAAAAGAAAAAAGGATTTTGGTCTTGGTTTAAAAGAATTTTTGAAAAAAACAACTAAAACTATTAACAAAATAGTTAAAGGAGAAATAAAATGAACATTTACGATATATTAAAGGATTCAGCATATAAAACTGAACAATTCGCAGATGAAGCGATTACTAAATTAAATGAAAAAATTGTAGTGAAAGAAGAAAAAAACGGCAAGCAATACGCTGTCGTTGAGTGTTTAGTTCGTAAAAAGGATATTAAATTAAATCCCGAAGAAGTTGTTCGTCAATTATTTATCGACAAGCTCATTAACGAATACGGCTATCCTGTTTCAAGAATGAAATTAGAATTCCCCGTATATTTTGGTCGTGAAGTAAAACGTGCGGATATCGTTATTATGGACGAAGACCGTCCTATCGTTCCTTACGTTATTGTAGAGGTTAAAAAACCTAAACTTAAAGACGGCAAAGAACAATTAAAGAGTTATTGCAATAGTACGGGCGCACCTATTGCTGTTTGGACGAACGGTGAACAAATCGCATATTACAATAGAAAAGACCCTAACTACTTTGAAGATATTAGAGATATTCCAAAAGCAACTCAAACGCTTATGGATATTGTTTCCGAGCGTTGGACTATCGAAGATTTGAAAGCAAACGACGTATTGCAAAAGGATAGGGTTTCATTAAAGGATAAAATCAAAGACCTTGAAGACGAAGTTTTAGCAAATGCAGGTGTTGACGTTTTTGAAGAATGCTTTAAACTTATTTTCACAAAGCTTTATGATGAATGGTTGAGTGGACAAACCCCTTCTCGTTATTTAGAATTTACTAATGCGGGTAGAACGGAATTTAAACTTAAAGAAGCTATTCAAGATTTGTTTGATAAGGCAAATAAAAAATGGAAAGGCGTGTTTGAGCAAAATTCTAAAATAGCACTTTCTCCGTCACATTTGTCTATTTGTGTTGCGTCTTTACAAAGCGTAAAACTTTTCAATAGTAATCTCGAAGTTGTTGATGATGCATTTGAATATTTAATGAGCAAATCAAGTAAAGGCGAAAAAGGACAATTCTTTACTCCTCGTTACGTTATCGAAATGTGTGTAAAGATGATGAATCCTAAGGAAAGCGAAAAAATGGTTGACACTGCTTGTGGTAGCAGTGGTTTTCCCGTGCATACAATTTTCCACGTTTGGCGTCAAATGGCAAAAGATAGGGGGATTGAGGTTAGTGAATTATTTTCGCTAGACCAAAAACCGTTCGATTTTACTGAATACGTAAAGGATAATATTTTTGGTATTGACTTTGACGAAAAGGCGGTTCGTGTTGCTCGTACCTTAAACTTAATAGCAGGCGATGGACATACTAACGTATTACATTTAAATACGCTTGATTATGACCGTTGGGATGAAACGGCAAAACAAGAAGATTGGATTCGCACGTATTTTGAAGGATTTAGCCGTTTAAAAGATTTGCGTAGAGGTAAAGGATATCAAGAGTTTGACTTCGATATCGTTATGGCGAATCCTCCATTTGCGGGTGATGTAAAAGAAACAAGAATTCTTGGTAGATACGAACTAGGCAAAAATGCTCAAGGCAAAATGCAAAACAAAGTGGGTAGAGATATTCTTTTTATTGAACGTAACCTTGATTTCTTAAAGCCAGGCGGAAGAATGGCAATCGTATTGCCACAAGGTAGATTTAATAACAGTAGCGATAAATATATCCGTGAGTATATTGCACAGCGTTGCAGAATACTTGCGGTAGTTGGCGTACATGGAAATACGTTTAAGCCTCATACAGGAACAAAAACAAGTGTACTTTTTGTTCAAAAATGGGACGACGTATTATGTCCTAAAAAAGAAGATTATCCTATTTTCTTTGCTACGCAACAGAAACAAGGTAAGGATAACAGTGGCGATAAAATTTATGTTAAATCTATTGATGGTACAAATACGCTTGATAATCACGGACATTTAGTTGTTGACCAAGATTTGTATAATCACGACGGAATAACAGGCGACGGCATAGCTGAAGCTTTCGCAGAATTTGCTAAAAAGGAAGGGTTAAGTTTTTTTCAATAAGCCCGTCTGTTGAACCTTTCAATAAAGCAAAGTATAAAGCTTTAATGGACGGGCTAGAAATTACTGAAATTAAATTTAGTGAATTAGTTATTGATAACGAAAAATATAGGATAGATTCGGAATTTTATTTGAAAAAATATATACAATCTTATTCACTAATTAAATCAAGAAATAATTTACAAATAGTAGATTTATATAGTACGCTTACTGATTTTCATTCTAATGGTAGTTATGAGACAATTGCGCAACACTACAAATTGTTGGATGAAAAAAACTATGCGTACATGGTGAGAACTACTGATTTAGAAAAAGAAAACTATAATGATTCAGTAAAGTATGTAACAAAAGAAACATATGATTTTCTTTCAAAAAGTAAAGTTTATGGTGGGGAACTTCTTATAAATAAAATTGGTTCACCAGGAAGGACATATTTAATGCCCAAATTGGATATGCCTGTTTCTTTAGGAATGAATTTATTTATGTTAAGGATAAAAGAAAGTGAAAATACTTGCGAAGAATTAATATACTTATTCTTTAATAGTAAGATAGGAAAAAATATTATTGAACGAAAAATCAACGGCACTGTTCCCTTAACTATAGATAAAGAAGCGGTCAAATCGCTCTATATTCCATTGTTTTCAAAAGATTTTGTACTTTCTATAAAGACAGTCTTAAACAAGAAAAATGATTGTATAAAAAAAGCAAGAGAAATTTATGAAACAGTTGAAAATGAATTAAAAGCAAAATTTAGTTATAGAGAGAAAAAAGATGTTTATACAATAAAAAACTACAGTTCTATTCTAAATGAAACTCGGTTGGATGCTGAACATTATCAACCTAAATATGATGATTTGTTTGATGGGCTAAAGAGACATAATACAAGACATTTGGGTGGCGAAAATGGACTGGTAAATGTCAAAAAGTCAATAGAGCCTGGGAGTGAGGCATATCAAGACGAAGGTATTCCTTTTGTTAGAGTAAGTGATGTAGATAAATTTGAAATCTCAAATCCTGATATTAAAATATCTAAAAATATCGTTTCTAGTATTGAGACACTTTATCCAAAAAAAGACACTATTCTCTTCTCAAAAGATGGAAGCATTGGTATTGCTTACAAAGTACAAGAAGATTTAGAAGTTGTGACATCCGGCGCATTATTACATTTAACGGTAAAAGATACAAATGAGATTTTACCAGACTATTTAACGTTAGTTCTAAATTCTTCCGTTGTGCAATTGCAGGCAGAAAGAGATTGTAATGGCGCAATAATTCAACATTGGAAACCATCCGATATTGAAAAGGTTATTATTCCTGTGCTGGATATGGATGAGCAAAAAGAAATTGCAGAAAAAGTCCAAGAATCTTTTAGATTAAGGAAAAAATCTAAAGAATTGTTAGATATTGCAGTTAAAGCAGTAGAAATGGCAATTGAAACAGATGAAGAAACAGCTCTTGTTTGGCTTGGCAAACAAAATGTATAAGGGTAAATTTTACAAATGTCAAAAGATATAGAGAAATACACAAATTGGCGAGCAATAACAGAATCGGACTATGTAACTATGTTTATCAAGACATGGTTCGCTTTTGTTGCAGCGTTGAGGCGTTTATATCCTGATATACAGCCTTTTGCTGAGGATGGTAAGCCACGTGGGGACAGACCGTTTACAAACAAATTTAAAGAAGTTGATTTGGTAAGAATTTCTCAAGATGTGAGTGTTAAAGAATTTTCAGATATCATATATAAATTGTACATTCCATCAAGAGAAAAAATTGCAAAAGAATTTAAGCAATATTTTTTAACAACATTTTATCGTATTAATGAGACTTTTAATTTTAAGGAAAATAATTTAAAATTTAAAAAGACGGATAGAAGAGAATTAAAAGAGAGAACAGCTTTTGATTTGCGAATAAAAAACAGATTTACATTATCTATAAGTTTTCAAATATATGGGAAATATTATAGTACAAACTATAGTGAAAATGTTAAAGCTAGAATAAATTTGCAGGAGATAATTAACTCTATCGATTTAACAAAACCTATCTATGTGGATGAGTTGGGATACATCAAAGAATTTTATAAAAAACTTTATGATAAAATACAGGAAAGAGTATCAAGTTGGACACAAAACAACTTGGACCATAAATACACTCTAAAAATAAGGGACATTATTTTGTCAAAAGTTAATTATTGTCTTATGAGGTTAAGTAAACAATTCGAAAATAATTTACTTCCAACTTTTAGAAATATGGAAAAAATCGACGATGAATATATGATAATACGGCAACGTCCGATATCGCTATTTTCAAGTGAAATATCAAGAAAAAATAAAAGTGAGGCTGAAACGGATTATTTTTATCAGAAAATGAAGGGAGACCTTTATTTTTGGTTTATTGATTTTGTTGTAAGTTTGAGAAATGCATTGTTCCATGAGATTATAGATCCATTAGACGAAGAATGGCAGCTCATATATAAGAATGCATATTTAGCATTGAAAGAATTATTAGACGTAACAACAAAATATTTGATTAAAAAAGAGATTGCTACTTTCATTGAAAATAAATATATTAAAGAGGATAACGATGAACTTTTTGAAGAAATAAAGTCGTCTTTAGAATCTGAGGCTTTTGACTTGGCTAATTATGAATTAATAGATGATGATATTGAGATTAATAAAATAGATGTTTCAGGTATAGATTTTTATGACGCGTCTTCCGTCACTGTTAATAAAAAGAAAGCGAAGTTTCGTTGTCGAGCAAATATTTTGGCTGGTGGACGTGCTAGAGTATTTGATTATAATTTATCTCAATATGACAAAGAAGACGATAAATACTATTACATAGTGCACGATGAACTAAAATTTAACAATGCCGAAGCAAACGTTGAACTTGAAATAGAGTTTGAATTTGATTTGCGCGATATTGAAAGAACAGCTCGAATTTGCAATGTAAAGCCATTCTATTTTGGAAGTATTAGATTGTCCTTATCGGAAGATGATAGTGACAATGATTGGGAAGAAATACATCCATACGAAGATGAAGGAGATAATTAGTAGGAAGAATAAAAGAACTTTGGAGAAAAATGACAAACGAAGAAAATTCGATTACTTAACGAGGTAAAATCTTGTTTGTAAGAATCAAGTATCAAAATAAAAGAAAGGAAAAAATGACAGGGAATCAAAAGACAATAGATATAATTAATAAAAAATTGCACGGTAAGGAAATTGAATATCCTAAATTTCTTTATAAATATAGGCCATTTGACGAATTTGCTTTTGATATGCTTGAAAATGACTATCTTTACTTGTGCCCAGCTGAAAAGTTAGATGACCCAAGTGAATGTAAAGTAAGTTTAGGAATGCAAGACCTTTATGATTTGGAAACAAATCAATTAAAATTCAAGTGTATTGCGGGAATTTTAGATTACATAAAGCCATATACGTCGGAAGAAAATTTTGAAAAGGTAAAAGAAGTTGTATCTCAAGTAATTACGCCAAACGGTTATGTTAAAAGAAATTGGCTATTAGATGCGTCGTTTGAACTGCAAGAACTTGTTCCAGATGTAGATGCTGCGCCACTAATAAATTGGTTGGGTAATATTCCAGAACGATTAAATGACCCTATAATTAGCGAGAACATAAAGAAACTGTTTAGTTTAGCACTTGATGCACGAAAAGATATGGGCATTTGCTCTTTAAGTGAATTAAAAGATTATCAGCAATTTTGGACTGATTATGCTCAAAACGAAACAGGGTATTGTGTTGAATATGATTTAACTGATTATAAAAATTTAGTTTTTCTTTATCCCGTAATTTATGAAGACGATAGAAAAACAAATATAGCGAACAATATCGTTTTGTCGTTTATAGGGGAAATGATATTTGGTATAAGTAACGGTCAGATAATGGCAGATAGAACGCCATATATGCAAATGTTTTTAACAAAAAACACGATATGGGATTATCAAAAAGAATGGCGTTTACTTGGTGACGCTAATCAAAAAATTAAGGCACCTAAAATTAATGCCATTTACATAGGTGAAAAGGCATCAAAAGAAAATAAAGAAAAGTTAATAGCCTTTTGTAAAGAAAGAAATATAAATGTTAGAGTTTGAGAAATGATAGAAGTTGTTGCGGCACTTATATGGGATAAGGATAAGTTTTTGATTTGTCAAAGACCTGCCAATAAAGCGAGAGCGCTCCTTTGGGAGTTTGTTGGCTAAAAAGTTGAGAAAGGCGAAACAAAAGAACAAACCTTAATCCGCGAGTGTAAAGAAGAATTAAATATCTCGCTTAAAGACAGCGACAATTTTATGGAATTTCTCCATAAAATAGCAAAAGATAAAGCTGCTTCATCGAATCAATGATTAAACCTATGGAGTAAAAATGGAAAAAACAAACCATACCTGTTATATAGATGGAAAGCAATATTCTTTATCAGACGTTGAAAAAATGGGCTTAAAGAATTTCCAATTTAGTGCACATATCCACCCTTATCACAGTATTTTTAGATATTATCCAAATACAAAAAAGTATGTTAAGGAAGAGAAAAAATATCGAAATTTTTCTTTGGAAGCATTAAAAAACAATACAATTTATCTACAAGAAGCCAAAAATTTTGATGATTGTTTCGACTGTGCTGTGGATTTAGAGTGGGATAAATTTTTATTCGAGAGAGTAAAAACATATTGTACATATTTTAAAGCTAACAGCGCCTCAGATAATATAGGAGATATGGCTTACGCCTTAGCATCAAAACTTTTCGAGTTTGATACGGCAGAAAAATGTATTGAATATTTTCCAGCTATAGAAGATAAAGTTCAAAAACTTCATTTTGAAGTGTTTATAAGGGATGTTTTTAACAAAGGATTAAATCAAAAAGAATATAGAATGCATGCAATTTTCAGTTCTATACAAAAGGAATATGAAGAATTTAAAAATTGTCTTTCAAAATTTAGGATTACGTGCTTTTCTACTTCTGCATTTTTAAATCGAATGTGGAGTTCTGCTTATGCTGACAATAATAGAGGGTTTTGCATTGAATATGAAGTAAACACATTAACGGAAACAGACAATAAATTATATGAAAATTTTTATTCTGTAATTTATAGTGAAAAAAGAGGCGATTTGTTTATGTTAAGTAAAAACGATGATAAAACACCGACGGAAGAAGATATTTGGCAGATGTATTTTAATGGTCTTTTAAGAAAAGATATTATTTGGAAAGACCAACAAGAATGGCGGTTAATTTTATATGGCAATCTAATTAAAGAAAATCCTATGCCATTTTATAAAATTAAAAAAGTCTACTTAGGTAATAGAATGCCGTTAAAAGAACGTAAGAAAATTGCTGCTTATTGCCGTAAAAATAATATAGAATACGTTGGTTTAGAACGTCAGCCAAATTCATATAATTTGGTCGAATGCAAGGGCGATTGCTATGCTTGCGCAAAAAATAAAAACATTAAACCTATGGAGTAAAATACTTTTACTTTTGGAGAAAAAACAAATGAAGCTTTTAGAAAAAATAGAAACAACCTTAAAATCGCTTAACAATTCAAACTATAATGACCTTTGGTCTGAATGCAAAAAAATAGTTGAAGCGACTATCCAACATAATAAACTTATTACCGCACAAATGAGTAATTATGACCTTCACGATGAAACACATAGTGAACAAGTTGTTAATATTATAGAAAACCTTTTAGGTGATAAGATAGAGAATTTAACTTGTTATGAGGCAATTTTATTATATGTTTCTGCGTATTTGCATGATTCCGCAATGGCGCTTCCTTCGTGGGAATATGAATTATTGAAATCATTAGAAGGGACAGAAACTATATATGATAATACATTAACATTTCGTATTTGCAATGATTTTAAGAAAGAACATTCGTATTCGGAAGCGTTGAGTATTCTTAATTTAAATAAAGATAAACTATTTGATTTTAATAAAGCCAAAAATTTTGTTTTTGCCAAAGAAAATGAACAGATGCTTATCAAATCATTAGTTCAACTTATGCGTGCTTATGAGACATTTAGAAATGGATATAATACGGAATTAAAACAAAATAGTAATTCGCCTGCAAATTATATAAACATTAGCAAATTGATAAGAAGTGAATTTATTAGACAAACGCACCATATTCGCGTTGTGGGAAACATCAAATCTTTAAAAAATAAAATTGAGAGAGCTATTAGTGGTTTTGCTGCAGATAATTTCATCAAAGACTTATCGGCTATTTGTAAATGTCATGGTGAACCCGTTGCTTCTATTTTTGAGCTTCCTACTGCTCGTGAAGATTTGCTTGGTGAAAAATCTAATATTCAGTATTTGGCTATATTATTGCGTCTTAGTGATATTATTCATTTTAGTTCTGATAGGGCACCACTTTCGTTGTTTGCGGAAAAGAAAATTACTGATGAAAGTAGTTTTTTGCATTGGAATGCAAAATTTCAAGATCTAAAATTTAAGTTTGATGAATTAAATGGTATAAAAACTGTTAAATATACGGCTTATTGTTCTAAGCCAGAAGTGTATTATTTTATTCAAGATTATTTAAATTGGGTTGACATTGAATTAGATAATTATTTTAGCTTAAAACAACGTTGGGAACAATTCAAAATAGATAAAATAGAGTCTTATACCTTACCTATATCAAATCGCGTTGACCGCACTCAAATAAATTACGATAATAATATATTTATCCCTCAATCCAACATGCGCTTTGTACTTAACCAATCAAAAATATTGGAACTTTTGATGGGAGTACAGCTTTATAAGGATGAATTTTTATGTCTTAGAGAATTATACCAAAATTCTTTAGACGCAACAAAATGTATTATAGCAATCAATAAACAAAATGGAGTGCAAGAGAGTCTTTCTATTGAATTTGGTATCGGAGAAGAAGTTATAGAAGGAGTAAATAGAAAATATTTATATTGTCTAGACCATGGTACGGGTATGGATAAATATATAATAAACAACTTTTTACTTCAAATTGGCAACTCATATTACAAATCGAAAGATTTTTATAGAAAAAATACAGGATGGAACTTTGAGGTAAATCCAACATCCCAATTTGGCATAGGGATTTTATCTGGCTACATGTTAGCGGATAAAATAGGTGTTACAACTATCTACTGTGAAAACAACGAAACTAATAGTTTCTTATTGGAAGGAGTAAATGAGCATTTTTATTATATAAATCCTTCTGAATTAGACAAAGAACGTATAGGTAAACATGGAACAATTGTTAAACTTTATTTAAAAGATAAATTTTGCGATGTTAATAATTATTATATTGAAAAACTACCTATAATTCTTGGAGAATCACATTCAATAAACATTAACAAATATGTTGAAAAAAAATTATTGCTATTCAACTTATCATATATAATTAGTCATCATATATGCGTAGCTCATGATTCTATCCCTGTAAATATAAGGTATAATGATAATATTATACGTCCTATAATTGAATGTAATCAAATAATGAACTTAAAAAATTTTCCTTCAATAACAAAAGAAGACCTGAAGGATTTTTGGTCAGAAATTCATTTTATGAGCGGTGAACCTAATCCATACTTAGAAGTGATAGACCGTTTAAATTTAATCGAAAATTATTCGATAAAAGTTCAAACAGAGAATTTAGAACTTTATTCTCATGTATCTTTGCCTAAGAAAGGTATGGATAAAGATAATTTATATTATTACTACTTGTTTCACTTTGTGGGCAAAAAAGAGGGAGCAACGCTTGTCGATGGTATTAAGGTAGAAAGTGATAGCAGTTTTGATAACAGTGTTAGAGGGGTTATGCAAAACGATTTTTATCATTCAGCTATAATAAACTTTGTAGGTAAAGAACGTCCCGTATTATCGGTTGATAGAAGGACATGCGTTTCTATGCCTGTAATTGATAAAGAGATAGATGAGTTAAAGGAGAAATTTGTAAATCAATTAGTATCTATAGTATGCTCTCATGTTGAAAAAGAGAAAATTGTAGCTAATGATGAAATATTCTCTATTATTTTGAATATTTTTTCGGAAAAATTCCCGTCTTTGGTAGATAAGTTCCTTATTCAGCTTTGTGAAACCACACTAGGCGATGCGCCCATCCCTAAAAATTGTAATTTTGGTGTGGATATTTCAATAAAACAACTAATTAAAAACTTGGATTTTACTTTAAGTAACACTGATTTTAGAAAATATGGTGAAATCTATAGAAGAATTTTGATTGGTAAAATGATACAAGCTAACAATATCGTAATTGACGATAGTTGTTTGTCTGTTCAAAATTCTATTTATACGGAGTTTCCTGTTGGCAACTATAGGATGCATGACAGAGAATATTCATTATCTTCCGTAGCCATAAAAGCAGATAAATGGGAAGGAGAATTTGGCGAATATGATCTAGTAAGCACATTATGGCCTATAGTAAACCCTAAGTTGTTTGATGCATTGCAAGATGAATATAGCGTTAAGGAAGTTTCTAGTCATTGCAAAATGTTAAGCGAATCCGGCAATGGAATACAAGGAATTGCACGATTAAATCCAACATTGATTAATCCTGATTATGGTATTGGTGTTGCACACAAAACACACTTAAAGGAAAAAGCTTTTCTTTTATCGAATCCAGATTCTATTGCACATAACTTCTGGCTTTTTGAATTAACTAATCATAAAAAAGATACATTTGAAGATAACAAGGGGGCAAGCCTATTAGCTTTTATAGCTCCACGAAAACTTACTGATGAAGAAAGTCTTAGACTGAAAGATTTTGAAGAATCAAATCCCAATTTTGTAAAAGGGGTTAAAGAAGGTTGGAGTATTCTTTTTTTAAGCAACGAAGAATATATAATAGAACCGGGGATGGTTTCAAAATCTTATATTACTAGTAAAATACCTGATAGTATTAAAACTAAAGACCCTAATATTACTTACTTTAATACGGATGGAACTAAGCTGTTTTAATTTACAAAAGCGGTCAGATGTACCTAAACGTGGACATTTGACCTTTGCTATTTTTGGCGAAATTTTGTATAATATATGACATAAATTGTCATATTTACTATGATATTATATAGGCAGACAATAGAAGGACTAGGTAAAAATGAAACAAGGGTATAGAATTATTTCAATTGAAGCGGCGGATATTTATCGGCACGAGCAAGAAAACGGCGTTAGCGTTGGGTATAAAATGCCCGAAAATAAAAGCGACGCCTATTTTCGTTTGTTCAAAATTTATTTGGATAATTCGTTAGACCTCATAGAACTTGAAAAGGCGTATAAGCGCGTTTGTCGTAAAAAGTTTTCTTTTCAAGATAAGAGCGAAAACGAATATACCCTTGCCGTAATTAACTTAAAGTTTAACTATACGTACAAGCCCGAAAACGGAAAGCCTATAAAAATAAAAGACTTGCGTGCGCATTTTTACGAAAATGGCTTTTATTTAGACGGCGTGCATTACGTCAGATACAAGCGCAGTGCAGGCAGTTCGCGCGAGGGAAAGTGCCTTTTTATTGATGAGCGTTTATATAAAGCAATGGATAAATGGAGCAGTTGCGGTTTGAAAATGCAAACTGACCTTGCTTCGTGGGAATCGTATAAAGCCTTGTCTTTAAGTAGTATCAAGGGAACGGTGGATATACCACTTGACGGAATACTTTTCGTTCCCGATTATAAAAGCATATTTACGGAAGAAGTAATATCCGTAGAACTGAAAGACGGCAAACTTGTAGCCGAACAAAAGCAAACGGAAATCACCAACGACATTTGGGATGGCGAGAGCCTTTTAGACGAAAGCGTGTTTGAAAGCGGATATGCGGACAAGCATATGTTACTGCTTCGTAACAAGTTTTTTAAGTCTTGCGCTTTCCGTACTAAACTTCAAAAATGGATAAAAGATAAAAATATTACCCTTGATGACATAAAGAAAAGGGGATTTACGCTTGCAACCGACGTAAGTCAAATCGTAATGGTAACGACGCCCAACAGTTTGAAGTATCTTAAATTCGCAGGCGGTCTTTCCGAGAAGAATATTCGCAAGTGGATAGAAAGCGTAGATAATACTTTTGGCGTGGTAAAATGGGATAAAGGCACGAGATTTTTTCACGGCGATATGGTGCAAAGCAGTTATCAATTTCTCAATACGTTGGGGTTTGATAAAGCTCAAGCGGAAGAATTATTAAAGCCGAGTTTTGATTATATCACACTTGTTCGTAACGACGTGGAATTTATGCGCTATCATTTTAGCGATGCGTATGCAAGAGAAAAGGACGGGGAAGAAAAGAAAACTCCCGACGGGCTTGCGGAACGCGCGGAAGTAATTTTTAGATTGTTGTTTAGTTGTCCGTATTTTAACTGTACAGCATTGTATGCTAATTTCAGGGACGACGTAGTAAGCGGACTTAAAAGTAATTTGGGCCGTGGACATATTCTTCTAAACGGTACGAACGCAACGTTGTTTGGTAACGGTCCAGAACTGTTAAAATACATAGCCGGCGAAAAGATAACAAGTGAGTTAAAGAAAGGACAAATACACTCTAAACGCTTTGTAAATGGTGCAAAGCTTCTTTGCGCGCGCTCACCGCATATCACGATGGGCAATCTTTACTGCGTGGAAAATAATCTTGACGGCGATATTTGGAACTACTTTGATTTGGGTAAAAATATCGTGTGCGTAAACGCTATTGGAGAGAATATTCAACAGCGATTAAATGGTTGTGATTACGACTCAGACGCTATGCTCATAACGGACGATAAGCTATTAGTAGAAGCAGCCGAGAAATATAAAAAGCATTTCAAAGTACCCGTTTGTGGTATTCCGTCTATGAGTAAAAACGGTCAAACTCTTGCCGAGCTTGACCACGATACGAGCGAAAATAAAATAGGCGAGATAGTAAACCTTTCGCAAAAGTTAAACAGTATTGTATGGAACGAAATCCATCACGGCGTGCCCGTAGAGAAAATCTTGGGGATTTATAACGACGTTTGTAAACTTGCCGTTTTATCGGGCTTAGAAATAGATAAAGCAAAACGCGCTTACGATAACGTAAACGTTGGAAAAGAACTTTCCGCGTTGCGTAAAAAGTATAATCGACCTGCGCCTATTTTCTTTAAGGAGATAGACGAAAAGGGGAAAGATAACGAGTACGAGTTTTACGATACGGCGATGGACTATATCTACCAAGCCGTTAGAAAATTCAACTTCTTAAAGGGTAAGCGAAAGAGAATAAATTATATGCCTATTTCTTGGGTAGTGGGAGAAAATACAACTTCTAATAATGCTACGGATTATAGGCATAGAGATAAAATCATTGAAATTTGCGAAGAGTATAGAAAGAGAATTGACCGTTTGTATATGGAACTTCGTGTAGTTGATGACCAAGAAAGGGAAGTCCTTTACGAAAGGATAGAAGAAGAGAAAGCTGAGAGAGATAGACAAGTTTCAAAGTGGCTAACGAGTAGAAACGTGCTTATATTCGTGGCACGTTATTACGAAAAGAATCGTCCGTCCGATTGGCGAATTTATGCGCCGATAGTTAATGCTCATCACTTTAAGGAATTTATGCTTAAGGGTGGTTCGCCTATAGGTTTTGTTGAAGAAAATAGAAATGGAAACATTATCGTATATGGTAAGAAATTCGCAAGAAAATGGTAAAAAGTGAAAGAGCGAGTTTATAACGAGATGCTCAAAAATCAACGTTTTCCCTTTCTATGAAAGGGAACGGCTTGCCAAAAATTAAAAATGAGTAATCGGCGTAATAGAACCCGTTTTCCCAAAGCGTGGAAATGAAAGCTCGACAGTGATAAACTGTCGGGCTTTTTCTACGTCCAAAATACAATTTAATATGAAATGGGTATGGTTGGTTTCGTCGATATAGCGAGGAACGTATTTGTCTTGCCAAATACACGATTTTTCAAATCGCCTCGTTAGGGGAAACCCCTAATACCCCAAATAACAAAAAAAATAAAAGGAGGAGAAATTATAGCAAGAAGAACAAGACCATTTGCCTACAATTTTAGGGCAAGCGAACAAGAGAAAAATTTAATAGATACAGCAATAGCTAAAAGCGGACTGACGATAACGGACTTTGTAATTCGGTCAATTACTGACAAGCCGATTACCGTAATAGAAAACGGCAACGAGATTTTGGCAGAACTAAAACGGCAAGGAAACAATCTCAATCAAGTGGCAAGAAAGAGTTATAACGGTTTGGCTACGGAAGAAGAAATCAAAGCGTGTATCAAAAGTCTGAAAGAACTATACCGCAAAATATCTATTGCAATCGGAGGTGGGTAATGCCGCTTTTTAAGTGTAGTGCAAGCAAAGCAAAACCGAAAAACGGGATAGCTTACGTAACCGATGAGAAGAAAGCAAAGATAGTGTCGGTAAGGAATCTTTTTGAAGACGAGGACTACGCAAAGCAGTTTGACGAAACGGCAAGCAGGTTTGGTAAAGGGGATAAGTTTGAAGAGCGTAAATATTATCATTGTAAATTATCGTGCGCGCGCCAAGATAACGTTTCACCCGAAAAAGCTCACGCCTACGCGGAAGAACTTACGGCAAAATTATTTCAAAACTACGAGTGCGTAATCGCTACCCACACGGACACGCAAACGGTACATAGCCATATTGTCGTAAACGCGGTGGACCCGATAACGGGTAAGAAATTGCAGTTCAACAAACAAGATTACGTGAAGATGAAAGACGAAGCTAATAGGATAGGGAAGAAATACGGGTTTACCGAAACGGATTTTAGAAAGCGTGGTAAGAACAGTAGAACGGCAATTGAAAAGAAGATTATGCTAAAAGGCGGTACGAGTTGGAAAGAAGAACTTAGAGAAGTAATTGCAGAAGCAACTAAAAACACAACCACGCCCGACAAGTTCAAGGAATATCTTGAAAAGTGTTACGGCGTAAAAATCACAAGGGATGGAAAGGATTATTCTTACCTACATCCCGAAAAACAAAAATCTATCCGAGGGGAAAAGCTCGGAACAAATTATAGTAAAACGGAGGTAATAAAACAACTTGATAAACAAAATAACGGGCGAACATCCTCAGCCCATAAACGAGGACCAACCAGTGGATATTTCAAGAAATCCGGCGATATTGGATTTACAAGAAGAAGCAAAGAGATTAACAGCGGAAGCGCGCGAGGCAATGTTTTTGCAAGCATTGGCGACATCGAGAGAGCAATGCAACGACTTGATTTTGACGCAAAATGTGCGAATCGCGGAACAGACGCAGCAAGTGAAGAACTTAGAATGGAGCAACAAAAGGCTCGTGAACGAGCTGAGAGGAGACGTTTGGATGCTATCGAAAGAAGTCAAAGAGAGCAACAACCAATTGTCGAAGAGTCTCAACCAAACGCTGAGCAAGATATCGGAAACAGTAACGGACATCGAGCATCAAGTAAGTACAGCTACGGCAAAGGCGACTGACGAAGCGGTAAGAGTGATGAAGCAAAGCATTACTAAAATGGCAGATAACGCCGTAATCGCTGTAAATGAAAGTGCCGGTAAGATGATGAGCGAGGTTAATAAAGCGAAGAAAGAAATTGAAAAAGCGAAAGACGGTATCCGTTTTGAAAGCGGTTTTAGAAAGTTTATGTTTTGGTTTTCACCCGTACTAGCGATTGCGCAAACCATTGCACTTGCAATAGTGATATTTAGTTAAAAGAATTTTCTCAAAAGAATATAAAACAGCTTGACTATCTCGTGATATCACGGTATAATGTTGCTACAATAAATTAAAGGGAGGGTTTTATGAACGTAGAAGAAATCATTAAAAAAGCGGATTTGGGCGAAGGGTTGACTGTGGAAGAAGTAAAAATCTATCAACAAGCAGTTAAACCTAAAAAGCACGTTAACGGCAAGTATGGAACGCTTGCGAAACAGTATATCGAAAAGCATAACTTCGGTAAATTGTTAAGTTTAGCAGGGCAGTTACCTGAATATTTGCACGGCGTAGATAAAGCCGCCGAAGAACTTTATGACGTTATGTGGGACAAACTTTCTAAAAGCGAACAGTATCGTCGTACGGGTAATTATTTGGAAGACGTTAAAAGAATTAACGCTATGAAACAAGTGATTGAAGAAGAGATTTTAAGCGAAATCGTTTATATTTAAGGAGAAAATACAATGGAAAAACAATTAACGCCAAAACAAAAGGCAAGAATTAAGTATGAAATTGTGCATAAGGAAGAGCGTGAGCAAGCAACAAGACAGTTTAACACGAGGCTTCCTGTGAAAGAGCACGATGAAATAATGGCTTTCTTAAAACAAAAAAGAATTTCAAAAGTAGATTTGATTAGATTAGGATATCAAACGCTAAGAAAAGAATTTGAAGAAAGCAAATAACAGCGGAACACATTATGTGCTTAATACACCCGTAATGTCGGGAATTAATGAGGAGAAAAATGATTGCATAGGGCATTCGTACTTATCTTTCCGTTAAAAGTGCGGATATCACCCTATAAAATAAAAAACAAGGAGAATTGAATTATAAGGAATTAAATTTAAGAGAAGAAAAATTAAATAATGAAGTGGAAAATCAAGGTTGCTACAAAGCCCAAAACGTGGAGAAAATCGACAAGTCAAAAATAAATATGGAGGTGTTAAATAAGATTATCGCGTTTAAGATGTTAGAGATTATGCGTGATAACGAAATGATTGACGAGCGAGAATACGCCAAAATCGAAAAGAAGCGTACTCAGTTTGGGGAAAGTGTAGTAAAGCATAATAAATTATTTAAAGGAGGCGATTTAACTTGATTGAAAACGGAATGGTAATGCCCACTAACGTTAATTTTAACAGGGCAAGGCAAAGAAGAGTGGTTTTCTACGGACGAGTAAGCACGGAACACGAAGCGCAACTTTCGGCTTTAGAAAATCAAATGCAATGGTACGACGACGTGGCGGATAGAAATCCTAATTGGTATGTTATTAAGAAATATATCGACGAAGGGATTACGGGAACGCAAGCGAAAAAGCGACCTGCATTTTTAAGGATGATACAAGACGCTAAACAAAAGAAGTTTGATTTAATCGTAACGAGAGAAGTGTGTAGATTTGCAAGAAACACGGTTGATACGCTCGTGGTTACGAGAGAATTAAAAGAGTACGGCATTGAAGTCTATTTCGTAGAAGACAATATTTGGACGATGGACGGAGACGGCGAACTTAGGCTAACGATTATGGCAACGCTTGCGCAAGAAGAAAGTAGAAAAATTTCAGAGCGTGTTCGTGCGGGGCAAAAAATTAGTAGAGACAAGGGCGTTTTGTATGGAAGTGGCAATATTCTTGGTTATGATAGGGACAAAGCAAAAGGAACTTACGTAATCAACGAAGAACAAGCCGAAACGGTGCGTATGATTTACGATATGTATTCGGCAGGCAAAGGAATCTCGCAAATTCGTGATGAAATGATACGACGTAAAAGAAAAGATAGTTCGGGGTTAGTTAGATGGGAAAACGCAAAAGTTTCACGAGTACTACATAACTCAACCTATAAAGGCTATCCTGCGTACTTAAAATCACGAAGAAATAATTTCCTTGACCAAAAGATTATTATAAACCGTGACGAAGATACCTATCTTTACGTAAAAGGCGATTTTGAACCGATTATTTCTGAAGAACAGTGGGAACGTTGTAAACAGATAAGACTTCAACGAACTAGGTATAGTAAATTCCGTACGGAAAACGGGGAAGTTCTTCACAAAACGGGCATTCACGAAAGTAGCGACGTTTGGACGAAGAAATTAAAATGTAGATGCGGTTATAAAATGCGCAAAAACAAGTGGCGCAAGAATAAAAACGGCGAAGTCATCTATGGATATAAATGCTATAACCAACTTAACTATGGTTCTAAGGATGTTAGAATTGAAGCAGGGATTGACGATTCAAAAAGTTGTAATCTTAGAGAAATATGCGATTGGAAATTAGAAATGATGGCAAGGCATATTTTTGCAGGGTTATGGGGTAACAAGAAAGATATTCTAAATAACGTGTCGTCTTTATATCAAATCGGTGTGTTTCAAGAATATCAAAAAGCGGCGGAAATTAAGGCAACGGTTGATAAAGAGATAGCAAAGTTAGACGAAAAACTAAAACGCTTAACTCGTATGCGCTTGGAAGACGAAATCCGGAAAGAATCTTACTTAGAACTCAAAAAGGAAATTGAGCAAGAGAAAATCGAACTTATAAACAAAAGGCGTATTCTTGATGCGGGGATGGTTCCAAACGAAGACGGGGAAGAAGAGCCTGCAAAAAAGGTGGAAGACTTCTTGTTATCGAAAATGGATTTTACCGAACACTACGTAGATAGAGAAGTGATTAAACAGTTCGTTCATACCATTGTTCCCGTAACGGAAACGTGCTTTAATTGGTATATGAATTTTGACTTGATTGACGTGCCAAACGATATGAAAAAATTAGTATGGGAATTTACGATTGATTATAAGGGAGCAAGGTCTTATAGAAAGGAAAAAGACGGTATGCTTAGACCAAATCAATGGCAAGATTTGACGGTAAAGGTGTTTATATAACATAAGAATGATAAGGGAAAAACTTAAAAAAATTAAAACTGAATACAACCGCTACGGCGGATAAATATATGGATAATAGTATCGTGATAACAGCCTAATATTAAACGGGCAATTTGTCGCTAAGGGCAAAAGATAACGAGCACAAGCAAACATTAAGAATCCAAGAAACTAATTTTAGTTAAAAGATTCAAAAATTAACAAATAAAGACCTTATAGCAAATATCTATAAGGTCTTTTAATTTTTAAAAAGCATATTTTAAGGTGTAAGATAGTAAAATATTGTTGAAAAATGAAAATTATTGTGATACAATATATTTAATTATAGTTTAGGAAAAAGAATATGAAATTAGTTACTTATAAGTGTGAAAGTTGCGGTGCTGCAATAGAGAGAAAAGAAGAAGATAATAAAGTTATATGTCCATACTGTGGAACTCCTTATTATATTGAAGGGGATACCCCTAAAAAAGCCAATAATAATTTTGAGGCGAAAAGTGAGCAAAAAAAAGGCAAGTCTTACGTTCCTTTAAGACCTGAAGTAAACAAGTTTTGGTTTTTAATGGGGTTAATATTTTACGTTTTCCCAGCCGTTTTATATTTTGTATATAATGAGATGCAAGATGCAAAGTGGGAAAAGGAATATATGTGTAAAGAATACGCTCATAAATATCGCCCACAAATTGATGGTTTTATTATGATAATGTCATTAATTTTTGGCGTTGCGCCAGGGGTTGCCTATATTGCATATATGATATATAAGCAACACGAATGGGATAAAAAATATTCTAATTAATTTTTGCAAGAAAAAAGCCGTAGCAATTTTGCTACGGCTTTTATATTTTAATAAAAATTAATATTCAGTAGTATAATTATCAAAGTAACCTTGAATCCAAATAATAGGTGTACCCTTGTCGCCAGAGCCTGAAGTCAAGTCGCAAAGCGAACCGATTAAGTCGGTTAATTTTCTTGGGGTAGTTCCCATTTGACCAACGGTAGAACTGTCTTTTTCAGCAATTTTATTTTTAATCGCATTTTTTAATTCTTCGCCCGAAAGGTCTTTAAAATCGTTATCGGCAAGGTATTTGAGTTTAAGTTCGTTTGGAGTACCTTCTAAGCCCTTAGTAAAACCAGGTGAAACGACAGGGTCTGCAAGTTCCCAAATTTTACCAACCGGGTCTTTAAACGCGCCGTCGCCGTAGACCATAACTTCAACCAATTTTCCGGTTGCTTCAAATAATTTTTTTTGGATTGCGTCAACGATAGGTTGGCAATCGCGTGGGAAGAGTTTAATAGACTCTTCAGTAGATTTATTTGAACCTAAAAGTCCGTAATTTTCATTATATCCACTGCCGTCAACCGATTGAGATAGAATATCGTCAAGTCCAAAAACCAACGCGCCTTCGCTTCTTAAAAGGCGTTTTGTTCTTGCTCTCGTGTGGATATCACAGCAAAGAACTTTCTTAGTGTAAGGAAGAATTGCCTTAGCGTTATTTGCAAAAATAATTTCGCAGTCAGCACCTTGTTCGGTAATTAATTGTCTATAATATTCAACGTAATCAACCCCTGTGAAAGTGTGCTTAATGTGACCGAAAAGTTCGTAATATTTATCTTCGGTCAAAACGTCGGTATAAGGATTAACGCCCTTTTCGTCTAATGCATCTAAACTGATTAAGTGATTGCCCACTTCATCTGAAGGGTAAGATAACATAAGAACGATTTTTTTAGCACCTTTAGCAATACCTTTTAAACAAACTGAAAAACGATTGCGTGAAAGAATAGGGAAAATAACGCCAATCGTATCACTTCCAAATTTATTTTTAACGTCGGTTGCGATTTGGTCGATTGTGGCGTAATTGCCTTGCGCTCTTGCAACGATTGCTTCGGTCATAGCAACAACGTCGTGATTTCTAAACTGAACTCCTTCGCCTTTTGATGCTTTTAAAATCGAATCGGTAACAACGGAAACTATATCATCGCCACTTTTAATAATAGGCGCTCTAACTCCGCGTGAAACTGTTCCAAAAAATCTTTCCACTTTTGAAATCTCCTTTTTGTTAAGAATAATATCTCAACCGTTTTTTATTATATATAAAAATAAAAAAATCTTCAACTTTTTTTAAGGTAAAAGATATTAGAATTTCTTATATTTCCCAAATGGGCGAAAAAAACAACATATTATCATATTTTATGAACGCGGGCAATAGATTTTTTGTAATTGTCAAGTATTAAAAAATATGATATACTTTATACTATAATCATTAATTTTAGTTTTTTTGATTAAAAAACGCCCAAAATTAATTAAAAAATATGAATTTTTAATTTAGTTATTAATTTTTTTAATAAACCAAGTATAGTTTAAGGGGTAAATTATGACAATCCAACAATGTAGATACGTTTTAAAGATTAGTCAAACGGGTTCGTTTAACGAAGCGGCTAACCAACTTTTTATTGCTCAAAGCACCTTATCTTTAAGCGTCAAGGCCTTGGAAAAAGAACTAGGTATTAAAATATTCCAGCGTTTAAGAAACGGTGTTTGTTTAACTGACGAAGGGGTTGAATTTGTTAACTACGCGTCTAAGATTTGTGACCAAGCAGATTTAGTAACCGAAAGATATGAAGAAAATAGAGTTTACGAAAGACTTTCGGTCGCTACACAGCACTATGATTTTATCGCTGATATTTTCGCTAAGTTAATAAATCAAACGAAATCGGAAAGTTATAAGTTTGCATTAAAAGAAATCAAAACTCACGACGTTATTAACGAAGTAAAAACGGCAATGAGTAATATTGGCATTATAGCCATTAAGCATAGTGATTATGATACTATGAAGAGATATTTAAACACTAAGGGTTTGGTGTTTACTGAATTTCTTAAAGCATACCCTCACGTGTTCTTAAGGAAAGGGCATCCACTAGCAACTAAAGAAAAGTTATCAATTAACGATTTAACGGATTATCCTTACGTTTTATATGAACAAGGTCAACACGGCTCGTCTTTCTTTACGGAAGAATTGATTGACGAAAGTTTTAGCGAAAAAGAAATTGAAATTAGCGATAGAGCAACCCTTATGAACGTTTTGTTGACTACGAACGCATACACTATCGGTACGGGAATTATGCCGTCAGCATTAAACGAAGGAAAGCAAATTGTCAGCATTCCGTTAGAAAGCGATGAACATTATATTATAGGGTATATCTTAAACGGCGAAATAAGTGGAGAAAGAAGCATTTCAAACTCTACTAGAAGATTTATAGAACTACTCATAGAAAACACTAAGAATATTTAATAAGAAGGTAATAAAAATGAAAGCATTGGTTAAAAAGTTTGCAAAAAAAGGCTTGTGGATGGAAGACGTTCCAGAACCTATTACGGGTGAAAACGACGTAAAGATTAAAATACATAAAACTGCTATTTGTGGAACGGACTTACATATTTACGATTGGAACGATTGGGCGCAAAAAACCATTAAAACACCACTTGTAATCGGGCACGAGTACGTTGGGGAAATAGTTGAAGTTGGTAAAAACGTTCACGATTTTAAAATCGGTGAAATCGTTTCAGGCGAAGGTCATATCGTTTGTGGAAAATGCCGTAATTGTTTAGCAGGGCACGGTCATCTTTGTAAAGACACTATTGGCGTAGGCGTTAATCGTGACGGTGCGTTTGCCGAATATTTGGTTATTCCAAAAGAAAACGTAAGAAGATGTGATAAGAGCATTCCTGAAGAAATGTATTCTATCTTCGACCCGTTTGGAAACGCCGTTCATACTGCACTTTCTTTCAACGTTTTAGGGGAAGACGTTTTGGTAACGGGCGCAGGTCCTATCGGGATTATGGCGGCGGTTGTTTGTAAGTTTGCAGGCGCAAGAAACGTCGTTATAACTGATATTAGCGATAAAAGACTTGAACTTGCTAAAAAACTTGGCTTAGAAAACACTGTTAACACTGCTAAAGAAGATTTAACCGACGTGATGCATAGATTAAATATGGTAGAAGGTTTTGACGTTGGATTAGAGATGAGTGGAAGTGAAATTGCATTAAACGGAATGATTTCACACTTAACGCACGGCGGTAAGATTGCCTTACTTGGCATATTGAAAAGCGACAGTAAAATCGATTGGACGCAGGTTATCTTTAACGGAATTACATTAAAGGGTATTTACGGCAGAGAAATGTATGAAACTTGGTATAAGATGGCTGCAATGTTGCAAGGTGGACTTGATATTTCTAAGATAATCACGCATAGACTTGACGTTAGAGATTTTGAAAAAGGCTTTGAAGCGATGGCTAACGGCGATGCGGGAAAAGTTATTTTAGATTGGACTAATATTAATAATTAAGGAGAAATAAAAATGAAAGAATCTTTAAAAATCTTTAAGGAAACTTGTGAAACGATTAAGGCTGAAGGATTATATAAAAACGAAAAAGTTATCGTAACCCCACAAGGCGCAAAGGTTACCCTTGACGATGGAAAAAAGGTGGTAAATATGTGCGCAAATAACTATTTAGGACTTGGCAACAATCCTGAAGTTATTAAGGCGGCTAAAAAAACTTACGATAATTACGGTTACGGCTTATCGTCAGTTAGATTTATTTGTGGAACTCAAAAAATTCATAAAGATTTAGAAAAGAAAATCAGTGAATTTTTAGGCACGGAAGACACTATTTTATATTCTTCTTGTTTTGACGCAAACGGGGGGTTGTTTGAAACTATTTTAACCGACCAAGACGCAGTTATTAGCGACGAATTAAACCACGCAAGCATCATTGACGGCGTTAGATTATGTAAGGCTAAGAGATTTAGATATAAAAATAACGATATGGCTGACTTAAGGGCTAAACTAGAAGAAGCAAAAGATTGCAGAATTAAACTTATTGCAACTGACGGCGTGTTCTCTATGGACGGACTTATTGCCAACTTAAAAGGCATTTGTGATTTAGCCGACGAATATGGTGCGTTGGTTATGGTTGACGATAGTCACTCTGTTGGTGTTTTAGGTTCAACGGGTAGGGGAACTGCCGAACACTGTGGCGTTAGTGGTAGAGTTGATATTATCACGGGAACTTTTGGTAAAGCCTTAGGTGGCGCAAGTGGTGGTTACACTTCAGGAAGAAAAGAAATCATTGAACTTTTACGCCAACGTTCAAGACCTTATCTTTTCTCTAACACCTTAGCACCATCGGTTGCAGGAGCATCGTTAAAGGTTATAGAACTCATTGAAAATGATTGTTCGTTAAAAGATAAACTCTTTGAAAACACTAAACTTTTTGCTGAAAAGATTAAGGAAATCGGTTTAGACGTAATCGACGGTGGAACACCGATTATCCCCGTTATGTTATACGATGAACGCGTAGCCGTTGAAATGGCAAAACGCATGATGGAAAAGGGCGTTTACGTGGTGGCGTTTTCATATCCGGTCGTACCAAGGGGCAAGGCGAGAATTAGAACTCAACTTTCAGCTGCTCTTGAAAAGGAAGATATTTTATATATCGTTGATTGCTTCCGTCAAGTTAAAGAAGAAATGGGATTATAAAAACGAAAAGGATTGTTTTTCAAAAAAACAATCCTTTTTATATTGCAAAAAATATAAGGTAGTGATAAAATAAAGTTGTAAAACAAATAAGGGAATTTAAAATGAAAAATATAGCAGTTATTTTTGCTTGTGGCACGGAAGAACTTGAAGCCTTAACACCCGTTGACGTTTTGATTAGAGCAGGCGTTCACTGTGACATCGTATCGGTTAGTGGTGAATTTCCAAAAGGCTCTCACGGAATAACCGTAAAAGCAGATAAAACGGTTGAAAGTGTTGATTTTAACGATTACGACGGCATTGTTATCCCTGGTGGAATGCCAGGCGCAACAAACATTTCTAAAAATGCAAAAGTTGTTTTGGCGATAGCAGATATGCTTAAAAAGGGTAAGTTAGTTGCGTCAATTTGCGCATCGCCAGCAGTGGTTTTAGCCGAAAATAATTTAATTAAGGGAAAAAAGGTGACTTGTTATCCTGCTAAAGATTTTATCGACGCATTAAAAGATAACGATTATACGGGAACTGACGTTGAAGTGGATAAAAACCTTATCACTGCAAACGGACCTAAATCGGCTTTTGCTTTTTCTATTAAAATATGTGAATTTTTGGGCGTTACGCCTAAGTTTTAGGGTGATATTATGAAAATTAGAAAGGCTTTCGATAAAGACGTTTTTAATTTGTTCGACTTGCTTTTTACCGTTCAAGCACTTCACGCAAACGGACGACCAGACCTTTTTAAAGCGGTTGCAACCAAATATACTCATCAAGAAATTAAAGATATAGTAAATGGTGAAAACACGCCCGTTTACGTTTTGGTTGACCAAGAAGATTGTGCTGTTGGGTATGCTTTTTGTTCACTTTTAGAAGAGAAAGAGACGGAAAACCTTTATGCAAAGCGCACGTTATATATAGACGACCTCTGCGTAAAAGAAGATTTGCGAGGCAAAGGTTATGGAAAAAAATTATACGATTACGTTTTGTTGCGAGCAAAAGAATTTTCTTGCGATAGGGTGACGCTAAACGTATGGCACTTAAATCAATCGGCTTTAAGATTTTATGAAAAACTAGGTATGAAGCCGTTAAAGACGACTATGGAAACGTTAATAAAATGATTTAAAATTAAAAGGACTTAAACGCTATGGTTTAAGTCCTTTTTTTTATCTAAACATTTTTAACTTATTTTTAACGATTTCAACTTCAAACGGAATATCGGGGTAAAGTTCGCCGTCAACGTTAACTATATAAGGCGCTTTAGGTGTTATTTTAATCTTATCACATTTGGTGTGTTCGGTTTGTGGTAAAGACATAATCTTGCCCTTAAGAAGTTTTATAAGGGCGCCTAAAATTTTGCATTTTGCAATTTTATTTACGATTAAAAAGTCAAGTTGATTATCGGTTGGGTCAGCGATAGGACAAATTGGGATACCGCCACCGTAAACGTTACCGTTTGCGATACACGCAATAAAAGAAGTGTAATCCTTTTTTTCTCCGTTAATTTCGGCTGTAAAATCGGTGTAATCAAATTTAAGCAAGGTTCTAAGTAAACACATGGTATAACCCAACTTATTTTTGCGTTTTAGTTTTGAATATTTAACCAAAACGTCAACGTCAATACCCATACCGACGATATTCATACCACGAACGGTTGGTAATTGCATAAAATCGGTATACTTAGCCTCGCCATCAATAATTAAGTCGATTGCTTTAATAGGGTCTAAAGGAATATTTAAGGCACTAGCAAAATCGTTACCCGTTCCACAAGGGATAAGTCCTAAAGTAACGTTTTCAAAATTAGAAAAACCGTTAAGAACTTCGTGCAAAGAACCGTCTCCACCCATAATAACCACGTTAGTTACGCCCTTTTCAATAAGGTCCTTAGTAATTTCGGTTGCATTGCCTTTATATTGTGATTGGTAAACGGTATATTCAACGTTTCTTTCTTCTAAACGCGCGATAACCTTTTCCAATGCTTTTTGAATTTTCTTTCCACGCTTACCACCAGCGATAGGGTTTACTATAATGTTTAACATTTTAATCCTTAAGTATGATTTACTTTTAAATTTTACTACAAATTCGTTTAAAATACAAGTTTTTGTGATATAATGTTTTATGATATGATAAAATTTTTACCGAAAAACTTAATTGCGCTTGCAAAATCGTTATCCCAACCGTTATACGTTGTGGGTGGTTTTTGCCGTAATTTTTTAATCGACCAAACGATTTCTAACGATATTGACCTATCTTCAAGCGTTTGCATTGATGAAATAAGCGAACAATTAGAGCAGTTTGGTTTTAAGACGGTAACCGAAATAAAACGCACGGGAACGTTGATATTTTTTGACGGTAAAAGAACTTACGAATTTACGAATTTTAGAAAAGAAGAATACGTTGGTGGTGAACATACCCCTTACAAAACGACTTTAACTAAAGATATTTTTGAAGATGCTCTTCGCCGTGATTTTAAGTGTAACGCCGTCTATTACGATATAAAAAATGAAAAGTTCGTTGACCCTTTAGGGGGTATTGAAGACATTAATAATAGAATTTTAGATACCGCGACCGACCCGAAAAAAGTTTTTTGTCACGACGGGTTAAGGCTTATGCGTTTAGCAAGGTTTGTTGGTGAACTTGATTTTACGCCAACTGAAGAAGTTTTATTAGGCGCAAATACCTATGCTGAAAACATTAAAGAGATTAGCGCTGAACGAATTTTTGCTGAACTAAAAAAAATTTTGGTTAGTGATTTTAGATACCCGTTTTCGTCTAAAGAAGGGCATTATAAAGGGTTAAAAATCCTAGAAAAAACAAGGGTTTTAGATTTAATTTTACCAGAATTAACAGAAGGGCGAAACATGGCTCAAAGAGCAGATTTTCACCTTTACGACGTTTTGGAACACAGTTTAAGAACGGTGCTTTACGCAGAGCCGTCAATTAGGTTATCTGCGCTTTTGCACGACGTTGGAAAGCCTTATTGTATGAACCGTGACGGTTGTTATCATTTGCATTTTAAAGAAGGAGAAAGGATTGCAGATGATATTTTAAGAAGACTTAAAGCAGATAAGAAAACTAGAGAGTTCGTCAAGTTTTTAGTTAGGGAACATATGGTTGACCTAGACTTAAAGATGAAAGAGAAAAAAATTCGCAGGTATATCGTTAAAAACCACAAGCGTTTTTCATCTTTAATGGATATAAAACAAGCAGATTTTAGGGCTAGTTTAGAAAAACACGAGATTGCGCCAACCGTATTAAAATGGCAGGGAATATATTGCAAAATGAACTTAGACGGAACGCCGTTTTCCTTGAAAGATTTAAAAATATCAGCACAGGACTTGTTGGAACTAAATTTTAAGGAAAAAGAGATAGGAAAGGAACTAGAAAAACTATTTGAACTTGCCGTTGAAAATCCTGAAAAAAACAATTATCAAGCGTTAATAAAAATAGCCGAAAAAGACGCGAAAAAGTTGATAAATTAAGTAATTTAAATATAATAGTAAAAATAATTGACAAAATTATTAATTTTTGCTATTATTATTGAACTTGGCAAAATTATAACGCCAAGAAAAAACCTTGCTTGCTATTTAAGGCAAGCCGAATAAGTCCGGGAGGTAAAAATTATGACCAAATACGAGATGCTCTATATCCTTGATAACGCTCTCACTGACGAAGCAAAAGAAGGGATTATCACGAAAATCGAAGATTTAGTTAAGGCAAACGGCGGTGTTATTGAAAAAACTGACCGTTGGGGCGCAAAGAAATTGCAATACCCAATTAACTACAAGACCGAAGGTTTCTACGTGTTAATGACTTTCGAAGCAGAAAAGGCTTTCGTTGAAGAATTAAAGCGTGTTATCGGTATCACTGACGGTATCATAAGAAGATTGATTACCAAGATTTAAGGGAGAAAAATTATGAATAAAGTTATCTTAATCGGGAATTTGACCCGTGACCCAGAACTTACGGAAACCCCAAGTGGTGTTCCTGTATGCAGATTTGCTATCGCCGTTTCTCGTGACTATGCTAATGCTGACGGTACGCGTGAAGCTGATTTTTTCAATATCACCGTTTGGCGTGGCAGAGCGGAAAATTGCGGTAAATATCTTAAGAAAGGTAACAAAGTTGCAATTATCGGTAGTTTACAAAACCGTTCTTATGAAGATAAAGACGGTATTAAGAGAAACGTTACCGACGTTGTTGCAAACGAAGTGGAATTCTTAACCCCTAAGGGAGCGCAAAGCGAAAGCGAAGATGCGCCTGTTATGGCTACTAAGAGAGAACGTCCACAATTGGAAGCGATTGACGACAATCAACTTCCGTTCTAAGATTGAGAAGTTTTCTTAATCTAAGTAAGAATTTAAGGAGAAATTATAATGGAAGAAAATTTAAATATGACTCCTGCTACTAACGAAGTTGCAGGCGCACCTAGTAAAGAAGGTAAAAAGTTTGTTAAAAGAATTCCACGCAGAAAGGTTTGTGCTTTTTGTCAAAACCACGTTGATGCAATCGATTATAAAGATATCAACACTTTGAAAAAGTATATTACCGAAGGTGGCAAAATTCTTCCACGCCGTATGACCGGCGTTTGCGCAAAGCACCAAAGAGTTTTGGCAACTGCTATTAAACGCGCAAGATTGGTTGACTTATTACCATTCAAGGGTGAATAATTAATAAAAAAAGAAAAAACCTTGCAAGATTTAGCAAGGTTTTTTTGTTTTTAAATTTTGTTTATAATTCGATATTTTTCAGGGCTAGCGCCAATTCTTTTTTTGAAATTTCTTGAAAAGGTGCTAAAATCTTTATAGCCGACAAGACTTGCAACCGATTGTACTTTTAAGTTTGAAGTTAAAAGTAGTTCGGTTGCTTTTTCTATGCGTTTTGCATTTAGAAAATCATTAAAAGTCACCTTCGTTATTTGTGTAAATAACTTGCAAAAATGTGATTTTGACATAGTTGCAAGTTTGCAAATTTTATCAAGAGAAATATCTTGTTCAAAATTTGAAGAAAGATATTTTATGCAGTGCATAACCGACTGCTCGTTTGATTCGTAAAAAATGGAAAATTCGCCTAAATGCTTATCGTAATAATTTCTTGAAAGTATAGTGAGAAGCATCGCTAAGCATTCGTGAATAACTTCTTCTGCGCCAACGTTTTTATTGTTAAATTCAGCCAAAATCCTATCAAAAATAATTTCAACGAAAATTCTATCGCTTGCCGTTAAGGAAATTTTTAGTGGAATATTTTCTCTAGATAAATTATTTACCGTTTTTAAAAAATCAGTAAATAATAACGGTTGACTAAGGGAATTAGTGAAAAAATTAGGCATAAAAGAAATGGTATAAAATAGAGTAGCGTCGTTTTCTTTTTCGATATAATGGGGAACGTTTGGTGGAAGAATAAAAACGTCACCGTATAATAACGATGCCTTTTTATCGTCAATATGATGCCCTAAACTTCCCTTTAAAACGTAGCATAATTGATAATATTCGTGTGAATGAAGATGTTTTCCGTCTATCGGTTCATTTAACTTGCCAATATAAAAATCCGTGGTCGCGTTTTTATAATAGGATAAAAAAAACTTCTTTATATTCATAGTCCTTACTCCTTAACTTTTTTTATTTTACAATAAAAACGGACAAAATGCAATTAAAAAAATATATTTTGCAATATTATTAATAAATAAATATGATATAATTAAGAAAAAAAGGAGAAATAAAGATGAAAATAGTTGCGCTTAACGGTCTTTTGGGATACGGATATAGCGAAGAAGCATTAAATATTGCTTTTAGTGAAAAGGTAGATTATCTTGGTGTTGACGCAGGCTCGACTGACCCTGGTCCATATTATTTAGGTAGTGGAAAATCATTTACTGATAGAAACGCGGTTAAAAGGGATTTGTCTTTGGCTCTTCCAAAAGCATTAGAGAATAAAACCCCGTTTATTATAGGAACGGCAGGTGGTGCTGGAAGCAAAAAACACGTCGATTGGGTTGAAGAAATTATTCTAGAAATTGCTAAAGAAAAAAACTTATCTTTTAAGATGGGAATTATTTATAGCGACGTCGATAAAGATTACGTTTTAACCAAATTAAAACAAGGCAAAGTTAAAAATATGAGCGATTATTTGCCTATGACTGAAAAATCAATTAAAGATAGCACCACTATAGTTAGTCAAATAGGTGTTAAACCGATAATTGATATGTTGAAAAAGAAGGTAGACGTCGTTTTGTGTGGACGCGCATGCGATACTGCGATTTACGCTGCACCTTGTCTATTAAACGGATATAATCCAGGACTTGCATTTCATATGGCTAAAATTATGGAATGTGGCGCAATGTGTAGTGAACCCGTTGCTGCAGCCGACGTTATGCAAGCGTATATGTATGACGATTATTTTGAACTTCGTCCAGCAAATCCAATACGTCGTTGTACGGTTGATAGGGTTGCCGCGCATACTTTATACGAACAATCAAATCCATATTTGATATTTGAACCCGACGGACACGCCGATTTAACGAATTCTAAGTTTAGTCAAAGTGATGATAGAACGGCAAGGGTTACCGGCTCAGTATTTATTGACGCAGAAAAACCTACGCTAAAACTTGAAGGCGTAAAATGTTCAGGATATAGAACTATTTGTATTGCAAACGTATACGATACCGAAACGATAAAGAATATTGAAAAGATTATCGAAACGGTAAAAAATTTCGTTTATGAAAACACTAAAAACACCGTAAAAAAAGAAGATTTTAATCTAAACTTTAAATTAGGTGGTGGCGCTGAATCGTCTTTAAGTATCGTTATAGACGTCGTTGGTAAAACTCAAGAAATTGCTGATACTATTTGTTCTCTTTGCAGAAGTAGAATGCTACATTGCGATTATGAGGGAAGAAAATCTTCAGCAGGAAATTTAGCGTTTCCATTTTCGCCGTCGGATATTCACGTTGGCGCAGTTTATGAATTTTCTATTTTCCACTTGGTTGAAGTTGATTCTTTAGACGAAACGGCAAAGACGAAGATTGTAGAGGTGTAAAAATGAAAAAATTAATAGATTATACCAAAATTTTAAGAAGTAAGAACGCAGGTCCACTATATATTACTTTTGATTTGATTTTTCCTGATAACGATACTTTTAATTACGTAAAAGACGCAATCACTAAAGAAATGATTGCAAAGGCGTATGAAGTTAAGGTCGAAGAAATAGACATTATTTTTTACGAAGTCGTTAATTCGTTGAAGATTACCTTTCCAAGAAAGAACGTAAGTGGAAGTTTAAACGATAACGATATTTACGGTTGTCAACAACATATGCCGTTAGCAAATATTTTAATATAAAGGAAAAGTAGTTATGATTAAAACCGATTTATATGAAGAAGTTATTTTTCAAACCATAAAAAAGGGCGCAACGGTTATTTCCGAAGACGTAAAAGAAGCGTTTGAAAAAGCAATTGAAAGAGAAACGAATTTAGATGCAAAAAACGGCTTACAAGCAACCTATAACAGTATGGAACTATCTGCAAAAAGAGAAAATCCATTATGTGTTGATACGGGTTGGCCAATCTTTTATTTTAAGGTTGGTAACGACTGTAAGTTGCAAGGTGGATTTATGGCGCTAGAAGAAGCCACTAGAAGAGCCGTTGCAAGAGCCACTGAAAAAGGTTATTTAAGGGCGACTATGAAACACCCTTTAACCGGTTATGACCCAGGTAACAATATAGGTATGAATATCCCTGATTTTACTTATAAATTCGTAGAAGGTGATTCTATCGAAGTTAACTACGTTGCTAAAGGTGGTGGAAGTGAATGTTTTGGTGGAACAAGGCATAGAATAGTTGCTTTTGCAGACGGAGTAAAGGGTATTGAAAAGTTTATTTTAGATAGTTTCGTTGCATCGACTAGAGCAGGGGCAGTTTGTCCACCGTCAGTTTTAGGGATAGGTATTGGTGGAACTGCAAACGTTGCCGCAAATCTTGCAAAAGAAGCCGCTTGCTTAAGAACGGTAGGTTCAAAGCACCCTGACCCTATGTTTAGAAAAATTGAAGAAGATTTATATGAAGCGCTTAATAGTTTAGGTATAGGAATTTTGGGCGCAGGCGGAAAAACTTCTGTTTTAGGGGTTAACGTTGAATATGCTTATACTCATATTGCTGGTATAGCGTGCGCAACAAGTACTAACTGTATGGTTGCAAGAAGAGCGTCAAGTAGAATTGACGCCGATGGAACGGTTACGGTTATGAAGAGTCCAAATTGGTTTGAAGGGAGATAAATTATGGCAGAATATCATTTAACGGCACCGCTTACCGATGCTGACGTTGAAAAATTAAAGGTTGGAGACACCGTTTATATAAGTGGCGAAGTGTTTACTTGTCGTTCAAGGCTTCAAAAATACATCTTTGATGAAGGGAATAAGTTGCCATTTTCTACAAAAGATAGAAACGTGTTAATTCACAACGGTCCAATAGTTATAAAAGAAAACGGAAAGTGGAAATTAATGTCTTTTATGCCTACTTCAAGTATCCGTTTTGAAAAATGGGGTGCTAAAAGCGTAGAAAATTGGGGATTAAAAATGATAGTGGGTAAAACCACTATGGGCGAAGAAACTGCAAAGATGATGAAAGAGAAAAAATGCGTGCACGTTTCTCCACGTTCAGTTAGTCCAAATCTTTGGGTAGATAGCATTGAAGTTCAAGACGTTCACTTATACGATGAACTTGGAAGAATTGAAGCGGCGTGGTTTTTTAAAGTTAACGAATTAGGCCCGTTTATCGTCGATATTGACACCAAAGGCAATAATTATTTTGACGCGTTAGATAAAGAAATTTTAGAAAGAAAAAATGAAGCGTTAAAAAAGTTGGGCATAGACCCCGAATATAAATTTACAAAATTATATTAAAAGAAAAGTAAGCGTTTAAACAAATTTTTGTTTAAACGTTTATTTTTAATCTTTACATTTACTTTTTCAAGTGTTATAATATATAAAACTCGTATAAAAAGGTAGGGAAATAAAGATGTTTAAGAACGTTACGCCTGAATCGGTTGGCGTTAAAAGTGAATGGATAGAAAATTTTATTAATCACTTGCAAGAAAAGGGCATCGCTATGCACGACGTTTTGATGATGCGTGGTGATAAGATTTTTTGTGAAGCATATTGGAAACCTTTTAATAAAGATTTTTTACATAGACAATATTCTCAAACTAAATCTTTCGTGGGCGTTGCTATCGGGCTTTTAGAAGAAGAAGGCAAACTTAATTTAGACGATAAAATCGTAGATTATTTTCAAGATAAAATAGACGGCGAAGTCAGTGAATATATGGCGCGTCAAACTATTCGCGATATGCTCACCATGCAAACTTGTTGCGTGTGCCCAAGTTGGTTTAGTAGAGCCGACGGGGATAGAGTTCGTTTATACTTTAACGACGTAAAAGTTAACCGTGAACCAGGCACTATTTGGGATTACGATAGCGCAGGTTCTCAAGTTCTTTCTACGCTTGTTGAAAGATTGTCGGGAAAGAGTATGTTCGAATATCTAAAAGAAAAGTTATTCGATAAAATGGGCGCATTTAAAAATGCCTACACCTTAAAAGTCCCAACGGGCGAAGATTGGGGGGATTCAGCAATGATTTGCACCCCGCGTGACATGCTTGCTTTCGGCAGATTCGTTCTAAATTACGGAACTTGGAAGGGCGAAAGATTAATGAACGAAAAATATCTTAAAGATGCAACTTCGGCTTTAGCGTATAACAATAATAAAATTCATAGCGATACGCATTCAGTTGGATACGGCTATCAAATTTGGCGCACAACAAACAACTGCTTCGGCTTTTTTGGGTTAGGTCAACAACTAACAATTTGCAATCCTGATAAAGATATTATTTTCGTTTGTAATAGTGACGTTCAAGGCGCTTATTATCCTTACGACGTTATGATTAACTACTATTTTGACGAAGTATTAAAGAAGATTGATTCAAGCGTTTTTCCGGAAAACAAAAAGGCGAATGAAAAGTTAAATAAACTAATTGACGGTTTAGAACTTATTTGTGCTAAAGGAAGTGAAAAGGTTGATATTCAAGATGAAATTAACGGAAAAACTTACCTAGCAACTTACACGGAAAACCCAACTAGTTTATATAAATTTAAACTTATTTTTGATGAAAATGGTGGTGGCGAACTTCATTTTGCTAATGCACAAGGCGATAAAGTTTTACCGTTTAAGTTGAATAAAAACCATTTCTGCAAATTCCCACAACTTGGATATTGGGATAAGGTTGGCACAGTTCCGGCTGGTGGCGATTTTATGTATGATTGCGCAGTTTCAGGGGCTTGGATGAGTGATAAAAGATTTCAACTTTACGTGCAAATTATAGATAAATATATGGCGAATTGCACGTTCAATTTTGAATTTAAAGATAAAACCATTGCATCAGTTTTAATGACTAAATCAGCCGAAGGCTTTATGAACGAATATTCAAACGTTGCTATTACGAAATTAGTGGAAGAATAATAAAACGAAAACTTTTTTGGAGAAATTATGAAATTTTATCTTAAGCAAGCCCTTATACCTGCGATATATTTAGTATTTATGTCGTTTACGGCGTTTAGCGTTGTTTTTATGAACGTTGAAAATAGCGTTGTTAGATATCTTTTATTGAGTCTTAACCTTGCTCTTTACGCTTACTTGGTTTCGGTTATGGCTTTTAAAGACGGCGAAGATGCTGTTAGAATTCGTTCGGCGAACGATTTAGAAAGAGAAGAGATTATTAGAACGGGTGAAGATAGACCTTTAAAACTTGCCCAAGAGTATAAACCTTGGAAAGGATTTTTCTTTGGATTTATCGTTTGTATCCCACTATTATTCTTCCTTTTAATTTATACTATCGTGTTTTTATGCGGTGGTGGTGCAACCAACATTATGGGCGTTATTCCTTTCTTTTTATATTTAATGGTAACGGGTTTTGTTTGGGGTGGCTCAATCGTAGTTATCACACCGTTACATATTTATTTTTCTTTAGTTGCCGTGGTGTTTATCAGTTGCTGTACGGGTATACCTTACTTACTTGGCGCAAAAAAAATTATGAAGCAACAAAAGATGATTGAACAAAAACAACGCCAAATTTACGGAAATAATTATAAAAAATGAGAATAGTTGGCGGGAAATATAAAGGTAGAGTTTTAACCGAATTTAAAGGTCAAGATATTCGTCCAACTTCAAGTATGGTTAGGGAAAGCCTATTTAATATTTTGCAATTTAAAATCTTTTCAGCGCGTTTTTTAGACCTGTTTTCAGGTACGGGTGCAATGGGGATTGAAGCGCTTTCTCGTGGGGCGAAAAAAGTTCACTTTAACGACATAAATAGGCAAAGCCTTACGGTGTTAAAACAAAACCTAGACAAATTAAAGGTTGAAGAAGAATTTCGTATAACTAATTTAGACGCGTTAACATTTTTTAATTCAAACAAAGAAAAGTTTGATATTATTTATATTGACCCACCGTATAAAACCGACCTAGGAAGACGCGCACTTGATTTGGTGGTTGGCGCTATTGACGACGGTGGAACGATTATCTTTGAAGATGAAAAGCCCTTTACCGATGAAGTTATCGGTTTAGAGAAATTTGATAGTAGAAAATACGGAAGAGTTCATTTAACTTTTTTTAGAAAAGGAGAAAATTAATGAAAGTTTGCGTTTTTGCAGGGACTTTTGACCCCTTTACGAACGGCCACGATTACGTTGTGAAAAAATGCCTTGAAATCTTTGATAAGGTTATAATTGCCGTTGGAATTAACGTGGATAAAAAACCCTTACTTTCAGGCGAAAAAAGGGTTGAAATTATTAAAAAACTCTATAAAAACAATAAAAACGTTGAAGTTAAAAGTTTTTCCGGAATGTTAACTGATTTTATGAAAGAAAATAAAATCAAAGTTACCGTTCGTGGTTTAAGAAATCAAGACGATTATAAGTATGAAACGACTATGGCTAATTTTAATCAAGATATGTATAAAGAAATAACCACTTTATATATACCAACGCCAAACTCTCTTTCGCACGTTTCTTCAGGCGCTATTAGAAACATAATCGCTTCAAAAGGTGATTTTTCTATTTACGTTCCAAAAGAAATTGTTAGTGATATTAAAGAAAGTTTATAAAAATAGAGAAAAAATTAATCCTAAAATAAAATTAATTACCGCCGAGATTATTTTTGATAAAATAAACGGAGCGGTTTTTATTTTTGCGTTTTTTAAGTAAGATATTGATTGTGCTATAACTGATAAACCACCAAATCCACAAATTGCCGACGCAACGGGTAATATAAACAGACTACTTTTAGCAAGCGATAAAGTCTTTAATGCTCTAGTGCACTCAAATAACCCTAAAACGAAACTTTCAGCAAGCGTTTTATCTTTAGTCAAAAGAGCAACTAATTCAATTGGCGGGTTTAAAATTTTCAAATAAAGAAAAACTTCTGTCAATAGGTAAAACACGGTGATTAATCCACCAACTATTAAAACGCTAATAACCGATGAATAAACGCTTTCATATAAAAGGTTATCAATGTTTTTTTGGTAAAGGGGAAGAGTGGTTTTATTAAATTTATCCTTTCTTTTATAAAAAGAAAAGATAAACCCGACCAAAAGAGAAGACAAAAGGTGAGTTAAAAACAAAAATATGCCAAATCGGTTAGAACGGAACATAATATTTCCAACGCTACCGATTAAAAACATCGGTGAAGAAGTTGAACAAAACGCCGATGCCCTTATGGCTTCGGTATCGCTAATGAGTTCTTGCTTTTTTAAGTCGCCAACCATTTTTGCACCCAACGGATAGCCCGATAAAATGCTTATAAAATAAGCAAATCCCGTAATTCCACCCGTATTAAAAATTCTTTTAGTAAATGGGAATAAAAGGGTTGAAAACTTGCTTGTGATTTTAAGTGAAGTCAAAATTGCAGTAATAAAAAAATATGGAAAAAGTGCAGGTAAAACGCAGGCAATCCAAAGATTAATACCGTCTAAAACTGCGTAATTAAAGTTGTGACCTACGGCTAAAAATACCATTAGAAGGATAAAAAGTAAGAAAACAAGGCTTTCAAATAAAAGGTTTAATTTTTTCATCATAATATATTGTATTATGACTTGAAAAAAATTATGGGATATGATAAAATATTTAATATGGATTTATTTGATATTGCTAATAAAAACAGTGTAACAATTCCACTTGCAGAGAGAATGCGCGCCAACACTTTGGCTGAGTTTTTAGGTCAAGAACACATCGTGTCTAACACCGGTCTTTTGCGCCGTGCAATAAAGATGGATAGGCTTGGCAGTTGTATTTTTTGGGGGCCACCGGGCTGTGGAAAAACTACCCTTGCTAATATTATTGCAAAAGGCACCGATGGAAATTTCGTTAAATTAAACGCCGTAAACAGTGGAGTTAACGAAGTTAAAAAAGCAGTTGAAGAAGCGATAACGAATGCTAAACTTTACGGCAAGAAAACTTATCTTTTGCTTGACGAATGCCACAGGTTTAACAAAACCCAAAGCGATAGTTTGCTTCCAGCAATCGAAAAGGGAGATATTATCTTTATCGGTTCAACAACTGAAAACCCTTACGCTTCGATGACGCCTGCTATCGTTTCAAGATGCAGAGTTTTTGAACTTAAAAGATTATCTCAAGAAAACATTGAAAAAGCGCTTCTTCGTGCGATAAACGATAAGGAAAAAGGGCTTGGGAATTACAATTTAACCGTAAACGACGATGCAATTAAACATATTGCGTGCACGGCTTCGGGGGATTTAAGAGTTGCTTATAACGCCTTAGAACTTGCTTGTATGACGACCGAGCCTGATGAAAATGGAAAAATCACCGTAACGCTAAAAGATGCTGAAGAATCTATTCAACAAAAAGCGCTTTCTTTTGACGAAAACTTATATTACGATATTTTATCAGCGTTTTGTAAGAGTTTAAGGGGAAGCGATGCTAACGCCGCGCTTTATTATATGCAAAGGCTTATTCAAGGTGGTTGTGACCCTATGCTATTAGCAAGAAGATTAGTGGTTCACTCGGCTGAAGACGTTGGACTTGCCGACCCTAACGCGTTAGTGGTTGCAACGAACGCAATGCTTGCATTTGAAAAATTGGGACTTCCAGAAGGATTAATACCTTTAAGCGAAGCGATTATTTACGTGGCTGAAGCCGAAAAATCAAATTCGGTTGTAGAAGCGATGTATTCTGCTAAAGACGATGCTATTAACGTTAAAGACGATAATATACCAGCACACTTAAAAAATTACGAATTTGCTTCAAAAGAAGATAAAAAACTTAAAGGGAATTATCTATATCCTCACGATTTTGGTGGCTACGTTGACCAACAATATTTACCCGACCAATTAAAAGACAAGGTTTATTATCAACCTAAAAACAACGGGTATGAAAAGGTTATAAAAGAAATTAGGAAAAACAAAGGAAAGAAATCGTAATGCAGTCGTTAAGAAAATTATATAAAGTTGGCATAGGTCCATCAAGTTCACACACTATTGGACCGGAAAAAATTGCCGAACACGTTAAATCTAAGCACCAAGACGACGTTAATTATAAAGTAATTTTATACGGTTCATTAGCGCTTACGGGAAAAGGACACGGTACTGACGCAGTATTAAAAAAAGTTCTTGGGAAAGAAACGGAAATAGAATTTAATGGAGAAAAAAAAGATTTACCACACCCTAATACTTTAGAGATTTTCGTTTATAAAAACGGCAAAATGATTGATAAAGTGTTGGCTATGAGTATCGGTGGGGGAAGTGTTAAAATCGATGGGGAAGAAATGATTAACCCTAAAGATATTTATCCACTAACCACTTTTACCGATATTAAAAACTATCTATTAAAAGACGGGCGAAAACTATACGATTACGTGTATGAAATTGAGCCTGATATTAAAGAGTATCTTAAAACCATTTGGCAGGTTATGAAAGACTGCGTTGAACGCGGATTAAAGAAAAAAGGCACTCTTCCAGGTGGATTAAAGGTTGTTAAAAAGGCTAAATATATCTATGAAAGCACGGATATTTTCGTAAGGGATTCTTTGTTGAGAAATAAATTAACTTGTGCTTACGCGCTAGCCGTTGCTGAAGAAAACGCCGATAATGGAATTATCGTTACAGCGCCGACTTGTGGTGCGTCGGGAGTTTTACCGGCAGTTTTATATTACGCTTATAAAAACGAACACGTTGATGAAGAAAAGATTATAAACGCGCTTGCAACTGCAGGGCTTATTGGTAATTTAGTAAAGAAGAACGCATCTATTAGTGGCGCTGAGTGTGGCTGTCAAGCAGAAATTGGAACGGCATGCTCGATGGCGGCGGGTGCTATTGCTGAAATATTTAATCTTTCAATAGACCAAATTGAGTGCGCTGCAGAAGTTGCTATGGAACATAATTTAGGTTTAACTTGCGACCCTGTTTTAGGGTTAGTTCAAGTTCCGTGTATTGAGAGAAATACTATGGCTGCAATGCGCGCTTTCGATTCTTTTTGCGTTGCGTATTATCTTGCTGAAAAACGCAAAATTCCGTTTGATACGATAGTTAAAACTATGTATGAAACGGGAAAAGACTTAAATAAAAAATACTTAGAAACTGCCGAAGGTGGCATTGCAAAACATTATAAATTATAAAATTTTGATAAATTAAAAAAATAAAAATAGGAAAACTTTATGGACTACGCATTAAAATTATCTAAAGAATTCACAATCCGTGCCGACCATTCGGCAAACATAATCGCGCTTATTGACGATGGAAACACTATTCCGTTTATCGCGCGTTACCGTAAAGAACAAACGGGCTCTTGCGACGACCAAGTTTTAAGAGAATTTGCCGATAGACTTAAATATCTTCGCAATCTTGATAAAAGAAAGCAAGAAATTGCCGATTCGATTACCGAACAAGGCAAGATGACCGATGAAATTGCACTTGCTTTGGCTGGTGCTGAAACGCTCACCGAAGCCGAAGATATTTATAGACCGTTTAAGCAAAAGAGAAAAACTCGCGCAAGCGTTGCAATCGAAAAGGGATTATCTCCACTTGCCGATTTTATTTTAGAACAAGATATTAACGCCGATTTAAAATTAAAAGCACAAGAATTTATCAGCGAAGAAAAGGGTGTTGAAAGCGCAGAAAAGGCTATTTTGGGCGCTAGTGACATTATTGCTGAAAAGATTAGTGACGATGCTGAATTGAGAAAAACTTTGCGTAAAAAGGTAACCGAAGTTGGCGAATTATCTTGCAAACTTTTGGAAAATGAAAACGCAAAAACTTACGATATGTACGCTGAATATAGCGAAAAAATTTCTAAAATTCCATCACATAGAATTTTAGCAGTTAACCGTGGCGAAAAGGAAGAATGTTTAAGGGTTACGGTTGTGGTTGATAGCGAAGCGTTTATATCTTCAATTTGTTCGCTTTACGTTAAAAACGACGGTGAGTGTGCAAACGTAGTTAAATCTGCTTGTGCCGATGCGTATACAAGATTGATTTTCCCATCTATTGAAAGGGAAGTTAGAAGTGATTTGACGGATACTGCAAACGAACAAGCGATAAAAATGTTTGAAGTTAATTTGCGTCCACTTCTTTTGCAACCCCCACTAAAAGGCAAGGTTATATTAGGGCTTGACCCAGCGTATAGAACGGGTTGCAAAATAGCAGTTGTTGATAGCGAAGGCAACGTTTTAGATACGGCAGTCGTTTTCCCAACACCACCACAAAATAGAATTGAAGAAGCGACCAAAATTTTAATAAAACTTATTGAAAAACATAACGTAAACGTAATTTCTATCGGTAACGGCACGGCAAGTAAAGAGAGTGAAATTTTCGTTGCAAATTTAATTAAAGAAGCAGGCAAAGAACTTTCTTACGCAGTGGTTAACGAAGCAGGCGCGTCAGTTTACAGCGCAAGTAAGTTAGGCGCGGAAGAATTCCCAGACTTCGAGCCTGCTCAAAGAAGTGCCGTTTCAATCGCAAGACGGCTTCAAGACCCACTTGCTGAACTCATTAAAATTGACGTTAAGTCTATCGGCGTAGGTCAATATCAACACGATATGCCTGAAAAACGCTTAGAAGAAGTTTTAGGCGGGGTCGTTGAAGACTGTGTTAACAGCGTTGGTGTTGACTTAAATACGGCGTCAGTAAGTTTATTATCTTACGTTGCAGGATTAAATAAAGGTATCGCGAAAGAAATTATCGCGTATAGACAAAAGCAACCGTTTAAGAAAAGGGAAGACCTATTAAAAGTTAAAAAGTTGGGCGAAAAAGCCTTTCTTCAATGTGCAGGCTTTTTAAGAATAATCGGTGGAAACGTTCTTGATAACACGGGCGTTCACCCAGAATCATATCAAGCAGTTGAAAAGTTGCTTGCGTTCACGGGTTATACTTTAGACGACGTTGCTAATGGTAAAATTGGCGATATTAAATCAAAAATTGAAGTTAAGGGTTGGGATAACGCAGCGAAAGAGTGTGGCGTGGGCGTTCCAACCGTTCAAGATATTGTTGCCGAACTTTTAAAACCTGGCAGAGATATTCGTGACAGTTTGCCAAAGCCAATTTTAAGAAGCGACCTTATGGATTTAGCCGACTTAAAAGAAGGTATGGAACTTACCGGAACGGTAAGAAACGTTATCGACTTCGGAGTGTTCGTTGATATTGGCGTTCATCAAGATGGATTAGTGCATATTTCACAAATTTCAAGTGGATATATTAAGCACCCATCTAGCGTGTTAAAGGTTGGCGACGTGGTTAAGGTTAAAGTTTTAGGGGTTGACACGGTGAAGAAAAAGATTTCACTCACGATGAAAACTGCTGAACTTCCAAACGGAATAAACGTTGGCAATCAAAAAACCGATAGAGAAAGAAAACAAGGCAGGCTTGACGCTGAAAAGAGAAAAGAACAAAAGAAAGAAATATCTAACGAAGATATGGTCAAACTATTGATGAAAAAATTCGGTAGATAAAATTAAAAAAGCAGGCTAGTTAGTCTGCTTTTAATTTTATAAATCGGCTTTACCTAATAAAAAGTCAATAGAAACGTCAAAAATTTCGCTCAGTTTATATAACTGCTCGTAACTGCACTCAAAAATGCCACGTTCAAATCTTTGATAAACGGGCTGAGCAACTCCTAATAAATTAGCAACTTCTTGCTGTGTCATTTTAGAAGCCTTTCGGCATTCTAAAAGTCTTTTTCCAACTTCTTCTTTCATCTTGATATCCTTGACATTAATATACTTAAAGTGTATAATATTTTGTGATTTTATACATTTTATGTATGAATTCAAGTTGTTTACTTGATAAAAGATATTGTCATCAAAAAAATTTAAAATATTTATATTAAAACAGTCTACGATGCGAAAAATAGTATTTAAAGAAATATTTTTGTTATTTCCAGACAAAAGATAATTCATTGCACTATGAGAAATAAACATCTTTTGTTCAAGATTATATTGTGTCATATTTTTTTCATTAAGTAATTTTATAATTCTTTTGGCAACTGCTTTGCTAATAGTCACAATAAATTCTCCTAATAATATTGTAGACATTATATCAGTCAACTATTTTTAAAATAAGACTTTAAAAAGTCTTAAATATTATTTGAAGATTATTATAATAAAACAAAAAGGGTTTAAAAAGTTATGATAAAAGATGAATTAGAAAAGTTTTCCGTGCATGATTTAAGAGGGTATGCTAGAAGCGTTGGGGTAAGAGCGCCAACAGCAAAGAAAAAAGAGCAACTTATAATTGAAATAAAAAACATTTTAAATGGAACACTTGCGCCACATTATAGTAAAAGTGGTAGACCTTATATTAAAAAATTGCAGATTAATACCGAAGAAAAAGTTATTGAAGAAAAGATTAAACGGTTAGATAACGCTTTAGCGCGATTTAGGGAAGAAGTTATCGATATTATGATAGATTAAAAGTAGACTAGTAGGTCTACTTTTAATTTTGCTTATTTTAACACGGTTTTTAATTTACTTGATTTATTTTCGCGTTTATTATATACTATTTAAGATTTAAACTTATTATATTAGGTAATTTATGGCAGTAAACAAAGAAAACGTTAGAAACTTTTGCATAGTGGCGCATATTGACCACGGTAAATCGACGCTTGCCGATAGGTTAATGGAAAAAACCGGTCAGGTTAGCGAAAGAGATATGGAAGAACAACTTCTTGACTCTATGGATTTAGAGCGTGAGCGTGGTATAACCATAAAACTTACGCCGGTTAGAATGTTCTATAAAGCAAAAGACGGAAAAGAATATATTTTTAACTTAATTGATACCCCTGGTCACGTTGACTTCACTTATGAAGTTTCTCGTTCGCTTAAGGCGTGTGAAGGGGCGATATTAATCGTCGATTCAACTCAAGGTGTTCAAGCGCAAACGCTTGCAAACGCGTATCTCGCTATTGATAACGATTTGGAAATTATGCCCGTTATCAACAAAGTGGATTTAGCGTCGGCAAGACCTGATGAAATCGCAACCGAAATTGAAGAAATTTTAGGAATTGAAGCGAGTGATGCACCAAGAATTTCTGCAAAAACAGGGCTTAACGTTGAAGAAGTTTTAGAACAAGTTATAACTAAAATTCCCGCGCCTAAAGGCGATGAAAACGCACCGTTAAAAGCGCTTATTTTCGATAGTTATTACGATAATTTTAAGGGTGTTATTTGTTTCGTTAGGGTTATTGACGGACAAGTTAAAATCGGCACGAAGATTAAAACCTTTATGTCGGATAAACAGTTTGACGTTACTGAAGTTGGTGTTTTTTCTCCAAAAATGCAACCGAAAGATATTTTATCGGCAGGTGAAGTTGGGTATATTGCAGCAAGTATTAAAAGCATTGAAGATACTGCTGTCGGCGACACTATTACTAGCGTAACCAACCCTGCAAAAGAACCACTTCCAGGTTATAAAAAGGCGCTTCCTATGGTCTTTTCGGGTGTGTTCCCACTAGACGGAAGCAAGTTTAACGATTTAAAAGACGCACTCTTAAAACTTAAATTAAACGATGCGGCACTCTCAATCGAACCTGATAATTCTGCAGCCTTAGGTTTTGGCTTTCGCTGTGGGTTTTTGGGTTTACTTCATATGGACGTTATTCAAGAACGCATTGAAAGAGAATTTGATTTAGAGATAATAACCACAGCACCGTCAGTTTCTTATAAAGTTTATAAAACCGACGGAACGGAAATGGTTGTGGAAAATCCAACACACTTGCCACCGGTTACGGAAATCGATTATATGGAAGAGCCTGTTATTAGCGCAAGCATCTTCACTCCACCTGAATACGTTGGTCAAATTATGGAACTTTGTCAATATAAGCGCGGTGTTTATAAAGATATGGTGTACCTTGATAAAACTAGGGTGGAATTAAAGTATACCCTTCCACTTAACGAAATTATTTACGACTTTTTCGATAGTTTAAAGTCGCGCACTAAAGGTTACGCTTCTTTCGACTATGAAATTTCAGGATATCAAAGAAGCGATTTAGTAAAGTTAGACTTATTGCTAAACGGTGATATTTGCGACGCATTATCAATTATAGTTCATAAGGATAAGGCTTACGAACGCGGTAGACAAATTGCCGAAAAATTAAAAGAAGCAATCCCAAGGCAAATGTTTGAAATTCCTATTCAAGCGGCTGTCGGTGGAAAAATTATTGCCCGTGAAACTGTTAAGGCGTATAGGAAAGACGTTTTGGCAAAATGTTATGGTGGTGACGTAACTAGAAAGAAGAAACTTCTTGAAAAACAAAAAGAAGGTAAGAAGAAGATGCGTTCTATCGGTACGGTAGAAATACCTAGCGAAGCGTTTATCTCAATTCTTAAAACCGATAACGATAAATAAAAAATTGCATATACTAAAGGAAAAAGTTATGAATTTATTTGAAAAGTTTGTTTTGTTTTTATCATTTAAAGCACCTAAACCTACCGATTACGGTTGGTTTCACCTAATGTTCTTTGCGCTAGTTATTATAGGAAGCATAGTGTTAAGCGTGTTTTTTAGAAAAGTTAACGATAAAACTTTTAGAAAAATAGTTTTTGTTTTCTGGTTAACTATCGTTCTATTTGAAATAGTGAAAGAATTAGTATATTCTTTTAGTGCGGAAACGGGCGAATGGGATTATCAATGGTATATTTTCCCTTTCCAATTTTGTTCAACTCCGTTTTACCTATTGCCGTTTATAATTTTTATGAAAGACTGTAAAATTAGAGATGCAGTGATAATTTTTATTTCCACCTTTTCTCTTTTTGCAGGGATTTGCGTATTTTGTGCACCGGGTGACGTTTTTAATACTAGCAGTTTGGCAGTTCAAATTCAAACGATGGTTCACCACGGAACTCAAGTCGTGTTAGGGGTTTACGGCGCTAGTTATTATATCAAAAAGTTTACCCTTAAAAACTTTTTATTTTCGGTGATAACTTTTGCAATATTAGTACTTATTGCTATGGTATTAAATCTTATTATGTATAGAGTAATCGATGAAACTTTCAATATGTTCTATATAAGCCCGTATTTTGGTTGCCATTTACCGATTTTAAGCATTATATATAGCGCAGTTCCATACGTAATTTTCTTAATGGTATACGTTTTTGGTTTTTCACTTTGCGCGTTTATAGTTTACGGAGCGATTTTAGGAATAAAAAAACTAATTCAAAAATTAACTAAAAAAGCAGGTTAATAAATTATGGCAGGAATATATATTCACGTTCCTTTTTGCAAACAAAAATGCACTTATTGTGATTTTGCGTCATTTCCGCGAGAAATAGGCAAGGCGGAAAGTTATTTTGCGTGCCTTTATCGTGAAATTCAAGGCAGGGCAAAGCAATATCCCGATAAAATTATAAATACTATTTATATCGGTGGGGGAACGCCGTCTGCAGTTAATTCAAATCTTATAGCAGGGGCGATAAGGCAAGTTAAAAAGTGTTTTACCGTTAAAAAAGATGCTGAAATCACCATTGAACTTAATCCTGGCACGGTCGATAAAGAAAAGATTAAAGAATATAAAAGCGTTGGGATTAATCGTTTTTCAATAGGCTTACAAACGGGTTACGACGACCAACTTAAAAGATTAAATAGGATACATACTGCTAAAGATTTTTTGCAAACTTGTTCGCTATTAAAGGGCGAAAATATTAGCGCTGATATATTAATCGGGCTTCACGACCAAACGATAGAACAAGTTCAAAAGACGGTTGATTTAGCGATTGCTGGTGGGGTAAGCCACTTGTCAGTTTACGCTTTAACTCCCGAAGTTGGAACGCCTATTTATACAGATTATCTAAACGGCGAACTTTTAAGTGACGACGAAACTGCCGATATTTACGACGGTATAGTTAAGTATCTAAAAGAAAAAGGATTTAATAGATACGAAGTTTCAAATTTTTGTAAAGACGGATTTTATTCACGCCACAATATGAATTATTGGAAGCGTGGCGAATATATCGGCGTGGGCGTTTCTGCAAGTTCTTTTGTTAACGAGCGCAGGTTTACTAATACTTTTAGTATCGACGAATATATGAACGCTGTAATTTACAATAAATCTCCTGAAATTTCTAGTGATGAGATTGAGTTTAGCGATGCAAAGTTTGAAAAAATTATGCTTGCGCTTCGTACGGCAGAGGGGTTAAACATAAAAGAGTTTGACGAACTTTTTAAGACAAACTTTGATAGTGAATATAAAACCGTTTTAGATAAAAAAATGCCTTTTTTAGAAAGAAACGGCGATAATTTAAAGATAAAAGATGAATATTTATACGTTCAAAACGATATAATTCTTGCTTTTATGAAATAATTAAATTCTACAAAAATAAGCAAAATATAAAAATTTTTTACTTTATTGTTAAAATCTTTCGTGATAATATAACTTCACGAGGGTGAAAAATGATTATATACGTTGAAGACGTTTTAATTAATAATTTCATTATAGATTATTTAACGTTAAAAGCCACCTTCGCGCTTACGGGAACACCGTTAAGTAAGGGTAGGCTTTTTTTGTGCGCTTTTTTTGGCTCGATATTAGCGTTAATTTTTCCACTTATTGAAAGTGAAAAAGTTTTAAGTAGTATAATTCGTGTTGTAAGTGGGTGTTTAATTACTTTAATCGCATATAAGGGAAAAAGTTTAAGAAAATATTTTCTTAATACGGCAGTTTTTTTCACTTACACCTTTTTATTAATAGGCGTAATATTAGGGATATCGTCACTATTAAACTTAAATGTTGAAAATAGCATTATTATAAGTTTTATTGCCTTGCCCGTTTACTTTTTGTTAAAAATTTTTGGCGCAGTGATAACTTACCTTTATCGTCAAAAATCCGTTCGCGTTTTAACTTATAGGGTAGAACTATCGTTAATGAATAAAAAAGTTAACTGCACGGGATTTTTAGACACGGGTAACGGTTTATATTATAAAGATAATCCCGTTATCGTATGCAATAAAGATTTTGCGCTTTCGTTAATGGGGGAAAACGTAGGTAAAATTAAACTAAACAAAATGCCGTTTAGCACGGTAAATGGAAACGGGGAAAATTTATGCTTTAATTTAGACCTAATTAAGATATATCTAACGGACAAGCCGAATATATTTAATAACGTAACCATAATGGTTTCAAAAAACGCTATCGGTGATGGATACGACTTAATATTGCACCCCGATTTAATAATCAAGGAGAATTTAGATGAAAAAGACGCTTCAATTATTAAAAAAGTTTGTTAAAATTTTTAAGTTAAATGAAAATCTACTTAGGTTTATCGGTGGTGGAGAAGTTCTACCAATGCCTTATTCAAGCAGTGAAGAAGCCGAAATGCTTACTAAACTTGGCGAAGGAGAAGAGGGAATTCGCGATAAATTAATCGAACATAATTTAAGGTTAGTGGTTTATATTGCTAGAAGATTTGAAAACACGGGGGTTGACCTTGACGATTTAATTTCCGTTGGAACGATTGGCTTAATTAAAGCCGTAAATTCTTTTAATCTTGATAAAAATATAAAGTTAGCAACTTATGCTTCAAGATGCATTGAAAATGAAATTTTAATGCATTTAAGACGCACGGTAAAATTAAAGAGCGAAGTTTCTTTCGACGAACCCTTAAACACCGATTGGGAAGGTAACGAACTTATGCTTTCTGACGTTATGGGTACTGACGGCGACGTGGTTTATAAAAAGATTGAAAACGGAGTGGAGAGTGAACTTTTAGGGGTTGCGCTAACTAAATTAAACGATAGAGAACGCGAAATTATGGAACTTAGATACGGACTTAAGGGCACGGAAGAAAAAACTCAAAAAGAAGTTGCCGATATGCTTGGAATTTCACAAAGTTATATATCAAGGCTAGAAAAAAAGATTATTAATAGGCTTCAAAAAGAATTTCTTAAAATGGTATAAAAAATTAAAAAAAATTATTGACAAAATGCGTGGGGGGGGGGGTATAATGGAGGCACATTATAAACAAGGAGAAACAAATTAATGAAAAAACTCAGTTTACTTATAGCACTTTTTATGTGCTTAACTATCGGTGGCGTTTACGCAACCTGGTCTTATGCCGGCACTAACGATATCGGTGATGCTTTTGCAGAAGCAAAAGTTACCATTGCAGAAGTTGAACTTACTGGTGCAAACGGAACTTATAAAGTTGAATCTAACTTAACACTTACCGTTGACCAAGCAAACGAAGACCACGAAGCAGAACTCGATTTTGCAAGCAATAATGGTGACCCAATTTTCTTAAAAGTTACTTTCACTCCAGCAACAAACGCTCCACAAACCATTAAGGATAGTGCTGTTCCTACCCAACTTTATTTTTCAACCACTACTACTATGGAATATAAGATAGATGGTGATGGTAACTATAGTGAATCAGGCACGCCAACAAATATATTTACTTTCACTATGGAAAAGACCACTCCATTTGCTGCAAATATTACTTGGAATGAAGAAAGCGATGGTTCTTTCACTTATTCTATGGATGAAACTGCGTTAAAAAATGCAATCAAATTAAGCACAACCTTTATACTTGATACTAAAGCAGAATACGATGCATTTAAGGTAGCACTTGCTGGTAACATCATTGCAAACGTTACCGACGGTGTTGTTACGGGTTCAAACTAATTAATTTTCATTAAAAACAATATGCATAAAGCAAAAAACCAGCCGTAATTTTACGGCTGGTTTATGTGCTTATTTAGAGAGAAGAAAAAAATGACACATTTTGAGATATATACTTTCATTTTGTGTTTAATAGTTTTCGTTTTACTTACGGCTTTATCAGTTACTTGCATCGTTTGGATATGTAAAATGTATCTTCGCTTAGTTAAAGTGGGCGATGAAGATAAAAAACTTATTAAAGAAAATGAAACTTTAAAACTTAAAAAGCAATCAAAATTCGGTAAAGTATGTGATTATGCTTTGACGATTATTTTGGTTGCCATTTTTGCGTTCGTTTTTTCAAGTTCTCTCTATATTAACTGCACGCAAAACGCATATTTTGATTCAGTTCCAACTTATCGCGTAGTTCAAACGGGGTCGATGGCTAAAAAGAACCCTAAAAACACTTATTTAGCAAAAAATAATTTAAATAATCAAATTCAAACTTTCGACCTTATTTTAACTTATAAAATTCCAAAAGAAGAAGACCTTAAACTTTACGATATCGTAGTTTATGAAGTTGACGATATGCTTATCGTTCATAGAATAGTGGGCATTGAAGAACCTAACGAAAATCACCCTAACGAAAGGTATTTTCTTTTACAAGGTGACGCCGTTGAAGCGCCAGACCGTTTCCCTGTTAAATACGAACAAATGAAAGGTATTTATAAAGGTGAAAAGGTTGCGTTTATCGGTTCTTTCGTTCTCTTTATGCAGTCGCCTGCAGGTTGGCTTTGTATGTTATTGGTATTAGGCGCAGTTATAATCACGCCTATTGCCGAAAACAAGATTAATAAGGTTAAAAAACTTAGATTAAGTGAAATTTTGCCACCTGAAGAACTCGCAGAAGAATTTAGCAAAACCGAAAAAGAAGAAAAGGTAAAGAAAAAGGAAGAAACTTCCCCCTTAAAAGAAACGGAGGTGGAAGATGAAAATTAAATTTAGACTTCTTATTTTAACCTTAATGATTGCTTTGGTTTCAATCCCTGGTGTTTTTGCAACTTGGAAATATGCAGAACTTTCGCCCGTTGAAGCAGAAAGTAGCGTTTATGTTTCTATGGGTGAACTCGTTTTGTTTCCTGAAGACGTTTTGCCCGATGATGAAGAAGCCGATCAGGCGCAAGGTAACCACTTGGTTCTTATTCAAAACATCGTGCTATATACCGACTATAATATTAACACGGGTTCTAAAAAGGTAATTGAAGAATATCTTGATAATTTTGGTGTTGTTTACGGTAACTATAAAGCGACTTCGGGTGGTACTTTAAGTAAGGTTTTAGCAAACCAATCGCCAGAAGCTGCCAACGTTCAATTTATGATGACTAAGATTAGCGAAACGGAATATAACGCTTACACTTTTAGTCAACGTGATTTATCTAACGCTGAGGGAAACAACGCACCTTTACCCGACGGATATATTGAAGTTTATAAAACGATAATTGAATATATTGAAACCGAAAACGGACAAATGAAATGGGTTGCAACAAGGTCTTATATAGGAAAGGCGCTAACCGGTGAATGTGCAGTTGGTGAAAAAAATAAAACTGTATATTCAATTATGTATAAAACTTGGGTAGAAACTTAATAGAAAGGTTAAAAATCTCACGATTATTTCGTGGGATTTTTTATAAATTTTTTTGTATAAAATTTTTTTAATTGCCGATACTTAGATAAATCCTTACCTTGAAATTTTACATAAAGGAGGATTTATGAATAGTAAAGTTGTGATTTGCGGAATAAATACTGCAACTCTGCCACACTTAACTGATGAACGCTCTTTAGAACTATTAACTAAAATAAAGAACGGGGAAAAATGCGCAAGAGAAGAATTTATCGTTGGAAACATGCGTTTAGTCTTATCAATTATTAAAAGATTTAAGATTAAAAATTTCAGCGTAGACGACCTTTTTCAAGCAGGTGTTATCGGGCTTATTAAGGCAATCGATAATTTTGACCTTTCTTACGGTGTTAAATTTTCAACTTACGCCGTGCCTATGATTATTGGTGACGTTAAAAGGCTTATCCGTGATGGAAATTCTATGCGCGTTTCAAGAAGCATTAGAGATACTGCTTATTTAGCCTTAAAAACTCGTGGAGAACTTGAAAAGGCAAAAAAAGATGCAAGTATGGAATCCATTGCTAAAACTATGAACGTCGCTTTAAGCGAAGTTGTTTACGCGCTTGACGCTATCAGCGACACGGTTTCTCTTTACGACCCCGTTTATAATAAATCGGGCGATGAACTTCTTTTAGTCGACCAAATTGGCGACGATAAGTGTAACGATGAAAATTGGACTGAAAAGGTCGCTTTAGATTCGGCAATTTCTTCACTTGGCGAAAGGGAAAAAACCATTTTATATCTTCGCTATTACGAAGGAAAAACCCAAACGGAAATTTCTAAGCAAGTTGGAATATCCCAAGCACAAGTTTCTAGGCTAGAAAAAACAGCCTTAAAAGAAATAAAAAACACTATTAGAATTTAACTTTAAGCCGTTGCTAGTGATTAGTGACGGCTTTTAATCTGTCATTTTTTATAATAAATTTTCATATTTTGTTATTATGGAATTATCTTATAGAGAACTTAGCAAAAGAGACGTTATTAATATTGCTGACGGAAGATGTTTAGGTAGAATAATCGATATAAAACTTATTTTTCCACAAGGAAAACTTATTGGAATAGTTGTTCCTGGTAAAAAAGTTAAGGGAATTTTTCGCTGTTTTGATAAAAGTGAAATGTATATCGATGAAAAAAACATAATTAAGATTGGGGGCGACGTTATTTTGGTGGATATTCGTTGTAACGAAGATTGTTCGCCAAGACCACCAAGACCTATAAAACCTAATAAATTACCAAAACACCCTTCGCCTTGCGATAATCATAATAACGATTGCTTTAATGCGGGGCTTAGTCAAGAGCAATTTATGTCAAGTTTTGACGACAACGATTATTAATTTTTTATCACCTGTTTCCGTCAAAAAAATTCAACTAATTTTTAAAACCCCCTTGAAAAGTGCCTAAAATTAGAGTATAATATTGGTAACTGCAAGAGGCAGTCGCATTTTACCATTTAAGGGGGACAAAGATTATGGGTAAAATAACATCGGCTAATATTAGAAACGTTGCTATTATCGGGCATAGTGGCTCGGGCAAAACATCGCTTGCCGAAGCGATATTGTTTAACGGTAAAACCATTGATAGACTTGGTAAAACTTTAGAAAAAAATACCGTTATGGATTACGATGAACAAGAAATGCAAAGGGGAATTTCTATTTCTCTTGCTTGTGCGTCTACATATTGGGAAGATTGTAAAATTAATTTAGTTGACGTTCCGGGTTTTTACGATTTTGAAGGGGAATTTGAAGAAGCAATGCGCGCAGTTGGTTCAGCGATTTTAGTTGCTGACGCTAACGGAACGCTTAGCGTTGGTGCTGAAAAATCTATTGATTATTGTTTGCGCCGTCATATTCCACTTATGATTTTCGTTAACGGCGTTGATAAAGAAAATAGTAATTACGTTGGAACGGTTGAAGCATTCCGCGCTAAATACGGAAGAAAAATTTCTCCAACTCATTTACCGATTATGCGTGACGGAAAAATGAAAGGTTACGTTTCGGTTATTTCGGGAAAAGCATTTGAATTTTCTCCTGGTGGAAGAACTCAAGTGGACGTTCCTTCAGGTATGGAAGACGACGTTAAAATATTAAAAGAAGCACTTATTGAAGCGGCTGCTGAAACTAGCGAAGCGCTTCTTGATAAGTTCTTTAGCGAAGGCACTTTAAGTAACGATGAAGTCGTTGCTGGTATTAGAGAAGGTTTGCGCGCGGGTGAAACTATTCCTATTATGGGTGGTTCTGCCCTTCAAAATATGGGCGTTTTGAACGTTATGTATGAAATAGTTGACCTTCTTCTATCACCTTTTGAAAGAAGACCTGTTCTTGCTACTGATGACAAGGGCGAAGTTTTATCTATCGTTTGCGATGAAGAAAAACCTTTCTCTGGTCAAATATTTAAAACCGTTGCAGACCCGTTCGTTGGTAAACTCAATATGATTAGAGTGTTTACGGGAACTCTTAAAACGGGTATGACCGTTATCAATTCTACAACGGGCGAAAAAGAACGCATCAACGGGCTTTATATTATGAAAGGCAAAAAACAAGAAGCCGTTGACGAACTCGTTGCAGGTGATATCGGCGCTGTTAATAAACTCGTTAACACCAACACTAGCGATACCCTTTGCGACGAAAAATTTAAAGTTAAATATTACGATATCGTTTTCCCAAAACCTGTTTTAACCATGAAGATTTCTGCCGCTAAATCGGGCGAAGAAGATAAGGTTTTCCAAGGCCTAAATCGTTTGGCTGAAGAAGACTTAACCTTTATCGTTGAAAAAGATAAAGAAACTCTTGAAACGGTTATTCGTGGACAAGGGGAAACTCATTTAGACGTTTTATGTAAGAAATTAAAATCTAAATTTGGCGTTGAAGCCGTATTAAGCGACCCTAAAGTTGCGTTTAAGGAAACTATTACGGGCAAGGCTGAAGGCGAAGGTAAACATAAAAAACAAAGTGGTGGCGCAGGTCAATTCGGCGTTGTTAACATTAAGTTTGAACCGGGCGCAAGCGATGGAATATTTGAATTCGTTGACGAAACGGTTGGTGGTTCTGTTCCAAAACAATTTATCCCTGCCGTTGAAAAAGGATTAAGAGAAGCAATCTTAAAAGGTGTTTTAGCAGGCTATCCAATGGTTAACCTTAAATGTACGCTTTTTGATGGCAAATATCACCCTGTTGACAGTAAAGAAGTCGCTTTCGTTTCGGCTGCAAAACTCGCTTACGACGAAGCGGTTAGAAAGGCAAAACCCGTTATTTTAGAACCGATTTATTCATATAAAATTACAGTTCCAGATAACTATACCGGCGATATTTTAGGCGATATGAACAAGCGTCGTGGTAGAATTTTGGGTATGGAAACGGTTGATGGATTACAAGAAATTACTGCCGAAGCACCACTTATTGAAATGCTTAAATATGCAACTGATTTAAGAAGCATGACTCAAGCAAGGGGTAAGTTTACGCAAGAATTCTTGTCTTATGAAGAAGTTCCTTTCTCTGCTCAAGAAAAAATTATTGCTGATGCAAACAAATAATTGCGCTATATTTTGCGCGTAGGAGATGGTAAAAAATGGTACTTACTATATGCCCGAATCCAAGCATTGACTGTACGATTGAACTTGACAGTTTAAATGTTGGTATGCTTAATAAGATTGACAGCAAGGTTGAAACTTATTCGGGCAAAGCCTTAAACGTTGCCGTTGGAATTGCAAGGCTTGGCGAAAAGAGTTTTGCAACCGGATTTATGTCCGAAGACCACGGCAGAATGTTTGAACACATTTTAGATAAAGAAAAGGTTGAACATAAATTCGTTTATAATAAAGGTAGCGCAAGAGTAAACTATAAAATTATCGATAAACGCTCTATGCTTACCGAAATTAACGATAGGGGCGAAACGGTCGATAGGGAAAAACAACTTTCTTTAATTGATTTAGTCAGGGAAGTTTCTCCCGACTTTAAGGTTGCCGTTATGAGTGGAAGTTTACCTAAGGGTGTTAAACCTGATTTTTATGGTGAAGTGCTAAAAGTTATTCCAAAAAAGGTAAAAGTAATCGTCGACACGGAAAAAGATAATATGTTATCGGCGATTGGTAGCCGTGAAATATTTATGGCAAAGCCAAACCTTAGAGAACTTGAAAGTTTCGCAGGTGAACCCGTGGTGGACTTAAACGATATTGTTTGGGCTGCTTATAAGTATATAGATAAAGGTGTTCAAAACGTTTTAGTTTCTCTTGGGGCTGACGGGGCAATTTTAACTAACGGAACGGAAAGTTATTTTTGTAAATCTGCTTCAGTTGCCGTTAATTCAACCGTTGGTGCAGGTGATAGTATGGTGGCGGCGACTTGTGTAGGATTACTTAAGGGCGTGCCGATGCACGAACTTTTAAGAATGTCCGTCGCAGCGGGAACGGCTTCGGTTACCACTAGTGGAACTAATCTATTCTATAAAGATAAGTACGAAGAAATTTATTCTAAAATTTATTCGCAAAAAATATAGAATTATAATTTGTATAAGTAGTTTGTGGTTTTCACAAACTACTTTTATTATGGCTAAAACGTTAGTTAAAAAAACAGTAAATATTTTAGCGAAAAAGCGACTTTCAACCGTTGCAGGCGCTTGGGTTTTTTATTTTTTAACTTCGGTTATTCCGTTAGTTTTTTTATTAATAACTGCGTTTGGCGTTTTTGGTGTGGAAATTGCAAACGATATCGTTTCTAAACTGCCCGTAGAGTTTAGAGATGCAGGGATAAGTATCGTTAGTACTGCAAACAAGGCAAGTAAAGGTACTACCATACTATTTATTTTTACTTCCGTGTACTCTTTAATAAGATTATTAAATCAAATGTCAAAAGACGGGGAACATATTTACGAATTATCCTCAAAAAAGCACGGACTTATGCGTAGATTTTGGGCATTTTTGGCACTTGGAAGTATGTTTTTTATATTTTTAGGTTGCGCAACGGTGGTGGCTTTCGGCAATAAGTTTTTTAACTTTTCTTTCGTACAAGGTAAACTTAAAAACCTAATTACAGCAGTCGTTGTAACTTTTTTAATTTTACTAGTAAGTTATTCTATTATACTATTGTTAAACGTTTTTATAAGTCCTGTGAAAATGAAGTTTCGTGAAGTAGCAATCGGTGGATTAATATCGTTATCAACTATAGTTTTAGGAACTATTGGGTTTGCCCTTTACGTTAGAGTGTTTAATTCATATAACGCCTTTTACGGAAGTTTAGCAGGCGTTATCGTATTTTTATTTTGGGCGTATATTTTGATGGTTGCAATGGTAATCGGCGTTATAATAAATTCATTAATTTATGAAAAAAGAGCATTAAAAAAAGGATAATGAAAATTCATTATCCTTTAAGTTTATTTTTTATTTTATATTAAGGCTTCAATTAAAGATTTGATTGCTAAAATAAAAAGTATTAAAGCCCCAACCCACTCGGCGTATTTTCCAAAAAGTTTACCTAAAGTTTTGCCAAAAAGTAAGGCAATCGAAACTAAAATAAATGTGGTTATTGAAATTACGGTAACTGCAATAAAAATAGAAAAACTTACGTCAATCATAGTTACGCCGATTGCAAGCGCGTCAATACTAGTTGCAAGACCTTGAAGCAAAATAATTCCAAGTGATAGGTTAGAATTAACAGCGCAAGATTTTTCAGCAATCGTTTCTTTAGTTATAATTTGTTCTTTGTTTTCTTTTATAATATCAATCACGATTTTAATTGCAAGAATAAAGAAAACCGTTGCTGATAAATACTTAGTAAACGACGATAAAAATGAAGAAAAAAGTGTGCCGATAAAATAGCCAATTAAAGGCATAAGTCCTTGTAAAATAGAGAAAATTATAGGCATTGCCCACTCTTTTTTCTTCGATAATTTATTTTTACAAGCCGTGCAATTTGCAATAGTTATCGCGCAAGCGTCGATGGATAGCGCTATCCCTATTAAAATAACTTCATATAATCTCATAACAACCTATTAAAAAAACTGATAAATTATTATCAAATCTTTGATAATTATAGTCTAATAATTTGATTTTGTCAATAAAAAATGTTATCATATGATTAGCCTAACTAAAGGAAAAAAATATGGAAAAAATCACTAAGGAATGGGACCAACTCTTAAAAGAAGAATTTTCTTCAAAAGAATATAAAGAGTTGAGAGAGTTTTTAAAAGTTGAATATTCTACTAAGACCATTTATCCGTCGATGTACGATATCTTCAACAGTATGAAGTATACGTCGTTTGAAGATTTAAAAGTCGTACTTTTAGGGCAAGACCCGTATCATAACGAAGGTCAAGCGATGGGACTTTCATTTTCCGTGCCTGACGGTGAAAAAATTCCACCGTCACTCGTCAATATGTATAAAGAGTTACAAGCAGAAACGGGAATAAAACCTAAAAACACGGGCAATTTAATTGGTTGGGCAAAACAAGGCGTTTTATTATTAAACACCGTTTTAACGGTAAGGGCGCACCAAGCCAATTCTCATAAGGGTATGGGTTGGGAATTTTTTACCGATGCTATTATTGAAAAGATTTCTAAGCGCAAAGAACACGTTGTGTTTTTACTTTGGGGTTCAAACGCAAGAAGCAAAAAGGCGCTTATTGATAAAGATAAGCATTTGATTTTAGAATGTGCTCACCCAAGTCCATTATCGGCGTATAACGGCTTTTTTGGTTGTGGACACTTCGTTAAAGCCAATGAATACTTGATTAAACACGGACAAAAACCTATAGATTGGAGTTTATGATGAAATACGTTGTAATTTTAGGCGATGGAATGGCTGATTATCCTCAAGAAATATTGAAAGGTAAAACGCCACTTGCAGTTGCAAATAAACCTTATATTGACGAATTAGCGAAAAAAAGCGAATTAGGATTGGTTCGCACCGTTCCCTTTGGTATGAAACCTGGTAGCGACGTTGCTAATCTTTCCGTTTTAGGATACGACCCTAGGGAAAGTTACACGGGGCGTTCTCCACTAGAAGCGGCGTCGATAGGGATTTCTTTAACGGAAACCGACGTAACGGCACGCGCAAACTTGGTAACTTTATCAAACGAAGAAAATTTTGCCGATAAAACTATGGTTGATTATAGTGCTGGGGAAATTTCTACCAAGGAAGCAAGGGAACTTATCGAATATCTTAAGAAGCATTTAGATAACGAAATTTATACCCTTTATTCGGGCGTAAGTTATAGGCATTGTTTAGTTATTAAAGACGGTGAGATTGCAGGGGATATGGTTCCGCCACACGATATTACGGGAAAGCCTATAAAAGAATATTTACCAAAGAGTGAAAAAGGAAAAAAACTTCTTTCTCTTATGGAAAAGTCGGTGGAACTTTTAAAAAATCACCCAATAAACAAAAAGAGAATTTTAGAAGGGAAAAATCCAGCAACTTCAATTTGGCTTTGGGGTGAAGGGACTAAACCTAACTTGCAAAGTTTTAGCGACCGTTTCGGCTTAAAGGCAGGTATGATTTCTGCAGTTGACCTACTTAAAGGAATAGGCAAATTAACCGAAATGAAAGTTATTGAAGTTGAAGGAGCAACGGGAACTTACCAAACGAATTTTTTGGGTAAAGCAAACGCCGTTTTATCGGCTTTAGACGACGGGCTTGATTTTATATATCTTCATATGGAAGCGCCAGACGAATGCGGGCATCACGGAGACTTAAAGAATAAAATTTATTCGATAGAACAAATTGATGAAAAAGTAGTTAAAGTAATCGTTGATGGGTTAAAAGAAAGGGGCGAAGAATTTTCAATTTTAATTGCACCAGACCACCCAACCCCAATCGCCACTATGACTCACGCAGTTGACCCCGTTCCGTTTATGATATATAGAAGTACCGTTAACGAAGGTAATGGCGCAGATAGATACGATGAGAAAGAGTGCAAAAAAACCAACTTATTCGTTGATGACGGTGTAGCGTTAATGAAGAAATTTTTAAATAAATAAACTAAGAATAAAAGCCTTGACCAAAAAAGTTAAGGCTTTTTTCATATTTAAATAGAAACAAGCATAAGCATATAATAATCAATTAAGGAGAAAAAAGAAAATGAACGAAAAATTACAATATGCGTCAATGCTTGAAATTCCCGTTAACACTTGTTCGGTTACGGTTGCTCCTCAAAAGAAAAAACATAGAAAAAAGAAAAAAGTCAATTTAGACGGCGTCAAAAGTGAACTTGTCAACAAGGTAAATACTCAAATGGAAAAAGAAGAAAACGTTGAGACGGCTGTTGAAGAAAGTTTAAGTATGGATAACCTTATTTCTACTGAAAACGTGGTTGATGAAGAAGAAGTTTTAGAGACTGCCGTTATTCAAAATAAGAATAAAAAGAAAGGCTTTAAGATTTCCGTAATCGGTGTTCAACTTGCTATTATAGGTGTTTTAATCGCGTCGATTTTTTTAACTAACGCAGTTTATGAAAATAGTGGAATTAACGTATTTTTAAGAGAAGTTTTTTCTACTCAAAAGGTGGCTGAAGTTGACGATAGGCTTTACAGTGAATTTATGCCCGTTATTTCTTTAGACGACGGTGCTGAAGTTTCTTTAACCGACGGAATTATTTCTTTAACCGGTAGGGGTAGCGTATATGCGCCTTGCGACGGTGTAGTTACCAACGTCGTTAAAGGCGAAGACGGAAAATATAGCGTAGAAATTACTCACAGCACTAATTTTAAGTCAGTTTTAAGTGGGCTTGATTATGCTTACGCTGGCTTAGATGAACAAGTTTACTATAATATTCCCGTAGGCTTCGTATCATCTAATGCAACGATGTGCTTTAAAAATAGCCAAGACGTTACTATTAGCGATTATCAAATTGTAGATAATTCGGTGGTATGGTCGGTATAAAATTAAACGTACATCCACTCTTTTATTTATTCGGTTTATTTTACGCGCTAACAGGAAAAATTTTTATCTTCTTTATATACACTTTAAGTGCAGTAATTCATGAAATAGGGCATTCGTTAGTCGCATCTAGTTTAGGCTATAGATTAAATAAAATAACGCTTATGCCGTTTGGTGCAGTTGTAAGTGGAAATATAAACGGGTTAAAGGCTATCGATGAAATTAAGATTGCGCTTGCAGGTCCGTTAATTAATCTTGCGATAGGAATATTTTTCGTCGCTTCTTGGTGGATTTTTCCTAAAATTTACGCTTTTACCGACGTGGTTGCTGAAGCCAATTTTTCCTTAGCACTTGTAAATTTTTTACCCATTTTTCCACTTGACGGAGGCAGAATTTTATCGGCTGGGTTGGTTTATATTTTTGGAGAAGCAAAAGCACGAAATGTCAGCAAAATCATAGGACTCAGTTTTTCAATTTTGCTTTTTATAGGGTTTATATATAGCATATTTTTTAGCGTTAATTTTTCTCTATTATTCTTTTCATTATTCGTTATTTTTGGAGCGCTTAATAAGGATAAAGAAAATCGCTATATAAAAATAAATTCACTTCTTTCAATAGAAAACTTAAAAAGGGGATTGCCTTATAAAAAGCAAGCGCTTTATAAAACCGTTACGGTTAAAAAAATGATTTCCGTTTTAGACGTTAGGGCAATAAATGAAATAGTAGTTTTCGATAACGATAAGCCGATTAAAACGCTAAGCCAAAAAGAAATTGATAATATAATAGAAAATAGTAATCTTTATTCTTCTATTGAAAATTACATATAAAACAAAAAATAGGGCTTTGAGTAGCCCTATTTTTTATTGTTTATTAATTTTAATAAATCGTATATTTTATTTATTTCAAGAACGTCCATTTTGTCCAATTCTTCAATAATATTTTTATATTCTATTGGAAAAGTTATTTTTTCTTCAAAAAATTCCCCCAAGGTTAAATTAAAGTAATCGCAAAAATTAAACAAACCCTCTAAAGAAGGCATACTTTTACCTGTTTCAATTTGATTAATATATTCGGTACTTTGCCCTAATTCTATGCTTAATTTCCTTGCCGAAATATTATGGGCAAGCCTTATTTTTGCATATCTTTCTTTAATAAATGATTTATCCATAAGTCTATTTTATAGTATGTGTAAAAAATATTTACATATTATCACTATTTATTGCTTGACATAAATATTTTAACTATGTATAATTTAATTATCAATAATTTAGGAGGGTTTTATGGGAAATAAAACTAAAGTTAAAGCTAAAAAGACTTGGCAAGGGGTGGTTGGAACTATTCTTATAATTATTGCCGTTATACTATTGATAATGGCTTTTCTAAAAGACTCTGGTGGACTGTCTTTTGGCGCCGTTGTTGCAGGTATTTTAGGGATAATGTTTGCCGTTAGAGGCTCAAATGTAAAAGATAATATTGTAGAAAGTGGGGATTTAGTATTATCTTACAAGAGAGATAATATATTTTTAAAAGTTGATGGTTATGATGAAGATGAGCACGATATAAATAAGGGTTTATCTCCATTTGACGTTCTTACTGACTATAAAAACAAGCGTCCTATAGTTTATAAAATGGAAAGTGGAAAAATAGTTCATCTTGAACAATGTATGGTCGTTTATTGTACTGTAAATGATATTAAAAGAATATACGCAGTTCTTAATCCCATAGAATACGAAGAATTTGGTTTTGAAGAACCGAACATAATACTTGCTTATCTTGAAGCTGGAGATGAAGATTTATACCCAGAAACTGACGAAATTTTTCAAAAAGAATTTTTTGATATATTTAAGTATAAATATGAATTATTTATTAAAGAACATGAAAAAAAGAACAAAAGTACTAACGATGGTGGAATCTTAGGTGCGGCTAAAGATTTTGGCAAAATTATGGGTGGAATTTTTGCTGATGCACTTCATATTGATGCGCCTACTTCTAGTAGTAATCAAGGGTATGACGCTATTGTTGAAGATGGTGGATATGAAAGAAAGTTAAAGTATCAATATTTTGATTATGATAAACAGTGTGGCGTATATCGTGATGAACTTGGCTATACTTGGTATAGTGACGATAATGGCGAAACTTTTTATAAGTAAAAATTGAATTAAATGAAAACCCGATGCGCAATATATTGTGGTCGGGTTTTTATTTTTTTGCAATATATAGAAAGGCATTTAAAAAGTGTTTTTTATGTTTAAAATTTTACAAAAAACCCTTAAAAAACTTGACAATAAAAATAATATTTAGTATAATCAATTAGCATCTCGGTTTACGGGGTGTAATTTTTTGATGTTCGGAAGGTGCATTATGGCAGCAAAAGGCGCAAGAGCAAAGATTACTTTGGCATGTACGGAATGCAAGCAAAGAAATTACGATACTTTTAAAAACAAGAAAAACGATACTGAAAGATTAGAAATGCAAAAGTATTGCAAATTCTGCAAAAAGCATACCACACATAAGGAAGCGAAATAATAATTTCGCAGTAAAATAATCCGCTTTTTAGCGGTTAAAAAATTAAGGGGCAAGCGCAATGAAAATTAACAAAACAGAAGCGCAAGGCGATTTCGTTAAAGTTGACGAATCTGCTTCAAAGCAAAAAGAAGTTAAAAAGACTAAGAAGAAAGATAAAAAACCAGGTTTCTTTTCTAAACTCGGTGGAAAAATTAAGGATATTTTTTCAGAACTTAAAAAAGTTAACTGGCCAACTTTCGGTAAGGTTGTTTCACAAACCGGTATCGTTATTGCAGTTGTAGTTATCTTCTTGGTTATTATAACCGCGTTCGATTTTGGCTTGTTGAGCTTATTGAGATTAGTTTCACCGTCAATACCGAGTGTATTATAGGAGATAGGTATGTCAATAGAACAAGCAAGATGGTACGTTATTCACACTTATTCGGGTTACGAAGCAATGGTGAAGGACAGCCTTGAAAAATTAATCGAAAACAATAACTTGCAAGAAAATATTTTTGAAATCAAAATTCCTACTGAAGAAACTTTGGAAGAAAAAGCAAACGGTAAGAAAAAAGTGGTTGAAAGAAAGAAATTTCCTTGTTACGTTTTCTTGAAGATGATTTATTCGAACGATATTTGGTATTTGGTTACTAACACTAGAGGTGTTACCGGATTTGTTGGTCCACAAGGTAGACCACTTCCATTGACCGAAACCGAAGTCGCAAGAATGGGCTTAGAAGAAGTTGCTCTTTCAGTTGACTTCACTGTTGGCGATACGGTTACCGTAGTATCAGGTCCTATCGAATCGTTTAGTGGAATCGTTACTGAACTTAACGAAGCAACACAAAAGGTTAAAGTTAACGTTGAAATGTTCGGTAGAAAAACTGACGTTGAACTTGATTTCGTTCAAGTTAAAAAGGTTAACGTAGCAGAAGAAGCAGAATAAACATTATATAATAATTATAACTTAAAATATTTCGTTCGGCATTTTGTCGGCGTCATATAAAAGTGGGAGTTGCGCTAAATTTTTTTAGCACTGGCGTGACGATATTACCACTATATGGAGGAAACAATTATGGCAAAGAAAGTTACAGCAATCGTTAAATTGCAATTGCCAGCAGGCAAGGCAACACCTGGTCCACCAGTAGGTTCAACCTTAGGTCCTCACGGTATCAATATTCCGGGATTTACCAAGGAATTTAACGCAAAGACTCAAGATCAAGCAGGTTTGATTATTCCGGTTGTTATGACGATTTATCAAGACCGTTCATTCACGTTCATCTTGAAAACACCACCAGCACCGGTATTAATTAAGAAAGCATGCGGTATCGAAAGCGCATCGGCAGCACCTAACAAGAATAAGGTTGCTAAGATAACCAAAGCGCAAGTTGAAGAAATCGCAAAAATCAAAATGCCTGACCTTAACGCAAATACTTTAGAAAGTGCTGCAAGTATGATTGCAGGTACTGCAAGAAGTATGGGTATTGAAGTCGTAGATTAAGAACATAAAAAGTGGGAGGGTAGTTTACCCGAATGTACCACGGGAGGTAATAAATGAAACACGGAAAAAAATATATTGATAGCGCAAAAACTATTGAATCAGCAAAACTTTACGAAGTTGATGAAGCCATCAGTTTGGTTCTTGACACCGCTAAAGCAAAGTTTGACGAAACGGTTGAACTTCACGCTCGTTTAGGTGTTGACCCAAAACAAGCTGACCAACAAGTTAGAGGCGTTTTAGTTCTTCCTAACGGAACCGGTAAGGAAGTTAAAGTTTTAGTTCTCGCAAAAGGCGATAAGGCTGACCAAGCAAAAGAAGCAGGTGCTGATTTTGTTGGTGCAGAAGAAATGATTCAAAAAATTCAAACTGAAAACTGGTTTGATTACGACGTTATTATCACTACCCCTGATATGATGGGTTTAGTTGGTCGTATCGGTAAGGTTTTAGGTCCTAAAGGTCTTATGCCTAACCCAAAATCAGGTACTGTTACTATGGACGTTGCTAAGGCAATTAAAGATACCAAAGCAGGTAAAGTTGAATATAGACTTGATAAGAACGCAATCATTCACTGCCCAATCGGTAAAAAGAGTTTCGGCGCTGAAAAACTTAAAGAAAACTATGAAGCGCTTATGGAAGCAATCGTTAAGGCAAAACCTGCCGCAGCAAAAGGTCAATACATTAAGAGCGTTGCCCTTGCAAGCACGATGGGTCCTGGTGTAAAAATTAACGCTAAAATTTAGTTGACAATTAAATTTTATAGTGTTATAATTACAAAGTAAATTAAATAGCCCAAGACAGTTGGTTTTTAATTGCAGTTATGCAAACCCACCGAGGCGGAACAAAAAAGGATAAAAATAGTCTTTTTATGCCCTTGTATTCCGTTTTGGTGTACAAGGGCTTTTCATTAATTAAAGGAGGTATAAAATGTCCGCAAATTTTGAAGCAAAAAAAGTTGTTGTTGAAGAAATTAAAGAAAAAATTCAAAATGCGAAGTCAGTTGTGTTCGTTAAGTTTAACGGCCTTACCGTTGCTGAAGATACCGAACTTCGTAGAGAATTTAGAAAGAACAACGTTGAATATAAAGTTTTGAAAAACACTTTAATTAGACGTGCTTTCAACGACATGGGAATAACTGATTTTGACGCTGACTTAAACGGTCCTACTTCTGTTGCTTTCGGCGCAGATGAAACGGGTGCATCAAAAGTTATCGTTGAAGCAGTTAAAAAATATCAAGACAAGGTTTCAATCAAGAGCGCTTTCGTTGACGGAGGCAAGGTTGATGAAGCCGGTGTTAAAGCACTCGCTGCAATGCCAAGCAAAGAACAACTCGTTGCAAAAATGCTCGGTTCGTTGCAAGCACCTATTGCGAACTTTGTTGGCGTGCTTTCTGCAATGCCAAGAAGTTTGGTTATCGCACTTAATGCGGTTGCTGAAAAAAAGGCTCAATAATTTGAGTTAATTATCGCCTGAAAAGGCAAAACAAAAAAGAAAAAATTAAAATTTAAAATTAAAAGGATATTTTGGAGGATATTAAAATGGCAGATATTCAAAAGTTGATTGAAGAAGTTAAAGGTATGACAGTTTTAGAACTTAACGAACTTGTTAAGGCATTAGAAGAAGAATTCGGCGTTAGCGCTGCTGCACCTGTTGCAGTTGCTGCTGCTCCAGTTGCTGCTGCAGATGCACCTGCTGCTGAAGAAAAGACTGAATTCAAGGTTGTTCTTAAAGAAGTTGGCGCTAACAAAATCGGCGTTATCAAAGTTATTAAGGACGTTACCGGTTTAGGCCTCGTTGAATCTAAAGCACTTGCTGAAAACGGCAAAACAATCAAAGAAAGCGCTTCTAAAGAAGAAGCTGATGCTATGATCGCTAAGTTCAAAGAAGCTGGCGCAGAAGCAGTTGCTGAATAATTTTTAAGCAAATTCTAATTTATTAAAAAAAGATACTATCAATCAATAGTATCTTTTTTTATTTATTGTGCTATAAATATTGACAAAAAGGTTAAAATTAAGTAAAATATAATATATGTATTTTATTGGCAAATATTTTGCCAAACGTATTAATTTATCTGGAGAATTTTATGAAAAGATTTAAGAAAATTCTTATTAATTTGGTTGCTAGCATCATGCTTATAGCAAGTTGTTTTGGCCTTACCGCTTGCACTGAAGATATCACCCAAATTAAAGTGAACGTTAGCGTTTATAATTTTACTGAAAGCGAAGAAAACGGTACCGTTGGATTTAAAGACGTTACTTTAACCGTTGACCTTTACGGACATTTTGCGCCTAACACTGTTAATACTATTGTAAGTTATATTAAAAAAGGTTATTATAACGATACGGTATTTTATCAATCAAAAAAATTATCTAATCAAATAATGCTTGGTGATTTTGTTGCTGATAATGGAACTATCAAAGGTCAAACGGAAGTTATGCCACAAATTAAAGGCGAATTTAAGCACGGTGGAACTTCAGGTTCAAACCTTGTAGCGAAGAAAGGCGTTATCGGTTTGTGGAGAACTTGGTATGCTTATGACGGTACTTATAACGTAAGTAATTCAGCCATGAATTCTGGCAGAGCAACTTGGTTTATTCCTACTAGTGAAATGCAAGCAACTTTATCTGCATATAACGATTGGTTCTGCTTATTTGCTTGCTTTGACGTAGAAAATGCTGATAATATAAAAGCGTTTAATCTTATTCAATCGTCAATTGAAAATTCTAGTGCTACTGAATACGTTGTTTACTATACCGGAACTTATGATTCTACTAAACCAAACGAAAACTTTGGTTTAACACAACATATCGTTCTTGCTGACGAATTTGTGGAAGGCGATATTGAAGACCTTTTCACAGCAAAAGAAGCACAAGAAGTTAATTATAATCATACAACCATTATTGTTCCTACCGTAGAAATTGACGGAAAGACTCAAATCGCAGCAAAAGTTAAATCTATTTCAGTTAAATAAAAATATAATTTATAATAAAAAAAGAAGTTGATTTTCAACTTCTTTTTTTTGTTTATTTAAGGTTGTTATTTTGTAATTCGTTGTATTTTGATTTTGGCAATTCCCAACGATACTTTGCAGCCAAAAATCTTAATAAAATCGTTAGGCAAATACTTATGATACTTGCAAGAAGTTCTCCAACAATTAAATACCCTAAAACGTAAGTTATAGCCCCGATAATAGATGCACAAGCATAAAAGTGTTTAACAAAAATCATAGGTCTATGTTTAGCAAGAACGTCACGGAAAACACCACCGCCAACTGCTGTTATTATCCCCGCCATTATTGCTAAAAATATAGCGTTTTCTCCGTGAGTTATTAAAGAAACCGTAGCGCCGTTTACGGTGAATAATCCTAAACCAATCGAATCACCAATTAAAAAAATCAAGTCGTATGCTTTAGAATGTTGTAAAATTAGTTTTTGCATAAACGGCAAAAAGATAAATATAGAAACTGCAATTGCAATGATTGCATTTAATGGATTAATTAAACTAGAAGGTGGGGTAAGTCCTAACAATAAGTCACGAGTAATTCCACCACCGATAGCAGTAATTATCCCAAGCGTCATAACGCCCAAAATATCCATATCTGCTTTAAGAGCGACAAGCGCGCCAGATAGAGCAAAAGATATTACTCCTAAAATTTCGAAAACAAAAAAAACAGTGTCCATATTATTCTCCTAAACAATAATATAAACTCTGTCTTTTTACCTGAAAGATTCTTTTCTTAACGAAAATTGCTTCTTCGGCGACGGGAAAGCCGTCTTTTCCAAAGCACTGTCCAAAATCGGTCCTTTTACCTGAAAGTGTTACTCCTTCGGTGACGAATTTCGTTCTCTCCCGATTTCTTCATCCAGTTATCAAATTTATTATAGCAAAAACCAAGATTATTTCAAAGCGTTTTAATCGTCGTTTTGTTTTAAGTTAATTATTTTTCTATTTTCCACTTGAAAACTAAAATATTTTACCGAATATTTATTTTCAAGTTCTTGATATATTAATCCTATTTCATCAAAAGCGCGAAATTTTGGTGGTGGCATAATTCCTATAAAGTTACCGAAAAACCCCTTTAAGAAAGCCTTGTTGTTTTTCATATTGTCACATAAATAACAGTCAACATCTTCACCGATTAAAAAACTTTCTAAAAACGCGTAAGGAATAAGTTTTTCTGGTAAATCGCTAAAGTTAAAACCATCTTTTACTTTAATCTCAATATTTTTTTGTTTAAATGCGTTGCCATCAAATTCCCAACAAGAGTTAATAGTGTGTTTAGCAATATCAGTTCGTTTTTCAACTGTGGTAAAGGAATCGTCTAGAGAAAATTCGCTAACTTCTCTCATAAAAACCTTTTCAATTTTATCCGTAATTTTATAGACGCATAAAATTTTGTTTTTTCCTAAAAAACAAATTACAATAAACTTAAAGTTGTTTTGACAAAATTCTAAAATTTCAGCATTTTCACAATCAAACTTAAAGGTTTCAGCATAAAAATCATTGTGAGTTTCAATAGATAATTTTAACCCGTTTTCATTAAAAACGGTAACTATAGCATCGTTAAACTTTTGTTGGTTAACGATGAAAAAATCAGGGCTAAAAGAAAAAGAACAAAATTTAATTAAAAATCCACCTTTTAAATCGGTTAAAACGACTTGTCGTGGAGGAGAAGATAAAAAATTTTTATCTAAAATTAAATTTAACGTCTGTCCGTCGCCAATAGGACAAAGTTCAATAAAGGGGGTAAACCCTTCGTCAACTCTTAAAGGTTTTAACGCATCCCCTAAAATACCGTAATAAACGCCGTTTATTTTTAATGCTGACGGATAATTGCTAGAAAAATAATAATACATATCTCTTAAATGTATGTATATTTTTATTATATTATGTCAATAAAGATATCACAAAATAAATTTTAGGAGATAAATTATGAACGAACTTTACGGATACAAAGAAAAAGACGTGATAGGGTTAGCCGAATTTTTAAAAAACAAAGGTGAAACTTCGCTATCTAAAACTTTCGCGCTTTACGCAAAAGAACATAATAAGGCAAAGGGAACGGTTAGAAATCTTTATTACGCCGTTGCAAAAAAAAGCGTTGACGATAAGGATTTTTGTCAAAAATATTTTAACGGAAAACCTTTAAGTGTAAATAAAATTATTGAGTTTAGTAAAGACGAAGAAAAGGAACTAATAAAAAATATTCTTATTAGTAAATCAACGGGAAAGTCTGTTAGAAGCGCGATTATGGATATTGCTAATGGAGATGCAAAACTTGCGCTAAGATATCAAAATAAGTTTAGAAACGCATTAAATAAAAAACCTATTCTTATTGAAAATATTATTAAAGAATTAAATTTAGAAGGTAAAAATGTTGTAAGTCCATTTAAAGATGGAAGTATGCAGATAACTAACGAAGAAAACTTCGTTAAATTAAAAAATGAAATTAATAATTTGGTTTCAAAAATTGCGTTAAGAGAAAAGAAAGAAAACGAGTTTTTAAAAGAGAGAATTTTACTTTTAGAGCGAGAAAACTTGCGCTTAAAACGCGCGCTTTACGGTGATGGAGAATTTCCTGCGCTTTCGTTTTTTCGCCGTGGAGGAGAGCAAAACGTCTTAAATTAAATAAAAAACCCGACGGCAAAATAATAACCGTCGGGTTTAATTTTTTTATAGATTATTTAGTGTGGTCGTGGTGTTTAACTAAACCGATTGCTTTAGATATTTCCATAGCAAGAATAGGGAATAATGAAAGTCCAACGCCTAAAGCATATAACCACCAATCAAGGTACATCATACCAAACACTTGGTTTACGCCAGGAACTAAAAGAACTACTGCCGTAAGTAAGGTACAAATTACTAATGAAAGGTTCATAGTCTTATTGCTAAAGAATCCAACCTTAAATAAAGAGTGAGAAGATCTCATGTTGAGTGCTTGAACGAGTTGACTTAACGCTAAAATCATAAACGCCATAGTGCTACCTGCTTCGTGATTTAATAATCCCGTTACAGGGTCTTTCATAACGATAGCGCCAACAACGTAACCAATTAAGGTAGTTAAGGTTAACAATACGCCGTTTATAGCAATTTTTAATCCCAAGCCTTTAGCGAATAAACTTTCGTTCTTAGGGTTAGGTTTGCGATACATTACGTCACTTTCAACTGCTTCCATACCTAATGCGACGGCAGGGAGAGAGTCGGTAACAAGGTTAATCCAAAGAAGTTGGATAGGAATAAACGGATTGCCTAAACCAGCGATATAGCCTAAAATTACGGTAGAAATAAATACTACTAAAACTTCAGCAAGGTTAGTTGAAAGCAAGAATCCAACAACTTTTCTAATGTTTTCAAATATGCCTCTGCCTTCTTTAACGGCTTCAACTATTGTAGCGAAGTTATCGTCGGTAAGCGTCATATCGGCAGCGCCCTTAGCAACGTCAGTACCCGTGATACCCATAGCGCAACCAATATCTGCTGCTTTTAGTGCAGGGGCGTCGTTAACACCGTCACCAGTCATAGAAACGACTTGACCTTTCTTTTGCCATGCTTTAACAATTCTAATCTTATTTTCAGGGGAAACACGCGCGTAAACTGAAATATTTTGAACTTCTCTATCGAGTTCTTCGTCGCTCATTTCATCGAGTTCAGCACCCGTTATAGCCTTATCGCCGTCAACGAAAATTCCAAGTTCTTTTGCGATTGCCGTTGCAGTAACGATATGGTCACCTGTAATCATAACAGGTTTAATTCCCGCTTGACGACAAGTTGCAACTGCAACTTTACATTCAGGTCTAGGTGGGTCAATCATACCAACCAAGCCCATAAAGGTAAGTCCGTTTTCAAGTTCTTCAAAAGTAGGCTTTTCAGGAACTTCATCAAGTTCTTTATAAGCAACTGCTAGAACGCGAAGAGCGTTGGCACTCATTTCGTCACAAGCAATTTTAGCCTTTTCAACGTCACCTTTAATCGTTCTTTTAGCGATAACGTCGAACGCACCTTTAACGATTGCAACGGGTTTACCGTTTATCATATTGACGGTGGTCATAAGTTTACGGTCGGAGTCAAAAGGAAGTTCGCCAACTCTTGGACTTTCTTCGTTTAACTTGTCTTGAATGCCACCAGCCTTATGCGCTGCTAAAACGATTGCCGTTTCGGTTGGGTCACCGATATGTTTTTCAGCCCCGTCTTCGATAACGATTTTGCCGTCGCAACAAAGAGAACCGTAGCAAAGCATTTTAAAAGTTTCGCCATCAGCAGTTCCGTTGAAATCGATAATTTCGCCACCTTCAACGTAAGTTTTAACAAGCGTCATTCTGTTTTGAGTTAGAGTACCCGTTTTATCCGAACAAATAACCGAAGAACTACCTAAAGTTTCAACGGCTGGAAGTCTTCTAATGATAGCGTTTCTCTTAACCATGCGTTGAACGCCGATAGAGAGAACGATAGTAACGACTGCAGGTAAGCCTTCAGGAATTGCTGAAACTGCTAAAGATATAGCCGACATAAAGCCGTTGATAACGTTATCAAAACCAAATCCATCTCTAAAGAGTTGAACTAAGAACATAACGGCGCAAATGCCTAAAACCAAAATACCGAGTAAACTGCCGAGTTTAGCAAGTTTTTCTTGAAGAGGGGTTTTAGTTTCTTCTTCGTTTGCTAATATGCCTGCGATTTTACCCATTTCGGTATCCATACCGGTAGCAGTAACGATAGCAAGAGCCGTACCGTAAGTGATAGAGCAACCTGAGAAAACCATATTAGTTCTATCACCAATAGGTGCTTTTTCTTTAACTTCAGCATCAGCAAACTTTTCGGAAGGAACTGATTCACCGGTTAAGGCAGATTCTTCGCTCTTTAAGTTAACGCTTTTAATAAGTCTTGCATCGGCAGGAACGAAGTCACCCGCTTCAAGTTTAATGATATCGCCGGGAACGAGTTCTGCTGACATGATAATTTTTTCCACGCCGTCGCGAATAACTCTTGCGTGTGGGGCAGACATGTTTTTAAGCGCGTCGAGAGCCTTTTCTGCCTTACTTTCTTGCACAACGCCCATAATGGCGTTAATTAAAACGATTGCAAGAATAAGGAAAGGTTCAATCATTTCAACTAAGTCAAAGTGATTATTTGCAATTGTGTTATAAATTGCGATACCGAGTGAAACGGCGGCGGCAAGTAAAAGAATAATAATCATAACGTCTTTGAATTGTTCAAAGAAGCGTTGAACTAAGGTTTTTTTCTTCTTTTCTTGAAGTTTGTTTTCGCCATACTTTTCTCTTCTTTCTAACACTTGTTCGCTGGTTAAACCGGTAACGCTGTTAGAAGCAAGTTCTTGTAAAACCGTTTCTTGATTTACACTGTGTGCGTTCAATTTTTTTCTCCTTTATTTTTACGGCTTATTTCACAATTAAAAGTCGATATAAAAATCACTAAAAACTGCGTAATACTGCGTTAAAGTTTTTGCCAAGATGTATACTCTTGTCTTTAAACTTTGCCTTGTCTTACTTGTTTTTTGCAATTTTTATTAAAATCAACTTTTATTGTGGCATAAGCCTTTTTTTAATTATTTATTTTTTTGGATAACTCTTTATTATTATATATTGTTTATATAAATTTATAAAATTATATCAAGAATTAACAATAACTGTCAATAATGAAGTGGAAATTTATTTAAGATTTTTGGTTAAAATTAGCAAAAATAAAAATCCAGATACAACTTTAAGCCATATCTGGATAAAAATCTTAACAAAAGGGGACCCGTATAGCTTAAAAAGTTATACGCAAGTCTCGTATTTTAAAACAAGCCAGACTTTTTTAAGTCAAGATGTTGACGTGTTCCGCTTTCGCGCTTACTACTCCCTTACGATAATTTAATTTTAACATTTAGATTTATGATTGTCAACTATTTTTTTATGCGTTATTTTTATTATATCATAGTATTTTAATTGACAATAACGTCGTTTATCAATATAATATTAATTGCAACTAAATTGGTTGCAATTAGGTAAAAGTAATGAAGTTATCGTCAAAAACAAAATACGGGTTAAAGGCTTGTCATTTTTTAGGGTTAAATTATCCAAACGAACTAGTTTCAGCAAGCACTCTTGAAGATTACGTTCAAGTTAGTGGAAAATATCTTGAAAAGATTATGCGAATGCTATCTAGTAGGGGAATAGTTTTAGCGAACCGTGGTGCAAGTGGGGGATATTATCTTTCGCGTGCGCCCAAAGAAATTACTATTGGTGAAATAGTAAGGGCGTTAGAAGACGATATGGAAATTATTGAGTGCGTAAAGGAAAACGGTAAATGTAAATGTTGTCCGTCAAGCGGGGTTTGGAAACGCTTGCATAAGGGTATAAACGATTTGCTTGATTCTATGACGCTCGAACAAATGATAAAAGGCGAATTACAATAGTTTTAGGAGAGAATTTATGGAAAAAAAGCCTATATATTTCGACCATGCTGCAACGACACCGGTAGATAAAAAGGTTTTGGAAAAAATGTTACCGTACTATACGGAAATTTTTGGTAATCCAAACAGTCAACACGCTTACGGTAGAGAATCGGTTAAAGCCGTTGACCAAGCAAGAGACGATATTGCTAAAATAATCGGTGCAAAACCTAACGAAGTATATTTTACTTCAGGTGGAACGGAAGCAGATAACTGGGCGCTTCGTGGTATAGCGCACGCATACCAAGATAAAGGTAAGCACTTAATCATAAGTCCTATTGAACACGCGGCTATGCTTTCAACTGCAAAAGCCTTGCAAAAAGAAGGATTTATAATTGATTATATGAAGGTTGACGAATTTGGGTTTATCGACTTAGAACATTTAAAGTCAATAATTCGTGACGATACCATTTTCGTTGGTTGTATGTATGCGAATAACGAAGTTGGAACGATTGAACCAATAAAAGAAATCGCTAAAATCGCCCACGAACACGGTGCAGTTATGTTTACCGACGCAGTTCAAGCGGCTGGTGTATTAGAAACTAACGTAAAAGAACTTGGCATAGATATGATGAGTATGAGTTCGCATAAGATTTACGGACCGAAAGGCGTTGGCGCACTTTATATGAGAAACGGTCTTAAATCGGTAAGCATTATCACGGGTGGTCATCAAGAAAGAATGAAACGTGGGGGAACGACAAACGTTGCAGGCATCGTTGGTTTTGCTGAAGCGTTTAAGATTGCAACTAAGGAAAGAGAATATAACTTTAACTACGTTTCAAGTTTGCGCGACCATTTTATAGATAGGGTTTTAGCAGAAGTTCCTTTCGTTAAATTAAACGGACCAAGGGAAAATAGACTTCCTGCAAACGCAGATTTTTCGTTTAAGTTTATTGAAGGGGAATCGATACTTTTTAGTTTAGATTTGGCAGGTATTGCCGTTTCTTCAGGGTCAGCGTGCTCTTCGGGGTCACTCGAACCATCACACGTTCTTTTGTCGCTTGGGCTTCCGGAAGAATTGGCGCACGGCTCAATAAGGTTTTCATTTGGAAAGCACAATACTATTGAAGAAGTTGATTACGCGGTTGACGTTATAAAAGAGTCCGTTCAAAGACTTCGTGAAATGTCACCGTTATTTAAAGCAGAAGGAGAAATTAAGTATGTATAGTGAAAAGGTTATGGATGCGTTTAAAAATCCAAAAAACGTAGGCGAAATTGAAAATCCAGACGGAATAGGAACGGTTGGAAATGCATCTTGTGGTGATATAATGCAAATTTCTTTGCGTATTGAAAACGACGTTATCGTCGACGCAAAATTTAAAACTTTCGGTTGTGCCGCAGCAATCGCAACTAGTTCAACTGCAACTGAAATGGTTAAAGGTATGACCGTTGAAGAAGCACTTAAACTTACCAATAAGCGCGTTGTTGAAGCGTTGGGTGGGCTTCCAACTCAAAAAATTCACTGCTCAGTGTTGGCAGAAGAAGCAATAAAGAAAGCGATTGAAGATTATCAATCAAAGAAAAACGCTTAAAAAAATGAAAAACGGCTGTTTGTTAACAGCCGTTTTAATTTTTATCTTATTTTTTATAATCTGTTCTACCTAATAGATAGTCAATAGATACGTTGAAGAAAGTTGCCAATGCTTTAAGATTATCAATAGACGGAATAGTTGCGTTTCTTTTCCACTCACAAATAACGTTTCTGCCAAATGGCATTACGTTTGCAATTTGAGAGTGATTAAGTTTGCGTTCATTTCTCAAGAACTCGTATCTTTCAAAAAACGTTGGGTTGGTTGTAGATTCAATAAAATCATTTTTATCGTTTTCAGCCATCAAGTAATCAAACGAAACGTTAAAAAAGTTTGCAATTTTAACAAGAATTAAAACACTAGGTATAATCCCAAAATTAACGGCGTTTCTTATAGGTTGAGAACTAATTTTTGATTTTTGACAAAAAGAAACAACGTCTAAATCTTCTTTGTCTAACAAAAAGATTAAACGATTTTTAAATTTTATTGAAATTCTCTCACTGTCTTTTGATACTTTCGCCATACGTTTATCTTAATCTGCTCTACCTAAAAGATAATCTATTGAAACGTTAAAATAGTCAGCAATTATTTCTAATGAATTTATAGAAGGAATATTTTCGCCTTTTAACCACTTTGTAATATAACTTTTATCTATATGCCACTTTTGTGCAAGTTTATATTTAGAAGTTTTTTCGTTGTTTATAAGAATATTTAATCTTTTTGCAAAACTCGAAAGGTTTTTAGGAGCAAAATAAGTATCATCTTCGGTGTAGCCAAGCAAAAAATCAATAGAGACATTTAAATAATCTGCAATTTTAATTAAAGAACGGGTAGATGGAATTATACCATATTCTTTTGCAAGCGTTAAAGTGTGTGCATTAACACCAATAAGATTGCAAGTTTTAACTTTTTCTTTTTCATCAAAAACTATTAATTCATTTATTCTGTTTTTAAATTCGACAGAATTAGCCATAATTCGACAAAATACCCCTTTAAATTTAATTGCAATTATTTTTTTTGCAACTAAT
>JAZNQZ010000011.1:0-58813 GCA_045590475.1 Christensenellaceae bacterium
GGTACAGGAGCAGTGGATGGAGCGATGGATGCAGGGAATATTTTAAAACCATTACTGGCTCGTGGAGAAATTCATTTAATCGGGGCAACAACTTTAAATGAATATCGTAAGTATATCGAAAAAGATGGAGCCTTAGAAAGAAGATTTCAAAAAATATTAGTTAAGGCTCCAACAGTATTAGATACAATAACAATTTTACGTGGTTTAAAACCAAGACTTGAATTATTTCATGGTGTATCAATTAAAGATAAAGCATTAATAGCTGCATCTACTTTATCTGATAGATATATTACAGATAGATTTTTACCTGATAAAGCCATCGACCTTATTGACGAAGCGTCTTCAAGAGTAAGGCTTGATAGTTATAACTCACCTTACCAAGCAAAGCAAAAAGAAACGGAACTCAACGCCTTGATTGCACAAAAGAACGACGCTAAACGAAGAGATGATTTTGAAAAGGCAATGAGTATTTCTAAAGATATCGAAAGGGTGGAACAAGAACTCGCTAAAATTCGTGCTGAAGCATCAAAGAATTCGGGTGAAAGAGAAAGATTAAAGTTGACGCCTGAAGATATTGCAAAAGTCGTTAGTAATTGGACGGGCGTTCCCGTAGTTAAATTAAACGAAACCGAATCGCAAAGGTTATTAGATTTAGAAAACGAACTTCATAAACGCGTAATTGGTCAAGATGATGCAGTACGCGCTGTTTCCGATGCCATTCGTCGTGCAAGAGCGGGACTCAAAGACCCGAATAGACCGATTGGTTCGTTTATTTTCGTTGGACCGACGGGCGTTGGTAAAACCGAACTATCAAAAGCGCTTGCCGAAACGGTTTTTGGCAACGAAGATAATATTATTCGCGTGGATATGAGCGAATATATGGAAAAGCATTCTGTATCTAAAATGGTTGGTGCGCCTCCAGGATACGTTGGATTTGACGAAGCGGGGCAACTTACCGAAAAAGTTAGAAGAAAACCATATTCTGTCGTGCTTTTTGATGAAATTGAAAAGGCTCACCCAGACGTGTTTAATATTATGCTTCAACTTCTTGATGACGGTAGACTTACCGATAGTAAAGGAAGGGTTGTAAGTTTTAAGAACTGCATAATAATAATGACTTCAAACGTGGGGGCAAGCGAAATTCAGCAAAAGACTTCAATAGGATTTATCACGAATAAAACGGCTGAATATGAAAACATGTGCGATAAGTATATGGAAGCGTTACGCGCTAAATTCCGTCCTGAATTCTTAAATAGAATTGACGATATTATAGTTTTCCATAAACTTGAAAAGCAAGATACGGCAAAAATTGCGGAAATATTATTATCTTCATTGAGAAAAAGACTTGCGCTTTTAGAAGTAAATCTATCAATAACAAAAGACGCAATGGACTTAATTACCGAAAAGGGATACGATGAAAATTACGGTGCAAGACCGTTAAAGCGTGTAATCCAAAGAAATATTGAAGATAAACTTTCGCAGGAAATTTTAAATGGAACGATTAAAAATAATTCTTCGGTTACGATAGACGCCGTTGACGGTGAATTCGTGTTTAATAAAAATTAATAATTTATAAAAATACGCTACAAAAAAGGATTTTTCCAAGTTTGTGGCGTATTATTATATGAAGGGGGTGAAACTATGAAAATAGAAATTACAAGTAGGAATTATGAATTAAGCGAACGCTTAAAGGAAATTACCGCTCAAAAGATTAACAAGTTAAATAAGTATTTTGACGGTTCTAACGTAAAAGTAAAGGTATGTTTTAAAAAGCAAGCGTCGCAATTGACGACTGAAATTATGCTAGATTATGCGGGAAAATTTGTTAGAGCAACTGCATCAAGCGATAATTTTTACGATAATCTTGACGTAGTTTTGCCAAAAATCGAAGGGCAAATTAGAAAACATCGCACTCGCTTTGATAAGCACCAAAAGAACGTTGCTTTTCGTGACGCTTCGGTTTATGAAACTGCTGATAGAGAAGAAAAGAATTCTTCAATAGTTAAGGAAAAGAAGTTTAAGTTAACGCCTATGACGGTTGAAGAAGCAATGGAAGAAATGGAACTTTTAGGGCACTCTTTTTACGTGTTCTTGGAAGCAAAAACAAACACTGTTCAAGTGCTTTACTTAAGAAAAGATGGAGATTTAGGTTTAATAGAGCCTGAAATTTAATTGACAATGCAGACGGGTATAGCAACCGCATCGCTGTTTGGAAGAAAACATACTGAAGATGCCTTAAAATTTTTAAGCGAAAACAATATTCAAACTACCGAAGTATTTTTAGAATCTTTTTGCGAATATAATGAAAAATACGGGGAGATTTTAAGAAGTGTAAAAGGGGATATCCCCGTTCATTCGGTGCATACTCTAACCACTCAGTATGAGCCCACTTTATATAGTTTAAACGAACGCGCAAAAAAAGATTCCTTTGCGTTTTTAGAAGGGGCGATGTGCGCTGCTGAAAAAGTCGGTGCAAAATATTATACCTTTCACGGTGGGGCAAGATATAAGAAAACCCCAATCAAGATTGATTTTGATAGGATTGGAAAGATTACTAAAGATATTATTAACGTGGCAAAGTCTCACGGGGTGAGCCTTGCATACGAGAACGTTCATTGGGGATATTATAATTACATTGGTTTTTATAAAGAACTTAAAAAGCGCGTGCCAGAGTTGAAAGCGACCTTTGATATAAAACAAGCAAGGCAAAGTGGAATTTCTTATGCTGAATATATCAAAGAAATGGGTGCTGATATAGTAACTGCACATTTGAGCGATTATTCACTTGATGGAAAAATGTGTTTACCTGGGAAAGGTGAAACGGATTTTTACGACGTTTTTTCTCGCCTTAACGACGTTGGGTTTGACGGCGCGATTTTAATTGAATGCTATCAAGGTGATTTTTCAACCTATGAAGAACTTTTTGAAAGTTATAATTATTTAAAAGATTTAGGCGAAAAAGTAATTACTAAAAGATAAAAATTAATAACTATCCGTAGTGAGTTTTTCTACGGATAGTTTTTTTGTTTATAAAGTTATATTAATATTGTTAAAAAACCGTTTTTTGTGATATACTATATATAAGGTTAAAAAATACAAGGGAATTATGAGCGAAAAAAAGAAAATTATAGTTAAACTTCTTATTTCGGGCGCTGTTATAGGACTTGTCGTTTTGGCGGGGTATTTGATTTTTAGAGCGCTTGGTTTAACCGATTTAACTAGAGAACAAGTTCAAGAATATATTGCTTCAACGGGTGCTATTGCGCCACTAGTATTTATTTTCGTATCGTTTTTGCAAGTTACTTTCGTTCCAATTCCCGGTATGGTTACCATTATTGCGGGAAGTTATTTATTTGGTGCGTGGCTATCGTTACTATATTCATATATAGGTATGATGGCAGGTGGAATTCTAGCCTATTTTTTAGGCAAATTAATCGGTAGACCGTATATAAATTGGGTTGCAGGTGGTAAGAATAAAGCAAACGAGTGGATAAAAAAATTAAAGGGAAGAGAAACGGTGTTTTTATTTTTCGCATTTTTACTTCCACTTTTTCCAGACGACTTACTTTGTTCGGTCGCGGGAGTTTTACCGATAAGTTTTACAACCTTTTTAATAATGCAGTTAATCACTAGATTTACTTCTATCGGCGCGACGCTTCTTTTTATGTCGGGGGAGATAATTCCCTTTTCAGGTTGGGGAATATACGTAATAATCGCGCTTTTAATATTATCAGTCGTAGTTTTTATAATTAGTTTAAAATATGCCGATAAATTAAACGAATTTTTTGATAATTTAATAAATAAGATAGTTAAAAAACAAAAAAGAAAAGCAAATAAACATAATAAAACCACCTAAATATAGGTGGTTTTTAATATTTATCGGTTTTAACTTGATAAATGATTTTAATTATGATAAAATAAATTTATACTTGAAATTTTTTAAGGAGAAGATATAAAATGGATTATAAAAAGTTGCAAAACGGCAGTGATATTCGTGGCGTTGCTCTAGAAGGTATCGAAGGTCAAAACGTTAATCTAACCGAAAGCGTTTGTCGTGATATTGGCAGGGGCTTTGCCTTGTGGTTAAAGGATAAATTTTCTAAAAACGACTTACGCGTTGCAATCGGTAGAGACAGTCGTCTTTCTGGCGAAAAACTTTGCTCTTGGATTTGCTCTAGCATGGTTGAACAAGGATTAAAGGTTACGAATTTTGGCATGGCTTCAACACCTGCAATGTTTATGTCAACGGTAACCGACGGTTATAAGTTTGACGGTTCGATTATGATAACTGCTTCACACTTACCTTTTAATAGAAATGGATTTAAGTTTTTCACTGCAAACGGTGGACTTGAAAAGGAAGATATAAAGAAAATTTTAGCGTACGCTGAAAGCGACGTCGTTACGGGTTTTGAAAAAGGCTCTATTGTTGACGGCGAATTTATGGACGTTTACTCTAAAATACTTGCCGATAAAATTCGCGTTGCAACGGGTGAAGAAAAGCCACTTGCTGGATTTAAGATTGTGGTTGATGCTGGTAACGGTGCTGGTGGATTTTACGTTGATAAGGTTCTTAAACCTTTGGGTGCGGATACTACGGGCAGTCGTTTTTTAGAACCTGACGGTTCTTTCCCTAACCATATTCCTAACCCTGAAGATAAAGACGCAATGAAGAGCATTACCGAAGCCGTAAACGAAGTTAAGGCCGATTTAGGTATTATATTCGATACTGACGTTGATAGAGCAGGTGCAGTTTTAAGCGACGGAAGCGAACTTAATAGAAATCGTATTATAGCAATGCTTTCTGCTATTCTTCTTCGCGAACATCCAAACACCACAATCGTAACCGATTCAATCACTTCTACGGGATTAAAGAAGTTTATTGAAGAAAAAGGTGGAATTCATCATAGATTTAAGCGTGGATATAAAAACGTTATCAACGAATCGATTAGATTAAATAATTTAGGTCAAGATAGCCAACTTGCCATTGAAACTTCAGGTCACGGCGCGTTTAAGGAAAACTATTTTCTTGACGACGGTGCGTATATCGTAACTAAACTTCTTATTGAACTTGCGCGTGGCAAAAAACAAGGTTATACTTTGGAATCTTTGATTGAAGATTTAGGCGAACCAAAAGAAAGCGTTGAGTTTAGAATGAACATTTTACTCGAAGACTTTAAGCCTTACGGACAAAGTGTTATCGACGCGTTGAGTGAATTCGTTAAGACTAAAGAAGGCTGTTCGTTAGAACAACCTAACTTTGAAGGAGTAAGGGTTAACTTTGACGATAAACACGGCAACGGCTGGTTGCTTTTACGTTTATCTCTTCACGACCCACTTTTACCACTCAACATTGAAAGTAACGAAGTTGGTGGTGCGAAAGTAATAGCCAAAACATTCGTAGAATTCATTGAAAAGTTTGATAAATTAGAAATTCAAAAACTCGTTGATTTTGTTAAATAATATTTGCAAAATAAAAAACCCCTCGAACAATCGTTCGTGGGGTTTTTTGTTTATTTTTTATAGATAACCTAAAAATTCTGAAACGCCCAAAAGTAAAATACCGATAAGAGTTACGGCTATTGTGAGATAATGTTTCCAAGAAAGTTTTTCTTTTAAGAAAATTCTGCTCCATAAAACAGAAACAACGCAATAAGCCGAAATGATTGGAATAAATTGTTCATAAGGTGAGAACATAACTGCCATATAAAAAATTTGACCAACCGTTTCGCAAGCACCACCTATGTAAAGAGCGCCGTTTTTCTTAGCGAAAAGTTTATCTTTCTTAACGAATTTAATCCAAATAAAGCAAAAGATTGCTAATAGGAAAAAGGTCAATTCAAAAGAAGAGTTTGCAGAGTAGTCGGAAATATCAACGAAATGGAAGAAAACTTCATCACCAACCGTTCCAAGCGCATCAATAATCAAATAAGCGGTAGGAAGTAATAACGCCAAAAAACTTTTAGTATACTTACGGTTAGATTCTTGACGACGAAGTTCCTTTAATTCTTGGTTTTCCTTGCTGTCGATAACACCGATACCTATAATACCAAAAGTAATTGCAAGAACACCGATTATGATAAATGCGTCGAATTCAATAGGTTCAGCACCGATGAGAGGGAAGATTAAGGCGCATAATAAAAGTGCAAGAGAGCCTGAGCAGTTGCAAATTGGTGAAGAAATTGAAAGTTCAATGTATCTTAAACCAATATATCCTAACACCATTGCCAAAATATAAAGACCAGCAACAGGCAAGTACATAAAGAAATCAACGATTTTAAAATCGGTATAGAATAAACTTGCCACGAACTTAGGAAGGTTATCAACGCCAACGGTCGCATCAATAATAGCGCCACCGATAAGGGTTATGATAAAGTGAACACCCATAATAAGTCCAACGGCAAAAGTTACCTTCCAATGACTGTTAGGGTCTTTTTCGTCAGTGCCTTTTTTAGAAAAAAGGTCACTTCCACTCCAACAGAAAAGTGCGATAATCGCAAAAACAAAATATAACATATTAAATTGTAAAACTCCTTAGTAAATAAAAATATAGTTTTAGATACCGTATCCACGAAGATAGGTATTAGGGATATAATCTTTTAATATATCCTGAAACTTTAAAACGATATTTTCATCCACGGGGGAAAGATGTGACTGGATACAGTTTTCGCTGTCCTTGAACTTCTGTAAAAAATACTTGTTTGCTCCTTTAATCCATTGTCCAATATTTATAACGACTTGTTCGTTGTGAAATTCTTTAATTAAAGTGGTGCGAAATTCATAGTTAACTTTTTCGGTCAAGAAGAAAGAAATAGTTTGTTGAATTTTAGCCGTGTCAAAAGAGTCAAAACCGATAATTTTTGCGTAAGAATTTTTATCGGCTTTGATATCCATAGCAAAATAATCGGCCAAACCGTTACTAAAAAGGGTTTTAACCATTTCTGGAGAAGTACCGTTAGTGTCAACTTTAACCTTATAGCCTAGATTTTTAACTTTTTCGCAAAACAAAGGCAATTCTTTTTGCAAAGTAGGTTCGCCACCCGTAATGCATAAGCCCTCTAAGATGCCTTTTCTTTTTGTTAGGTAAGATAAAATCTCTTCTTCAGGAATTATAGGTAATTTTTCCGTACCCAAAACTAGTGGGGAATTATGACAAAACCCACACCTAAAATTGCACCCAGGCGTAAAAACGGTTGCTGAAACGTAACCGTCGTAGTCAACGAGTGACATTTTTTCAATTCCTGAAAAGTTCATAACCACCTCTATAACGGCTACATTATACATTATTTTTTATTTGCTTGTCAAATAAATTTTTTTATGCTATGATATTGTGGAAAAAAGGAGAAGATATGAAAGCAGTTATTCAGCGCGTTTTAGATGCTAACTTAAAGGTAGACGGAGAACTAATTTCTTCAATTGGATTTGGTTACGTAATATTTTTAGGAGTTATGAAAGGTGATACCCAAACTGAAGCCGATTATATGATTAAAAAAATTCCACCACTACGCATTTTAGAAGATGAAAACGGAAAAATAAATAAATCTATTTTAGACGTCAAGGGGGAAATTTTATTAGTTTCACAATTTACGCTTGCTGCAAACACTTCTCACGGCAATCGCCCTGAGTTTTTGTCGGCAGAAGCACCGACTAGGGCAAACGAACTTTACGAATACGTTGCTGAAGGGTTAAGGAAACAAGGCATACCTGTAAAAATGGGTGTTTTTGGTGCAGATATGAAAATTACTCAAACTAACGACGGCCCTTTTACAATTATTTTGGATAAATAACCGATTAAAAATCGTTGACAAACGGCTGTTATTATGTTAAAATTAGTGCATTAAAGGCGTTGAAGAAGAGTATGCGTTATAACTGACGGATAGAGAAATGGCGGTTGGTGCAAGCCAAAGAATAAGTTTTTCGCATTGTAACTTTTGAGCCGAGAGGAAGAAAACCGAATATTTTGGTTAGTAGAACTTCTCCGTGATTGCTGCGTAAAGGCATAAGGGTTGATGGACCCTGAGTGGCAGAAAAACTGCAATTTGAGTGGTACCGCGGGTGTGATTATGCGCTCGTCTCAAAGGAAATCTTTGGGGCGAGTTTTTTATTGCCCGTTAAGGAGGCTAAAATGGAACAAATGAAAGGTCTTGACCAAAAAATTAAAGAGATGGCTGGTCGTATACGCGAACTTAGAGAGATTGAAAATCTTTCGGTTGAATATATGGCTAAAAAAACAGGCGTTTCAAATGAAGAATATATCGAATGTGAAAACGGAAATAAGGACTTAAACTTTGCGTTTATTTATCGTTGCGCATTGGCTCTTTCAGTTAACGTAACAGATATTATTGAAGGTTATAGCCCTAAACTTAAAGGCTATACGGTTACGCGTTACGGTTTAGGTCAACAAATAGCAAACGCACACGGTATGACTTATTATAACTTAGCGTATGCTTTCCAAAATCGTATTGCCGAACCACTTTACGTTCGCAGTGAATTCAAAGAAGGTGCTGAACATGCTGAAATTGAAGTTACAACTCACGCTGGTCAAGAATGTGATATCGTCGTTGACGGATATTTAATGGTTCAAATTGGAAGCCATAAGGAAATTTTAGGACCAGGGGACAGCATTTATTACGACTCTAATATTCCACACGGTATGGTTGCCGTTAATGGTAGAGATTGCGTGTTTTACGCTATCGTATTAAATCCAACGGGCGAGCCAATTCCTGAACTTTCAGACGAACATAAAACTATTGTTAAGCCTGAAAAAGAAATAGTTAAAGATACTAAAGACCGTATATATAAAAAATATATTGATATTGAAGAAGACGCTGACGGCACGCCGACTTCAATTAAGTTTAAGAATATTGAAAAGTTCAACTTTGCATTTGACCTTGTCGACGCGCTTGCCGAACGCGAACCTAATAAACTTGCAATGCTTCATATCTCTAAAGATAAAACTGAAAGGAGATTTACTTTTAAAGATATTAAGCGCGAATCAAATCGTTGTGCTAACTACTTCAAGTCGCTTGGAATTAAGAAAGGCGATAGGGTTATGCTGGTTTTAAAACGCCATTATCAATTCTGGTTTGCAATGATTGCCTTAAATAAACTTGGCGCGATTGCAATACTAGCAACCAATCAACTTCAAGAACACGATTTTGAATATAGGTTTAAGGCAGCGGGAGTTAGCGCTATCGTTTGTACGGGCGATGGGGAAACGGCAAGTCAAGCAGAAATCGCTATGCAAAACTGCCCTGAACTTAAGACTAAAATAATGGTTAACGGTGAACGCGAGGGTTGGAGAAACTTTAACGAAGAATATTCACTTTTCAGCACTCACTTTAAACGCACCGAAGATACTGCGTGTGGAGACGACCCGTTGTTAATGTTCTTCACGTCAGGAACGAGTGGTTATCCAAAAATGGCAATGCACAATCATAAATATCCGTTAGGGCATTTCCATACTGCAAAATATTGGCATAACGTTGACCCGGACGGATTGCACTTTACTATTTCGGATACGGGTTGGGCAAAGTCAATGTGGGGTAAATTATACGGACAATGGCTTAGCGAAGCGCCTACTTTCGTATACGATTTTGATAGGTTTGACGCTAGTGATATTTTGCCTATGTTTGCTAAATATCATATCACCACTTTCTGCGCGCCACCAACAATGCTTAGAATGCTTATAAAAGAAGATATAAGTAAATACGATTTATCTTCAGTTCGCCACATGTCAACGGCGGGCGAAGCGCTTAACCCGGAAGTATATAATCAATTTGAAAAACTTACAGGACTTCAAATAAAAGAAGGTTTTGGTCAATCGGAAACCACCATGCTTGTTGGTAACTTGGTTGGTAAACCACATAAAGTTGGTTCAATGGGTAAACCTGCACCGATTTATGATATTGATATTATCGATGAAAACGGCCGTTCGGTTGAAGTCGGTGAAGTTGGCGAAATCGTAGTTAACGTAAAAGACGGCGCACCTTGTGGATTATTTACGGGTTATTATCGTGACGAAGAAAAAACCAAAGAAGTTTGGCACGATGGGTTCTATCACACGGGCGATACTGCATGGCGCGATGAAGACGGATTTTATTGGTATGTTGGTCGTGTTGACGACGTTATTAAATCTTCGGGTTATCGTATTGGACCGTTTGAAATCGAATCGGTTATTATGGAACTTCCGTACGTTTTAGAATGTGGTGTTTCTGCTGAACCTGATGAAGTTCGTGGTCAAGTAGTTAAGGCAAGCATCGTTTTAGTTAAGGGAACAACCCCAAGCGAAGAATTGAAGAAAGAAATTCAAGCATACGTTAAATCTAAAACAGCACCTTATAAATATCCAAGAATAGTAGTATTTAGGGACGAACTACCAAAAACGGTAAGCGGAAAGATTATAAGAAACAAACTTTAATAAACAAAAAAGTGACCACGGGTTGTTTTTGAAAAAATTAAAAGGATAATGTAAAAATCATTATCCTTTTTTTTGTTTTATAAGTTAATGTCTTAAATTTCCTTAAAAGAAAATTATGTTTTTAAGTATTGATGTAAAAAATCATAATAAACCTCATTATTTATAGATAAATAAATTTTTGTCCATGTATTTGTATCTAGTGCGTTACAAAATACCATTTTAAAATAATTTCTTACTTTAACACCGAATGAATTTTTTGCTTCCACATAACTAACTACTTCGACAAGGTTTACATTGTTTAATTTACTACCTTCTACTAAACATGAAGAGTATTTATAGTCCCAATCAAACCATGGAAAATCAGCACTATTTGGAGCAAGTAAATATTTTTTAACTTCTAATTGTGTTTGTGTTTTTATAAATACTTCTTCGTCACTATCAAATATTAAATTGTTAAAATTATTTACAATTTCATTGTTTTTATAAATGTTTACACCAGCATACCTAATAATATCAACCTGTTTATTGCCATCTAGATATAATATTAAATTAGTAAAACCATCTCCTTTAATGCGATATCCTGTTTGAGTATCGTAATCCCAAGCATCAAGCATTGTGTCGTGTTTAAATTCATCAAATTCTTCAACACCAATATTTTTTAATTGATTATATATCAATTCTGCTTGTTCTTTTTCAATTTGCGCTTCGTTCATTATTATAGTAATTTCTTTAATTTCATTTGAAAGATTACTATTGCAACCGACAAGAAAAGAAAAAGACAAACAACAAACCATAAGCAAACTAAGTATTTTTTTCATTTGAAAAGCCTCCATATAAAAAATTATAAATAAATTATATGATACAAATTTGTATAAGTCAAGTAATTTGATACATTTATGTATATAATTTTTATATGGGATACGATTTTAAGAATAATAAAATTGAAGAATTGAGAAAAGGAAAGAATTTTTCTCAACGGCAACTTGCCAAAGAGATTGGTACGAGCCAAGCAAATCTTTCTCGTTGGGAAAAGGGTATAAACGAACCAAGTATAATAGAATGTTGGAAAATAGCAGATTTTTTTGGCGTAAGTATAGATTTTTTATGTGGTAAAGAAGAATATTAAAAACACGGTTGCTCTTGCAACCGTGTTTATTTTTAATTTTTAATTATTTTTGAAAGTAAGTTAAAACTATTTCAGCGGTTATTTTTAAGCCGATAGGAACACTCTTAATAAGTAATTTTTCACCGCGTGTATGAGCACCGTGGGCAATTTGTGAGCCTGCACAAATGGCGGGAACACCTAGTGACATTGGAATATTAGCATCGGTCGAACCCGAACTTGCAACACAAGGCATACCCGAGTATTTTTCGCTTACAGAAATTGCAAGGTCGCACATTTTTTGTAAGCGTTCTTTATCAACTTCGCCACCACAAGGTCTGTCGCCAATAAGTTTAACTTCAATTTCGGCTTTACCGTCTTTTTTCGCCTTTTCAATTTGTTCATTGAAGAAGTTTTGCATATATGCTAAGCAATCTTTATCATCGCTTCTATATTCAAAGAGCATTTTTGCTTCTTGAGCGATAGTATTAACCGACGTTCCACCTTCAACGATACCTACGTTATAAGTAGTTTTACAGCCGTCTTTTTTAGGAACTTGGCATTTATAAAGTTGACAAATAAGGTCACTCATAGCGTAAATTGCATTTCTGTTACCAAAAGCACCGAAAGAATGACCGCCTTCCGTCTTAAAAGTAATTTCGTATCTATGTGAGCCAACGCATTTATCAACGATATGGGTATAACTGCCGTCAAAGGTATAAACTTCGCTAATTCTACCTTGGTAATCTTTCATTAATTGGCGAATGCCTTTAAGGTTTCCTAAACCTTCTTCACAACTATTTGCAACGAACATAATTCCACAAGGTGCAGTCAAATTATTTTGGAAAACGTATTTTGCAACCATCATAAGTTTAACTAAACAACCCGTATCGTCACCAATGCCTGGGCAGTAGATATATTCGTCGTCTTTAGAATATGGTAATGGGGTAAGGTCGGGGAAAACAACGTCGGTATGCGCCATAAAAACTACGATATCGTTTTTGTTTTCGCAACCAACGGGGCAAATAACGTTTAACGCATCGTCGACGATAACTTCTTTAGCACCGTTATCTTCAAACCATTTTTTAATAAATTTAACCCTTAATTCTTCCTTTCCACTAGGTGCGGGAATTTGGGCTAAAGTTTCTAAAAGTTCAAAAGTTTCTTGTTCGCTATCTTTAAGATAGTTTAATACCTTTTCATCTAGACTAAACATAAAATTCTCCTATTAATAAGTTTGACAAGGTTAATTATATCATAGGCAAAAAGATAAAACAAGTAAAATGATTTAAAAGAAAAAAGCACCCAACGAAATTTGGTGCTTAAATCATATTAAAAGTATAAAACGAGTACAAGAAAACTACCGAAAAGAAATCTCATCGGTAGACGCAAAGAGTAGAGTTAGAAAAAACGGGATTATTCAGCAGTGTTTGCCTTTTCTTGTTCAAATGCTTCGAGAATAATTTTAATAAGTTCTTCTCTAGTTTCAGTTTTAATTGGGTGAGCGATATCTTTATATTCGCCTTCGCCGGTTTTTCTGCTTGGCATTGCAATAAAGAAACCTTCAGTGCCTTCGATAACTTTAATGTCGTGAATAACGAAGCAGTCATCGATAGTGATTGAAGCAACTGCTTTCAATTTACTGTCGTCCTTTTTAACAATGCGGACTCTAACGTCTGTGATTTTCATTTTTAAGTGACCTTCCTTATCAAATATTATATACATTTTATCACACATTTTTGCTAATTTCAACAGGTTTTTAAAAAAAATCGCCAAAAATTTGATTTTTTTGCCTATTTTTCGACGTTTTTTCATAAAATATCGTATGGCTAAAAATTATTCAAGAAAAGAATTGAAAAAAATTCATTTTATCGGCATAGGTGGAGTTTCGATGAGTGCCTTATCGCTTCACTTAAAGAACTTAGGTTATGAAGTTAGTGGAAGTGATAGCACTGAAAGTTTAACCTTGCAAAGTTTAAGAAAAAAGGGTATAAAAGTATACGATAGGCATCGTTCGTCCAACGTAAATAACGTTGACGCCGTTTGTTACACTTCTGCAATTTCCTTAAACAACTGCGAATTAAAAAAAGCAATCAAGAAAAAATTACCGATTTATAAGCGAAGTGAAGTTTTAGGAAAAATTCTTTCAAAGTTTGATAATTCTATTGGGGTAAGTGGTTGTCACGGAAAAACTACGGCAACAGCAATGATTGCAGATGCGTTAATTGTTGCAAACAAGAATCCCACCGTATTTTTAGGCGGTGAAAATAAAAACTTTGGGAATTACTTAATGGGGGATGAAAAAATTTGTCTTGCTGAAGCGTGTGAATTTAAGAAAAACTTTTTAGATATTAAACCGAAAATTTCCGTCGTATTAAATATTGATAAAGACCATATGGACTCTTACGACGATGAAAGTGATTTAATCAGTGCATATTCCCAATTCGTTGTAGGAAGCATTTCGGTAATAAACGCAGACGACCCGTTGTGCGAAAAAATTCATAATTCTACGTCGGTTAGTTTTGGAATAAATATTCTAGCAACTTATTCTGCAAGAAACGTTAAATTTAACGGCATAGGTTATACTTTTACGGCTTATGCTTATTCGATGAAATTAGGCACGGTAAAGTTATCGGTTATAGGTAAACATAACGTCTATAACGCCTTGGCAACGATTGCCGTATGCGATTTATTAAAAATTCCCTTTTCAAAAGTAAAACTTGCCTTAGAAAATTTTACGGGTGTTAAAAGGCGCGCTGAATATTTAGGCTCAGTTAATAATTTAGATTATTATGCTGATTACGCTCACCACCCTAAAGAAATTATGGCAACGGTAAAAGCATTTTCTTATTTAGATAAACCTATGACGGTAGTTTTTCAACCCCACACTTATTCTCGAACAAAATATTTAATGCAAGAATTTATTGATGCGTTAAAAGAAATTGATAACCTTATTATATATAGCACATATCCCGCAAGAGAAAAGTTTGACCTTTTAGGTGACGCAAAAACCCTTTACCAAAACCTAAAAAAAGAAAAAGATTGTTTTTACGCCTTTAACGAAAAGGAACTAGCCAATAGAATAAAAGAAATAAGCATAGATAACGCATGCGTTTTATTTTTAGGGGCAGGGGATATATACGATATTGCAAAAAAACTATTAAACGAAACTGATAAAGCAAATAAAAAATAAATAAAAAAATAAAAAATTCTTTCAAATTATCCCGTTAAACGATTGTATAATTTTTAATTTTGGTGTATCATAATAATATAAACTTATAATAGGAGAAATTTGGCGAAATGGTACAAAAAAAGAGAAAAATTGCAATTTTAGGCACAGGTAACGTTGGCGCAACTATCGCTTACGCGTTAACACTTCAAGGCGTTGCTTCGGAAATCGTTTTAGTTGATATTAATAAAGAAAAGGCTGAAGGTGAAGCATTAGATATCTCTCAATGCGCTGCTTGTGTTCCATCAGTTAAAGTGTGGAGTGGTGAGTATGAAGACGTTAAGGGTGCTGATATCGTAGTAGTAACTTTCGGTGTTGGTAGAAAACCTGGTCAATCAAGATTAGACCTTGCTTCAATCAACGTTGGAATATTAAAGAGCGTTATGCCTAACGTTGCAAAAATTGCACCTGACGCACTTTACGTTATCGTTTCTAACCCTGTTGACGTATTAACTTACGTTACTATGAAATGCACCGGACTTCCTAAAAACCAAGTTATCGGCACGGGAACACTTTTAGACTCAAATAGACTTATTCAAGCAGTTGCATCTTACTGTAACGTAGACGCTAAGAACGTAAATGCATACGTTTTCGGTGAACACGGTGACGCTTGTATGGCTCCTTGGAGTCTTTGTACCGTTTGTGGTATGCCAATTAAAGAATATTGCACGAAAATTATGAAAGTTGAAGAAAGTCAACTTGACGCTGAACTTGAAAGCATTTATCAAGGTATGGTTGCTGCAGGTTCAAAAGTTATTAAGGCTAAGGGCGCAACTTTCTACGCTATCGCTGCTTCAACCGTTCAATTAATCAAAGCGTTGGTTAGCGATACCGATACGATTTTATCACTTTCAACTCTCTTAAACGGAGAATATGGTGCAAAAGATCTTTGCACGGGTGTTCTTTGTAAGGTTGGTGGTTCAGGATTTAAACAAATCGTTGAACTTCCACTTCCTGAAGAAGAACAAAAATTATTCGCTGAAAAACTTGCTTCTTTAGACAACACTTATAATGCTTTAGGTGTTAGAGAATAATTAAGTTTTTACTTGCGAAAAAGGGAGTAGTTAGCGTAAAATAAATTTTACGGCTACGCATCGTCAGTTCGATTTTATATCCGGTGCGCAGGATTACTAAAGGTAATTTAACAAGACTTTTATCGTACATATCTTTACGATAAAAGTCTTGTTTGTTTTTAAATAATAACTTAACGAAAAAAAGAAAAGGGAAAAGATAATGAAAATTTTTATTTTAATTTTATTCGTTTTAATGTACGTCAGCATCATTGCGTTTTCTAAATATAAAGCGCAAATAACAGGCGTTGCCGCTTTAATTGCAACGGTTGCGTGTGCGATTTCAAAATTTATGGTTTGGCACGAGCCGTTTTCTAGTGCAATTAACTATAACGTAGTTATGATGTTAGTTGGTATTATGATTACCGTCGGTTTATTTTCGGAATCAAATATGCCGAATAAAATTGCCGATGCGATTATTTCTAAAATACCAAACGCTATGTGGGTTTTAGTAATGTTATCGGTTTTAAGTGGTGTAGTTTCTGCTTTCGTCGATAACGTTGCAACCGTTTTGATGCTCGCACCAATTGGACTTGCTGTTGCTAAAAAAACCGAAGTTTCACCAATCCCCGTATTAATTGCAATTTCAGTTTCATCTAACTTACAAGGTGCTGCAACACTTGTTGGCGATACCACTTCAGTTATGCTTGCAGGCGAATTAAATTTAAGTTTTATGGATTTCTTCTTTAAAGACGGAAAACCATCAATCTTCTGGGCAGTTGAACTTGGAATGTTGGTTACTATTCCTATTTTAATCTTTATTTTTAGAAAGCAAAATAAAAAGTTTAATTTTATCAGCGAACCTGTAAAAGTTACCACGCTTTTCCCAACTTATATGTTAGTACTAAATATTTTAGCATTGGTTGCGTGTTCGTTTATTAGTTTCCCAGAAGGCTTCGTTGCCGACCATATTAACGGTTTAGTTTGTATGGCTTTTGGTTTAATTTGTATGGTTCACCATTTAATAACCGTAAAATCTAAAGAAGCAGTTAAAACAATCGTTAATACAATCGACTTTCAAACGGTGTTTTTCTTATTATTCTTGTTCGTTATTATTCGCGCTGTTGACAGTGTGGGAATTATTAAAGATATCAGCAACTTCTTTGCTTCAATCGGCAATAAGAACGTGTTCTTATTATATACTCTAATCGTGTTCGGTTCGGTTTTAATCTCTGCGTTTATAGACAATATTCCTTACGTTGCAACTATGCTTCCTGTAATCGCAGGTTTGGGAACGGACCCACGTTTATTAACGGTTTTGGCGTTCGGTTTATTGTGCGGTGCAACTTTAGGTGGAAATATTACGCCGGTTGGTGCATCAGCAAACGTCGTTGCAATCGGTATGCTTAATAAAGAAGGATATAAAGTTAAAGCAAGTGACTTCTTTAAGATAGGTATTCCGTTTACTATGGTAGCCGTTCTAGCAGGATATTTGTTCATTTGGCTAGTGTGGGGAGTGGGACTATAAAATAAACAATAAAAAGTCAAGGCGCGAACTAAAAATAGTTTGCGCGTTTTCTTTATATAAAAAATTTGTATAAGTCATATATAAATATTGAAATTGCAAGTTTTTTTGAAATTATTGACATTTTCTTATCGTTATAGTAAAATCTCAGTCAAATAAGAAGAAAATTTTTATAAAACGATATTTTTAATAAACAACAAGGAGAAATTAATATGCCTCATCATTTTAATTCAGCCGAAGAACTTCATCGCTTAGCAAAAATTTATGAAAACACGCCTAAGTTTACCGAAGAGACTTATAAGAAAAACCAAGTTAAAAGGGGACTACGTGATGAAAACGGCGCAGGTGTTATCACCGGTTTAACGGATATAAGCGACGTTATTGCAAAGAAGATGATAGACGGCGTTTTAACGCCTTGCGACGGTGAACTTTATTATCGTGGAATTGACGTTCGTCAAATGATAGATAATTACGATGAAGAAGAATGCTCTGGATTTGAAGAAGCAATGTATCTTTTGTTTTTTAATAAACTTCCAAATAAAAAGGAATTAGAAGATTTTAAGAACCTTCTTTCAAGTTATAGAAAACTTCCAAGAAACTTCGTTCGTGACGTAATTATGAAAGCGCCTAATAAAGATATTATGAACTCTATAGCAAGATGTATATTAATGTTATATAGTTACGATAATCATGCGCTCGATAATTCTAGCGAAAACGTTTTAAGACAATGCTTAATGCTAACCGCAATGATGCCAATGTTTGCCGTTTATGCTTACAATGCACATATGCACTATAATGAAAATAAAAGTTTCTATATTCATCGTCCAAAGCCAGAATATTCTACTGCTGAAAACGTTTTACATATGCTCCGTGAAGATAGTAAATTTACCAAGTTAGAAGCAAAGGTTTTAGATATAGCCTTTATTCTTCACGCTGAACACGGCGGTGGTAACAACTCAACCTTTACCACACACGTAGTAACTAGCGCGGGAACTGACACTTATTCAACAATAACGGCAGCGCTTTGTTCACTTAAAGGTCCAAAACACGGTGGCGCGAACATTAAGGTTATGGAAATGTTTGCTGATATTAAAAAGCACGTTAAAGATTGGAATGATAAAGAAGCGTTAAGAGAACATTTAAGCAAGATTTTAGCAGGCGAAGCGTACGACGGGGCAGGTCTAATCTACGGTGTAGGTCACGCAGTTTATTCTATTTCCGACCCAAGAGCAAAAGTATTTAAAGAATATGTTGCAGAACTTGCTGAAGCAAAAGGTAGAAAGAAAGAAATGCAACTTTATATGGACGTTGAAGAGTTGGCAACTGAACTTATTTGTCAAAAACGCAGGGTAATAAAAGGCGTTTCAGCAAACGTGGACTTTTATAGTGGTTTCGTATATAATATGTTGGGCTTGCCTGTTGAACTCTTTACACCAATGTTTGCAGTTTCAAGAATAGCAGGTTGGAGCGCTCATAGAATGGAAGAACTCTTAAACAACGGAAAAATAATCCGTCCTGCATACGTTTCAACAAACGGCAGAAATCCATATATCCCAATCAACGAAAGAGATTAAAATCAAATTAAAGGCTAACAAAAAAATCGTTAGCCTTTTTCTTTATTTGCTTGACTGAACATATGTTCGTGTTTTATAATATAAAAAAATAAGTTATTTTAGGATAGATAGTTAAATGCTTACTCAAAATAATTGTATGCATTATATTAAGGTATATTTGCCAATAGTTGCTGAATTTACTTCGCGTGGGGGAATCAGGCCAAAAAAACTAATTTGGAATATTAATGAAGAATTTGAAATTGAAAGGGTGAAAGCGATTGAGCGCGCACCTTGTAAGTCGGGTGGAATTTTACCTATAAGGTATACCGTGATTATTGACGGGCAAGAGAAGTATTTATATTTTGAAAAAGATAAAGAGCGTTGGTTTGTGGAGAAACTTGTTGAATGAGAACTATTTTGCATAGTGATTTGAATAATTTTTACGCGTCGGTTGAAACGTTGAAGCACCCCGAAGTCAAAGACGTTCCCGTGGTGGTTTGTGGGAACGTTACCGATAGACACGGCATAGTTTTGGCAAAAAATCAAATTGCCAAATCTTTTGGCGTAAAAACGGGCGACGTTTTATGGGAAGCGAAAAAGAAATGCAAAGATTTAGTTTGCTTTACTGCGGATTTTCCGTCATATTTAAAAGTTTCAAGGGCAGTTAGAGAAATTTATTCTCGCTTTACCGACCATATTGAAGCCTTTGGTATTGACGAATGTTGGCTTGACGTTACCGATAGTGAAAAACTTTTCGGTAGTGGGGAAGAGATTGCAGAAAAAATTAGAAAAGCCGTAAAAGAAGAAATTGGCGTTACCGTTAGCGTCGGCGTTAGTTTTAATAAGGTTTTTGCCAAACTTGGTTCGGATATGAAAAAGCCTGATGCAATCACCTTAATCACGCCTGAAAATTTTAAGGAAACTGTTTGGAAATTACCGGCTGAAGATTTGCTGTTCGTCGGTCGGTCAACAAAGAAAAAACTTAACGCAATCGGCGTTCATACCATAGGCGATATCGCTAAAATGCAAGAGAGCGTGTTGGTGAGTTTGTTGGGCGTGTGGGGACATACTTTGTGTCGTTACGCAAACGGTTTAGATGATAGTCCGGTTAGTGATAAGCACGTAAACGAAGGGATAAAAAGTATTGGTAACAGTTTAACTGCTTATAGAGATTTAATGAATTTTGAAGACGCAAAAACTTTAATTATGCTACTTGCTGAGTCGGTTGCTTCAAGATTAAGGGAAAGTGGAGTTGGTATGGCAACCACCGTTAAATTAACCGTTACTGATAGTGCGTTAGAAACGATTGGAAAGCAAACAACGTTAACTAAGCCCACTAAAACGGCGCTTGAAATAGCAAATTCAGCGTATAAATTGTTTGAAGAAATATATTTGTGGAAAAACCCCGTTAGAGCGATAGGGGTTGCCGTGTGTAATTTTACGCTAGGAGCAGAACAATTATTTTTTGATATCGATGGAAAAACTTCACAAAAGACGGATAGTTTAGATAAAGCCGTCGATAAAATTCGCAAAAAATACGGTAATAATTCCGTTCAACGCGCAAGAATTTTACAAGACAAACGATTAGCGAGCGCCGATATTAAAGGTGACCATATTATAAGTTTTCATCACGATACTATAAATAATGATTTTTAATTATAAAAAAGCGTATACTATAATGTGTATGCTTTTTTTAACGTAAAACTTAAAAGATTTTTTAAGGTTGCTTTGTTGAGTTTAATAGTTTTAATAATATTTACGGTTGCACTTTTGACAACGATTAAAATTGTTGAAAAAAAGAGTTATCCGTTAAAGTATAAAGAATTAGTTTTAGAATCAGCAAGAGAATATAACTTAGATTGCGCTTTAATCTTTTCGGTTATAAAGGTGGAAAGTAATTTTAATAATAAAGCCAAAAGTTCGGCTGGTGCATTGGGACTTATGCAAGTTTTACCGTCAACTGCCGAATATATAGCAGAGATGCTTAAAATAAGCGAATATAGTTTGTTTGATGAACGAACGAACATTGAGTTTGGCTCATATTATCTAAGATATTTAATAGATAAGTTTAGTGATATAGATACGGCACTTTGCGCTTATAACGCTGGCGAAGGGAAAGTAAAGGAATGGTTAAAAAATAAAGAATATAGTAAAGATGGTAAAAGGTTATTTTCCGTTCCCTATAGAGAAACGAGAGAATACTTAAATAAAATTAAGAAAAGTTTAGAAAAATATAAAAAAATATATGAAAATATTCTTGACAAATTATGAATTTTTGAGTAATATATAAAGGCTTGACGTGAGGGTGGCGGAATTGGCAGACGCGTACGTTTGAGGGGCGTATGGTTATCCGTGTGGGTTCAAGTCCCATCCTTCACACCAAAAAGGGCATTTTTTAGGCAAAACGGGCTGAAAAATGCTCTTTTTTTTATTCTTTTTTCCCTAAAAACAACTTTTTTTAAAATTTTTGGGAAGTAAAATGGGAAGTAAAACGTAATAAAAAGGCTGTCAAATGCTTACCTTTTGCGCTTGCGCTTTTTGAAATTCTATCGAAAAATGGGTATAAACGTTTGCCGTAACGTTTTTTTCCGGTAAATGCCCGGTCCATAAATTTACAAGTTCGTTCTCGACTCCGGACTGACGCGCTTTAGTTATAAACGTATGGCGCAAGTCTTTTACCGTGCACTCTGTCCAAACGCGTGAGAGATTGTCGGAGACGGAAGCCGGGCGATAGCGCCAATCTTCACGCTCGATTCTATCACGTATCTGGTAAAGCGCTGGAAAGATAGGAACGGTGCGTGTTATATTCTCAGGATATGCTTTTTGCCCTTTTTCCCATTCAACCTCAATAGGTTTTGAACGGTGTTGCCCACGGTTTATCCCGTCGCCACGCAGTAATTTAACTACGTTGCCCCCGGAGTCTAAAACAATTTTCATACTCTTTGCTCCTTCTAAAATTTGATATAAAAAAAGGAACTTGTTTTTTCGCAAATTCCTTTTCTATCCTATAATAATTATTTAGTTGTTGTTTTGTTGTGGTGGTTGACGGTCTATAACGCCCCTTGCAGCGAGCTCTTGTTCAAGATAGAAAACTCGCCCGATTAAATGTTCAAGCGCCCTTAAAACAAGCAAGACGGCGTAAGAACAAATATACGCGAACGCGATAATAGCATAATAAACAAAATCGGCTTTTATATTAGTCAGTTTGATAAATATAAAAATCGCAGCAACCAAAGAAATGTAAAATAAAACTTGAAACGCTCTTCTTACTTTTGAAATAAGCCTACACGCCATCAAGCCCTTAAATTCGTCTTGACCATTATTCATTTTTTTATCTCCCTTTAATAGATGAAGTATAACATTTTCAAACGAACTGTGTCAATTAAATCTTGCGTCTAAACATTAGGTAAATAGCTGGAAGTAAACTGTTTTGATAAACAGTTCCCTCAACGTATATACAAATACGACCATCTTCTGTAATAATCCCATAACCTTCGCCTATTGTCAAGCCCGTAGGCGTCTCTGCAATATAAGGAACAACGCCCTGTTTGTCGGGTATGGTCACAAATAAAAATCCCTCGTTCGATTGAACGGGGGAGTAGTTTTTATTCTTAGTAATTGATAACTCTAAGTTGGAAATATGCTTTTGGATGGTCGCAAACAGGGCATTTTTCAGGGGCTTCAGGGCTATCTACGATATGACCACAGTTTCTGCAAATCCAAACGACTTTTTCATTTTTCTTAAACACGGTGCCGTCTTCAATATTTTTAAGAAGTGCAAGATATCTTTCTTCGTGTTCTTTTTCGATTCTAGCAACACCGGCAAATAATCTAGCAATGTCATCAAAACCTTCTTCTTTTGCTTCCTTTTCCATACGAGCGTACATTTCAGTCCATTCATCGTTTTCGCCAGCGGCAGCGTCTTTTAAGTTTTCGATAGTAGTGCCAACGCCGTCGTGAAGAAGTTTGAACCAAATTTTAGCGTGTTCTTTTTCATTATCAGCAGTTTCTAAAAAGAAAGAAGCAATTTGTTCATAGCCTTCTTTTTTTGCTTTAGAAGCATAATAGGTGTATTTATTGCGCGCTTTACTTTCGCCAGCAAAGGCTTCCCAAAGATTTTGTTCAGTTTTAGAACCTTTTAAATTCATTTTAATATTCTCCTAAAAAATTTATTAAAGTAATTATATACTAACGAAAAAGGCTTGTCAATATAAAAATTAAAAAAACCGATACTTTTAGGCTAAGCATCGGCTTTTTTAATATTTAAATTTAATTAAAATTTAATTTTTTCTGCGATGTAGTTTTCAAGTTCGGTGATAGGAATTCTAACTTGTTCCATAGTATCTCTATCACGAACGGTAACTGCGTTATCTTCTAAGGTATCGAAGTCAACGGTTATGCAGAAAGGAGTGCCGATTTCATCTTGACGGCGATATCTTTTACCGATTGAACCGGCATCGTCATAGTCAACAGGGAAACGCTTGAGTAAATCGCTATAAATTTCATCAGCCTTTTCGCCAAGTTTTTTAGATAGTGGCAACACTGCAGCCTTAAAAGGAGCAAGGGTTGGGTGCAAGTGGAGAACAGTTCTAACGTCGTTCTTTTCGGCGTCAATCACTTGTTCTTCAAACGCGTTGCATAAAACTGCTAAAACGGTTCTTTCTACGCCAAGACTTGGTTCAATAACGTAAGGGATATATCTTTCGTTAGTTTCTTGGTCGAAGTAAGATAAATCTTTACCAGAAACGTTTTTGTGTTGAGTAAGGTCATAGTCAGTTCTATCAGCAACGCCCCAAAGTTCGCCCCAACCGAATGGGAATAAGAACTCAAAGTCAGTGGTTGCTTTTGAATAGAAGCAAAGTTCTTCAGGGTCGTGGTCACGGAGACGAAGTTTTTCATCTTTAATACCGATAGATAAAAGCCAATTATGGCAAAAAGTTCGCCAATAGTTAAACCATTCTAAATCGGTGCCAGGTTTACAGAAGAATTCAAGTTCCATTTGTTCGAATTCACGCACGCGGAAAATAAAGTTACCAGGTGTGATTTCGTTACGGAAAGACTTACCAATTTGACCGATACCGAAAGGAATTTTCTTTCTAGTAGTTCTTTGAACGTTAACAAAGTTAGTAAAGATACCTTGAGCCGTTTCAGGACGGAGATAAACGGTATTTTTAGCATCTTCGGTAACGCCTTGAAAAGTTTTGAACATCAAGTTAAATTGACGGATATCGGTAAAGTTATGTTTTTTACAGGTAGGGCAAGGGATATTGTGTTCTTCAACGAACGCTTTCATTTCTTCGTGAGAGAAAGCGTCGATAGGTTTATCTAAAGAGAAACCGTTTTCGTTTGCCCAATCTTCAATAAGTTTATCTGCTCTAAATCTTTCGTGACATTCTCTGCAGTCCATAAGTGGGTCAGAAAAGCCTGCCAAGTGGCCAGAAGCAACCCAAGTTTGAGGGTTCATTAAGATAGCAGCGTCTAAGCCGACGTTAAGTTTGTTTTCGGTAACGAATTTTTGCCACCAAGCGCGCTTAATATTGTTTTTAAGTTCAACGCCTAAAGGACCGTAATCCCAAGTATTAGCAAGACCGCCGTAAATTTCACTGCCTGGGAAAATAAAGCCTCTGCCTTTACAAAGATTAACAATTTTTTCCATATTGTTAGAAATTTTTAGTTCTTCCATATCGCTCTTCCTTGTATGATATTGATATAATTGATAATTATTGTACAATATAATAAAATTTTAGTCAAGCAAACGAATAAAGTAAATAAAATAAAGTTGATTTAATAAAATAATTAAATTTGCTTTTTTATTTTTCATATTTGTGATATACTTATTAGAGAATTTTAGTAAAAGTAGGAAAAAAAGGACAGTTATAATGGTTGAAGCAACTAACTTTATCGAACAAATTATAAACGAAGAATTGGAAAGTGGAAAGGTTAATTCTGTATACACTCGTTTTCCACCTGAACCTAACGGATATCTTCATATAGGACACGCAAAATCGTTGTGCATTAACTTCGGTATGAAAGATAAGTATAACGGAAAGTGCAATCTTTTCTTTGACGACACTAATCCGTCTAAAGAAAAAACCGAATTCGTTGACGCAATCAAGGAAGATATTAAGTGGCTTGGTTTTACTTGGGATAAAGAAAATTATGCAAGCGATTATTTTGAAAAGATTTTCGATTTTGCCGTTGAACTTATCAAGAAAGGCAAGGCTTTCGTATGTGATATGACGCCTGAAGAAATCAGCGCTAACCGTGGTAATCTTACCACGCCGGGAAAGGAAAGTCCTTATAGAAATAGAAGCGTCGAAGAAAACTTAGAACTTTTTTACGCTATGCGTGACGGTAAGTTTAAGGACGGGGAAAAGTGCCTTCGCGCCAAAATTGATATGGCTTCGCCTAATATCAATATGCGTGACCCTGTTATTTATAGAATTTTACGCCAAACTCATCACAGAACGGGTGATAAGTGGTGTATTTATCCTATGTACGACTATGCGCACCCTATTTGCGACTATATGCAAGGGGTAACTCATTCACTTTGCACGTTAGAGTTTGAAGACCACCGTCCATTATACGATTGGGTGGGAATTGAATTAGGTTTTAGTCCAAAGCCACGCCAAATTGAATTTGCAAGACTTAACGTAACCAACTTAGTTATGAGTAAGAGATATCTTAAAAAACTTGTTGAAGACGGTTCGGTTGACGGTTGGGACGACCCAAGAATGCCAACCTTAGCAGGAATAAGAAATCGTGGTGTACCTGCAGAAGCGTTGAAAGATTTTTGTTCAAGAATTGGCGTAAGTAAAGCCAACAGTGAAGTTCAAATCAGTTATTTAGAAGCGTGCATTAGAGAATATTTAAACGCGCACGCTGAAAGGGCGATGGCAGTTTTAAGACCGTTAAAGGTTACCATCACCAATTACCCTGAAAATCAAACCGAACAACTTGATTTTGAAATCAACCCAAACGAAGAAGTTAAGAGATATAGAAAGATTAATTTTTCAAGAAGCATATATATTGATGCCGACGATTTTTCACTTGACCCACCACCAAAATATTTCCGTTTGAAAAAAGACGGATACGTTCGTCTAAAGAACGCGTATATTATTAAGTGCGACGAAGTAATTTTAGACGATAACGGTCAAGTTAAAGAACTTTTATGTTCTTACGTTCCAGAAAGTAGAAGTGGAAACGATACTTCGGGTATAAAATGTAAGGGCGTTATTCAATGGGTTAATGAAAAGGACGCAAAAGACGTGGAAATCCGTCAATACGGTTATCTATTAAACGACGAAGAATATGCAGGTCAAGATTTTTCACTAAGAATGAATAAAAATAGCGTTACCGTTAACTATGGAAAGGTAGAGCCGTATATATATGAAAATGATAAAGATGCGCCTTATCAATTCTTAAGAACGGGTTACTTTAAGCGTTTAACAGTAAACGGCAAAGAAATTTTAAGTGAAATCGTTTCCTTAAAAGATAACTTTAACCAAAAGAAATAACTAAAAAAAGAACCCGTAAGGGTTCTTTGCTATTATTAAAAAATTCTTAAATTAAAAAGGAAAAAAATATGCGTGATTTTATTTATAACACTCCCACGAAAGTTTATTTTGGAAAAGATACTCATAAACAAGTGGGTAAAATTATAGCCGAATTGGGATATAAAAAAATAATGCTTCAATATGGTAAAGGCAGTATTAAAAAGAGTGGGCTTTACGATGAAGTTATATCTTCATTAAAAGAAAACGATATAAAAGTGGTTGAAATGGGTGGGGTTGAACCCAACCCAAAATATTCTTTCGTAAAAAATGCGATTAAGGTTGCAAGGGAAGAAAAGGTTGAATTTATTTTGGCAGTTGGTGGTGGAAGCGCGCTTGATTCATCTAAAACTACTGCGCTAGGCGTTAAGGCTGACTGCGAAGAATGGGATTTTCATATAGGCAAGGCAGTTCCTAAAGACGCTCTTCCCGTCGGCGTTATTTTAACGCATTCGGCGGCGGGCAGTGAAATGAGCAATTCAGCCGTTTTAACCAACACCGAACTCAATATGAAAAAAGGTGTTTCAACTGAATTTAATAGATGTAAATTTGCAATCTTAAACCCTGAACTTACCTTTACCGTTTCAGCATATCAAACGGCTTGTGGAATAGTGGATATGATGACGCACACTATGGAAAGATATTTTACCGATTGCGAACCAACCGATTTAACGGATAGAATTGCAGAAGGCTTATTAAAATCAATCATAGAAAATGCAAAAATCGTAATGAAAAACCCAACCGATTACACTGCAAGGGCAAATATAATGTGGGCGTCAAGTTTAGCGCATAACGGTTTGACGGGTTGTGGAAGAGCAAACGTGTTGCCCGTTCACCAGTTAGAACACGCAGTAAGTGGAATTTACGATGAAGTTGCTCACGGTGCAGGATTAGCAGTAATTTACCCTGAGTGGGGTAAATATATGGTTAAACATTGCCCCGAAAGGTTTTCTCAGTTTGCAAAAAGGGTTTTTGATATTGAAGAATTAAACCCGATAACAGCAGGTGAATTAGGTATGCAAAAACTCCGTGAATTTTTCACTGAAATCGGTATGCCGTCAAGTCTTTCTTCATTTAATATTCCTAAGGAAAAAATTGAAGATTTAGCCCTTAATTGCTCTCAAAATAAAACTAAAGCAATTATGAGTTATATTCCTATGGATTATAAAGTATTAAAGGAAATTTTTGAACTCTGTTATTAAAAACAAAAACACTTTGGAAGTAGCCAAAGTGTTTTTTATATCAATAATTAAAAAATTTCTCTTATTGCTAAAACTTTTCCGGATATTCCGTCTATCAAAAGGGCTTTTAATTTTTCGTTGCCACTTGCTATGCCGACGTAATAATACGGCTTATCGTTTTTAACCAAAATTCTCACGTTGATTTCGGCGTTAAAAGAGCCGTTTTTATCTTGATAAAACTCTATTAATTCCTTTTGTTCATCGTAAAGGCAATCCAATGCTTTTTGATAAGAAATCGTATTTTTTGGTAAGATTGAAGTTAAGGTTACGGCTTCACTTTTTCCGTTGCCAAACACCGTAACGGTAAATTCTTTTTCGCTAAAATTTTCCACTTCAAAACTGACGGTTTTTTTGTGTGAAATTGGGTTTAACTTAAACGCCGACTGATATGATTGACCTTTATAATCAAAAGAGATTTCATATTCGGCGCCGTCTAAATTATCATCTAAAATATGAAAGGTTAAAAGGTAAATTTTATTCCCGACTTCGCCGTCGTTAAGATAAGGTTCTTCTCTAAATCCATAGTTTGCAGAAAGCGAAAAACTTTCACTTTTTCCACTAAAAAGGTCTAGCCTTAGTTCACTCACGCGTTCGTAAAGTGGGTTAACCTTATTGCACCCAAGGGAAAATAAAAGGATAAAAACTAAAATTACACTTATAAATTTAAATATTTTTTTCATATTCACCACCCGATTAATAAAAAATATGAAAAAAACACATAACTAATTCGTAAAATCTAAAAAAAATATCGTCAAAGTATTGATTTTTAAATTAAACTTTGATAAAATAATAAAAATTATATTAAAGGACTTTATAAGATTGAAGAAACTCGTTATTAAAACAGCATTGATAACGCTTGCATCACTTCTAGGCGCAGTGATTTTAACTTATTGCGCGTTGCTTATTTTTGCCCCAAAGGTATTGGGGAACTTTTTTGACGGAGCGGGGGGATATTCCGCGTCCGTTTTCTTTTATGAAAAACAATATGAAAAAACCGGTGATATTCAAGACTTAAACACACTCGTATTAAAACTTGATATCGACGATGATAAAATCTTAGCCGAAAAATATTATGAAAAAATGGTTTTGCACGAAGATTTTGATTCTTTTTGTCAAGCCCAAGACCAAAATAACGGCTCAACTAAAGCAAGTGATTATTATATCGGCAATTATTGTTTACTTCTAGCAAGAAACGGTAAGTTCGACCAAGCATTAACTCTTGCAACAGAATGCTTAAAAGACGGATATTCTCAACTTGAACCTGTTCGCGCCTTGATTTATAAGTATATAAATTACGGAAAACCTAACGAAGCAAATGAAATTTTAATCAAAATTTTCTCTTCTGCTGGTAGCGTTTCTTCTTCAGGGCATGCTTCAACGGTAAAGGAATATCAAATTGACAAGGCTTATCTTGAAGATATTCTTAAGGTAATACAAGAAAACAGTTAATCATTAGAAAAACTATAATAGGAGAAATTTTATGGGTACAATTATTAAAGAAGGCTTAACTTTTGACGACGTGTTGCTTGTTCCTCAAGCAAGTGAAATAGTTCCTGCGCACGTTGACTTATCTACTAGGCTTACACCTACCATTAAACTCAACATTCCTTTAATGTCTGCTGCAATGGATACGGTTACTGAAGCGCGCCTTGCTATTGCTATGGCTAGAGAAGGTGGTATCGGTATTATTCATAAGAATATGTCGGTTGAAGACCAAGCGCTTCACGTTGATAGAGTTAAAAGAAGTGAACACGGCGTTATTACCGACCCGTTTTTCTTAGAACCTGATAATCCCGTTACCGATGCTTTAGCGTTAATGGAAAAGTATCGCATAAGTGGTGTTCCTATTATTCAAAACGGTAAACTCGTTGGAATTTTAACCAACCGTGATTTAAGATTTGAAAGCAATTTTGAACAACCTATCAAAAACATTATGACCAAAGATAATTTGGTTACTGCCCCTGTTGGAACTTCTTTAGAAGAAGCACAAAAGATTTTAGGCAAGCACAGAATTGAAAAACTTCCTATCGTTGACGATAACGGCTATCTTAAAGGACTTATCACGATTAAAGATATCGAAAAGGCTATTCAATATCCTAATTCTGCAAAAGATGCAAACGGTAGACTTTTAGCAGGTGCTGCTGTTGGCGTTTCTAAAAACACTTTAGAAAGGGTTGACGCGCTCGTAAAAGCAAAGGTTGATATTATCGTCGTTGACAGTGCTCACGGCCACTCTAAAAACATTTTAGATATGGTTAAGCAAATCAAGGCTAAATATCCTAACTTACCACTTATTGCAGGTAACGTTGCTACGGCTGACGCTACTGAAGCGCTCATCGATGCCGGTGCTGACGTTGTTAAGGTTGGTATTGGACCTGGTTCTATTTGTACTACTCGTATCGTTGCAGGTATTGGTGTTCCACAATTAACTGCAGTTATGGATTGTGCTGAACGCGCTGAAAAGTTTGGCAAGAAAGTTATTGCAGACGGTGGTATCAAATATAGTGGCGATATCACAAAGGCTATCGGTGGTGGCGCTGCCGCTATTATGATTGGTAGTTTGTTTGCCGGTACTTTAGAAAGCCCTGGTGAAATTGAAATTTATCAAGGCAGAAGTTTTAAGGTTTATCGTGGAATGGGCTCACTTCCTGCTATGGCTTGTGGTAGTAAAGATAGATACTTCCAAGAAAATGCTAAGAAGTTAGTTCCAGAAGGTGTTGAAGGCCGTGTTCCTTATCGTGGTGCTCTCAGCGATATCGTCTTCCAAATGTGTGGTGGTATCCGTGCAGGTATGGGTTATTGTGGAACTCCTACGATTGACGACCTTAGAAAGAAGGCGCAATTCGTTAAGATTTCTAACGCTTCACTTATCGAAAGTCACCCACACGATATTTCAATCACTAAAGAATCACCTAACTATTCTCCAAGAACTTAATTTAGTAAATATAGCCCGACTTATTCTTTTAGAAAAGTCGGGTTTTTAATTTAATTTTAAAAATTCAATTTACTATTTACGAAAAATATTGTAAAATATCGTTATGAATAAAAAATATCAATTAACTCTAAATTCAACAAACGCTGGTTTTTCATTTTTAATAATGATTACCTTATACCTTGTTTTAAGCACGGTAGGGCAAGCGATAATTTCTTCATTTTTAGAAGTTGGAAGCGCACTTTATATTGCGCTTTGTTCGTTGTTTTCCGTTCTTTCAATGGTTATAACCGTCGTTTATTTTTCTAAAAGAGCGTCATTAAGTATACTTAAAACTTGTAAAGTTGAAAAGTTTAATTACAAATTTATATTTTTAGCCCTTTTCTTATCTTTTGGAATGTTTTTAGGACTAGGATTTATCAACAGCGCGTTCGTTTCGTTGTTAGAAAAACTCAACTTAGCCGTTCCTTCGCCACAAATTCCATTAGAAAATTTAGGGCATCTTTTGTTATTTACACTTTCTTTGGCGATTTTGCCTGCGATTTTTGAAGAAGTTTTTTTCCGTGGCTTTTTATTAACTCAGTTAAGTAAAGTTAAGTTTTTATATGCGGTTATTTTAATTAGTTTATCTTTTTCTTTGTATCATTGCTCACTTGCACAACTAATATATCAATTTATCTACGGTGTAGGTTTAATTTTATTATGCAAATGTTCGGGCAGTATAATTCCATCAATAATATCGCATTTTCTTAACAATTTTATCGTTTTAATAGTTGAATATTTCAAAATAAAAATCAACTTGTTAAATCCTTTGATAATAATTTTAGGCATTATTTTATTGGCGATATTTTTTATTTTATCGTTAAAGGTAATAAAATCTAAAAAAGAAGATGAAAATATAAACGAAAAGGTAAGTTCTTATCTTCTTTTCGGTGGTGGAATTGCTATGACAATTTGTTTAGTTTTAGCAATATTTAGTGTTTTTTAGGTGAAGTATGATAAAAATTAATTTAGTTGCCGTAGGAAAGGTAAAAGAAAAATATTTTTTAGACGGCATTAATGAATATTCAAAGAGATTATCAAGGTTTTGCGAGTTTAATATCATTGAAGTTGCTGAAGAAAATTTTCAAAAAGCAGACGACTCTCTTATCAACATAATTAAGGAAAAGGAAGCAGAAAAAATTTTGCCACACCTTAAAGGGTTAGTTTACGCATTGGCGATTGAAGGCGAACAACTTTCAAGCGAAAACTTAGCCAAAATGATTAAATCACAAATCGATAAAGGTCAAGGGGTTATAACTTTCGTAATAGGTGGTTCTTACGGGCTTTCAAACGCAATCAAAAAAAGAGCAAACGGTTTAATTTCCTTTTCGAAAATGACTTTTCCACACACTTTATTTAGATTGATGTTTACCGAACAATTATATCGCGCGTTTTCGATTAACGGGGGTATCGCGTATCATAAATAATTCATATATTAATATATGAATATTTTAGATAAAGTGGAAAAATTTTACAATGAGTTTTTGGGCGAAAAAGGTATAATAGGGCAGTCGGTAAAAGATAAAAATATATATTATTTTGCCGTAAAAAAAACCGATTATCCAAAAATTATAGTTCAGTCTGCAATTCACGGGCGCGAATATATAACGGCTTATCTAACGCTTAAGTTAATAAGAAATTTTAGTAAAAAAGGTAAAAGTGGAACGGTTTATTTTATTCCAATAGTTAATCCCGACGGGGTGGAAATTGCCTTAACGAAAAAGCCTTTATATAAAGCCAACGCAAACGGAGTCGACTTGAACGTTAATTTTGACGCGCTTTGGGGAAAAGGTGAAAAAAACGTCTTTAATAAGTGTGATGAAAATTTTGTTGGTGAATTTCCATTTAGTGAACCTGAAACGAGAGCGTTAAGAGATTTTACGCTTTTTATTAAACCCGACTTAACCCTTAGTTTTCACTCTAAAGGTGAAGAGATTTATTTTGAATTTTTGCAAGAAGACGAACGTTTAATTAGGGACTTTAAGTACGCTGAAATCGTTAGTAATTGCACGGGTTATCAAATAAAATCTACGCCCTTTTCTTGTGGTGGATATAAAGATTGGTGCATTAATAAACTTAAAATTCCCGCCTTGACGATAGAAGTTGGAAGTGATGAACTTTCTCACCCAATAAAAAGGAAAAATTTAAGAGATATTGAGCGAAAAAATCGGTCGGTTATTTTTTCTTTAATCGATAGTTTTTTGGAGAAATAGTATGAAAGAAAAATTTATGAAATCGGCAATAGGACAAGCGAAAATCGCCTTAAAAAAAGATGAAGTACCGATAGGTGCAGTTATCGTTTTAGATGGAAAAATTATCGCACGCGCTCATAACTTGATGGAAAAAACACAACTTGCAACTGCCCACGCCGAAATTTTAGCCATAAATAAAGCGTGTAAAAAATTAAAGAGTTGGAGATTAGACGGCGCTGAAATGTTCGTTACCTTAGAACCTTGTCCAATGTGCGCTGGCGCAATAGTTAACGCAAGAATTAAAAAGGTATACTTTGGTGCGTATGAGAAAAAAAGTGGAAGCGCTGAAAGTAAATTTTTAATCTTAACTGATAGTGGGCTAAATCATAAAGTTCAATATGAAGGTGGAATATTGGAAGAAACTTGTTCGAACATGATAAAAAATTATTTTAAAGCAAAGAGAATTCAAAAAACCCTTGACTAAAATCAAGTTTAGTTATACAATATAAAAGTACTATATGTACATAAAGTTACATTAGGAGAAAATTAAATATGATTACACACGGCAACAAGATTGAAATCATCTCTGGCAACGCGAACAGACCTTTGGCTGAAGCCGTTGCTAAAGAACTCAACTTAACGCTTAGTGAAGCGGAAGTTGGCAAGTTTTCAGACGGGGAAATTAGTATAACCCTTCCACAAACGGTTAGAGGTAGAGACGTATTTATTATCCAATCAACCTCAATTCCTGTTAACGACAATCTTATGGAACTTCTTATCATGATTGATGCATGTAAGAGAGCGTCGGCAGGTCGTATAACTGCGGTTATGCCATATTTCGGGTATGCAAGACAAGATAGAAAGGCTCGTCCAAGAGACCCGATTACCGCTAAATTAGTTGCTGATATTTTAACTAGCGCAGGTGCTGATAGAGTTCTTACAATGGACTTACACGCAGCGCAAATTCAAGGTTTTTTTGATATTCCTGTTGACCACCTTTACGGTGCTCCAATTTTAGCAAGATACTTTAAGAACAAGATGAACGAAGATTGGGTTGTCGTTTCACCTGACGTTGGTAGTGTAGGTAGGGCAAGAAACTTTGCTTCACGCGTTAATGCTTCACTTGCTATCGTTGACAAGCGTCGTCCAAAAGCAAACGCTATTGAAGTTATGAACGTTATCGGCGACGTTAAAGATAAGTCTTGCATTATGGTTGACGATATGATTGATACTGCGGGAACTATTTGTCAAGGCGCAGAAGCACTCGTTAAAAACGGTGCTAAAGAAGTTTACGCATGTTGCACTCACGGTGTTTTAAGTGGTCCTGCAATGGATAGACTTATCGCATCACCAATTAAGCAAATAGTGGTATTAGATACTATTGATTTACCAGAACACGTTCGCAACAATCCAAAGATAAAAGTTTTATCAGTTGCGAAACTCGTGGCAAAAGCGATAAACACAATTTATTCGGATACGTCGCTTTCAGCAATTTACGAAGACTAAGAAAATTACTAATGAAAAGCCGTTTGAATAAAACGGCTTTTTTAATGGAGAAGGATATGAAACTAATCGTCGGTCTAGGAAACCCTGATGATAAATATAAGAACACCTTTCATAATTTAGGGTTTATGAGCGTAGAAAAAACTGCCCAAATATTAGGGGCAGAATTTAATAAAACAAAATGTAAAGCGCTAATTGCCGAAACCAAAGTTGGTAGGGAAAAAGTTATTTTAGCAAAGCCGTTAACCTATATGAATTTAAGTGGCGAAAGCGTAAGAGAACTTCTTTCATTTTATAAAATTCCAACTGAAAACTTAATGGTTATTTATGACGATTATGATTTAGAAAAGGGCGTTTTACGAATTCGTGAAAGTGGGTCTAGTGGAACTCACAACGGAATGAGAAATATTATTGCGCTCATTAACAACACTAATTTTCCACGGATAAGAATAGGTTTTAAGCCTGCTGAAAAAATAGAAATTCCTTTAATCAACCTAGTTTTGTCGGGGATAAAGGCAGAAGACAAGCCGATTTTTGATAAGGCGATTTGTAATGCTGGCGAAGCGGGTGCAGAATTTGCTAAAGGAACGCCTATTCAAAATATAATGCAAAAGTATAACGGAAAATCCTGTTAAAAGGGATAAACATATATGCTTGAAAAAATTCTAGATTTTAAAGTTCGAGATAACTCAATAAAAGAGTTAATTTCGTACGTCCGCCAAGGTATACCTTCGGCGGTTTTTGGCGTTACTGATGCGTTTAAGAATTATTTAATTTCAGCAATTGACGAAAAGATATTATTCATTGTTAAAGACGGATTAACTGCAAAGAGTTCGCTTGACTTAATTAGAGAAATTTCAGGCAAAAAAGCAATTTATATTCCGCCTAAAGATGAAATTTTATTGCACAGCAGGGCTTATTCAAAAGAAAACGCGTTTAATCGAATAGTCGCTCTTGATAAATGTAAAGAAGCAGACGTTATAATCGTTACTTTAGAAACTCTTTTACAAACTGCACCAAAAGAAATAAGAAAACTAAACTTAGTAAAAGATGAAGATATAAGTCAAGCATCGGTAATAAAAACCTTGATTAAATTAGGTTACGATAGAGTTGATATGGTGGCGTCGCAGGGAAGTTTTTCTTTGCGTGGCGATATATTAGATATTTATCCTATAAACCTTGAAAACCCAGTTAGAATTGACTTTTTTGGGGATACTATTGAAACGATAAAGGTTTACGACGTTGATACCCGTGAAAATTTAGGATATATTGATAGCGTCGAAATTTTACAAGCAACGGAATTTATATTTTTCGACGATGATTTTACGCTTTTTAATTCGATAATTAAAGGGGAATTAAAAAAAGCGAATAAAGACCAAAAATCAAGACTTTATTCTATTGCTGATGATTTAGAAGTAGCAATCACTAATAACGATTTAGATGCTTTAAGCATATTATCTCCACTTTCTAAAGATTGTGGAAGCATCTTTGATTATATAAATAAAGACACTCTTATAGTAATTGATGAAGCGCGTAGAGTAAACGAACTTGCCACCTTAAATCAAACGGAATTTATAGAGAGATTTAAGTCCTTAAAAGAGGGTGGAGAAGTTTTTTCTTTCGCGCAAAAAAACTTTAATTCTTTAGAAAATTTAATAGAAGAAATTAAGAAGTTTAGGCTATTAGCAATGCAGACATTGTCTACAGCCATACCATTTTTCAATCCGTTAAAAATCGTAAACCCACAAAACGCAGGGGTTGCCGATTATCAACTTGATTTTAAGGAAATTTTTACCGACGTAGATAATTGGTTAAGAAGTGGATATTCAATAGTAATTTGCACGGGAAATAGAAAGCGTGCTGAAAACTTATCATTTGAATTTTCCACAAGGGGAATAGCCTCAACCGTGGACAATTTAACAGTTTTTCAAGGCGTAAACTTAATAAGTGAAAAACTTTCACGTGGCTTTATTTTTCACGAAGAAAAACTTGTAGTTTTAGGTAGTGGAAATCTTTATTCAAAGCCGGTTAGCGCAAGGAAGATAAAGACTAAAAAGCAAGGATTTTTTTCTGCCCCTGAAGTTGGTGAACTTTGCGTACACGAAGTGCACGGTATAGGGCGCGTGCTTGGAAACAAGAAAATTTCTTCAACCGAAGGGACTAAAGATTACGTTGCCGTAGAATATTTCGGTGGTGATATTTTATACGTTCCCGTTGAACAAATGGATATCTTAACTAGATATTTGGGCGGGGATAAAAAACCAAAACTTTCCAAAATTGGTGGAAAGGATTTTGAGCGCATTAAAAAGAGCGTTAAAGAAAGCATAAAAAAGATGAGTTTCGACTTAAAGAAACTATATCAAGAACGCGATGAGATAAAGGGTTATAAATTTACTAACGACGAAGAACTTCAAACAATGTTTGAAAGCGCATTTCCTTTTGAAGATACCCCTGACCAAGAAACTGCAAATAATGACATAAAAGCAGATATGACTTCAGGAAAGGTTATGGATAGGCTAGTGTGTGGCGACGTAGGGTTTGGGAAAACCGAAGTTGCTTTTCGCGCAGTTTTTAGGGCTGTTGCGTCGGGAAAACAAGCGGCTATGTTAGCCCCAACGACAATTTTAACCGAACAGCATTATAACACTGCAATAGAGCGTTTTAAGGGGTTTGGCATAAAGATAGAGTGCTTAAACCGTTTTAAGAGCGCAAAAAGACAAAAACAAATCGTGCAAGACTTAAAAGACGGAAAGATTGATTTTATTATCGGCACGCATAGACTTCTTAGTAAGGATATTGAGTTTAAGGATTTAGGAATATTAGTGCTTGACGAAGAACAGCGCTTCGGGGTTGAGCATAAAGAAAAAATAAAACTTCTAAAAACCAACGTGGACACCTTAACTTTAACGGCAACGCCAATTCCAAGAACTTTGCATATGTCGTTATCGGGAATAAGGTCGATAAGCACTATAAACACCCCGCCAAAGAAACGCTTGCCCGTTCAAACTTACGTCACGGAAGAGACTGAAACGCTTATAAAAGACGCGATTTTAAGAGAAGTTAATCGTGGTGGTCAAGCCTTTATTTTGTATAATAGGGTAGAAAGTATATTTACCTTTGCAGAAAGCGTAAAAAGGCTTTTACCGAACGTTAAAATAACCGTCGTTCACGGGCAAATGGACGAAAAGATAATGGAAAGTAACGTTATGGCGTTCTATCGTGGAGAAAGCGACGTTTTGATATCAACCACCATTATTGAAAACGGAATAGATTTACCAAAGGCAAACACGCTTATAGTGATAGATGCTGATAAACTAGGGCTTTCAACCTTATATCAACTAAAAGGAAGAGTAGGTAGAAGCAATCGTTTAGCGTACGCATATTTTACCTTTAAGAGAGAAAAGATATTATCTCAAACGGCGTTTGAAAGATTAAACGCAATCGTTGAGTTTGCCGAAATGGGAAGTGGAATAAAGATTGCTATGCGCGACTTAGAGATAAGGGGGGCAGGCAATATTTTAGGCGCTGAACAACACGGTCATATGGAAAAAATTGGTTATGAACTCTATTCAAAACTACTTAGAGAAGAACTTTCAGGCGTAGAAGAAATAATGTCGGAATTAGATATAAGAGTTTCAGCGTTTATTCCCGATGCTTATATCGAAAGTAATATTGCCCGAATGGATGCGTATAAAGAAATTGCTGAAATTTCTTCGATTGACGCGGAAAACGAGTTTAGAAGATTAACTATAGACGCTTATGGAAAACTACCGATAGAGACGGACAACTTAATAAACATTGCAGTTGTTAAAATGCTAGCAATGAAATTAAAAGTTAGAGAAATAAACGTAAAAAAGGACTTAGTAAATTTAGTGTTCGACGATTTTAAGATTTTTGCAAACGAAAAGTTAGCCTTAGCAATGGATAAGTTTAAACAAAAAGTTACGGTCTCAATGTCGTCGGCACCAGCGTTAGAGTTTATAAGAGACGATGAAACTAATGAAACTATGCTTAAAAGGATAAAAGAATTTTTAATTTTAACCTTATAAAAGGTTTTATTTTAAGAATTAGGGGTAAAAATTGGTTAAAAAAACTAAAATTTGATTGCATTTTTTTTAAGTATAGTATATACTTAATGGGTATAGTAAATTTGCTTTTATTTTGGGAGAATATATATGAAGAGAATTTTTGTGGCTTTAGCGTCAACGGTAATGGCGATAGTAATGTGTCTTACGTGTTTTAGTGGGTGCAATCTAGTTACCGTAAATAACGAAAGAAACGTTAACCAAGTGGTAGCAACCGTTAAAATTAGTGATGACGCTCCAAGCGATAAAATTTATAAAAAAGAAATACTTATGGCGTACCTTAACTACGGCTACGTTTATGAACAAAACTACGGCTATACGCGTGAAAAGACCATTAACACCATTATAAATCGTCTTATCACAACTAGAGTGTACGTTCAACAAGCAGTTATTGAATTTAACACCAAGGATACTAATAGTGCCTTTTATGGTAACGTTGTTGATTCTACCAAAGGCACTTGGGATTTAGAAAGATACTTAACTGAAGAAGAAATCGTTGACGTATACTATTCTACGCGTAAAGATATTAACGATTTAATCGACGGCTACGTTGAAAGTGAAGAAAGTGAAGCAACTGATACTTTTATCGGTGAACAAAGACCTGTTCCAACGGGTGCAACCAACGAAGAAAAAGAACTTTCACTTGAAGAAAAGAAGGCTTACAAGATTGATACTAACAGTACCACTGAACGTCGCAAAGCGTATAACAAGGTTATTAAACTTCTTGAAAACAATGAACTTAAGGGCAGTAACTATAACGGTGACGTGACTTCAACCACTTACTATCAACAAACGGTAAAAGGTTATCAAGAAAATAAGATTTTACAAAAGTATGAAGATTGCATCACTAAATCTGCAATCAAAACGATTACTTTTGACGATTTAAAGAAAGTTTACGCAAATAACTTTGAAACTCAAACCCAAATGAGTGACGCAGAATTTGCTGAAAAATTATCTTCTGCAACGGCTGAAGACCCTGTTTTAATTGGTAAAGACGGCAGTTACGGTTACGTTTATAACTTACTTTTAGGCGCAAACAAAGCGCAAACTGCTGAGATTGAAGCAATTGAAACTACCGATATTTCGAAGAGAGAACAACAAAGAAAAGAAATTTTAGATAAGACTATAGTTAAGGATTTGCGTTCTTCTTGGCTTATTAGTGGATATGATTTCGATACCGAAACAAATTGCTTTACAGGGGACTATACTTTTGCTGAAAATAAAGAAAATAGTTTACCTTTCCAAGGCACTGTTAAACACTTAAACGCTCAAGATAAAGATAAAGACGATTACGTTGCTAAATATGCAATTTCAAGTCTTAAAGAATTTACTCTTAACCAATTCGTTGATTTTATGGACCAATACGTTTACGGTTCAAAGCAAACCAATGCTAAAACTTCAAGTGATAGCATTAATATTTTCAAGAAAGTAAACACTAGCGCAAACGTTAGTGAATATGATGAAAAGATTAACGAACTCTTATTTGCGTTCTCAACCGATAGTGGTTCACTTAACACTTATAAAGGTTATGCAATCGAACCTAAGCCAGACGAAGGCAGTGAAACTTACGTTCAAGAGTTTGCTGATGCAGGTAGAGAACTTTTAGAAATGGGTGGTAGAAGTTACATTATGGTAGCAACCGATTACGGTTATCACGTTATGTTCTATTCTCAAGCGTTTAACGGAAGTGAAGGTTTTGATACATTAGAAAAATATCTTAACTATGAATTTTCAGTTAACGAAGGCACTGAATATTGGAACGGTAAAATGCTTGAACTTGTTGAAAATTGGACTGATGAAGATTTAGACACCGACTCTTTCCTTTACAGTTTCTTTAACAGTGTGTCGTCAGTAAGAGTAAACAAAGAACTTTCTAAAGTTCAAAATCAACTTATGCACGAACACGTTTACGGTAACAACGGTGGCGTAACTAGATATCCAAAAACTTACGAAGATTTGTTGAACGCGTAATTAAATTAAAGAGTAAAAGGCAAAGCGTTAAGTTTTGCCTTTTTTTATAGAAATATGATTATTTGTTTTGATACTGAAACAACTTCATTAAAACCGGGGCAAATTTGTCAGTTATCTTACGTTTTGCAAGACGGAGATAAATTAATGGCGCGAAATTTCTTTTTCACAGTTGATGAAATGGATTATTCGGCTTATTTGGTGCACGGTTTTTCAAAGGAAAAACTAGTTGCTTTATCAAACGGAAAAAGATTTAAAGATTATATAGACGTAATTGAAAATGATTTTTCTTCGGCTGATATAGTAGTGTCGCATAACACTGCGTTTGATTTTCAGTTTATGCGTGCTGAGTTTGAAAGATTAAACAAAACTTTTTTAGTAAAGAACGAATTTTGCACGATGAAAAAATCCACCCCTATATGTAAACTAAAAAGGAGTAAAGGGGAAGGGTATAAATATCCAAAACTAAGCGAACTATGTGCTTATTTTGGAATAACCGATAATCAAATTATGGTAACGGCAGAGAAGATTTTTGGCGTTAAAGCAGGTTTTCACGATGCGCGTTTTGATACTTCAGCATTACTTTTAGCACTTAATTACGGTGCTAATCAAAATGAAGAATTTAAGATAATTAGAGAATTTTTATAAAGGGAAAAAGATTATGCAAATTGATTTTTTAACAGTACTTATTGCCGTTGTTTCACTTGTGATTTTAGCATTGCCTAGTTTTATTTTAAGCAAAGCGAAATTGCTTCCTGAAAAGGCTAGTGAAACTTTATCGGCACTTGTTTTATACGGTTGTCAACCAGCGCTTGTTTTTATGAGTTTTCAAGGTGAAACTTTTAAGAGTGAAATAGGCTTAAACATGCTCATCGTTTTTGCTCTTTCGTTTGCAGTGCATCTAATAATGTTTTTTATAGTAAAACTATTCGTTCGCGCAAAAACCGATGAAGTTAAACTCCGTTGCGTTCGCGCAGGTAGTGTGTTTGGTAACTGTGCTTATATGGGTTTGCCGTTTTTAAATACTTTGTTCGGTGGAACACCTATTATAGGTGAAGTTTTAATTTATACTGCAGTAGTTTTGACGGTATTTAATATCTTGAATTGGACTTTAGGAGTATATTTAATTACGGGTAACACCAAAAACGTTTCATTAAAGAAAATTCTCTTAAATCCAACAATAATTGCCGCAGTTTTAGGCTTTATCGTTTTCATAATTGCAAAAGTTCCACTAGTTCAACTTGCAGACGAAGGAACAATTTTACATAAAGTTATAAGCAGTTTAGTTAAGAGTATGAATTTCATCGGTGATACGGTAACGCCACTAGCAATGTTCGTTATCGGTATCCGTTTAGCGAATATAAAATTCAACAAATTATTTAACGATAAGTGGGCTTACGTTACGGCGGGATTAAAATTAATCGTTTCATCGCTAGTAACAATACTATTAGTATCATTTTTACCGATTGCTGAAAGCATTAAATACACTTGCTTTTTCTTACTATCAATGCCTTGTGCAACCAGCACGGCATTATTTGCCGTTCAATTCGGGGCAGACGGAGATTCAGCATCAATATACGTTTTATTATCAACCGTTTTATCAATATTAACCATACCTTTAATGTTCTTGCTATTTAATGCAGTGGCACTATAAAAACGATATAAAAGAACGCGATTTCCGCGTTCTTTTTATTAAAAAAAACGCTTGTAAAAAGCAAAAATATTTGGTAGAATATTAATAGTTATATAGGGGTATCGCCAAGCGGTAAGGCAACGGCCTCTGACTCCGTTATTCGTAGGTTCAAATCCTGCTACCCCTGCCAAAAAATCATCTATGCTTTTGCGTAGGTGATTTTTTGTGTATGGGGTTAAGGATTTGCCTTTAGCAGTCATAGAGAAAAAAGTGTAATTAGAGAAAAATTAGTTTCTTTTGTTTGTGTAAAATAAAAACTTGCTAAAAAGCAAGTTTTAAGTTAGCAAATTATCAAAAGTTTCATCAAAAATATCGCACAATTTTGCTAAAGTTAAATAATCTGGTTCGCATATTTTATTTTCCCATGCGCTAACAGTTCTTTGGTCAACTCCTAAAAGTTTTGCAAGTTGACCTTGCGTAAGATTTTTACTTAACCTAAGTGTTTTTAAATTTTGAGAAAAGTTTATTTCTTTCATGTTTTTTATATTACCAAAATTATTGGTATTATACTTGACATACCAAAAATATTGGTATATAATTTGAATAACTTGCTTTACGTGGTGAAAAAAATGAAAAAATTTGTTACTATTTTAATGATTTTGATATTGTTAACATGTAGTGGTTGTTTTCAAAGCGATGGCTTAGGGAATAATCGAGATGATTTGTTTAAAAAAAATCATACTGTATCATTATGTGTAGAAAGTTTGTCAAAAAAAGAAATTACCGTTGATGATGGAGAAGCGTTAATTGTAGATTATACTCCATATAAAAATGATTATATTTTTAAAGGGTGGTATACGGATAGTTCTTGTACTGTTCCATATGACTTTTCAAGACCTGTTACAACAAGTTTTAACTTATACGCGGGATTTGTTTTAAAAACAAAAACAATAAAATGTCCAAATGTAAATCTTAAGGCATTATCAAAATTGTATGATAATGATCAATCGTTTCTTATATCGCTTGTGGATTTTGATTATGACTATCTTGAAAAAAACGGCATGGGATTACAGTTTAATATAATTTATGATGTAAAATATATCAAGGATTATGATGTTTTATGGGATATAGGTTATGCGGGTGCTCCTAAATATGAGATTTCTTTGATAAATGATTATTTAGAAGGATATTTTGAAGTAAATATTCCTACGAAAAAGAACGAAGAAAGAAAAGTTTATACGTATAATACTGCATTAAATTTTTCAAGAAATAAACAAGTTAGTTTATTTTTTTCAACAGATAACGTGCAAAATATAATCAAATTAAGCGATATAGTTGTTATTGTAGATGCAATAAAAGTAGCATAATTTTAATAATTAATTACTAAGGAGAAAAGTTGTGAATTGCCATAATTGTGGAAAAGAAGTTAAAGAAGAATATACAGTGTGTCCTTATTGTGAAACACCCTTAAAAAAAGAAATAATAACCAAAGAAGACATTTTTATAGAAGATGGTTGGTTAAGTTCTTTTAATGGTTTTTCATATATTCCTGCTATAATTTCAGGTTTAATTGGACTAGTGTTCGTTGTTTTGTCATTAATCGCTTGTGCTACTGGTAATGACGCAGGGCTAGGAATAGGTTGTGGAATTTTATTTTTAGGTGTAATAGTTTGTCTTTTAACTTATTCAATTCTTAAAATGATAATCGCACCGGTCGTATTGCAAACTAAATGCTTACTAAAAATTGTACATAAACTAGACGAGCAAACAGTAAAAAAAGAAAATGAAAATTAACACATAGAAAGCAAATCAAAAGATTTGCTTTTTTTAATTTATAAAAACAATAAACTTTCAAGCCATATAATTTACTTGCGTGGGTTTTTGATTATGTGTTACAATATAAAAAATAAAACGAAAGGTTATGATAAATGAATATATTATCGCCTGCGGGTAATTTTGAAAGTTTAAAAACGGCAGTATATAATGGTGCTGATGAAGTTTATCTTGGGATAAACGATTTTAACGCGCGCAATAATATCGATGGATTTACCTTAGAAACCTTGTTGAGCGCAGTAGATTTTGCGCACGTTTACGGAGTTAAGGTTAATCTTGCAATCAACATTTTGTTTTTAGATAGTGAATTAAAAAGAGCATTAAAAACCGTAGTTGATGCTTATAATTTAGGCGTTGACAGTTTTATAGTTCAAGACTTAGGGTTGATGAAACTAATATATGAAAACTATCCTGAAATTGAACTTCATTCAAGTACGCAGATGGCAATTCACAATTTAGAAGGGGCAAATTATTTAAAACAATTTGGGGTTAAGAGAGTTGTTTTAGCAAGGGAAACACCACTTAACGAAATTAAGCGTATTAAAGAAAACTTAGATATGGAAATTGAATATTTCGTTCAAGGTGCTTTATGCGTAAGTTTTTCGGGTAACTGTTACCTTAGTTCTCATATGTTTGATGCAAGTGGGAACAGGGGAAAATGCAAGCAACTTTGTCGCTTGCCATATTCTCTAAACTTTAAGGATAAAGAGATAAAGAAAGGCTATCTTCTTAGCGCAAAGGATTTTTGTTTAATTGATAGACTTAAAGACTTAAGAGATGCTGGGGTTGACGTTTTAAAGATTGAAGGAAGGGCAAGAAGACCATCTTACGTTGCAATTTCCACTAGAGAATATAAAAGAGCGATAGAAAACAAGCAATTTGATAAAGACAATCTTCGTTTAGCATTTAATAGAGAATATACCGAAGGTTATTTTAATGGAAACGGACAAATAATATCACCTTTCCAAAATCACATAGGGGTTTACGTAGGAAAGGTTGAAAAGGTCAATAACGGCAAAAATTTTAACGAAGTATATTTTTCATCAAACAGAAAATTATCTAAAAAATCAACCTTTAAGGTTTTTTCTTTTGGGATAGAAAAAGACGTTTTAACTGCTTATGATTTAACCGAAATCTCATTTGGTAAATATAAACTTACCACAACGAAGAACTTAAAAGTAAACGACGCGTTAAACTTGATAATTGACGCATCTATTGAAGAAGAAGTTTTAAGTTTTAATAAAAAACGCAAACTCAATATTTTTATTATCGCTAAAGAAAATCAGCCGATTAGTGCTAAAGTAATGGTTAACGATAAAACTTATCAAATAGATGGTGAAGTTTTAATTAAAGCACAATCGCGCCCGTTAACGATTGAAGAGATAAAAGAAAATTTTTCTAAAAACGAATATTTTGATGGGGTAATAGAAAAGGCAGAATTAGAAAACGTGTTTATTTCAAAAGGTAAACTTAACGAATTTAGACGTAAGGTTTATCAAACGGCTTATGAAGTTATAACGGAAAGTTTTAGACGCAATTTAGAAATGAAAAACGTTATTCTTAATCGTAAATTCACTTCTTTTAATGATTTTTGCGTTATAGATAATTTAGAACAAAATTTAGATGCTAAAAACGTAATTTATTCACCGGAAATATATAATATTGATGATATTTTATCGCTAAAAGAAAAATGTGAAAAGCAAAATAAAGTTTTATATCTTGACACGCCGAATTTTGCCTTAAAAGAAGATATAAACTTTATTGAAGATATTATTGAAAAAACTAAAGTTAAAATCGTCGCCAATAACTATTACGCATTATTGTTTAATACGGATAAAATTATCGGTGGGGGATTAAACGTTTATAATAGCGTAACGGCAAACCATTTTTCTTTACCGATAATAACGGCTGAAAACGGACTATTAAATCAATCTAGTTTTCCCGAAATGACACTGCGTCATTGTCCTATAAAAAACCACGTTGGTGGGGACTGTAAAAACTGTAAATATGTTGACGGATATTATTATAAAATGGAAAGTGGAAAAATTTTGAAATTAAAGCGTAAAAAACTTTCAACTTGCACTTTTTACTTAATAAAGTAAACAAAAAACCACTCAAACATTGAGTGGTTTTTATATTTTAAATTAAATTATCTATTGTTGATGAGTTTTGTAAGTTCAACAGGGTCAACGATTGTGTCGCCTTTATAAACGCGCATATTACCAGAAGCGATTTCATCGATTAAGATAACTTCGCCGTTGTTGTAACCGAATTCAAACTTAATATCCCATAAATCAAGACCAATTTCCTTTAAGTCATCGGCAACGATTTTGGTAATCTTTAAGGTTTGTTCTTTCATTGATTCAAACATTTCAGGGGTCATAACCTTAAGTGCTGCTAAGCCTTCGCCCGTAACTAGTGGGTCACCCTTTTCATCGTTCTTAAAGGTACATTCAACGTAACCACCGTCTAATCTAGTACCGTTTTTAATATATTCGCCGTATCTTCTAATGAAACTGCCCGTTGCAACCAAACGGCAAATAACTTCTAAACCGTTACCACCTTGTGCTTTACCAAAACATTCAGCAGGAAGAACTTCCATGGTCGCGTTTTCGATATCAGCAGAAACGTAATGAGTTTTAATTCCTGCTTTTTTAAGTTTTTCAAAATAATAAACTGAAGTTTGAAGATTAGCCTTCCCAATACCGTCAATGGTTAAGCCTACGGCATTTTCACCTGGGTCAAAAACACCGTCTTTACCGGTGCAATCATCTTTAAACTTTAAGAGAACGTTGCCGTTTTCAAGAGAATAAACGTCTTTTGTTTTACCTGCGTAAATTTTTTTCATAAATCAAATCCTTTTACAAAAATAGTATACATTAATAATAACTAAAAAAATGAAATTTTGCAAGAATTTAAGTGTACTTATTTAAAATTTTTATAAATTTTCTTATTATAAAAATTAATTATGCAATATATAATTTTTAAAAAATCATTAATGATATATAATTAATTGCAAAAATAGGCGTTTTATGGTAAAATATTAAACATATTATTTCTAAATAAGGAAAAAAATGGAGATTTTATGAAAAACCCTGAAATTTTTGTGATAATGATTCTATATATGGCAGTCGTTATCGGGATTGGCGTTTATTTTTATAAGCGTTCACAAAAGAACACGGAAAACTATTTCTTAGGTGGGCGTTCGTTAGGCCCTTGGGTTGCCGCAATGAGCGCTGAAGCGTCGGATATGAGTGGATGGCTTTTAATGGGGCTACCTGGCGTTGCTTATTGGTGTGGTTTAGCAGACGCGTTTTGGACTGCGTTAGGTTTAGCAATCGGTACGTACGTTAACTGGCTTATCGTTGCTAAAAGACTTAGAAACTATTCAGCCGTTTCTGGAAATTCAATAACCGTTCCTGATTTTTTCAGCAATAGGTTTAAGGAAAAGAAGAAAGTCATAATGGCAATTTCTTCTATGTTTATCTTGATATTCTTTACCGTTTACGCTGCAAGTTGTTTTGTTACTTGTGGAAAACTTTTTAGCACGCTTTTCGGTTGGGATTATCACGTTATGTTAATAATCGGTGCGATTTTCGTAGTTTTGTATACCTTAATCGGTGGTTTTTTAGCCGAAAGCGTTTCGGACTTTATGCAAGCCGTGATAATGATTGTGGCGTTAATCGTTATGATTATCGTTGGGGTTGTTAACGCTGGTGGGTTCGATCAAGTTATGTTAAACGCAAAAGAAGTCCCAGGATTTTTCTCGTTGACAGAAACTGCAAACCCAATTATTTATGAGTTAGCAAACTTAGACGATATTTCTAAATATCAACAAATAGGCGAAGGAATTTTCTTCTTTGAAGATAAATATTTCACCACTATTGAAAGTTTGGTAGGAACTCAAGTTTATCTTGACGGTACTGCACTTTTTGGCGAACCTGCACCTTATGGATTTATCACGCAATTATCTATGCTTGCGTGGGGGTTAGGTTACTTTGGTATGCCACAAGTTCTTCTTCGTTTTATGGCTATAAGAAAACCTGACGAAATTCAACGTTCAAGAATTATTGCAACCGTATGGTGTGTAATTTCTTTAGCCGCTGCAGTATTACTAGGTATAATCGGCAGAAAAGTGTTGCCGTTTAATGAAACGCTTGCGTCTAAAACGGGTGCTGAAAACATTTTAATCGTATTATCAACAAAACTTCTTCCAATAATTTTAGCAGGTCTAATTATGTCGGGAATTTTAGCGGCGACTATTAGTTCTTCGGACTCTTATCTTTTAATTGCATCTTCAGCAGTTTCTGTTAATATCTATAAAGGTATTATAAAGAAAAATAAAGAAGTCGAAGAAAAGAAAATGATGTGGGTTTCAAGAATCGTGCTTATCGTGATTGCCGTTGTTGGGGTTATTATCGCGTGGAACGAAAAGAGTGTTATATTTGACATAGTATCGTTCGCGTGGTCTGGCTTTGGTGCAACTTTTGGTCCATTGATGTTGTTCTCGCTTTTCTGGAAGAGAACCACTAAAGAAGGCGCAATCGCAGGTATGATTACGGGTGGGACAACCGTGTTTATTTGGAAACTTGTGTTAAAAGAATTCTTTGGTAAAGCAGTTCCAATATTTAATATTTACGAATTATTGCCTGCGTTCATTTTATCTTGCTTAGTAATTTTGGTAGTTTCACTTTTAACCAAAGAGCCTAGCAAGGAAATTCAAGAAGAATTTGAAAAGGTTAGAGCATTAAACAAACAAAAAGAAAGTTTAGATTTTGAATAAAAATATAGAAAAGAAACGCTAAAGGTTTAGCGTTTCTTTTCTTTTATAATTTAAATTATAAAAAATTGTCGAAAATTTTAAAATAATGTTGAAAAATATATAAAACTGTGTTAAAATTGAAACGTTGATTAAATTAACTTTTAATCATAACTTTTTTGGAAAAATCCCTAAAAATTATAGTGGGGTTTAATAAAATTTTACTCTGGAGGAAATTGTTAAGATGAGTAATTTGATTTACGGCGTTAAAGACAAACCAGGTTTATGGAAAACCTTTGTTTTCGCCTTACAACAAGTGCTTGCTATTTTAGCGGCAACAATCGTAGTACCTGTTATCATTAACACGAACCAAGGTTTAAATGATGCTGGCATTTACGCTAATATGAGCCAATCTGCTGCATTATTTGGCGCAGGTGTTGGAACGATAGTTTATTTATTGTTCACAAAGTTTAAAAGCCCTGTATTTTTAGGTTCTTCATTTGCATTTATCGGTTCTATGATAGTTGCATTTGCAAGTGCTGCTGCAAACATTATGCTTGGTTACGTTGGTTTAATTATCGGTGCAGTCTTTGCTGGTCTCGTTTACGTTGTTATTGCTATTGCAGTTAAGTTTGCTGGCACTAATTGGATTGATAAAATTATGCCTGCTTCAGTTATTGGACCTACCGTTGCTGTTATCGGGTTATCTCTTGCTGGTAACGCTGTTGGCGATTTAACTAAAGGTAGCGTTTTAGTTAATAACGTTCCTACTGCACATTGGGCTGTTGCTCTTCTTTGTGGTTTAGTTACCCTTGCAGTTGTTATCGTATGTTCTGTATACGGTAAAAAGATGATGAAGATGATTCCTTTTATTATCGGTATTATCGCTGGTTACTTAGTTGCAACTATCTTTACCCTTATCGGTATGGCAACTCAAAATCCTGCTCTTATGGTTATAGATTTTTCTAAGTTTGCAAATATGGCTTGGCTTCCTGAATTCAGTTTTGTAAACGCATTTAAGGGCGTTAAAGAAATTAACGGCACATATATCGCTGGTATTGCAGTTGCATATATTCCTGTTGCTTTCGTAGTATTTGCTGAACACTTAGCAGACCACAAGAACATTTCTTCAATTATAGGTAACGATTTAACTAAAGACCCTGGTTTACATAGAACTCTTTTGGGTGATGGTGTCGGCTCAATGGTTGGTGCATTCTTCGGTGGTTGCCCTAACACTACTTACGGTGAATCAGTTGGTTGTGTTGCTATTTCTAGAAACGCATCAGTCGTTACTATTTTAACAGCAGCATGCATTTGTATCGTAAGTGCGTTTATCGCTCCTTTCGTAACCTTGCTTGCTACAATTCCTTCTTGCGTAATGGGTGGCGTTTGCTTTACTCTTTATGGATTTATCGCTGTTTCAGGCTTGAAAATGATACAAAAAGTTGACCTTAATGAAAATAACAATCTCTTCACCGTATCAGTTATTTTGATAGCAGGTGTTGGTGGAATGGTATTAAACATCGGTCAAGTTACTTTAACTGCAGTTGCTTGCGCACTTATTCTTGGTATTTTAGTTAACTTGCTTGGTAACATTAAATGCAAAAAATGTGCAAAAGAAGAAAAAGTTGAAGAAAAATAATTAAAAAGATAGATAAGAAAAATGAAAGATTATAAAAACGTTCATATTTTAAATCACCCACTAATTAGACATAAACTTGCAATTATTAGAGATAAGAACACTAACACTAAGATTTTTAGAGAAGTTGTCGGTGAACTTGCAACGCTTATGGCATACGAAAGTTTTAAGGACGTTCCTACTCAAGAAATCGTTGTAGAAACCCCACTTGAAACGGTAACTCAAACGGTTGTAAAAGAAAATTCAATCGCAATCGTACCAATCCTTCGTGCAGGTCTTGGTATGGTGGAAGGTATTCTTTCGTTATTCCCTGCGGCAAAAGTAGGGCATATAGGTTTATATCGCGATGAAGAAACTTTTGAACCTAAAGAATATTACTGCAAACTTCCGTCAGGCATAGAAGAAAAGGTAGTTATGGTCGTTGACCCAATGCTCGCTACCGGTGGTAGCGCGACTGACGCTATAAATATGCTTAAAAAACGCGGTTGCAAGAAGATTAAACTTATGTCTATTATCGCTGCTCCTGAAGGGGTTACTAAAGTCGCTGAAGCGCACCCTGACGTTGAAATTTATATTTCAACCTTGGACCGTGGCTTAAACGATCACTGTTATATTCTTCCAGGCTTAGGCGATGCTGGGGATAGAATTTTCGGCACAAAATAAGAATTAAATCTTAAAACTTAAAATGGCGAGAAATTTTTACTCTCGCCATTTTTTGTTTATATATTTTTAGTTTTAATTTTAGCATTTTCTATAATAAATTATAATAAATGCTAAATATAGCAGTATATAAAACTAATAATTCTATATTTTATATTTAGGGGGATAAAATATGAAATTAGAAGATGCAGTAGTTTTAAGAATAGAGCAGTTATGTTTAGAAAAGAAGATGACAAAATATCAACTTTTTTTGTCGAGTGGTGTTCCACAATCAACGTTAACTTCAATAAAAAAGAAGCGCAGTTTATCTGCTAAAATAAGCACGATTTACGCTATATGTGAAGGGTTTGACGTTAGTTTACAAGAATTTTTTAGTTCGCCCTTATTTAATAGGGAAAACATACGGGATTAAAGGAAAGATTTATTTTGGTGGATATATAAAAAGAACGCAAATCAATATGATTTACGTTCTTTTTTGGCACCCCCAAGGAGAAGCATCTCCGCAAATGCTACGATGGCAAAGCCGAACTAAAGTCAATTTCCAGCCGAGAGTTAAAAAACAAAACCCAAACCACTTTGGGTTTAGGTTTTATTTTTGGCACCCCCAAGGAGAATCGAACTCCTGTTTCCGCCGTGAGAGGGCGGCGTCTTAACCGCTTGACCATGAGGGCGCGTGAAAGCGCAAGTTGTATTTGATAATTTTATAGTAAACTTTGGCTTTATTATATGTAAATTCGGGGAAAAATCCCCGAATTAAATTAAAATTAACCTGCATTGGCCGACGGAATTGCAAATAATAACCCGTTTTGTCAACAGGCGAATGCCGTGCTTATTGCTTCTGCATCTCTTATATAAAGACCGGAAAAAACGACGGTCAAGAGCTCCGCTGTTCAATATTAGACTACGGCTTTCTATAAATATATCTGTGGATTTTTTTGAACAATTCCTATCGCACCACGAAGGCTAAGATAATTGTATCAAAAAGATGAAATTAATGCAACGAAAAGATTGAATTTTTTTGTTGATTTTTATAAAATTTTAAGATAGGAAAAATTTACCAATGAAAAACAAAAAATTATTTAATTTAAGACCGTTCGTTTTTATTGGTGTTGGGATTATGTTAGGAATTATCTCAGCATATTTTTTCTATTTTCAAAAAGTGTTTTTAGGGATTGTATTTTTAATAGCATTTATAGGCTTAAACCTTTTGATTTTTATTAATAAAACTGAAGAATTTAATAATAAGAGTAAAGCAATAATATGCCTAATAACCTTTCTCTTTTTTGTTTTAAGTGGAACTTTATTTTATCAAAGCGTATATAAATATGATAACGCAAATTTAGATAATCATTATTTTACGGTAAAAGCAAAAATCGTTCACTTAGAAGAAGTTGATTTAGGTAAGAAATTAGTATTAAATAATATTAGCGTTAACGGAGTAATAAAGGGCAATCTTGAATATAAATCGTATCTATACGTTAGTGGAAACGTAGACTTAGATATTGGTGATTATATAGAATTTTCAACCTACTTAAAAGATAAGTTTTCCATTTATGAAAACAAATTTTCAGCAAGTGATATAGCGAGAAAAATCAAGTATACTGCTGAGGTAAATGCTGATGAGATTTTATTGATAAAATCAAGCCCGAATATATTTGAAAAGTGTAATATATTTATTCGAAATAGTTTAAAAAGTGCGCTTTCTGGTGATGAGTTTGCAGTTGCTTACGCCCTTTTAACGGGTAACGGCGAATATATGAGTTTGGAAACTATTTCTTCATATAGATTTGCAGGCGTTGCGCATATTTTTGCAGTATCCGGTCTCCATATTGGATTTTTGGCAGTAGCGTTAAATTTTATATTTGATAAATTACGCGTTAACAAATTTTTTAAAACTATTTTAATAACACTAATGCTATTATTTTACTCGGGAATTTGCAGTTTTTCATCTTCTTCAATTCGCGCGGTAATAATGACTTCGGTTATGCTTTTTTCTTCAATAAAAGGAAAGCGTTACGACCCTTTAACTTCAATTTCTATCGCATTTATTATAATTTTAATCTTGTTTCCCGTAGAACTATTTTGCGTAGGATTTCAACTTTCGTTTATAGTTGTTTTAGGTATGCTTTTGTTAACAAGACCAGTGGCAAGATTGCTAAAATTTTTACCTAAAAAGGTTGCTAATTCTTTAGCAGTGGTATTATCTGCTCAAATTTCAAGCATACCTATATCTTTAAATGCATTTGGGTATTTTTCGCCTATTGCCGTAATGATGAATTTAATTTTCTTGCCGGTGGTATCGGTAATTTTTATTTTTATATTATTGGCAACAGTAATTGGTGGAATTTTTAATATAAGCGCTATAACATTATTTATTCCAAAATACGTTTTAATGCTTGTAAATATGTGCATAAACGCAATCGATTTTGAAGGCTTATTGGTTACTGGAATAGTTATTAGTGGATTTTCCGTTTTATATTACTTAACTATGCTTTTTCTAAGTGATTTATTAAACATAAGAAGGTTATTAAAAACGATTATTTGTGTAATTTTAAGTGTAACTTGTGTAGTTGGAACAACTATTTTAACGATTAAGGAAAACAATGCTGAAAGAATATACGCCGTAGGCTCTAATAACTTATGTTGTACGATTATTGAAACAAACGAAGAAAATGTTTTAGTGGTTAGTGGGGCATCGCACTTTTACTCTAATAGCAGACTAAAAAGTTTATCAAATAGGTATGGAATAGACACTATCGATACGGTTATTTTCTTAAATGAAATTTCCGTAGACGAACAGGTGTTTTTAACAAAACTGCGCACGGTATTTTCGCTAAAGAAAATATGTTATTATGGAGAGAAAGATAACCTAAAAGAACAAGTTATAAAATCTTCGTTTGGTTATGATATTTTTAATTTTAGCGATAATCAAAATCTTTCTAAAACAAACATAAATTGCGTTTACGTGTTAGACGGAAAAGCGTTAGAAATAAGAGTAAATAATAAAAATATTTTAGTTTTTGGAAACTCGAAAAATCTTGAATATGACGGGCTAAGAGAAAGTTACGATTTTATAGTTACGGGTAAAGAACAGTCTTTAATTTTTAATTATTATAAACCTAAAGTTGCTATCAGTTATTTAAGAAACGCTAGTTTTTTAGATGGGGAAAGTTTAGGAACAGCCGTTTTTGATTTAAAATAAACTAATTTGCTTTCAAAATGAAAGTAATATCCTTGCAAAACACTAAAAAAAATGCTAAAATGTATAAGAGGTAGTGTTATCTTGAAATACGTTGAGTTTAAGAACGGTTTGGAAAGTGGAGACTGCTTTCCCGTATATCTATTTGAAGGAGAGGACGCGTTTTTTAGGGAACGCGGGTTTTTGCTACTCAAAAATAGATATCTTTTAGAACCTGAATTAAACCTTACCGTACTCAATCCTGATTGTACGGTTGATAAACTAATTTCATCGTTAAGCGGTTATCCGTTTATGAGTGAGAAGAGAATAACCGTTATTCGTGAATTTTATCCAAAGCAAGAATTTATGTCGTCAGGGCTAAAAGATTATCTTGATAATCCGTTTGAATATGGAATTTTAGTAATATTAAACGAAAAGCCTTGCGAAACCTTAAAAAAATATTCGTCGGTATGCGTAGTTGATTGCAACAAGGCTGACGTAACTTTGTTAATTCGTTGGATAAAGGCCGAGTGTATAAATAACGGTGTTAATATCGACGGTGAAACAGCAAAAACTCTTGCAGAGTATTGTCTATTAGATATGTCAAGAATAGAAAACGAAACCAAAAAACTTTGTGCTTACGTTGGTCAAGGTGGGGAAATTTCGATAAATACTCTTGACGAAATGGTTGCCCGTGATAACGAATATAAGATTTACGAGATGACCGACTATATTGCAAAAAAGAAATTTGACTTAGCATTATCAGTAATAAAGGATATGCTTTCAAAAGGCGAAACACCACAGAGAATTTTAACTGCTGTATATAATTATTTTAGAAGGCTTCTTCATTCCGCGATAAGTGATTTAGAGATTGAAGAATTGGCAAAGTGTTTAGATATTAAACCTTTTGCAGTAAAAAAAGCAAGAGAGCAGGCTCAAAAGTTTAAGAAAAAAGCATTAAAGAGTGCTGTTGACGAACTAACGGAAGTTGACTATAAAATAAAAAGCGGTTTAGCCGACGCAGACGAACGAATGTGGCTTACCGTGTTTAAAATTTTGACAGATAATTATGAGGTAAAAGTATGAATCTTGCCCAAAGAATTTCAACGATATGGAATAACTTTATATCAGTCCCAGAAATGACGATAGCAATGAGTGTTAGCATAATCGTTTTTTCAGTTTTATATTTTTATATTATAAAATTCTTGCTTGATAACAAGGCTGAACCGTTACTAGCATTGTTTGTTTTCGTTATGGTTATCGGTGCTGGCATACTATCTTTTGCAGAACAAATCAACACGGCGATTTTTTTGGTAATTCCAACCATTTTTGTTATCGCAATAATGATACTTTACTCTGTGGAAATTAAACGCATAATTTTAGCGAGAAAATCTTCTACAGTAGACGTTAAGCACAGAGATTCTTACGATGAAGATAGAGTTAAAAAGTGCGTTGCTGAAATTATAAAAGCCCTTCAAAATATGTCTAAAAACGACGTTGGCGCAATCATAGTTTTATCGACGGGCAACGTACCAACTCAAATTTTAGATAGTGGTGTTAAAATTGATAGCGATATATCAAGTGAACTTATCGAAAGTGTGTTTTTCCCAAAAACTCCACTTCACGACGGTGCTATGATTATTAACGGAACGAAAATCGTTTCAGCGGGGTGCTTTTTACCACTTTCACAAAACGTAGATAATATTCCAAAAGATTTAGGTTCTCGTCATAGAGCGGGAATTGGTGTTACTGAAACCATCGACGTTATTTCGTTAATCGTATCGGAAGAAACGGGTATTATCTCGATAGCAAGAGGCGGTAAGATTATTAGATACGCTGACTATGAAGCGCTTAAAAAGACCTTGACCAAGTATTATTGGCAAGACTTAGAAATAAATAAAAAATAAAGGGGGAAGCCGAAATGAGTGAAATGAATTTTCAACAACCTAACGAAATGAACGAAGGTAAAAGCAAAGCAAAAACTTTTTGGAAAACGGTAGGGATTGTTGCGTTAGCCGTTGGGCTTTCCATTTTAACTATATTCGTATTGTATTTAAATAGGTAAGAAAATGAGAGATATTGCAATTAAGACGGACAAAATTTTATTACCCGACGTCAGTGAAATGGAGGCGTGGGCAACCATTGCGTGCGACCAATTTACAAGTGAAAAAGAATATTGGACGGAATTAGAAAGTTTTGTTAAAGGTAAGTTAACTACTTTAGACTTGACGTTACCAGAAATTTATTTAGAAGATAATCCTGACGAAAGGATTGAAAAAATTAATAAAAATATAAAAGATTATCTTGACAAAGGGGTTTTCAAGACTTACGGAGACGGATTTATATTAACCGTAAGAAAGACTCCTTTTGTAAATCGTAGAATTGGGCTTGTTGCCACTATAGATTTAGATAAATATGAATATGGTAAAAAAACCGAATCTTTGGTTCGCGCAACGGAAGGAACTATTGAAGAACGTATCCCACCAAGATTAAAAATTAGAAAAAACGCTGACGTTGAATTTCCACACGTTATGGTTCTTTTTGATGATGAAAAAAGAGAAATTACCGAAGAACTTTACCGTAACCGTGAGAACTTTAAGAAGATTTACGATTTTGATTTAAATATGGGTGGCGGTCATATCGAAGGTTATTTTATTGAACAAACCGAAGATATTTTTGAAAAGTTTAGAAACCTTTTAAGTAAGGAAAGATTAGTTAGTAAATACGGTAAAGAAGATAAGTTTTTGTTTGCAGTGGGCGACGGAAATCACTCTCTAGCAACTGCAAAAACTCATTGGAATAATTTAAAAACTTCTTTAACGGAAGAAGAAAGAAAAACTCACCCTGCAAGATACGCGCTTGTTGAACTAGTTAATATTTACGATGAAGGCATTTATTTTGAACCTATATTTAGGTTTGTTTACGGCGTGGATAAAAACAAGTTTTTATCAGCATTAGAAAGTGTTGACGGCGGAGAAATGCGAGTATATTTAGATTCTAATATGCGAATGCTTAAGGGCAACAATAGTTTGCCCAACGGTATTTTAGCCGTAGATAATTTTATTAAAGAATATATTGCTGAAAACGGTGGTGCTGTCGACTATATTCACGGCGAAGAGAATTTGCAAAAATTGGTTGACGGTAGAGATGACGCCGTAGGCATTTTGTTTGAAAAATTAAACAAAGCGGACTTGTTTAAATACGTTTCGCAAAACGGAGCATTTCCGCGCAAGACCTTTTCTATGGGGGAAGGTGTTGAAAAACGCTATTATTTAGAAGGAAGAAGAATAACAAAATGATTAAAGTATGTAAATTTGGCGGAACCTCAATGGCTGACGCTAATTCAATAAGACAAGTAAAAAAGATTATAGAAGCAGATAACTCTCGTTCTTACGTGGTTGTTTCTGCTCCGGGAAAGAGATTTAAAGACGATATTAAGATTACCGATATGCTATACCGTTGCCATAAAGAAGTTGAAGAATTTGGCAACTGTAAAAAAAGTTTTTCACTTATTCGTGAAAGATTTGTTGAAATCGTTAAAGACTTAGGGTTAAGTTTAGATATTAAGGCAATATTAGATAAAACCGAAGAAGATATCGTCAAGAGTAAGTGTCCGGATTTTGCGGCATCAAGGGGTGAATATCTTTCTGCAGTCATAATGGCAGAGTTTTTAGGTTTTAAGTTTATTGATGCTGCCGATATGATTAGATTTGATAGACACGGACACTTAAATAACGATTATACAGCGGATAAAGTTTATTCACTTTTAAAAGACGTGGATAAAGCAGTAATTCCAGGTTTTTACGGAAAGAATTTCCAAGGTGAAATTAAAACATTTAGCCGTGGTGGTAGTGATATTACGGGCTCAATCGTTGCAAACGGAGTAAAGGCATCGATATATGAAAATTGGACTGACGTTAGTGGTTTTTTAGTTTGTGACCCAAGAATAGTTCCTGAAGCAAAAGCGATTAATCAAATCACGTATAAAGAAATGCGCGAACTTTCTTATATGGGCGCTGCAGTTCTTCACGCCGAAGCGATTGCTCCCGTTATGAGAAGAAGAATTCCAATCAATATTAAAAATACTTTTAAGCCTGAAGATAAAGGAACTATGATTGTTCCAAACGACCAATACGACCCTAATGCAAACGAAAGTTTTATCACGGGTATTGCTGGTAAAAAAGACTTTACCGTTTTACTCATAGAAAAATCTATGATGAACGCCGAAGTTGGTTTTATTCGTAAAGTATTATCAGTTGTTGAACATTTTAATCTTTGCGTAGAGCATCTTCCATCTGGTATTGATACCTTATCGGTTATTATCGAATCAAGCCAACTTGCAGGTGGAGTGCTTACCGACTTAGTTAACGAAATTAGAGAAAACGTAAATCCTGATTATATTCACGTTATGGAAAACATATCGTTAATAGCGACGGTTGGTCACGGTATGGCGCGCAGACACGGAACGGCTGCAACGTTATTTACAGCGCTTGCAAACGAAAATATCAACATAAAAATGATAGACCAAGGTTCAAGCGAACTTAACATCATTATAGGTGTTCAAAACAGCGAATATGAAAAATGCATTCGTACAATTTATAAAGCGTTCGTTAAATAAATAAAAGATTTACCCACTTAGCTTTAAGTGGGTATTTTTATTTTAAATTAACCGTAATTATCTTTTTAGAGTAAAATAAATTAATAAAAAAAGCATAAACTAAAAATAACTAAAAATTATATTAGGTATAATAAAAATGAT
>JAZNQZ010000012.1:0-60251 GCA_045590475.1 Christensenellaceae bacterium
TATATTTTGACCTGTGGTCAAAGTTATATTATATTTGCCTATCTTTCACTACAAGTGAAAATATCACTTTGCGTTAGCAAAATATCACGCCGAAGGCATATCACTTGCCGTTAGGCAAATATAGTTGTGGCGTAACGATAAATCCCTATCGCTACGCCACTAAAGGCTAAGGTTTATTTTTTATAAAAAACGGGGCAACGAACTTAAAAAATTCGTTGCCCCAAAACTTTTGATAAGGTTTTTATGCATTTTTAACAATATCTAAGATTGATTGATAACTAAAGACGGCAATTGGAATAACCATACAATTTCCGTTTGCGTATCCTTTTTCAACTAAAGCGTTATAAAATTCTTTAGCGTCTTCGTTACTAGAGGCAGCTTGTAAAAATTCTCTAACTTCTTCGTTATTCTTGTATAAATCAAGCATATCGTCTGTTGCCTTAAATTCAAGAACTATGGCAGATGGAGGCGTGGAACCTTCTGTTTTTTCAAAATAATGAACTTTACAACCATATTCGCTAGTCCATTCTTCCCAATTAGCCGTAGTTTCATTTTCAACAACTTCATAGCCTGCTTTTTCGAAAGCTCTTTTAATCTTGCCGTAAGAGTTAGCGCAAGCAACCAATGAAATAGCCATTGCAAGTGCTAAGATGAGAGATAAAATTTTAGTTAATTTTTTCATTGTAAGAACTCCTTTTTTTCTATTTGTCTAACTAAATATTAACATGAGTAAAATAAATTGTCAATAGCGTTTTTGAAAAATTTTGTCATAATTTATAAAAAAAATTTTTATTATAAAAAAATAAGAAGCCACAAACAAAAACTGTGACTTCTATTTATTAAAATATTTAATATCGTTAGTAAATTACTTAATAACTCTAACTCTAATAATATTTTCAACTGAAGCGATATGAGAAACTGCTTCGCTTGAAACTTCATTATCGATATCGAGAATAGTAACTGCGTAATCACCTTTACTTTGGTTGGTGAGGTTAGAAATATTGATACCTTCATTGCCGAGCGTACCTGTAATTTGAGCAAGCATATTGTGGGTGTTTTTATGCAAAATAACGAGTCTTACTGCAGTTGTTCTTGGCATAGAGCAGTTAGGGTAGTTAACACTATTAACAATGTTGCCGTTTTCGATATAATCGATAAGTTGTTTAGCAGCCATAATAGCGCAGTTTTCTTCTGCTTCGTCGGTAGAAGCGCCAAGGTGAGGAATGCAAACGATATTTTTTGCGCCAATAATTTCATCAGCAGGGAAGTCGCAGTAATATTTTTTAACTTTTCCACTTTCGGTCGCTTTTAAGATATCTCCGTTATCAACCAATTCGCCTCTAGCGCAGTTAATTAAGATAACACCGTCTTTCATTTTACGAATTAAGCCTGCGTTGATAATGCCTTTATTTTGATTTGGGATATATGGAATGTGAATAGTAACGTAATCACAAACTTTAACCAAATCTTCCAAAGTTTTTTCAATTTTAATGCTAGGTGAAAGTCTAAGTGCAGAAGTAACTGAAAGGAAAGGGTCGTAGCCGTAAACTTGCATACCTAAATCAAGGCAAGAATTAGCAACAAGAGCGCCGATAGCACCAAGCCCAATTATGCCGATTTTTTTATTTACGATTTCATTTCCCGCAAAATTTGCTTTACCTTTTTCCACAAGTTTAGAAACTTCTTCGCCTTGACCTTTTAACGTTTTAACCCAATCAATCGCACTTATAACGTTTCTAGAACTCATTAAAATGGTAGCCAAAACTAATTCTTTAACGGCGTTTGCGTTAGCGCCAGGGGTATTAAATACAACCACGCCTTGTTCAGCGTAAGCATCAACTGGAATATTGTTAGTACCAGCGCCTGCTCTAGCGATGGCAATAGTGTTTTCATCTAAAGCATAGTCGTGCATTTTAAAACTGCGGAGCATAATTCCTATAGGGTTTTCAGCAGTGTTTGAAACGTTATAGGTTGAATCAAAAACGTCGTTAATAACGGGACTAATAGCGTTAAGAGTTAAAATATTTTTCATTTTTACTTATTCTCCAATTCAAATTTCTTCATAAATTCGATTAAGGCTTTAACGCCTTCAATAGGCATAGCGTTATAAATAGACGCTCTCATACCACCTGTTACTCTGTGACCTTTAAGAGAAACCAATCCTTGTTTGGTTGCTTCAGCAACGAATTTAGCGTCAAGTTCTTCGTTTGGTGAAACGAAAGGAACGTTCATAAGCGAACGGTCTTTTTTATTAACTTTATTGGTGTAGAAAGAAGAATTATCAATAAAGTCGTATAAAAGTTTAGCCTTTTCTTCGTTAATTTTTTGAATAGCCTTAACACCACCTAAATCTTTAAGCCATCTAAATACCAAAAGTGCCATATAGATAGGGAAGCAAGGTGGGGTATTATACAAACTGTCGTTCTTATCTTGAACTGCGTAGTTTAGCATAATAGGGCAAATAGGTGAAGCGTTACCGATTAAGTCTTTTCTAACGATAACGATAGTAAGACCAGCAGGGGCGATATTCTTTTGTGCGCCAGCGTAAATAAGCCCAAATTTAGAAACGTCAACTTCTTCACTTAAAATACAAGAACTCATATCGGTAACGAGAGTCGCGTCGGTTTTAGGAAGAGAAGTATATCTAGTACCGAAAATAGTGTTATTGTAAGTAGTGTGAACGTAATCAATACCATTACGGAAAGAAATTTTATCCATATCAGGAATATAGGTAAAGTTAGCGTCTTTAGAAGAGCCTGCGATAGCCATATCACCATACTTTAAGCCTTCTTCGTAAGCCTTTGTTGCGAAGTTGCCCGTTAAGATATAGTCAGCCTTACCGTTTTTAAGTAAGTTAAGTGGAACGGCAGAGAATTGTTGAGTTGCGCCACCTTGAACGAATAGAACGGAATAATTTTCAGGAATATTCATAAGTTCACGGAGAAGAGAATTCGCTTCTTCGTTGACAGCCATAAACGGCTTGCCACGGTGACTCATTTCAATGATACTCATACCCGTTCCATTAAAATCTAAAAGTTCACTTTGAGCCTTTTCTAAAACGGGAAGAGGAAGAGTTGACGGACCTGCTGCAAAATTATAAACGCGCATATTAATACTCCTTATGTTTATTTTAATAAAATTAATAAATTTTAATCAAATAAAACTATATTATTTAGTATTTATTTTATAATTATACTCATAAACGACTTTTTTTTCAAGTGTTTTAATGTCGATTTTTATAATTATTTACTTAGTTTATTTATTACTGTTTACTTTTTAAGCAAAAAAGTGTATAATATCGATGAACGGACAATTAAAAATATAAAGGAGACAAGTATTTGAAAGAAAAAAAGTTAGTAAAAACTAAAGAAAAAAAAGTCGTTAAGACTAATAAAATAAAAATAGAAAACAAGAACTTAACTAAGCAAAATAAGTCTAATAAATTTAAGGATAAAGTATTAAAGGTAAGATTTTTAGGTGGGGTTGGCGAAGTCGGTAAGAATATGACTGCCCTAGAATTTGGTAACGACATAATCGTTATCGACGCTGGGTTAACGTTCCCTGGGGACAATATGCCTGGGGTAGATTTAGTTATTCCAGACGTAAGTTATTTAGCGCAAAACAAGGCTAAAATTCGTGGTATCGTAATAACACACGGTCACGAAGACCATATTGGAAGTTTGCCGTATATATTAAAGGAAATTAACGCGCCGATATTTGCAACAAAACTAACCTTAACCTTAATTGAAAACAAAATTAAAGAGCATAGACTTAACGAAATTAGTCTAAATTGTATTAAACCTACAAGCGTAATAAAATTAGGGTGTTTTTCTATTGAATTTATCAACGTAAACCACTCAATAGCAGGTGCAGTTGCGCTTGCGATAACAACGCCTGTTGGCGTAGTTTTCCACTCTGGTGACTTTAAGGTGGATTATACGCCTGTAAATGGTGAAATCATAGATTTAGCAAGAATTTCACAAATAGGGGACAAGGGTGTCCTATTGATGATGGCAGATTCAACCAACATAGAAATTGGTGGAGTTACTATAAGCGAATCCAAAGTTAAAGAAACTTTAGAGCACGTTTTTAACGACAATATGAAAAAGCGCTTAATAATTGCGACTTTTGCGTCAAACGTTCATAGACTTCAACAAATTTTAGATTTGGCGAAAAAATATAAAAGAAAGGTCGCTTTTTCGGGAAGAAGCATGATAAATATTGCCGAAGCGGCTTCCAAAATTGGCGAACTTAAAATACCCGAAGGGCTTATAATCGACGTAGAGAAGATAAAGAATTTTAAAGACGAACAAATAGTAATCGTTTCAACGGGAACGCAAGGCGAACCAATGAGCGCGTTAACAAGAATGGCGTCGGGTGAATTTAACAAGGTCGTTATCGGTAAAAACGATACGGTAGTAATCAGCGCGTCGGTAATTCCGGGGAACGAAAAGATGATATACGGAGTTATCAATAATTTATATAGACTTGGCGCAGAAGTAATATACGAATCGTTAGAACCTATTCACGCATCGGGGCACGCTTGTAAAGACGAACTTAAACTTTTACATTCGATAGTAAAACCTAAGTTTTTTATACCCGTACACGGTGAATATCGTCATTTGAAAAAGCACGCGAATTTAGCAAAAGAAATAGGTGTAAAAGAAAGCAATATTTTGATTGCTGAAATTGGAGATACGGTTGAAGTCACTTCAAAAGAAATGAAGTTTGGCGAAAAGTTTACGGCAGGGTCTAGGTTTGTTGACGGAGTTGGAATTGACGGAGCAGATAGTTTCGTTCTTCGTGATAGAATTCATCTTTCGGAAGACGGATTAGTGGTAGTCGTTGCGGGAATTGACGAGTTTAGTTATGAACTTTCATCTTTAGAAGTGGTTGGAAAAGGCTTAGTATTTAGCGAAGAAATGATTAACGACGTTAAGTCGAATTTAATTCATACGCTATCTCATATAGACTTAAAATCGATTAGAGATGAAAGTGAGATATCAAACTTAATAAGACGAAGCATAAAAAATTATATATTCAAGGCAACCAAGAAAAATCCAATGATTTTGCCTGTTGTAATGGTGGTTTAATTGCTAGAAAAGATTATAGAGTTAAGGGAAGAAGCGAAGAAAAACGGAGAACCGATTTTGCGCGATAAATCTTTTGAAATTCTCTTAAAAACGGTTGAAGAAATAAAGCCTAAAAGAATATTAGAGATAGGCGTTAATTTAGGACTTTCGGGAATAGCGATGTTGTTAAGGAGTGAAAAATCACTGCTTACAGGCATAGAAATCGACGAGGAAAAAATTGCTTTAGCAAAGAATAACTATAAAGAATTCGGCGTTACCGAAAGAGCGAAAATTTTTCAAGGCGATGCAGGAGAAATTATCCCCGTTTTATCGGGAAAATACGATTTAATTTTTCTTGATGGACCAAAGGGACACTATTTTGAATATCTTCCAAACTTATTAACAGCGTTAAACAAGGGTGGTATACTTTTTGCAGATAACGTTTTGTTTCGAGGGTATGTTGACGGAAAGGTTAAAACTCCAAAGAGATTTAACACGACAAAGCATAGTATGGAAAGATTTTTAAGGGCAATAACAACCGATATAAACTTAAAAACGGAAGTTTTAGATATAGAAGACGGAATAAGTATAACAAAGAAACTAATATGAAAAAAATAGAATTATTATCGCCAGCAGGCGATATGTCAAAATTAAAAACAGCATTATATTTTGGTGCAGACGCAGTTTATATAGGCGGAAAGAATTTTTCTTTGCGTGCACTAGCGGGTAATTTTACCGGTGAAGAAATTTTAGAAGCGGTAAATTTTGCTCATTCAATGGGAAAAAAGGTTTACGTTACCGTAAACGTTTTTGGTCGAAACAATGATATAGAAAGTGCTGAAAAATATTTTAAGTTTTTAGAAAGCGCTAATATTGACGGAGCGATTATTTCGGATACGGGATTAATTTACCTAGCGAGAACGGTTGCACCGAATTTACCGATAAACATATCTACTCAAGCAAACACCCTAAACTATAAAACGGTGGAATTTTGGCATAATTACGGTGTAAAAAGGGCAATTTTAGCGAGAGAATTATCATTAAAGGAAATCGCCGAAATACATAATAGAGTTCCCGATATGGAAATTGAAACGTTTATTCACGGAGCGATGTGCATTTCTTATAGTGGAAGATGCTTGCTTAGCGATTATAGAACGGGTCGTTCAAGTAATCGTGGGGAATGCGTTCAAGCGTGCAGATGGAATTATGAAATTCGCGAAAAAGGAACGAACACCGACTATTTAGAAATGGAAGAAGACGAGCGCGGAACTTATATAATGAACAGCAAAGACTTAAACCTTTTAGATTATATTGCTGAACTTGATGAAGCGGGTGTATGTTCGTTTAAGATAGAAGGAAGAATGAAGTCTGAATATTATCTTGCAACGGTAGTAAACGCTTATCGTAGAGCGATAGACGAATATTATGAAAAGGGCAAAGAATATAAGGAAAATACTCTTTTTCAAGAAGAACTAAAAAAGACAGCGCATAGAGAATTTACAACGGCTTATTTGCTTGGTGAAAACGATAGAACTGTTAATTATGACGATAGTCAAAGTAAGGGTACGCATAAATTTATTGCTAACGTATTAGAAGGGAACGAAAACTCTCAATTTGCTATTATAGAAATGAGAAATAGGTTTATGATGGGCGATGAATTAGAAGTATTATCTCCGTCAAATTCCTTTAATAAAGTAATAAAAGTAGAAAGACTAGAAAACTTAAACGGAGAAAGCGTATTTGACGCAAAATTAGTTCAAGAAAAACTTAAATTATTCACCGATATTAGGTTATCAAAAGGCGATATTTTAAGAATAAAAATTTAATTATTAAACTTCAAAAAAACCTTGCAAAAGGCAAGGTTTTTTTAATTTTTTAATTTTCCTTAAATTTATTTTTTGTTCTGTAATAAGTTTGCACGCTGTTAAATCCTGCGTCAAAAAGTAGTTCAGTTATTTTCTTGTTTTCAGTTTTAAGTGTTTTATTTGCGAAATCCAACCTTAACTTATTAACGTAATCGGGCAAACTCGTATTAAGGTATCTATGGAACACTCTTGAAATGTGTTCGGGGGAATAACCGAATTGTTGCGAAAGAATTTTAAGGGAAAGTTGGCTTTTAAAATTATCATTTATATAAATAAGCAAATTTTGAACGAAAGAAGTTTCGTCATCATCATGGCTTTGAGAATAGATTAATTCTTTTTCAAGTAAAGAGATAATTAGCGAAGACGCACTGTTTTTTACTTGTTCGTCGTTATTTGAAACGATAAAACTAACGCCTAAATCGTAAAGTTTTTTACAAAGTTCAGGGTTAACGATAACATCGTTTAGAATTTTTTTACCATTTTTTCTTAAAAAGAACTTATCAACGGAATTTGTGGGAATAATCAACACTAAACCCTTAATGTTTTCGGTTTGTGGGATATCGTAGGAATGAATATCGTAACTATCGAAAACTACGATGCTTCCACTTTTAAGGTTTAAGGTTTTTCCGTTGCGTGAAACGGTGTAAAATCCTTCAAGTAAAATAAAGATTTCAATTTTTTTATGAAAATGCGCTGGAAACTTAAAACTGCGACCTATTCTATAGTCAACCTTTTCAACAGCGTCTTCAATAAGTTGGTAATATCCTTTCATAAGTATATAATATCAAAAAATGAGAAAAAAATAAAGAAAAATGACATAGAAAATGCATTTTTTATAATGTATAATAATAAAAAACGGAAATTTGGTGGCATATGAAATATTCGACGAAGGATTTTAGTTTAACTGAAAAACTAAAAGGCATAACCGGTGGTACAAATTGGAGTACTTACGATTTTGGCGGAAAAGTTAAGCCGTTAAATTTATTCGACGGACCAAACGGTTTAAGAAAGATAGAAATTCATTCGGTGCAAACTGAAAAAGATGGTGTAATAACGAGTAAAGAAACGAGACCTGCAACCGCGATGCCGTCATTATCGGTTATAGCAAACGGCTGGGATACTAACCTATCTTATTTATCAGGAAACACGATTGCCGACGAGTGTATAGAATATGACGTAGATATACTTTTAGCGCCGGGAATTAATATAAAACGAGACGTGCTTAACGGTAGAAACTTTGAATATTTCAGCGAAGACCCTTATCTTACGGGAAAACTTGCGCGCGCATATATTGAAGGTGTGCAAAACAAGGGAGTAGGAACTAGTTTAAAGCATTATTGTGCAAACAATTTTGAAACGGGAAGAACGCTTGTTTCAAGTGAAATAGACGAAAGAACACTTAGGGAAATTTATCTATCAGCATTTGAAGAAAGTTTAAAAGCAAAACCGTGGACGGTAATGACGGGGTATAATCTTGTAAACGGCGTGCATATGGACGAGCATGAAAAGTTGGTTAAAGGGGTTCTTCGTGAGGAATTTGGGTTTGATGGCGTGGTTGTTTCGGATTGGAATGCAATTACTTATCAACCTAACGCAGTAAAAGCGACAGTTGACCTTCGTATGCCTTGGAATAGAGTTGCTTATACTCAACTTCAAGACGGTTTAGATAAAGGTATAATCACCGAGAAAGATATTGACGAACGTTTAGAAAAGGTTTTTGAACTTGTCTCTAAAAGCGAAAACCAAAAGAAAAAGTCGCCCGAGTTGACAAAAGAAAAAAGGCACGAAAATGCCGTTAATATTGCAAAAGAATGTTTTATTTTATTAAAAAACCAAGAAAATATTCTTCCACTTAATAAAAGCGATAGTGTTGCTGTTCTTGGTGCGTTTGACGACAAGCCCGTATATTGTGGTGGTGGTTCAGCAAGCGTAAAAACAACTTTTGAAACGAGAGGTTTATCGACAATTTTAAGCCAAGATTACGGAATTCAAACGACGAGTTCACCCGTAATCAACGGAGACGCATTAGACGGCACTATTAATGAACGAAAGGCGTATGAATATGCTTATAATGCGGATAAAACCATAATTTGCGTGGGCGAACATCCGTCTTTTATTAGGGAAGCGTTTGATAGAACGAGTATAAAACTAACTAGAGCGCAAGAAGAATTGATATTAAAGACAGCCGAATATACCGAAAATTTAATAGTTTTAGTCTATGCAAGTGGTGTAATCGATATGAGTGCTTGGATAGATAAGGTTAAAGGAGTTATTTTCGTAGGCTTTGCAGGAGAAGGGGTGCAAGAAGCAATCGCTTCAGTTTTAACGGGAGAAACAGTACCTAGTGGAAAAACCACTGAAACTTTCCCCTTAAGATTAGAAGATAGCGTTACTAAGGGCAAAATAAACGATGGTTATTGCGAGTGGTATAATGAAGGCATATTCGTAGGTTATCGTCACTACGATAGAAAAAAATTGCAAGTATTATTTCCGTTTGGGTTTGGGCTTTCTTACGCACGATTTGAATATTCAAACTTACTAGTTGAAAAGATGGGCGACACGGAATATAGGGTAAGTTACGATATAACTAACCTTTCAAATATAGACGCAAAAGAAGTAAGTCAAGTTTACGTTAAAGATGTTTTCTCATCGGTAGTTAGACCTGAAAAAGAACTCAAAGGCTTTTCAAAAGATTTGATTAAAGCAGGTGAAACGAAGAGAGTGGAAGTAAACCTTGACTTTAGGTCGTTTGCATTTTATAGTACTAGTTATAATAAATGGATAGTAGAAAAAGGTGCATTTGAAATTATGGTTGGGGCATCATCTAGGGATATAAAATTAGTAGAAAAAATTGAACTTAACGATATAAATTGTGAATGGTAGGGAAAGAATATGAAAAAATATGACGTAATTGTTGTTGGTGGTGGATTTGCAGGTGTCGCTGCGGCGATTGCAAGTGCAAGAGATGGCGCAAAAACTTTATTGGTGGAAAAAGGCAACGCTTTGGGTGGGGCGGCGGTTAACTCATTAGTAATGCCTTTTATGCCTTTTACGACTGAAATTAACGGCGAAAAGGTTGAATTATCTCAAGGGATATTTAAGAAAATTTGTTCACTCTTAAAAGAGAGAAACGCATACGATATTAGAAAGTTTAGTGAAGAAGAATTGAAATACATTTTGCAAGAATTACTTACTGATTTTGGGGTGGAAATTTTATATCACTCATATCTTCATAGCGTACAAAAAGTTGATGGCAAAATAACTTCGTTGACTTTTTCAACCGTAAATGGAGCGATAGAATTAGAAGCGGATTATTTTATTGATACAACGGGCGATGCACAGTTAGCATTTTTAGCAGGCTGTCCGGTTGTAGTTGGTCGTGAAAAAGATAATTTATGTCAACCTATGACGCTTTGTTTTAGAGTTGGCAACGTTGACGTTGATAAAGTATATAGCCAATACTCACTCATGCAAGAAAAATACAAAGAAAATCTTGCAAAAGGTAAGTTCATAAATCCAAGAGAAGACGTTTTAGTTTTCAAAACTACCACACCAAACGTGTTGCACTTTAATACTACGAGAGTTGTCAAGAAAAATCCGGTAAACGTTTTTGAAAAAACGGAAGCCGAATTAATTGCACGTAAACAAGTTTTTGAAGTTTATAAATTCTTAAAAGAAAATATTGAAGGAATGGAAAATAGTTTCTTAATGAGTACGGCTCAAGAAATAGGTGTTAGAGAAAGTCGTATGATAATCGGTGATTACGTTTTAACCGAACAAGATTGCAGAAACTTTACGAAGTTTGATGATGGAATAGCCGTATGCAATTATGATATTGATATTCATAATCCTGAGGGAAGTGGAACGTCGCATTACTATTTCCCTAAAGGCGAATATTATACTATACCGTATCGTTCGTTAATTCCAAAGACGGTTGATAACCTATTGGTTGCAGGAAGATGTATTTCATCTGACCACGGGGCACAAGCATCGTATAGAATAATGCCAACGGTATGCAATATAGGTGAAGCAGCGGGAACTGCAATAGCCCAAGCAGTTAAAAATAAAACTTCAGTTAGAGAAATTGATACTAAAAAATTAAGAGAAACCTTGCTTTCATACGGTGCGTTTTTAGGATAAAATTAAAAAGAAAAAACCCTTGTAGATAACAAGGGTTTTTTTGTGCTATTTTGTTAGATATAATTGGTTATAAAATAATTGTAATAGTCATAGAAACGTTTAATTTTGACACGGCTGAAATTTTCCATTTATTCGTGTCAGCAATACTTTTAGCAATAGCAAGTCCAAGTCCACTTCCACCCGATTCTCTAGAACGAGAAGAGTCACCGCGATAAAATCTTTCAAAAATTTTATCAGCGTTTTCTTCAGGGATTTGGCTTCCCGTATTAAAGAAAGTAATAATAGTTTTATTGCCGTCTTTTTTTAAGGTTAGAGTAATTTCGCCGTTTTTATCGGCGTGTTTAACTGCGTTGTCAAGTAGAATATTAACTATTTGTTTAACAGAATCTCTATCCCCGTTATAAGTTATATCAGGTTGGATATCTATGTTTAAGGTTTTTCCTTTTTCAAAGGCAACGGCATCAAAGGGAAGAGCATTTTCTAGAACTTCGTTTGAAAGATTAAACTTTTCAACTTTTAACTTTTTTTGCCCTTCGTCAATTTTGGCAAGGGAGAGCATATCTTCAACCAACACGCTCATTCTTTCAGTTTGCGATTTTATGTTGTCAATCCATTTATTATCCGTGTCTGCCGACAAAACGTCAGCATTTGCTGAAATGATAGATATAGGCGTTTTAAGTTCGTGGCTAGCATTAGAAACGAATTCACGCTGTTTATCGATAGTGTCTCTAAGTGGTTTTAAGACTGCCCACGAAAGTTTCATAACAAGGAATAATAAAAGGAAATAAATAATTAATAGAGTAAAGAAAACCCTTGAAGTGTTTCTAGAAAAAAGCATTAAAACGTCAGCACAATCGATAGCAACGACTATTAATGAAGAACTAGTATTTTCATTATAGATTTTATAGAAAACGTTGTCGATTTTTCCTGATTTATGAACTCTATTAATTGCAGTAAAGACGATATTTTCAGCATTTTCTTGGGAAAAGGCTTGTTCGTCGATAGTTAACTTTTTAATAGAATAAGTATTGTTAACGTGATTTTTATCAACTAAAGCAATAATGGTATCAGCGTGTTTACTCATACCGTTAGGCAAATAATAACTAGCGACCGTTCCGTCAAGAGAGTGTTCGATATTAGATAGGGTTTGATTATAAGAAAAGTAATAACTTGTGCCGAAAATCACGGCAAAAACACCAAGTAGAATAGACATAACGATGCACACGAATTTTAGTTGTGCTTTTTTAATCATTTTTAGCCTCTAAAGTGTAACCTATTCCGCGTAAAGATTTAATTTCCACGTTTGAGTTAACAGCAGATAATTTTTTTCTTAAAAAAGAGACGTAAACTTCAATGGTATTATACTCAGCATCGGTATCGTAGCCCCAAATTTTTTCAATAAACCTTTCTTTATCAATTCTCTTACCGTCATTTAGAATAAGCATTTCTAGAATTTGGAACTCTTTTTTACCTAGAGTAATACTTTTATCATCTTTAATAAGTTTAAGAGAATCTCTATCTAGTTTAATGTCGTAAAAAGATAAAACGTCACCTGTAAAGGTATCTTTTCTTCTTAAAAGAGCGCGAATTCTAGCAATTAATTCGTTAGTATCGAAAGGTTTAGCGATATAATCGTCAGCACCCAAATTAAGCCCTTCAATTTTATCTCTAATATCACTTTTTGCAGAAAGCATTAAAATAGGGGTATTAACGCGTTTTTCTCTTAAGGTTTTCAATACCGTAAGCCCGTCTATTTTAGGCATCATAATATCAAGAACGATTAAGTCGTAAATACCAGATAAAGCAAAATCCAAACCGTCCTCACCGTTATAAGCACAGTCAACCGAAAAGTTATTCTTTTTTAAAATGACCGATAAGGCGTCGGTTAATTGCCTTTCGTCATCAACCAATAAAATTTTCATAATAACACAATAAAATATAAAAATTGAATTTAACTTTAAAAATAAAATTAAATTTCAATAATTTTTTAAGTTTCGCTTGATAGAATGAAGTCGTAAGAAGGGGAACCTTCGTAAATAACGACCACACTCTCAATAAACTTTTTCCTTAGGTAAAGCGCCGATATTGTCGGCGTTTTATCTTTTCCTATAAATTCTTGTAAAAAGCCCAACCGAAAAGGTTGGGCGTTAATTTTATAATAAAGGAATAGTTGCTAAATATTCAACGTTAGGTAAATCTTTTGCGTCGCCTTCAGCAAGAACGAAAAGTTTCTTATAAACGATACCGCCTGCTTTTTCAACCAAATTAGAAAGACCTTTAACACTTTCACCCGTTGAAATAACATCGTCAACGATACAAACCTTTTTACCTTTAATCAAATCAACGTCGTGTTTAGATAAGAAGAATTTTTGTTCTTTACCCGTAGTTATAGAAGAGCCGTAACTAATTTCAATGCCGTCTTGCATATATAACTTTTTAGATTTTCTAGCAACAGCGTAGAAAGGGTGATTAAGTTCGCGCGCTACAACGTGAGTAAGTTGAAGCCCCTTAGATTCAGCGGTGATTAAGACTTCGGCATCACCAACAAGTTTTGCGAGTTCTTTTCCGCAGTGTTCGGTAAGAGTAGGGTTACCATGAAGATTAAAAAATGCAATATTAATGCCACTTGGTAATGGTAAAATTGGAAGGAAAGCGTCAACGCCTTTAATGTTAACGGTAAAAGTTTTGTTCATAAAATATACCACCTTAACTTTAGTAATTTTGATTACGAAAATAGTTTATCACAAAATATTCGGTTTGTCCATACTTGAACTCATATTTTTAAAAATTACCGCATAATTTTAATAAGACGGCGGAGGTGAATATGACTTATTATGATAAGCCCTTAGATTTAATATTAAAAGAATTTAATTCGAACGAAAATCTTGGATTAAGTGACCAAGCCGTAAAAACCAACCGAAAAAAATACGGAATAAACGCACTTACTAAAAAGAAAGAAAAGGGGTTAATTTCGCGAATTTTTAGCGCGTTAAAAGAGCCGATGTTAATAATTTTAGGCTTTGGCTTGGTGTTGACCTTAGGAACGAATATAGGAAAGTTTTTTAAAAGTGGCGAAGCAGATTTTACAGAGTGTATAGGGATACTATTTGCTATAATATTATCGGTGTCCATAACTTTAATTATGGAAGGAAATTCAAAGCGAGCATTTGACGCGCTAAATAAAATTTACGATAACATTACCGTAAAAGTATTAAGGAACGGCGTAAAAGTTTTTATACCAATAGAACACGTCGTAGTCGGGGATATTTTACTAGTAGAAAGTGGGGATAAGATTATCGCTGACGGAATTTTAATAGAAAGCGAATCACTTACCGTTGACGAATCAGCGTTGACGGGCGAAAGCATGCCAATAAAAAAGAGCGCAAGAACGGTTTTATCTTCATTAACACCATTGGCTGAACGCACTAATTCAGTTTTTTCAGGAACTTTTGTTTCTAGTGGAAGTGGAAAGATTATAGTTACCGCGACGGGAGATAAGACTGAAATCGGTTCACTAGCAGGGGAATTAAAAGAAGAAGAATTGAAGTCTCCGTTAGAAGAAAAACTAAGTAGGCTAGGGAAAACGATAACTATAATAGGGGCAATAACGGCTGGAATAGTTTTTTTAATTTCAGCAGTAAGGCTCGCTATTTTAGGGGCGCTAGATTATTCTAGTGTTCAAGACCTTTTTATTTCATCAATAATATTAATCGTTGCAGCAGTTCCAGAAGGATTGCCAACTATAGTAGCGGTATCGTTAGCACTAAACATGGTAAAACTTGCCAAAGAAAACGCGTTAATAAAGAAGATGACTGCAAGCGAAACGGCAGGTGCCGTAAGCGTTATTTGTACTGATAAAACGGGTACGCTTACTGAAAATAAAATGAAAGTTATAAGTATTTGTAAAAATTCAAACTGCTTAACACCAAATAAACTTGAAAATGAAATTTTATATCAAAATTTCGTGTGCAATTCGACGGCGGAATTAGTCGTAAAAAACAAGACCGTATCTTATCGTGGAAGCGCAACAGAGGGAGCGCTACTATTAGCCTATCAAAATAAAAATCGTAAACTATCGTATGAAAAGTATAGAAAAAGTTTTAAAGTGCTTGAGAGAGAGCCTTTTTCTAGTGAAAAAAAGTTTATGACTACGACCATTGAAGTTTTAGGTAAAAAAAGAGTATTACTAAAAGGCGCGCCTGAAAAAGTTTTAAGTTTATGTGATTTAACTAAAAGACAAGTGGAAAAAATTTTGCAAGAAATAAGCGCGCACCAAAAGAAAAGCAGAAGAGTTATATGTTTTGCGCATAGAGATATTGAAATAGAAAATGATAAAAATTTATTTAATTACGATGGGTTTGCAGTTATAGCAGACCCAATAAGAAAGGAAGTATATAAGGCTGTAAACGATTGTTTTAAGGCGGGAATAAAAATAAAAATTTTAACGGGGGATAATTTTGAAACTGCGCTAGCAATAGCAAAAGAATTAAAGATAGCAACTAGCGATTCACAAGTGATAAATTCTAAAGAAATTGAGAATATGAGTGAAAGTCAACTATCTAAAGCACTAGAAAAAATTACCGTTATAGCAAGAAGTACGCCGTCAATCAAGTTAAAGGTAGTAAAAGCGTTAAAGAGCGCTGGAGAAGTGGTTGCGGTAACCGGCGACGGGATTAACGACGCACCAGCAATAAAGCACGCCGATATCGGCATTTCAATGGGGATAAACGGAAGCGATATCACTAAAGAAAGCGCTGATATAGTCTTACTAAACGATAGTTTTTCAACGGTAGTTAAAGCAGTTTCTTTTGGTAGAAGCGTATATAAAAACTTGCAGAGATTTATCGTGTTTCAACTATCGGTAAATTTATCGGCGCTATTATTTGTAACGGTGTCTGCAATAATAGGAATGCCACAACCGTTTAACACTTTACAATTATTGTGGATAAATTTAATTATGGACGGACCACCTGCTATAACGCTAGGACTTGATACGGATAGCAGTGATTTAATGAACAATAAGCCAATAAAGAAAAGTTCGGGAATAGTAAGCAAAAATATGTTACTAAGAATAATATTTAACGGACTTTTCGTAGGCACGATAATGGTTCTTGAGTATGCGTTTGACTTTTTAAGAGTGGGCGCAAATCAAATGAAGGGAACGGTGTTTACGCTATTTATATTGTTCCAACTATTTAATGCGTTTAACTCAAAAGAACTAGGGGTAAGAAGCATTTTTAGTGGAATAAGTAAAAACAAGATAATGTCAATAACGTTTTTAGGGGTATTTTTGGTACATTTTATAATAGTTCAGTTTTTCCCTATTATTTTTGGCGTAACGGCTTTAAGTTTATCTGCGTGGATAAAAACTATAATAACGGCGTCGTCAATGATAGTAATTACCGAAATAAGCAAAATTTTGTATAAAACAATTTATAAAAGAGAGAAGAAAAAGAGCGTTTAGCGTAAATAAAATTTAATTTGGAGCGTAAACTAAAAGATATGATAACATTATCGGTAACCGAAAACCAAAAAAACGAAGACAATCTTTTTTACGTTCAGTCAACTTCATGTGATTTATTAAGTCAAGCGGGGTGTGTAGCACGAATAAAAAGCGCTCAAGAAAGGTCAAGTTTAACAGTATCGTGTCCTGAAGAATTAATAGGTGTTATTCGTGCGGAAATAGTAGATAAGATAGCAGAGATAATAACGATAAAATATAAAACTGAATTTTTAAGAGAAAACTTAAAAGTGGGTGGATTAAGCGCTGTGGAAAAGGATATTTTATACGCAAGTTTAATTGCCGCCGATTTAGACGACGATAAAAAATACACAATAAGTAAGATTAATTCGTTTAATGAAATAGCAATCGACGGAGTATTTAATTTTTGTTTAAGACCGTTAAGAAAAAAATGGCTAGACGTTTGCGAATGCGTTCCAAATTGTTTTTTAAATTCTCAACTCAAAGAATTTATCTATTATTTAATTGAAAACAAAAGAAAAACGGTATATATTGATCAAGGCAAGGTTTACGATTCCCATTATAGAAGACTAAATCGCAGTAGTTTATTAGGTGGAGAAAAGGCAAAAATAACTAGGGAAGTATTACTTAGTAATTGTGGCTCAATAGATATTAACGGAAAAATTCCTAAGGAAGACGAATTTTATTTAAAGGAATATTATTACGATAAAATATTTTTTTCGGGGAATTATTTAAACTAAAATCAGGCGATAAAAAAATTCTGTCATAAACAGTTGACAAAAAATATTCTTTAGTTTAATATATAGGTAGTTAAATAGTCCAAATTGTTGCGGACAAGTAGAGTTTATCGGTTTTTTTAGAGAGCGGGTGGTTGCTGAAAACCCGTAAAAGCGTTAAACGTTGAAACCACCGTGGCAGGGCAGAGCGTCGCACTCATTTAGCGAACATTAAGTGGTCACGGTAAATATCGTGGCAATTAAGGTGGAAACGCGGAAACATTATTCGTCCTTAAAGCAGTTGCTTTAAGGATTTTTATTTTACATGGAGGAATTTTTATGAAAATTACTTTAAAAGACGGGTCAATTATAGAGTACCAAAATCCCGTAACCGTTGGGGAAGTTGCGTTAAACATTTCCGAAGGCTTATTTAGAAACGCCGTTTGTGGTAAAGTTAATGGAGAACTAGTTGATTTATCACACAAAATTGAAGAAGACGTTGAACTTTCAATCATAACGCTAAAAGATAAAGAAGGACTAGACGTATATCGCCATACGACTTCTCACGTTTTAGCGCAAGCAGTGAAAAACATATTCCCAACGTCAAAACTTGCAATCGGTCCAACCATTGAAAACGGTTTTTATTACGATATTGAATTTAAAACCCCAATCACTCAAGCAGATTTATCAAAAATCGAACAAGAAATGAAAGACATTATTAAGAGTGATTTACCGATTGAACGCATCGTATATTCTAAGAAAGACGCGGTTAAAACTTTTAAGAATTTTTCGGAAACTTATAAGGTTGAACTCATTAACGAATTGCCGGCAAATAGTGTAATTTCATGCTATAAGCAAGGTGATTTTATGGATTTATGCCGTGGACCACACCTTCCATCAACGGGAAAAATTAAAGCCTTTAAGTTAACCAGCGTAACGGGTGCATATTGGAGAGGGGATGAAAAGAACAAAATGCTTACCCGTATCTACGGAACGGCATTTGCAAAGAAGAGCGAGTTAGATGAATATTTAACTGCTTTAGAAGAAGCAAAGAAGCGCGACCATAATAAACTTGGTAGAGAACTTGGTATTTTTATGACCGAAGAAGTAGTTGGTCAAGGTTTGCCAATATTAGCACCAAAAGGCGCGAAAATCATGCAAATTTTAACGCGTTTCGTTGAAGATGAAGAAGAAAAGCGTGGTTTTATGATAACCAAAACACCTTATATGGCAAAGAACGACCTTTACCGTATTTCAGGGCATTGGGACCATTATAGAGATAAAATGTTTATTATCGGTGATGAAAACTCACCTGAAGCGTTGGCACTTCGTCCAATGACTTGTCCGTTCCAATATCAAATTTATAAGAACGGATTAAAGAGTTATAGAGATTTACCTTGTCGTTACAGTGAAACTGCAACCTTATTTAGAAAGGAAGCAAGTGGTGAAATGCACGGATTGATAAGAGTTCGTCAATTCACTTTATCAGACGGACATATCGTGTGTACCCCTAGCCAAATTGAAGAAGAATTTAAGCGTTGCCTTGAACTCAGTTACTATTTCTTAGACTGCTTGGGAATGAGAGAAGACGTAACTTTCCGTTTCAGTAAACGTGGAAATTCAAATAAAGATAAGTATATTGATAACGATAAGGCTTGGAACGAAACCGAAGCACTTATGAAAGTTATTTTAGACGACTTAGGTATTGATTACGTTGAAGCCGACGATGAAGCGGCATTTTACGGGCCTAAACTTGACGTTCAAGCAAGAAACGTATACGGAAAAGAAGACACTATTATTACTTTACAATTAGATTTTGCAGCAGCGCACAGTTTTGATATGACTTATATCGATGAAAACGGTGATAAACAATATCCGTTCGTTATTCATAGAAGTTCAATCGGCTGTTATGAAAGAACTCTTGCAATGCTCATTGAAAAATATGCAGGTGCATTCCCATTCTGGATTTGTCCTGTTCAATTAAAAGTTTTAAGTTTAACTGAAAGAACTGCCGAATATGCAAACAAGATTGTAGAAGAACTTAAAAAACACGGACTTCGCGCTGAAGCCGATAATAGAAACGAAACTATCGGCTATAAGATTAGAGAAGCAACGTTAGAAAAAGTTCCTTATCAATTCGTAGTTGGTGATAAAGAACTTAGCGATAACACCGTTTCTGTTTCAAGCAGAAAAGAAGGCAAACTTGGTGTAATGAGTTTAAGTGAAATTATTGATAAACTCGTTGAAGAAGACAGGTCTAAGAAAGCGTAAAAACAATATAAACAAAACTAAAAAAGGCTGTAATTTACAGCCTTTTTTTATATTATCAAACAAATAAAACAAGCGAAAACGCAAGAAAAAAACGAAGCGATTAAAGAGATTAAAATAGGTGTAAAAAGTTTTTTTGTTTTAGCGTTTGCAAAATAAACCGCCGCGATATAAAACACCGTTTCACTGCTTCCATAAATAACCGAAGCAGAGCGAGCAAGATAACTATCAACGCCGTAAGTGTTAAAAATCTCGGTCAATACGGCTAGCGCACCGTTTCCAGAAAACGGTTTAATTAAAACTAATTTTGTAAGTTCTTTTGGTATGCCGAAAAAATTAAAAACCGGGGATAAGAAATTTGAAACGATTGAAGATAGACCACTTATTTCAAAGAGTTCCGTTAGGATAAACATACTTGCTAAATATGGAAAAATATTTATGGCAAAAGGAATAGCCGATTTTGCGCCTTCGGTAAAAGTATCGTAAGGCTTGACCTTTTTAATAAGAGCGTAAAAATAAATAAATAAAAACAAAACGGGGATTAAATATTTTGACATTTTTTGCCCTTTTTAACGAATATTTTTACTAATAAAACCCCTATAATCGTGGATAAAAGAGTTGCTAAAATGGTTGGTAAAATAATATCTGCAGGGGAAGTGGAATTAAGAGAAGTTCGTAACGCTAATACCGACGATGGAATAAGTTGAACGCTGGTCGCGTTAATTACGAAAAACATAGTGATTGCATATTCAGTGTTTGGGTGTTTTTCAAGTTCATTAATAGATTTAATTCCAAAAGGCGTGGTAGCGCCACTCATTCCTAAAACGTTTGCTGAAATATTCATTGACATAAAGTCGTTGGCTTTTTCCGGAAGTTCACCGAACAAGAACTTGTTTAGTGGTTTACAAAGAGAAGCAAATTTATTCGATAACTTAGATTTTTCTAAAAGTGCAAAAACTCCCATCCAAACGGCGTGAATAACGATTAATTTTAAACTTAAAGAAAGAGCCTTTTCGCCACCTGAAAGCATGGCGAACAGCACTTTTTCGGGAGAAGAAAAAATTAACAAAATAGTAGAAATTATTAGAATAATACCAAAAATCAAGTTCATAGTAAAACTTTATGCTTGATTATGGTTGAAAAGACCAAAAAAATGTGGTAAAATATACTAGTATATTTTTAAAATGGAAAAACGTGCAATTTGCGCTTATATTTTAACGGAGAGATTATGAAAGGAAAATATTATTTAACCACGGCAATAGCATACACTTCTGGTAAGCCACATATCGGCAACACTTACGAAGCCATATTGGCTGATAGTCTTGCTCGTTTTAAACGCTTTGAAGGATACGACGTTTTCTTTCAAACGGGAACTGACGAACACGGACAAAAGATAGAAGAAAAGGCGGCGGCGGCATCCGTTTCGCCAAAAGTGTTCGTAGATAGCGTTGCCGGTGAAATTAAAAGGATTTGGGATTTAGTTGGTGTTTCATACGATAAATTTATAAGAACAACTGATGAATATCACGAAAAACAAGTTCAAAAAATCTTTAATAAACTTTACGAAAAAGGCGATATTTATAAAGGTTCATACGAAGGTTGGTATTGTACGCCTTGTGAATCATTTTGGACGGAAAGTCAATTGGTTGACGGAAAGTGTCCGGATTGTGGAAGGGAAGTAAAGAAATCAAAAGAAGAAGCGTACTTTTTCAAAATGAGTAAGTATGCAGATAGATTGATGGAATATTATAACGAACACCCTGAATTCATATTGCCCGTTTCAAGAAAGAACGAAATGGTCAACAACTTCTTAAAACCAGGGCTTCAAGACCTTTGCGTGTCAAGAAGCACTTTTAAGTGGGGTATACCTGTTGATTTTGACCCAAAACACGTAGTTTACGTTTGGCTTGACGCGTTGACAAATTATATAACGGGTATCGGTTACGACGCTGACGGTAACCATAAAGATGGTTATAACAAATATTGGCCGGCAGACGTTCACGTAATCGGTAAAGATATTATAAGATTTCACACAATTTATTGGCCGATATTCTTAATGGCATTAGATGTTCCGTTACCTAAAAAGGTTTACGGTCACGGTTGGTTGTTGCAAGACGGTGGCAAAATGAGTAAATCTAAAGGCAACGTGATTTACGCTGACGATTTAGTGGAATATTTTGGTAAAGACGCCGTTAGATATTACGTTTTAACTGCAATGCCACAAGATAACGACGGACTTATTTCTTGGGAATCTGTAATTGAAGTAATCAATAGCGATTTAGCCAACGTTTACGGAAACTTAGTTAGCCGTACTATTGCGATGTCTAATAAATATTTTGGTGGAATGGTTGAAGATGCTAAAGTATATGAAGATATCGACCAAGACTTAAAGAAAGTCGTATTAGACGCAAAGGAAAAAGTAACTTCAAAAATTGAAGAATTTAAAGTTGCAGATGCTTTAAGTGAAATTTTCGTTATTTTTAGAAGAGCAAATAAATATATTGACGAAACTATGCCTTGGGCTTTAGCAAAAGACGAAAGCAAACAAGATAGACTTAAAACGGTATTGTATAACTTAATAGAAAGTATAATTATTGGAACTTCTCTTTTAGCGCCGTTCCTACCTGACACTGCATTAAAAACGGCGTCAATGCTCAATTTAAATCTTCGTTCATATGAAGAATTATCAAGTTTTGGAAAGATTGAAAAGATTAAGGTTACCGAAACACCTGAAATCTTATTTGCAAGAATTGATAGTGCTAAGGTGATGGAAAAGGTTAATTTAATGATAGAAGAAAGGAGAAAAGCGATGGAAAAACAAGAAGAAAAGAAAACGGAAACCACTTCTAAACCTGAAGTTAAACTTCACGACCATAGTGAAAAAGCGCCTATTGAGATAGACGATTTTGCTAAAGTTCAAATTAAAGTTGCTTTAGTTACTGCTTGCGAAAAGGTAGAAAAGAGTAAAAAACTCTTAAAATTAACCGTGAAATTAGGCGATGAAACTAGAACGGTGGTGTCAGGTATTGCACATGCTTATTCACCTGAAGAATTGGTGGGTAAAAAACTTGCTATGATAACCAACTTAAAGCCAGCAAAACTTTGTGGAATAGTCAGCGAAGGTATGATTATATGTGCTGAAGATAAAGACGGCAAGTTAGCATATTTAACCCCTGAAAACGATATAGAAGACGGGAGTCAAATTTTCTAATGTTAATTGACACGCATTGTCATTTAGACGATGAAAAATTATCTAATACCGATGAAATCGTTAAATCTTATTTAAGAGACGGTGTTGAAGCCGTTATAAACGCGGGTTGCTCAGCAAAAAGCAGTTTAGAAGGAAAAAAACTTTCGGAAAAATATCCTTCTGTCTATTTTGAAAGTGGCTGTCACCCAAGCGATTCTAGCACTTTTAACCAAGAAGAATTTGACGTTATTCGTTCTTTGACTTCACACGAAAAGTGTGTTGCAGTTGGGGAGATTGGTTTAGATTTTTATTGGAAACCGTTTGATAAAAAAGCGCAAATTGATTGTTTTATTAAGCAAATTGAACTAGCAAGCCAAGTTAAACTTCCAATATGTATCCATATGCGCGACGCGACTTTAGAAACGTTAAAAATATTAAAAGAAAACAAAGAAAAACTAACCTTTAGTGGAGTGATGCATTGTTATTCTGGAAGTGTTGAAACGGCTAAAGAAATTCTAAATTTAGGGCTTTATATTTCTTTTGCAGGTCCACTTACATTTAAAAACGCAAACGGATTAATAGAAGTTGCAAAATTCGTACCTAACGATATGTGCTTAACTGAAACTGACAGCCCATATCTAGCACCGCACCCGTTTAGGGGGAGTATAAACCAACCTAAAAACGTAACCGTGACTTCTGCATTTTTGGCAAGCGTTAAAGGTTATGAATTTAGCGAATTTTCTAAAATATTAACAAAAAACGCAAAAAGATTGTTTTATAAAATGAAATAAAGTCGAAAATTTTTTCGACTTTATTTCAAAATATAATCTCACCTCATTAGTAAAAATGATTGATAGTAAAGATTTCTCTTTACAAAAATATAATGTGTATAGAATAAAAATTTATACGAAAATATTAAAGGTAAATAATGGAAAAATCCTTAAAAACTTTACTTAACGAACACGGTTTAAACTTAAAGAAAGCATACGGGCAAAATTTTTTAACCGATAATCTTCTTTTGGAAGAAATCGTAGATAAAGCAGGTGTAAAAGAAACTGATACCGTTTTAGAAATCGGCTGTGGAGCAGGTGCTTTAACTAGGGTTTTAGCATCGAGAGCGAAAAAAGTGTTTGGTTATGAAATTGACCAAAGATTAAAGCCTGTGTTAAAGGAAACTTTAAGCGAGTTTAATAACGTAGAAATAGTTTTCGGTGACGTTATGAAGCAAAAACTCACTGAAATTGAAAATAAACTTGGTGGGGAATATATAATGGTTGCAAATCTTCCTTACTATATAACCACACCGATTATAATGCAGTTTATAGAAAACGCTAAAAATATTAAAGCAATGGTAATTATGGTTCAAGAAGAAGTTGCTTATCGTTTAGCGTCAAAGCATAGCACAAGTGATTATGGTGCAATCACCGTTGCGATAAACCTAAGGGGAAATGCAGAAGTAGTATTAAGAGTACCTAGAGAAAAATTTACTCCTGCGCCTAACGTTGATTCAGCAGTTGTTAAGATAGATATAGAAAAGAATAAGTTTAAAAAAGTTGATTTTTCTGCTGTTCGCAATCTAGTGAGATGTGGGTTTAATAATAGAAGAAAAATGCTAGTGAATAACGTGATGCAGTATTATAAATTAACTCGTGAACAAGTGGAAAAAATTTTTAACGAAGTTAATATTAGTTTAACTGCAAGGGCTGAAAATTTAACGGCTGAAGAGTTTGTTGCTTTAAGTGAAAAATTAAATTAAACGGGTAAAAACAATGGATAAAAAACAAAGGTTAGTTTTAGCGAGTGGAAATGCTCATAAAATAAAAGAAATTGCCCAAATGCTTCCCGAATTTGAAGTGGTTGGCTATAAAGAATTAGGGTTTAACGACGATATCGTTGAAGACGGAAAGACTTTTTACGAAAACGCGTTAATTAAAGCAAAAACCATAGCGCTTGCTTTAAATTTGCCAGCACTTGCCGATGATAGTGGAATATGTGTAGACGCGCTTGACGGTGCGCCGGGAATATATAGTGCTAGGTATGCAGGCGACGGAGACGATAAGCATAACAATGCGCTTTTGCTTAAAAATTTAGAGGGAGAAACTAATAGAAAAGCGAAATTCGTTTGCTGTATAGTTTTATATAAACCTAACGGAGAAATAATAACTGCAACGGGTGAAACACACGGTGAAATAATGCAGGAAGAACAAGGTGAAAACGGGTTTGGCTACGACCCACTTTTTTATAGTTACGATTTAAGTAAAGGGTTAGGTGTTGCAACTGCCGAAGAAAAGAACACTATTAGCCATCGTTTTCGCGCGATAAACGCTTTAAAAGATAAATTAGTTTTTTAATGGAGTAAATATGAAAGTATATAATTCGATTGACGAATTAATAGGTAACACACCATTATTAGAAGTTAATAACTTAGCAAAAGCAGAAGGGTTAAAGGGAAGAGTTTTAGTTAAACTTGAATATTTTAATCCAGCGGGAAGCGTAAAGGATAGAACGGCTAAATTTATGCTTGACGACGCTGAAAAGAAAGGCTTAATAACCGACGGTGCAACGATAATTGAACCTACAAGTGGAAATACGGGTATAGGAATATCAGCCCTTTCAGCGAAAAGGGGATATAAAGCAGTTTTAACTATGCCAAGAACAATGAGCACAGAAAGGATAATTTTATTATCATCATACGGTGCTAAGGTTGTGTTAACCGACGGTGCGTTAGGTATGAACGGCGCAATAGAAAAAGCAAAAGAACTCAATAAAAGTATAAAAAATAGTATAATTTTATCTCAGTTTGATAATCCAAGCAATATTGAAGCACATTATCAAACCACAGGTCCTGAAATTTATGCTGATACCGACGGAAAGATTGATTGTTTCGTAGCAGGAATAGGAACGGGTGGAACGCTATCAGGCGTTGGAAAATATCTAAAGGAAAAGAATAAAAAAATCAAGGTATTTGGAATAGAACCAGAAAGTTCACCAATGATACAAAAGGGAAAATCTGGCGCGCATAAAATTCAAGGCATAGGCGCAAATTTCGTTCCTAAAAATTTTGACCCTAAGGTATGTGATAAAGTATATTCGGTAAGTGACGAAGAAGCGTATAAATATGCAAAATTATTAGTAAGAACCGAAGGAATTTTAGCAGGGGTATCTTCTGGCGCTGCGCTTTGCCAAGCAGTAAAACTTGCAAAGAAACAAGCCTATAAAGATAAAATTATCGTTGCACTTTTACCAGATACAGGGGATAGATATTTATCAACCGATTTATTTGTTTAGAAAATAAAAAGCACTGTGAAAATTCACAGTGCTTATTTATTAACAAAATACAAAAGCGAAACTTATGCTCTTTCAACTTTACCGCTCTTAATGCATCTAGTGCAAACGTATTCTTTAGAAACGGTGCCATTTGCATTTTTAACGCTAATCTTTTGAAGATTTGCTTCGTATAACTTAGGGGTTTTACGATTTGAGTGGCTAACTAAATTTCCAGAAAGTTTACCTTTACCGCAAACGCTACAAACTTTACTCATATTAATATCCTCCGCTTTTGGAATAATTTATTTTTTAACACCAAATACTCTACCATATAATTAAAAAAAAGGCAACAAAATAAAGGGCAAAAATTAAATTTTCATTTAAAAATTCTTTAATAGAGCAAAAAAAATTATTTATTTATAATAAAGTGTTGCAAAAAAATCATAAATATTGTAAAATATATGTATCGTTAAAGTAGAGGTTAGTATGTCTGTAAGAACCAATAATATTTACGGCAAGATAGTTATATCGGATAAAACGATTGCAAAGTTCATTAAGCACGTTGCAATGGATTGCTATGGAATCGTTGAGTTTTCTGCCAGAAATATACTTGATTATATCATCTCTATAATAGAGGGTGAGTCGGGTACCAAAGGCGTAAAGGTTTATTCCGCAGGGGATAGAATCTTTGTTGACGTTGCGGTTATTGTTAAATACGGTGTGTCTATTAAAGCCGTTGTTGAGGCTTTGAAAGAATCCTTAAAATATAAGGTTGAACACTTTACGGGTATGATTGTAGATACTATTAACGTAAAGGTTATAGGTGTAAAAGAGTAACCTTAATTAATTCACTTATTCACCCTTTAGGGTAGGAGATATATATGCAAAAAACGATTAACGGTGCAATGCTTAAATCAATGGTGTTGACCGCCGCAAAACTTCTTGAAATCAATAGAGCGAATATTGACGCGTTAAACGTGTTCCCTGTTCCTGACGGAGATACGGGTACGAACATGTCGCTTACAATCCAATCGGCAGTTAAAGAACTTTTAAATTGTCGTAGCAACAAAATTATCGATATTACCGAAGCAATCAGCAAAGGCGCATTAAGGGGCGCAAGAGGAAATTCGGGTGTTATCTTATCTCAAGTCTTAAGGGGAATGTGTAGCACTTTGAAAAAGGCTGAAGAAATCGATACAAAGATATTCGTTCAAGCGTTGATGACGGGTGCCGAAGTTGCATACGGTGCTGTTAGTAAGCCAAAAGAAGGAACGATGTTAACCGTTGCGAGAATGGTTGCAGAACACGCTCAATCAATCCGCATAAAGCATAAAGATTTTGAAACTTTATTCCCTGAAATTATCTCAGCAGGTAATAAAGCGGTTGATTTAACCCCATCACTTCTTCCTGTATTGAAAAAAGCAGGTGTTGTTGATGCTGGTGGTAAAGGACTTATGTGCTTATATGAAGGTATGTATAAAGCACTTATGGGTGAAAGTGTTAGCGAAAGCGCAATTTCATCGGAAATGCCATCTTCAACTGAAACTTTAATGGAACATGCAGACATTATGAGTCTAGGTGACATTGAGTTTGCATATTGTACTGAATTCTTTATCATTAATTTGAATAAAAAGACGACTATTGCTGATATTGAAAGGCTTCGTGAAACGCTTATGACGATGGGCGATAGCGTTATCGTTATTGGTGACTTAGAGTTTGTTAAAGTTCACGTTCATACTAACCAACCGGGTAAAGCGCTTACCGAAGCGTTAAAACTTGGTGAACTTGATAGACTTAAGATTGAAAACATGCTAGAACAAAATCGCGCGTTACTTAAAAAGTACGAAGAAGAAAAGAAAGAAATGGGCATGATGTCTATTTCAGCAGGCGATGGAATAACCAGCATATTTAAAGACCTTATGGTTGACGCCGTTATTGAAGGTGGTCAATCAATGAACCCATCTGCAAACGATATAGCAAATGCAGTTAGCAGAATTAACGCGGAAAACGTGTTCGTATTTCCAAATAATAAGAACATAATTCTTGCCGCTGAACAAGCAAAATCATTAGTTGAAAATAAGAAAATTCACGTAATACCTACGAAGAATATTCCACAAGGTTTTGCAGCCGCATTAGCGTTTAATCCTGAACTTTCAGCAGACGAAAATAAAACCAATATGATTCACGCGCTTGACTCGGTTACCGTTGGTCAAGTAACGTACGCCGTAAGAAATACTAAACTTTATGGCTTCGACCTTAAGGTTGGCGATATTATGGGGCTTGATAACAAGAAGATATTGGCAAAGGGTGATAACGTTGCTGAAGTTACTATTGATTTAATAGAGAAACTTCGCAGTGGTGAAGAAATTATAACCCTTTATTACGGTCAAGACGTTAAGGAAGAAGACGCTGTATTGTTGCAAGAAGCGCTAATGGAAAAATATCCTGATTGTGACGTTGAAATTCACTACGGTGGTCAACCGATTTACTATTATTATATTGCATTAGAATAATTTTACGGGAAAGAGTAATCTTTCCCTTTTTTATAAGTATGGAACTAACAAAAATTCGTGGCATAAACGAAAAACGCCAACAAGAACTAAATAAAATGGAAATTTTTGACACGGCAGATTTGACGCGTCATTTTCCGCGCGCATATTTAGACTTAAGGGAACAACAGTCATTAAAATATGCTTATCATAACGATATCGTTTTAACTTCAGGAAAAATAGTAAGTATGCCTGTCGTTAGAAATTTTCGTCGTGGTGGAATGGTAAAAGCCGTTTGCGAACAAGAAGGTTTTATTTTTTCGGTTGTATTTTTCAATATGCCTTACGTTGCTTCAAAACTTAAGGTAGGGGAAGAATATTTATTTTACGGAAGAGTTCAAAATCGATTATTGGGTGAAGTGAGTATCGTTAATCCATCGTTTGAACTTTGTGAAAAGAATTTTAGATTAAAGGGAATAGTTCCACAATATTTAGTTAAAGGTTCTTTAAGTCAAAAAGTAATGCGTGATGCAATTCGCTTGGCTGTTGATATTGAAAAACCTAAAAGCGTAATCCCAAGTGAAATTCTAACAAAATACGGTTTGACTGACTTGTACTCAGCATATAGAGAAGTCCATAATCCAACTAGTTTTGACGCTGAAAAAAAGTCGGCTGAAAGAATTGCAGTTGAAGAATATTTTGCTTTAATTTCGGCATTTAAGTTTATCAAAGGTGGAAGAGAACAAGTAAGATTAAATAGATATAATTGTTCAGCAAAAGAACTTTTAGAATTTATATCAATGCGTTTTCCGTTTGAATTTACTAGTGGTCAAAAGGGTGCTGTAAACGAAATTTTTGCTGACCTAACGGGCGAAAAGGTGATGAACCGTTTGATGCAAGGCGACGTTGGAAGTGGAAAAACGGCAGTTAGTTTATGCTCAATATTTATTGCTGTTAAAAGTGGCTATCAAGCAGTAATGCTCGCCCCAACTGAAGTTTTAGCAAAGCAAAATTATCAAGCAATATTGAAAGCCTTTCCCGATTATAACGTGGGCTTAATCACGGGTTCAATGACTGCTAAAGAAAAGCGCGAAATGAAAGATATGATAAAGAACGGTTATATTAATATTGCCGTTGGAACTCACGCGCTTTTAGAAGAAGACGTTGAGTTTAAGGCTCTTTCATTATGTGTTTGCGACGAGCAACAACGTTTTGGTGTGGCACAAAGAAGCAGTTTATTAAGTAAGGGTATTACCCCAGACGTTTTGGTTATGAGTGCAACGCCAATTCCAAGAACGTTATCTTTAATATTTTATGGAGATTTAGACGTAACTACAATACCTGATAAACCTAAAGCGCGTATAGAAATACAAACGAATATCGTTCCTAGTGAAAAGTATAACGATATGTTGAATTTTATACGAAAAGAAATTGAGAATGGTAGACAAGCATATTTTGTTTGCCCAAAGATTGATGGCGATGAAGAAGGTTCGGTTATTAGCGCAACCGAATTATATAACGACTTAAAAGAAAGACTTAAAAGCGTAAGGGTTGGCTTACTTCACGGAAAAATGAAAAATCAAGAAAAAAATTTGGTAATGCAAGATTTTAAGGATAAAAAGATTGATTTTTTAGTTTCGACAACTGTTATTGAAGTTGGTGTTGACGTTCCTGATGCTTCAGTTATGGTAATATATAATGCTGAAAGATTCGGCTTATCACAACTTCATCAGTTAAGGGGAAGAGTAGGTAGGTCAAATATTAAAAGTTATTGTTTTTTAATGAGCAACTCAAATTCTCCAATAGCGATAGAGCGCTTAAAAATAATAAAAGACAATACCGATGGATTTAAGATTTCGGAGTATGATTATAAACTTCGTGGGTCGGGAGATTTTATGGGAAACCGTCAAAGTGGAAAATTTATGACCGATTTAGGAGCGTTAAATTATTCCACAGAATCAATTTTTCTAGCAAAGAAAATTAGTGATGAAGTATTTTTATCGGGCTTCCCACTTGATGAAATTAAAAAGGTTGCAATAAAAAAATATCAAAAACTAAAAGATATAACTTTAAATTAATAAAAAACCCTTTGCTTTTTGGCAAAGGGTTAAATTTTAATCATTATTTAATTTTTCTAAGCAAAAACCAATAAACAGTTAAGATTTGAAGTGGAATTCCTATAAGGAATAAAAACCATAAGTTTTTAGGTGGTGCTGGCAACAAGAATAATAAAGATAAATAAAGTGCTAAAATAGTTGACCACACTAACAAGGAAATGATAACTGAAACTGTAATTTTTTTCTTCCAAACAGAAGTTAAAACCAATAAAACTATGCAGGTAACGGGGATTGCGTAAATAAAAGCCATCCAAGTTCTAGTAATGCTAGGGACAATAATGTTTATAAACACGAACGCGCAAAGAGCAACAAGCCAAACTAGTGTCGTAGAACAAACGGCAATAATAGTGCGAAGTTTGTGTTTAGAACCATTATTAAATGATTTTTGCATTGATGGGTCGCTTATTAAATCATCAATAGTAACGCCGTAAAATTCTGCTAACTGATGAAGAACGTAAAGGTCAGGGACAGACTCTGCGCGTTCCCATTTTGATACTGCCTTATCGGAATAATTTAATTTTTCAGCAAGTTCGGCTTGTGTTAATGAAAAAGATTTTCTATATAACGCCAAATTTTTTGCTAAGTTTTCTTTAATATCCATATTTATATATTAGCATAAAATCACGGTAAAATCAAACGATTTATGTGTAAAAATATTAAAATTCTACTTTAAGTAGAGATAATATTTTAGACTCTACTATATAATGACAATTTAGTAGATAAAAAAATGTATAAAGTAGGTTGATTAATTAATTAAAATATATTAAATTATAAGAAAATATAACTAAGGGTGGAAACTTTAGATGAAGATTGCAATTTCAACCGAATCGACGGCAGATTTAACTAAAGAAATTATTGCTGAATTTGACTTAAAAACGATTTCTTATGGAATTCATTTAGGCGATATAGACGGATTTGACGGTGAAATAACTTCTGACGAGATTATTAATTTTGTTAACGAAAAGAAAGTGTTAGCAAAAACTTCTGCGATAAACGATTATAGGTTTAACGAATATTTTACGGAAATCTTAAAAGATTACGATGCAATAATTCACTTTTCTTTATCGTCGTCTTTGAGCACCACTTACGATAACGCTGTTAGAACGGCAAAAAACTTTAAAAACGTTTATATTGTCGATACAAGGTCTTTGTCAACAGGTATAGGTTTATTAGCGATTTATGCTAAAAAACTAGTTGATAGTGGTAAAAGCGCAAATGAAGTTTACGACGCTTGTTTAGAAAGAGTGCCTTATATTCAAGCAAGTTTTGAACTTAAACGCTTAGATTATTTATACAAGGGTGGAAGATGCAGTGCACTTTCTTTCTTTGGCGCAAATCTATTAAAAATACGCCCTCAAATTTTAGTGAAAGATGGCAAAATGGTTCCCGGTAAAAAGTATAGGGGTAACTTTTTGCACGTTGTAAAAAGTTATTGTAACGATATTTTAGAAGAGTATGATAATCCGGATTTATCTTTGGGATTTGTAACTTATACAACTGCTGATGAAGAGATAATTGAAAGCGCGAAACAAGCGATGCTTGACCGTGGGTTTAAAAGAGTTTTGATAACTCGTGCAGGTGGAACGATAACTAGTCATTGTGGGGAAGACTGTTTAGGTATTTTGTATATAAACGACGGAAAAGAAGAATAATTATCAAAAAACAGCGAATTTTCGCTGTTTTTTTATGTTCTAACTCCTTCAATGTGAATGCAGTGGGTTTTAGAATAAGAAAAGTAGTTTAACGGCATATCAAGTGCGTTTCTAGTGTGAGAACAAACGACAATTTCGTTATTTATTATTTTTGAAATGATAAGCGTGTGAAATAAATCGCTATTTGGTTTTTCTAAAAAGATAACGTCGCCAACGTCGACTTGATTTAATTCAACCCTTATTCCAAATGGACCAACACCTTTATTTGACAGTAAAAAATCGTGTAAAAAAGTAACACCTGTCCAAGCGGGTGCGCGCGACGATAGGGAAGAATAAAACCAACCGTTTTGATTAAAATTCATAACGCCACTACCAGCGTAAATGGATTGGGAAACGAAGTTCGTGCAATCTCCACCAAGATTATCAAAATTATAATATTTAGGATTTCTATCTAGCGCCCATTTTTTAGCATAATTAACGGCATTAATTCTGTTATACGGTTTAATCATAATATAGAATATTCTAAAATCATTACTTTTGTTGACTAATTATCAGTAAAATGATAAAATAAACGTGATAAAAATTAGAAGGTAATATTATGGTTAAAATTCTAGTTGTTGACGATGATAAAAATATAAGAAAATTAATGCGCGTCGTTTTAGAAAACGAAGGTTTTACCGTTATTGAGGCAAACGATGGCGAAAAAGCCTTAAGCATTATGGATAAAGAAATTGTAGACGTTATTATCGTTGATATAATGATGCCTAATATGAATGGATATGAATTTACAAAAAACGTTCGCTTGATAAATTCAAAAATTCCTATTTTAATGATATCTGCAAAACAACTTGCAGAAGATAGAAAGAAAGGTTTTTTAGCGGGAATAGACGATTTTATGCTTAAACCACTTGATACGGAAGAATTGGTTTTAAGATTGCGTGCGCTTATGCGAAGAGCAAAAATTTGTGACGAAGGGAAAATCGTTATAGGGGACGTTATTATTGATAGTGATTCTTTTACGGTAAGAAAGGGCGAAAACGTTCAAGAACTTCCACAAAAAGAATTTATGCTATTATATAAGTTGTTATCTTACCCTAACAAAATTTTCACAAGAATACAGTTAATGGATGAAATTTGGGGTATGGATAGTGAAACGGGCTGGGAAACCGTAACCGTACACATTGCAAGGATAAGAAAAAGATTTGAAGATTATCCAGAATTTGAAATACAATCAGTTCGTGGATTGGGGTACAAGGCGGTTAAAAAAGTATGAGTAAAATTAGGCGCAAAAACTATAAAGAAACGTCAAAGGTTATGTTGTGGTTTTCGCTATTGGTATTTTTTGTGTTAGTAGTAACGATGCTGATAGTTGGATTTTCAATGTATACCTTATTTAAGATACAAACGATTACAATTGCATCGGTTGAAACGTTTACTCTTCTTGCCGGTATATTTTTAATATCAAGTATAATTATTGGAACATTGCTTAGTATTTTGATAGGTAAAATAGTGCTAAAAGACTTGGATAAGGTTGTTGACGGTATGGAAACCTTATCGCAAGGTGATTACACTACTAGAATTCCTGAAGGGAAGTCTGGCTTAGCAAAAGATATAGTTTCTCAGTTCAACGTATTAGCGAGCGAACTTGAGAACGTTCAAACTTTGCGCGCTGATTTTATTAACGATTACGCGCACGAATTTAAAACTCCGATAGTGTCGCTTTTAGGGTTTGCAAAAATTCTAAAAAATGAAAAGTTAAGTGAAGAACAAAAAAGAGAATATCTTTTGATTATTGAAGAAGAAGCCGAAAGGCTTTCAAAATTATCTACCAATTCGTTAAATTTAACAAAGGTTGAAAAACAAAGCATTTTGGAAGGTCAAACAAACTTTAATTTAGCCGAACAGATTAGAAATTGCGTATTACTTTTTGAAAAGAAATGGTCGGCAAAAAAATTAGATTTAGAAATTGACCTTGACGAAACTAACGTTTTTGCAAACGAAGAAATGCTTAAACAAGTTTGGATAAACTTAATAGATAACGCTATAAAATTTTCTTATCCAAATGAAAAATTATTTATTAAACTTACGAAAAAAGATAATCAAGTTGAGTTTGTAATTAAAGACAAAGGTGATATTATTCCAGAAGAAGAAATTGAAAACGTGTTTAAAAGGTTTTATCGTTCTAGAAATGCAAACGGTATTGAAGGGAACGGCGTAGGACTAGCAATAGTTAAGAAAATTATTAATTTGCACGACGGACAGGTTAGCGTAACAAGTGAAGATGGTTTTACTGAATTTAAAGTTCTTCTATAAAAAAATAAAACAATAAAAATAAAAAAGGCTTCGATTTTCGAAGCCTTTAATTTTTATTAAAAACAAATATTATTCTGCATCAGCCTTTTTTGCTCTAGGTTTTCTAGTAGTGGTTTTTTTAACTTCGCCATCTTCAACTTTAGTAGTTGCTTTTTTAGCGGTAGTCTTTTTTGCAGGTTTTTCAGTTGGTTCTTCAGCCTTAACTTCAGCAACTTCAACAACTTCAACCTTTGCTTCTTCGATAGGAGCAACAGGTGTTTCAGCCTTTAGGGCAGTATCAACTTTTTTAGCGAGTTTAGCCTTCTTGTTAGAAGCGTTGTTTGCATGGTAAATATTTTTAGAGCAAGCAGAATCAATAACAGAGAAAGCAGTTGAAAGAGCAGCCTTTGCTTCTTCAAGTTTATTTTGTTTTATAAGAAGGTCAATCTTCTTGATTTCAGTTTTTACAGCTGAACGAATTGCTTTATTTTGTTCAGTCTTTTTTGCGTTTACTAAAACTCTTTTTTTTGCAGATTTAATGTTTGGCATATCGTATGCACTCCTTAGTTACTTTTAATGTCGCTAATAATTTTAACACAAAATTAAACTAAATGCAATTAATTTTCAAAGAGAATTTAACCTTTTTAATTAAATTTCACTAAATTTTATAATATTTTCATACAATTTAGTATGTGTAAAAGATATATAGCCGTTTTAGATAGTGGTCTTGGTGGGATTTCGGTATTAAAAAGTTTAAAAAAAGAATATCCGTTTGAGAATTATATTTATTTTGGTGATAACGAAAACGCGCCTTATGGAAATAAAACGGTAGACGAACTTTTTGAAATAACAAAAAGAAACGTTGACGTATTAAAAAAGTATCCGTTAAAAGCAATAGTTTTAGGTTGCAATACCTTAAGTGTGAATTTAAAAGACGAAATTGAAAAATACGCAAGAGTTTTAGTAGTGGGTGTATATCCACCCGTAGATAAAATAGACTTAAAGAATAACAGAACTTTGCTTTTATCTACAAAGCGAACTGCTGAAAGATATCGTAAAATTAAATATCTCGACGTTTTAGGCTTAGAAAATCTTGCAATTGAGATAGAAAATAATCCCTTTCGTTTAGATAATATTGATTTAGAAAAAAATTTAAGACAATCGGTAGGGGAATTTATAGATAAAAAAGGTGTTTACGACGTGGTAATTTTAGGCTGTACGCACTATGAATTTATAAAAAACAAAATTCTTGACCACTTTTGCCCCAAGAAAATATTATGCAGTAGTGATTTTGTTGCACAAGAATTAAGTTTATATTTATCAAAATCAAAATCGCAAGTAAAACACAATCAAAATGAAACTTTATTTATAGGTAAAAACGCTTATATATATAATATGTTTGATGTCAAGAGTGGTTAAAAGGGTTAAAATTAGCAAAAAAAAATGCAAAAAAAATCAAAAAAAATACAAAAAAGGGTTGACAGTGGTCAAAACTTATGGTAGAATTACAGTATCAAAATTAGAAGGGAGTATGCTTTTAAATGTCTGGTAAAAATTATATGCATCAACTTGATGCAAAAAACAGAATGAGAATACCAGCAAAACTTCGTGAAAAGCTCGGTGAAGGTTATGCAATCACCGTCGGCACGGGAAGTTGTTTATACGTTTATACTGCTGAACAACTTAGCGAAGTAAAAGCAAAGTTGAAAAACGTAAACCCTTATAGAGAAAAGCAATTAAAGGCTGCAAGATTTATTCTTTATAACACTTGGGAAGCAGAAGAGGACAAGCAAGGCAGAATTCTTCTTCCTGAAAACTTAAGAAAATACGCAAAGATTGAAAAAAATATCATAGTTTTCCAAGGACCGAACTGCATTGAAATTTGGAGTGAAGAAGTTTGGAACGAATATTTTAACGACGTTAACTTTGAAGAATTGGCAGATGCGCTTGATGAATTAACACAAGAATAAGATGGCAGAATTCAAGCATTTACCCGTAATGTTTAACGAGTGCATGGACGGGCTTAACATTAAAGATAACGGAATTTATTTTGACGGAACGCTTGGTGGTGGAGGTCATTCTTACGGAATATTAGAGCGAAGCGCACCAAACGGCAAACTTGTGGCAACTGACTTAGATGATTACGCTATCGGTAGAGCAAGTGAAAGATTAAAAGAATTTGACGGAAGATATACAATCGTTAAAGATAATTTCAAGAATTTTCTTTCGGTAAAGGAAGATTTAGGGATTGAATATTTTGATGGAATTCTTTTAGACCTTGGGGTATCAAGTTTTCAACTTGACGATAGGTCGCGTGGGTTTTCTTATATGGCAAGCGACGTAAAACTCGATATGCGTATGGGGAAAGATAATCCATTAACGGCTGAAAAAGTAGTTAACGAATATAGCGAAAGAGACTTAAAGAGAATAATAACTGAATATGGTGAAGAAAGATTCGTTAATTCAATAGTAAAAAATATTCTTTTAGCAAGAAAGGAAAAGAGAATAGAAACTACGGGTGAACTAATCAGTATTATAGAGCGCAGTATCCCGAAGAAATTTCAACAAGACGGACATCCTGCAAAACGAACCTTTCAGGCGATAAGAATTGAAGTTAACGGCGAACTTGACGGACTTTATGAAACGGTTATTTCAATGGCAAGAAGTCTTAAAAAAGGTGGAAGAATTGCAGTCATAACCTTTCATTCTTTAGAAGATAGAATAGTTAAAAACGCTTTTAAGGAATTAGAGACTGATTGTATATGCGATAAAAGTTTACCGGTATGTGTGTGCGGAAAGAAAAGGGAAGTAAAAATAATCACAAAGCACCCTATAACCGCAAGCGAAAATGAACTTGGTTTTAACGGCAGAGCAAAGAGTGCAAAACTTAGAATTGCCGAAAAAATATAAAAAAGATAAAAATTTGGGAGATAAATTTATGGTTACAGCAAGACGTTCATCAGAAATTATTAGTTCTGCATACGAGCCTATTAACGGCGGTGTTGCTTTACTTGAAAGACCAAGTGAAAGCGCTCAAGCAAACGTTCAACCTGCCGTAAAAACTGACTTTTCACAAGAAGAAGCAAGAAGAAAAAGCAATCTTGAAAAACTTTTGAATTATGACAGATATACCGAGCAAGTGGCTGAAACTGAAAATGCAACCGAAGAAGTGGTTGATATGATTTCTTCATTGAGTGAAGACGATATTAGACCAACTTCTACAACTATGCAATTTGGTGAAGATATCGACCAAATCACGAAAGATATGTCAAGGGCTGACGCTCGTGCAGAAGAAGGCTCTTATCAATTAAATAAAAAGGGTAAAATAGTAATTACCCTATACGCGTTAGTTGTTACCGTTATTTTAGCGCTAATTGTTTTAAATACAGGAGTTTTAGCAAAACTTTCAAGCAGTCTTGAAAACAGTGAAAGAACACTTTCACAAAAGCAAGCGGAATTTTCTCAACTTCAAACCGAAATTGAATCAATGACGTCTAACGAATACGTTATTGATTATGCGCAAAACGAACTAGGAATGGTTTGGGGCAAGTAATTAAATCAAGTTTTCCCGAATAAATATAAAATTAGAAAAAATTATAAGGGGAAAATCAAATTAAAAATTTATCAATAACAATTTTACGAAAGAGGTTATTCGCAATTATTCTTGCGGTAGCCTTTTTATTTTTGTGTGTAATAGGGAGATTATTTTACGTTCAAATAATTTGGGGGGAAGATTTGCAAGAAAAGGCAATCGACCAATGGACAAGAGAAATTCCAATAATAGCAAATAGGGGAAAAATAGTTGACGTTAACGGTGTTGTTTTAGCAGATAACGACGATACTTATACCGTTTTCGTTAGAAAAAAAGCGGTGGATAATTTTAACGAGTTATCCGCTGTTCTTTCGTCTACGCTATCTCTTAGTTATGAATTTGTTTTTAATAAACTTACTACCACTAAATCAAGCGAAGTAACCATAAAAAAGCAGGTATCGAAAGAAGAGATATCAAAGTTATTATCTTATAATTTTAACGGCGTATATTATTCAAGGGATAATAAAAGAGTGTATCCTGCAAATGATTTTTTATCTACAGTTTTAGGGTTTACGTCTACTGACGGTAAAGGTCAATCAGGTTTAGAACTTTATTACGATAAATATCTTTCGGGCATAAACGGAGAGATTTTGTACGAAACGGATATAGTAGGTGTTGAAATTGATGGTGGAAAAGCAAGTTATTTACCAGCGACGGCAGGACTAAATTTGAAATTAACCATTGATTACGACGTTCAACAACTTTGTGAAACAGCAATGACTGAAGCAATGGAAATTCATAAGCCGAAATCAGCGCAAATTATCGTTTTAGACCCAAATAGTGGAGCGATAAGAGGGTTATCGATAAAGCCGTCGTTTAATCTAAATGAAATTCCAAGAGATGATTTAGCGTCCTTAAACGCATTGTCAAGGAATAACTTGTTTTGTGACGTGTATGAACCAGGTTCAACATTTAAGATATTGACGAGTGCAGCAAATATAGAAGAATATTTAAACGGCAACAAAAAAGCCTATTCGATTGAGCATATCTATTCTTCATCAAGGTATAGATATATTGACGGACAAAAGGTAAAATGTTGGAATAATCACCAAAATGGAAAACACTCTAATTTAACCTTGCAAGGTGGATTAAACAACAGTTGTAACCCAATATTCGTTGATATTGCAATGTCGCTAGGAAAAGAAACGATGTATAAGTATATTGAACGATTTAATTACGGGAGTGTAACAGGGGTAGATTTTCAAGGTGAATCGCAAGGTATGGTTTTACCGGTAAGTGCCGTTCAAAACGTAGATTTAGCAAGAATAGCCTTTGGTCAAACTATAGCGGTAACAGGACTTCAACTAGCATTAGCAACAGCGTCAGCCATTAATGGTGGAAATTATTATACGCCCTATTTAGTAAGTGAAATATATTCTAACGATGGAATAATTGCAGAAAAAATAAAGCCAAACTTAAAAAATAAAGTAATTAGTGAAAAAGCGTCAAGTATACTTAATGAAATGTTAGAAAAGGTGGTTTCGGAAGGTTCAGGGAAAAACGCGTATATAGAAGGATATAGAGTTGCAGGCAAAACAGGGCTTTTCTTAAAAAAATGCGCAAACTTTTTAGCCTGAAAATCCAAAAAATGATGTAAATATAGGCAAAAATGAGCTAAAATATATGTTTTTTGTGGGAAATAGGAGGGCACAAAAATAGACAAAAGCCATATTATTAGGAGACATGGATAAAATTCCATGTTTTTTTCTTTTTATAAAATATAATTACTAAGTCTTAATGTCATTAAAAAAATTTAATTAGTATGAGATATTATTAATTTTTATGCTGAAAGATATTGACATTTTATATAACATTAGGTATAATATAAAATATAATAAATGTTATAGGTGACAAAATGAAAGATATTCTCAAACAAATAAGACAATACGCAGGATTAAGCCAAACAGAAATGGCGAATAAAGTAGGAGTTAGATTTGCGACTATTAATCGCTGGGAAAATGGACATTCAGAGCCCAACCGTCTTGCTCAAGAAAAGCTTTATGAATTGTGTGAAGAATTTTCTATTCCCGTTTATGATATGATTATCAATAAAATCAATATTGCTTCAAATAATTTGCATGTTGATAATGGTAGAATACTTCTTTATCACGGTTCAAAAAATGGATTAGTAGGTAAGATTGCTCCTATTAGTAGAGAACGTTGTGATTTCGGAAGAGGCTTTTATATGGGTACCGCACCTGAACAAGCTCTTACATTGATTTGTGATTTTGAGGATTCAAAATTTTATATTGTATCAATTGATTTAACAAATCTTAACTCATTTGAAATCCCAACGGATATAGATTGGGCTATGGTCGTGGCGTATAATCGTGGAAGAATGGAGAAAATAAAAGGAAGCAAGTTTTATGATAAATATGCTATGATGATGAACACAAACGATGTGGCGATAGGAAGCATAGCGAACGATAGAATGTTTTTTGTTATTGATAACTTTTTTCAAGAGGTTATTACTGATACAGCCTTAATAAGTAGTTTGTCTGCATTAAAGCTTGGACAACAATATGTTGCATTAACAGAAAAGGCGTGTGATTGTGTAAGAATAGAAAGAGAAGTTAAACTTAGTTTTTTGGAGAAAAAGATATTAAAAAAAGTAAGTGAAGCTAACCGTCAAAAAGGTATAGAGTTTGCAAATGAAATATGTAAAACATTTAGGCGAGAAGGAAAGTTCTTTGATGAAATATTGGAAGAAGTTTTAAAAGGAGAAAAGATATGACTTCTATAAAACATAAATTGTGCGATATACAAGGTAGGCTCTTTGAATTGTTTACAGAAACAAGCTATTCTATGGAAAGTCTTGTAAAAACATTTATGAATAGTGAGTTGGCGAAAAATTTGGATTCTGAATATAACCGTATGCAGTGGGCTGGAGAAGAATATCTTTTAGAAGAGTTGCTTGCGACATGTAAAGACAAATTAATAGAAAAAAAAGAAACTATATCAAAAGACGTTATGTTTTGGATTGGTTATGTATATCGGTATTGGCATTTTATGACGCAAGAAGAAAGTAAAAAAATATATAAGCAAGCACCATTTGAGACAATGAATGTTAATTATCTTATGTTTCATACAATGGCGCCAGAATTGGCTGTTGAGGATTTAAAAGAAATTTACAAGCAGAAAAATAAGTAATTGTCAATATTAAATCAACATGGAGAAAAATATGGATTTGATTGAATACGAGAAAAGAATTTTAAATTTGGAAGCAATGAAATTTGAAGATTTGGTTCACGATTTGTTGCTTAAAGAATATCCAAATATGGAAAACATTTCACATCCTGGGCGGCAAGCAGGTCGAGCCGTTCCAACAAAAGGTCCAGTGGATATTTGGTTTACAAGTAAAAAAGACAAGTTCGAAGTAACAACGTTTGTTGAGATAACATCTCAACAAACTTCTTTGCGCACTAAAATAATTTCAGATTTGAAAAAAGCGACAAAAGAAATTAACAAAAATAAAATTAAGGTTAATGAAGTTATTTATGCTTGCACGGGAAGAATTTCTCCTGAAACATACAAAGAAGCGAAAGGTATTCTCAACAATGTTGGAATAATTGGAGAGTTTAACTTAAAATTTTGGGGGATAGATGAAATTGTTCGATTACTTAAAACATATTATCCTATTTTGGCTGAAAAATATTTAGGAATAAAAATAAATAATGGATGTATAGTTCCCATTAAAGAATATGGGAATAAATTTAATGTTGTACAAGATAATATATTTCTATTTAGAGAAGTGGAAAAGGAAGCAATAATGAGAATATTGCAAACCGACAAGGCTATTGTTTTGTATGGGCCCGCAGGTTGTGGAAAAACAAGGATTGCACTTCAAATATTCAAAGAGTTACAAGAATTAAATCACGATTCAGAATGTCACGTAGTCAAAATGAGTGGTGTGGGATTGTTTGAGGACTTAAAATCACTTTTAAACGATACACAAAAAATGCATTACGTGTTAGTGGATGATGCAAATCGAACAAATTATATTGGAGATATAGCTAATTTTATAGAAAGACAAAATAATATTCGTATTATATTTACGGTACGTGATTATGCTGTTGACTCTGTTATGAGAGCCTTAATTAAAACAGATATACAGAATTATGAGATTAAGCCTTTCAAACAAGAGGATGTTGCGGAGATAATTAAACAGGGATTTGGCATTGAAAGAAAAAGTAGGCTTGATTATATATTAGAAGTTTCAAAAGGCAATTTGCGTTTTGCCGTAATGGCTGCGCAATTGATAAATGAAAAAGGAAAAGGTGTAAAACAATTATCTGATCTTTTAGAAGAATATTTTAACGATGTTCGGGAGAGAATTGAAGCTTTAAGCTCGGATAAACTTGCTGAAAAAGTTCTTGCCGCTCTTTCACTTTTTAAGAGATTAGATATTAGGGACAAAAATTTAATAACGGAAATAGGTAAAGTTTTTGGGTTTTCAGAAATAGAATTTTATGATATTTGTGATGAATTGGATATTGCAGAGACAATTAATTATCACTTTGATAAAAGTGCTATTGAAATTGCTGACCAAATATTAGCAGATTACTTATTTTATAAAATAGCAATAAAAGAAAATAAGCTTAATCTAAAAATAATCTTTGAGAAATTCCTATGTGGATATAAAAATAGATTTTTAGATTTGTTCCAATCTATTATAAATATATATGGTCTTAATGAGAGTTTATTGTCGCAATTAAGGGCGGTATTTGCCTATTTAGAAGAAAATAACAGAAGGGAGATAATAACTAAATATTTGGGATTATTTCATGGTTTAATACCAAATGAAACGTTGCAATTTGTTATCAATAAACTAGAAGAAATACCCGCCAACGAAGAAAGAGAATATCATGAGTTTGGCAAGGACTTTTATGCCGAATTATTAGACATTTTATCTTGCTTTTCTAATAGCGATTATGATGAATACGCTATTGACATTTTAATAGATACATTGATGAAAAAGCCGGGAATGTATAAAGAATTAAAGCATTCTCTTTGTGAATCGTTTACAATAAACAATGTATCACACATTAATCGTTATCATACTCAAAATTATTTACTGGAGAAAATTATAGGTTTAAAAGAGTGCGATAATTATTTGGATTTGCTGAGTGATGTTTTAAATAAACAATTTTCTTTATCACAACGTTCAACTGAAGCTAAAGGGCGTAGTGTTACTTTCTATACGGTTGAGATGTTAAACATGGAAGAATCTCGACATCATCGTAATTTAATATGGCAAGGTATCAATATTTTATTTGAAAATTCAGTGGATTTAAAAAAAATCTACAAGATAGTATCTAGTGGAACTTATATTGAAACAGGCAATGAATTAAGAAAAATTGATAAGAATTATGCTTTACAATTTTGCGAGAGATTGGATTTGTCTGTGTTTGGCAACAAAATGTTTGCTATTAACCTTTTGGGACACTATAAAAAAATGCAGGGAGTTAAGAGCTTTATTGATTCGCTTTTAACTGACTCAACTTTAAGATTTTATTATGAAAATCTTAATTATATAACAGGGAAATTTATCCATGGCAAAGAACTTAAAAACGCCATAAAAAAATTATGCGATACAACAAGTTTTGATGAAATTATCAATGGTTTATCATGTATTGCTAAACATGTTGCTGGTGGGAATAGTGAATGGAACTGTAACAACGCAATAGAGCTGGTTTTTGACGTGATATATGAGAGGGACAAAGATGCTTTTTGCGAGTTGGTACTTCAATATATTCAGTCTAACCCGGAAACTGGGATTAGACCACTTGTATTGCTTAAAAATTTAAACAGTATTTTAGAATTAAGTGCCATATTGTCATTTTTAGAAATGTCAGATTTAAAGCATAAATGCAATTGGATAGCGCAGTGTTTAGTATGTGTTCCTCAAGATAAGATTGATGATGATATATATGAATATGCTTTTAATTTCTTTTGCAACACATATCCTGAAACTACTTTATGGTATGGGAATGAACGTGCAGACAGTTTATTAAATTTTGAAAATTATCGTAAAGGATTTATTTCAAATGTAGTCAAAGCATATCAAAGACTCGATAATAAAATGGCATTAAAGCATTTTTGTGAATTATTATTTTCAGACGAATATACTTTTGATGAAATTCTAAGTGTGTTCAACAATGATATTGAGTTGATGAAGAATGTTTATTTAACACTAGCAAAGACAAATGCTTTAATGGACTTAAAGGGTAATTGGTTAAATATGCTTTTTAAAGAGGATAGTGAGAACCAATACAAATTACTCAAGGGATTTATAGAAGAAAAACATGCGCACATTCCTCATGTCGCTTTTTATAAGTTTAACCAATTTATAGATATGTTTATAGACGTTTTAGCGGATGACGCTTATTGGTATCTTAATAATCAAATTCATAAATTGATTTTTGGTATGGACGATTCGCTTTTTAAGTCATTCATTTGTGAATATTTTGAAAGGAATAAAAACAATTATATTCTAATGCGTGATTTGTCTATTCTAATGGAAGATACGTCAAAAGAAAGACAAGTGGAATTTGCGAAATCAACAGTAGAACATAAAGTGTCTATTGATATAATGCGAAGAATGTTCTTTTTTGGTGGTCCAAGTTCTTGGACAAATAGTAGGATTCCGCATATCAAAAAGAATATAGAGATTCTTGAGAAATTTATTGAAGAATATACAATGGGGACGAAATATAAATTGTTCTTCAATGAAAGATTAGAAAGATTGCGTAATCATTTGAAAAGTACGGAAATAGAAGAATTTAATAGGGACTTGTTAGAATAATGTTTTGGTTTAATAAGTCTATAAAAGAGCTTGCAACATATAGTTACAAGTTAAAATCTACCGAGAAAGAAGCAGTTCAAAACCTTTTCCAATTGTATTTTAAAGACGGATTGAATCCTGATTTAAAGCAAAGAAACGTAAAATTGTCATTTAATGCAAAAGATAAACAATTAGTAAATAATAATGAAATTGCTTATTTAAAAGCACTATATGAAGGTTGTGAAGAAGGTACGGAAATATTGTCTAAAATTAACGAGTGTTTAGCGCACGACTATCTATCATTTAATACTGATAATTATTCAATTATTAACCATATTGGTGCTTGTGCGCAAATACAATTAATAGAAAAAGATAATGAAATGAAAATACTGAAAAGGAGACTACCAGAAGATAATCCAAAAAGAATTGCGAATGAGTATGATATTTTATTGTCTATAAAAAATAAGAAATCAAAAGACTATGTAATTCAGGTTTCAGAGCTTGTAGGTGAAGAAGCTTATTATATGGAAGCCGCAGATGATACATTAGAGTCATTTATTTTAGATTTTTTAAATAAAGATCTTTCCATTAAGGATAAATATGTCTTAATATTAGACATATTAGATTCAATTTATTATCTTCACGACTTAGGATATTTACATAGAGATTTACATCCGGGGAATATTTTTCATGTTTATGATAAATGGAAAATTGGTGATTTTGGATTTGCAATAAATATTTATGATAGAAATGAACAAGCAATAAAAAGCGGCTATGGACATCCAGATTATGTATCGCCTGAACAAAAACGTGACTTAAGTAGCGCAACTTTTGCTAGTGAAATATATTCTATCGGCAAAATCATAAATTTTATATTAACAAAAAACCCAAAGAATAGAAATCATTTTTTATCAGATGTTGTTGAAAAATGCACTTATAAAGACCCATATAAGAGGTATCAAAGTATATTAGAATTGAAACAAGCTCTAACATTATCATTTGCAGAACCAAATATATAGCGTCAGCTTTTACTATATTAATGGGGTTTAGTTTTTGTTCTAAATATTCAAAAAAACTTATATAATATACGGGAAGTGTACAAGTTCCAATGTTGTATAAGGTAGTTGAATAGTGGAATTAGAACATATTGAAAATTATAAGACAATCTATAAGGAAAATGGTAAAACTATAACTGTTATTAGGGAATTTCCCATCAACGCTGATGGGAATCTTTCTGCTATTATTGAAGCGTTGATAGATATTGTTGAACAAGAAGAGAAGGATAGGGATACAAATGATGAATGAAACCAAATACAAAGTTGGTATATATTGTAGGCTATCACAAGAGGACGGCAACGACGAAAGTCAATCAATTAAAACTCAAAAAGAATTAATATTTAATTATGTAAAAAAACAGGGGTGGACTGTAGCTGGTATTTACTCTGATGATGGCTATACGGGAACTAATTTTAATCGTCCAGATTTTAACCGATTAATTAATGATATTAAACTCGGGAAAATAAATTTAGTCATAACCAAGGATCTGTCGCGTTTGGGAAGAAATTATATTCAAGCGGGTTATTATACAGAAGAGTTTTTTCCTGAATACAACGTAAGATATATTGCCATAAACGATAATTTTGATAGTTTTGACGAAGATAGTTGCGATTTTATGCCATTCAAAAATATTATAAATGAGTGGTATGCAAAGGATATTTCAAAAAAAATCCGTTTTACGTTGGATGGAAAAGCAAAAAATGGAGAACCTAGAAATACGGTGTTTCCCATTTACGGATATACATATAACGAACTATATGAAAGAATTCCCGATCCAGAAACGGCCGAAATTGTTAGGATCATATACAAGAAATATACTGAATGTGCTTCTACGTCAAGGGTGGCAAAGTATTTGCAAGAGCAAGGGGTGTATGTGCCAAGATTTTTTAACGCGGTTAAATATGGCTACAATAAAGCGAAAGTTCTTGCTATGCCCCAAGAAACCTATACTGCATGGACAACGAGTATGGTACGAGATATTATTGTAAAAGACGAATATCTTGGGGTGTATAGGACGGCACAAAGTAAGGGGATAAGTTTTAAGAATAAGAAAAGAAGAAAAAATGATAACTGCTATATATTTGAACATCGGTACGAACCGCTTGTCGATAAGGAGACTTGGGAACTAGCAAATGCGCTTCTTAAAAGGAGTAATTCAGGAACGGTATTGGTAGAAGACAATATATTTAAAGGGCTCCTTTATTGCAAGGATTGTGGAAAAGTCTTGAGAATTGAAAGATATAGAACACTAAAGAAAGAAGACTTTACTTACCGCTATTATTGTAATAATAAAGAATGTAAGTATTGTAATTCCATACCTAAAAAAACATTAGAGGAATTGTTGATAAAGGAAATTGAATGTTTCAAAGTGAGTTTGTTATCACGAAGAAAAGAATTATTAGAATGTTTAAATAAAGAAAAAGAAACCTTAACTAGCAAGGCTGTAGATATTCAAACAGCGATTGATAAAGCAAAAACTAATTCTGAAAAAATAGATAAAAAAATTATGCATATTGTAGAGCAATACATAGATGGCGCGTTACCTGAATCAACCTATCATCTTTTGTTGGAAAGTTTTAATAAAGAAAAGCAAATGTTTGAAGAAGAAATTATTCAGTTAATGTCGCTAAAATGTGATTCTCCCACTACTAAAAAACATATGGATGCTATGGAGCTTATGGAAAAAATAGTTTCGATAGAACCTCAAAAATTATTGAAATACGATTTTTTACAAAAATTTATTGATAAAATATTTGTAAAAGCAGAACACATTGACGGCTCAAAACATAAACGAAATATCATGATAGATATTAAGTATAATATTCCCATCGAACTAATGACTCCTGTTCTTAAAAATGAGTGAAACTGCGGTAATATATGTTAGATTATCACGAGAAGATGAAGATAAAATTGATAAAAATAGAGAATCAAGAAGTATTGAAAATCAAATAAAAACATTAAATGATTTTGCTAAGGCGCAAGGTTTTAATGTTGACAATATATATTCTGATGATGGTTATAGTGGTGGGAATTTTGATCGTCCGGCATTTAGGCAAATGTTAGATGATATGCAGGCTGGAAGGTTTAATGTTATATTACTTAAGGATATATCGAGATTAGGGCGTTCTTTATATAGAGTTGGGGATTTTATTGAAAATATTTTTCCACGATATGGAATTAGGGTTATATCAGTAAATGATAACTACGACAGTAAGTTTTACAAAGACGATATGTCCATAGTTTTAAGAAGTTTTCTAAATGATTATTATTTAAAAGAATTTAGAAAAAAGTGCAGGAAATCACGAGAACATTATGCGCAAACAAGACACTTAAATTATTATCCTAAATACGGCTATTGTTTTGACGAAAAAGGGCGTGAACATATTGATGATTATTCAGCAAATATCGTTAGAAGAATTTATACTTATATTGCTGAAAATAGTTTTTCTTGTGGCACTGTCGCAAAGATATTAAATGAAGAAGACGTTTTAACCCGTTCGGCTTATGCAACGCAAGTGCTTGGGCTTAAGGCACTACATAGACAATCCGCTGCAAAGTGGAATGCAGAAAAGGTTTGGAGCATTGCTACTGATTATGAATACTGTGGACATTCCGTTAATTGGTCAAGACATAAGAAAAGCGAAAGGATTTTGTTAAAGAATACGCATCAGGCTATTATTTCCGAGGACTTATACGCATTGGTGCAATCAGAAATAGAAAGACATTCAAAAGTAAAACAAAGATTAGAACATTTAGGCTCTTGTCTTATAGATAAACACTTAAAGAAGAATTTGTTGTTTTCTAAAAAACAGCAAATTTATTTTTTACGAGAGAAAAACAAAAAATTGTATTCAATACCTAGGGATATAATTGAAACTGTTTTATTTTTAGAAGTTTTATCACTTGTAGAAGAGTGGATAAGTAAATACATAAAGACACAAAAAGAATTTTATAAAAACAATTCTAAAAAATTGTTGGAAGATTTGAATTGTCAATATTTACAGTTGCTGGATTTACGTTTTGAAAACAAAATTGATGAGTTGACATTCCAAAAAAAACAAAAATCGTTATTAGGCAGTATAAGAAACATTGACGAGTCAATAAAAGATGAAGTTGATTTTGGTAAAATTGAAAATTTAATTTCAAGATTAAAAAGGATTAAAAAGCACAAAACACAAGTGATAAAAACAGTTATAAAAGTCTGTTATGTAATAGAAAAAGAAACGGATAATCTCATTTTAAAAATTGTGTTAAATTAATATTAAAAAGATTGATATAACGAAATGAAAACGAAATTTTTTGCGTTTTGGCGAAATCAAAACGAAATTTTTGATTGATAACGAAATTCAGGGCTTTTAAATTTCGTTATCAATAAATATAAGCATTGACATAATTCGTCACAATATAATAAAACTTAATAAATTTATAAGAATCTTACAATGTATAATGTATTGTAAGATTTTATTTTCTAATAGAGTTTACGCAAGTAAAAGGAAAAACCTGTTGATAAAATTTTCTAGATAAAATAAGCGAGAAACCCCTTTATTCATAAGGTTTTTTGGATTTTATATAGCAAAGTTTACACAAGTAAGCGGTAAGAGAGGGACTGCACAAAAGTATGAAAACGGAATAATTGCACAGGGAAAATACGTATCTAGTTTCGTGGGTTATTTTCCAGCAAATAACCCAAAGTATTTAGCACTAGTAATTATTGACGAACCAAAAGGTGAGTATTATGGTTCAACGGTAGCATCACCTTATGCTAAGCAAGTTTTTGAAGGAATAATCAAGGTTAAAAATTTAGAAAAACCTTAAAGAAGGTAAAGTATGAAATTAAAAGAATTAATTAAAGGCGTAAAAGTTAACGAAATAATTGGTAAGAACGATTTAGAAATTGGGTCTGTTCAAACGGATAGTAATAGGGCTTGTAAGAATTCATTATTTATTGCCATAAAAGGAAACGATTATAACGGTGCAGATTTTATTCGCCAAGTGGAAAGTGCGGGCGCAACTGCCGTCGTTACCGAAGAAAAAATTAATACTTCGATAACGCAAGTTATCGTTAACAACTGTAGGGAAGCAGTTTCGTTAATCGCTGATAATTTCTATCAAAACGTTAGTAAAAAAATGACGTTAATAGGGGTAACGGGAACAAACGGTAAAACAAGTACCACACATTTAATCAGTCAAATATTAAATAATTTGGGTGAGAAATGTGGAGTGATAGGAACGTTAGGGGTATTTTATGGAAACAATTATCTTGAACCAACGTTAACGACGCCCGACCCGTTAATTTTGAATAAAATTTTATACGATATGTATAACGATGGGTATAAAACGGTAGTAATGGAAATATCAGCGCACGCGATATATTATAAAAAAATAAACAACTTAAAATTTAAGGTAGGGATTTTTACAAATTGCACACGCGACCATTTAGACTTTTTTAAAGATTATGCAGTGTATAAAGAAGTTAAGAAAAGTTTTTTTGAAAGTGATTTATGCGAATATGCCGTCGTGAACGTTGACGATGAAGTGGGAGGGGAAATAGTTAAAAGTAGAAAAAACACGGTAACGTATGGAATTGATAATCCAGCAGACGTTTTTGCTATGGATATAGTAGAAAATGAAGATAATAGTAATTTTATATTGAACTTATTTGACGAAGTATTTTTTGTCAAGACAAAACTTTTAGGAAAGTTTAACGTTTATAATCTATTATCGTCGGCAACAGCGTGTGCGTTAACGGGGCAAAAAATAATAAAAATTGGTGAAAAGTTAAAGTCGTTAAACGGGGTAAAAGGTCGAATAGAGTGTGTTTTTGACGGAGATTTTAAGGTATTTATTGATTATGCACATACTCCCGACGGGCTTGAAAATATCTTATCGACTTTAAGAAAAATAACGAAAAATAAACTAATATGCGTATTTGGTTGTGGTGGAAATAGAGATAAGGGCAAAAGAAAAGAAATGGGTAAAATCAGTGGTAAATACGCTGATTTTACCGTTATAACTTCGGATAATCCACGTTTTGAAGAGCCAATGGATATAATTTTTGATATTGAGAAAGGAATTATAAGTACTACTAAACAATACGTGATAGTTCAAGATAGATATTTAGCGATAGAATATGCGTTAAATATGGCTCTTCCAAACGACGTAATAGTAATAGCCGGAAAGGGAAGTGAAAATTATCAAGAAATTCTCGGTATAAAACGCCCTTATAATGATAAAGATACGGTTAAGGAAATTTTACGGAGAAAAAGGAATTGAAAATTATATTACTTAGCCTAATATCATCGCTAATTTTAACTATAATATTAGGTATATTTGCATTGCCAATTTTAAGAAAAATTAAAGCAGGGCAACCAATATTAAGTTACGTAAAAACTCATAAAGAAAAGGCTGGAACACCTACTATGGGGGGAATATTTTTTATAATCCCATCGGTAATTACAGCGTTAATATTCGGTAGAGGAAGAATAGCCACCGTTTCAATTGCAATCGGGTTGGCTTTTTTAATCGTTGGATTTATCGATGACTTTATCAAAATAAAACTAAAGCAAAACGAAGGGTTAAAAGCATATCAAAAGATACTATTTCAACTTGGAATTTCATTAATTGCCGGTTTTTTTGCGTTTGAAAACGGGTTAACCGTTTTTCATATTCCATTTACGAAAAAAAGCGTTGATTTAGGTTGGATAAGCATAATTTTAATAGCGATTATATTTATTGCGATAACTAATTGTGTAAATTTAACCGATGGACTAGACGGCTTAGCGGGAAGCGTAAGTGCAATTTATCTAGTTGAAATATGTGTGTTAATAGGGTTTCAAACTAAAGCATTATCTCATTTATATTTAGACATTAAAGAATATGAAAATTTACAGATATTATCGGCTAGTTTAGTCGGTGGCATTTTAGGTTTTTTAATATTTAACGTAAATAAAGCGAAAGTCTTTATGGGGGATACGGGCTCACTTTCAATCGGTGGATTTATAGGCGCAATAAGCGTATTTTCATCAAATAGTTTTTTTATTCCAATATTAGGCATAATGTTCGTTCTTTCGGGCATATCAGTAATATTGCAAGTTGGCGTTTATAAAAAAAGCAAAAAACGAGTTTTTTTAATGGCGCCACTCCACCATCATTTTCAAATGAAAGGTTATAGTGAAACTCAAATATCATATTGCTATTATTTGATAACCTTATTTTTTGGATGCATGGTAATCTTTTCATTTTTATGAGGTAAGAAGTGTATATAAAAACTCAAAAATTTTTAGTTTTAGGTGCATCAAAAAGTGGATTTGCTGTGATAAAATATTTGCTTTCAAAAAACGCAACTGTATGGGTATATGAAGAAATGCGTTCTAAAAAGGCAGTTTCAGCATTGAAAAAACTCAGTGAAATAGGGATAAACAATTTAACTAAAGAAGAATCGAAAGAAAAATTAAAAGAAGCAGACGTGTTAATTTTAAGCCCTGGAGTACCAATTAATCACGAACTAGCAGTAACGGCGAAGCAAATGCAAAAAAGAATAATGGGTGAATTAGAATTTGCATATGAATCATTTATTCCACCAATAGTTGCGGTAACGGGTACTAACGGAAAAACGACGACGGTTACGCTAATTAATGAAATATTAGATTTTGCAAAAATAAATAATCAATTAGTTGGCAACGTGGGCGTTCCTATGACTTCAAAATTAAAAGAAATAAACGAAGATACCGTATGCGTTACCGAAGTATCAAGTTTTCAATTAGAAAGCGTTAACGCATTTTTACCACACGTTGCTTGCGTATTAAATATTTCACCCGACCACTTAGAACGACATTATAATATGGACAATTACATATTTTTAAAAAAGCGCATCGTGAAAAATTTAAGGGAAAGTGAATTTGCAGTCTTAAATTTTGACGATGAAATAGTAAAGGGCTTTTTTACCGAAACGAAGGGAAAGGTTATTTGGATATCTATAAAAGAACGCGTTGAAGGGGCTTATCTACTAAATGAAAAACTATACTATTTTGGAGAAGAAATAATTGACGTTAATAGTTTAAGATTAAATGGCGAACACAACCTATATAACGTTCTTTTTGCAATAACAGTTTGTAAATTGTTAGGCATAAACACAAGTGAAATCGTTAGTATTATAAAGGATTTTAAGGGGGTTAAACATAGAATAGAATTAATTGCTGAAAAAAACGGGGTTGACTATTATAACGATTCAAAAGCGACTAACACTAACTCAACTATTAGTGCAATAAACGCAATGAAAAAGCCAACGGTTTTAATTTTAGGTGGAAGTGAAAAGGGTGAAAGTTATGATGAACTCTTCGATAAAATAAAACTTAGTTCGGTTAAGCACGTAATATTAACGGGTGATTCAAGGTTTAATATGTTGTCGTCTGCGGGGAAAATTGGAGTAACGGATATAACGGTAACGGAAGATTTTAATTATGCAGTTAAAATTGCAAGTATTTTTGCAAGCGATGGAGACGCTGTGTTATTAAGCCCTGCGTGTGCAAGTTACGATAAGTTTAGTGGGTTTGAAGAACGAGGGGAAGCGTTTATTAATGTGGTAGGAGAATTATAATTGAAAAACAAAAAATTAACCGTGCATCAAAATAAAAAGGGGGAAATTTTACTTCCTTTAGCAGTTATTTTACTTGCTATTTTAGGCACGGTTTTTATATATTCTGCAAGCAATTATTCAGCATCAAAAAATTTTAATAATCCATTTTATTTTGTGAATAAGCAAATTATCGGTGTTTCTTTAGGCATCGTCGCGATGACGTTTACGGCTTTTTTTGATTATAAAAAATTAAAAAAGTTTACATTGCCGATATCGATAATATCTTTCGTGTTATTGCTACTTGTGTTCGTGCCGGGAATAGGTGTGGAAAATTACGGAGCAAAACGTTGGATTGGATTTGGGGGAATAACTTTACAACCATCGGAAATTTCAAAATTTGCATTGATATTATTTTGTGCTACTTACGTTTCTAAAAACCCTGAAAAAATTAGAACGTTTAAAGGGATTTTGCCAATTTTATTGTTTGGTGGAACAACTTGTGCACTAATTATAATTGAGCCTAATATGTCAATAACCGTTTGTGTTGGGGTTTTGATGATAACTATGCTTTTTGCCTGTGGAATGAAAGGGGTTCATTTTGCAATTTTGATTGTTCCAGCCTTAATTTTAGGAGTAGTATTAATTTTAATAGAGCCGTATCGTTTAAGTAGGCTTACGGCATTTATAAATCCTTGGTCAAATCCAAAAGGCGAAGGATATCAACTTTTGCAATCTCTATACGCGCTGGGTTCGGGTGGTTGGTTTGGTGTGGGGTTATTTAATTCACGCCAAAAATACGCATTTTTACCATTTGCTGAATCGGATTTTATTTTATCGGTTATAGGAGAAGAAATAGGTTTTATAGGATTATTTTTATTTTTTTCATTATTAGGGTTTATAATTTTTAAGGGGTTAAAAATTGCTTCGCAAGCAAAAGACGTTTTCGGTTATACTTTGGCAGTTGGAATAACAATGATATTCGGCATTCAAACGGTAGTTAACGCGCTTGTAGTAACGGGCAGTATACCACCGACAGGTTTATCATTGCCGTTAGTTTCGAGTGGGAACACTTCGATTATAATTTTTATGGCTGAAATGGGAGTTTTATTTAACGTATCAAAACAAAGCACGTTAACTTTTTAACTAATAATTCCATAAAATAATATATCTACTTGTATTGAAAAATGGGGAGAATTTTATGGAAAGATATTTGATAGAGGGTGGGAATAAGTTATTTGGTGAAGTTACGATAGAAAGCGCAAAAAACTCAGTGCTTCCACTAATTGCATCGAGTATATTGACCGAAAAGAAAGTATTAATAAAAAATTGCCCTAAAATTCTTGACGTTTTTAGTTTAATAAAGATTGTTGAAAGTATTGGTGTGAAGACCGAGTTTATCGGTAATGATTTATTGATAGATTCTTCAAGTGTTAATTCGTTTGAAATACCTGAAAATTTAACCAAAGAACTGCGTGCTTCCGTTTTTATGATGGGCGCGCTAATTTCCCGTTTTAAAAGGGTAAAGATTGCATATCCAGGTGGATGTAATATTGGGAAAAGACCGATAGACTTGCACTTAAAATGTTTAAGAGCATTGGGTGTAAAGGTGGTTGAAAAAGACGGATTTATAACTTGCGTTGCAGAAAGACTAAAGGGAAATAAAATTTATTTAGATTATCCGTCTGTTGGGGCAACGGAAAATGCAATTTTAACTGCAGTTTTAGCAAACGGTAAAACTGAAATACATAATTCGGCAAGAGAACCTGAAATCGTAGACTTAATGAATTTTTTGAATTTACTAGGTGCAAAAATATACGGAGCAGGAACTTCAAACATATTAATTGAAGGGGTAAAAAAACTTAACGGTGGGACATATTCACCGATTTTTGATAGAGTAGAAGCGGGAACTTTTATGCTAGCCGTTGCGATAACGGGTGGAGAATTACAATTAAATAATTGTAATATAAAAAATATTTCTTTTTTTACGCATAAATTTTGCGATAATACTTGTAAAATGCGTCAAGAAAATGGTATAATACATGTGTATAGTAAGAAAGAGAGAAAGCCATTCTCAATTTCAACGGGACCGTATCCTGATTTTCCAACCGATTTGCAAGCGCAAACGTGTGTTTTAGCGTCGATAACCAAAGGGCGCTCAGTTATATGTGAAAGGGTTTTTGAAAATCGCTTCAACCACTTAATAGAACTAGAAAAGATGGGCGCACAATTTAGCGTAAAGGGAAGGAAGATTATATTTGACGGAGTTGAAAGGTTAAAGGGCGCGCACGTTCTAGCAAGCGATTTGCGTGGTGGTGCGGCTTTGGTGTTAGCGGGGCTCAACGCCGAAGGGCAGACGGTGGTTGACGGAGTTAAGCACGTAAAAAGGGGCTATGCTAATTTAGATAAAAAACTTCGTGATGTTGGCGCGAATATTAAAATAACGGAAGATGCGAATGAAGGCTAAGAAGATATCTTTAATAATAGTTGCAAGTTTATTCTTGCTCTCAATATTAGGTTGCTTATTTGGACTTTTTACTACGAAAAAAGTTCAAGTTAATTATGCCGTTTCTAGTAAAATTATAACGGAAAACGTTCAACCTGTTTTTGACGAGTTTGTTGGGAAAAACTTGTTGTTTTTAAATTTAGATAAAGTTGAAGATGCGATTAGCGATAATTTATATTTAGAAATCATATCGGTAAAAAAGGATTTTCCAAATGTATTGACCGTCAACGTTAAAGAAAGAAGAGAAGTATATTATCTTAAGAACGGTGACGAATATCTTGTTACGACGGAAAATGGGTTTATTTTAAGAAAAGCCTATGAAACTGAAGTAAAAAATTATTCCGGTCGCGATAAAATTTTGTTTACGTTAGACGGTGTTAATATTACTAACGCTAAAGTCGGTAAGGTTATTGAAACGGACAGTCAGTCGTTAATTGAAACGGTTTTTGAAATGGCGAAGAACGTTGAGTTAACTGATTGCATAAAGAGTATCGAAGTGTTTAAGCCTAACGTTCCAGGTGCGAACGTTACGTTTAAGACTTATACCGGAGTTAACGTTGAGATTGCTAAGGCTGAAGAAAAAGGTGTTGAAAAGGTTGTTTTTGCGTTTAATGCTTACGATAATGCGCCTAGTGATTATGTTAAAATGTTCAGTACAATTAAGGTAAACTTATTGAACGGACAACCAAACGTCGTTTGGTCGAGTTCAAAATAGGGGATAGAATATGCTAAAGAAAGAAGTTGCGGTTATCGACGTTGGGTCGTCAAAGGTTACCGCATTAATCGGGGAACGCGGGATTAATAAAACCTTTATAATTAAAGGTCGTTATTCTTACGATTACGACGGATTTAACGAAGGGGAATTTTTCGATGTGGACAAGTTTAAGAATATTATTTATACGATTGCTTGTTCGATAAAAAAGACGGCAAACGTAGATACTATTTACGTTGGCGTACCGGGAGATTTTACTCAAGTTTTTGTAAAGGAAAGTCAAATATCTTTTGCTAAAAAGAAAAAAATACAAGAAGAAGATATCGATGCACTTTACGATTCAGCATTTATGCTATCATCAACAAAGTATACGCTAATCAATCGTTCTGCAATAGTTTATGAACTCGATGACTTTAGAAGGCTAGCAAATCCTGTAGGAGCGAATAGCAGTATATTAAAAGGAAAACTTTCTTTCGTAGTTTGCAGTAATTATTTTATAGATATGGTAAAAACTTCAATAGAGATGGCGGGAATTAAGCACGTTGAATGCGTTTCAACCGCGCTTGCTGAAGCCTTATATCTTGTTGAAGCGGAAACTAGAGATAGAATAGCAACGATAGCAGACGTCGGGTATATAAATACGACGTTTACGATAGTTCAAGGCGATGGAATATTATATCAAAAATCATTTGCGTACGGCGGTGGATATATAAGTGCGTCGTTAACTGAAAGATTTTCCGTTTCGTTTGACGTTGCTGAAATGATAAAGAGAAAAATTAGTTTAAGTCACACGTCGATAGAACCGTCACTTGATTTTATCGAAGATGACGACGGAAACTATTATATGTGTGAAGATATAAAGAAAACCGTTGCTTTTAGTTTAGATACACTCTGTGAAAGTTTGGCTGAAGCGATTGAGTCGTCTGGTTATAAAATTCCCGATTACGTTCCATTGATGATAACGGGTGGTGGAATTTCTTATATAAGGGGCGCGAAAGAACATATATCAGCAAGATTAGGGACGGCAGTTGAAATAATATCACCAAAAGTTCCACTAATGGATAAGCCAACTGAATCAGCAGTTCTTTCACTTTTAGAATTAGCATTAGAACAACAATAAAAATAAATTAATACGATTAACAAGGAGATAAAATATATGTTTGGACAAGAATCAATTAACAATCAAGCAGTAATAAAGGTAATGGGTATTGGTGGCGGTGGCTGTAACGCCGTTAACAGTATGATAGAATCAAACGTTTCAAGTGCTGAATTTATTTCAGTTAATACGGACAATCAAGCGTTGTTGCTTTCAAGAGCGTCAAGAGTTTTGCAAATTGGTGCAAAGTTAACTAAAGGCTTAGGTGCAGGAAGTGACCCAAGCGTTGGTGAAGCAGCGGCTGAAGAATCTGCTGAAGATATCGCTGAAATGCTTCAAGGTACCGACCTATTATTTATTGCCGCAGGTATGGGCGGTGGTACGGGAACGGGCGCTGCTGCAGTTGTAGCAAGAATTGCTAGAGAACTTGGTATTTTAACCGTAGCAGTTGTTACAAAACCTTTCTCTTTTGAAGGAAAGGTAAGAAATAATAATGCAAATAAAGGTATTGCGGCTTTAAGAAAACACGTTGATACGTTAGTTGTTATTCCAAACGATAAATTATTGCAATATTTACCTGCTCAAACGGGTATGTTAGACGCATTTAAGGTTGCTGACGATATGTTAAAGCAAGGTATCGTTGGTATCGTAGATTTAATTTCAATGCCGTCACTTATTAACCTTGACTTTGCTGACGTTAATACCGTTATGCGTAACCAAGGCTTAGCACATATGGGAATAGGTAGGGCAAAAGGCGAAAATAGAGTTATTGAAGCCGTAAGACAAGCAGTATCTAGTCCATTACTTGAAACAACTATTGAAGGTGCAAAATCAGTTATTCTCAACGTTACCGGTGGTAAAGACCTTATGCTTAACGAAGTTAGCGAAGCCGCTGAACTTGTTCAAGGTATCATTGATGAATCAGCAAACATTATCTTCGGTGCTACTATTGACGAAACAATGGTTGATGAAGTTAAGATTACCGTTATTGCTACGGGTTTTTCAGCAAAAGAAAGTGATGAAAGTATTGAAAAGGAATTAAAACCTGTTTTACAATTTAATAGACCTGAAATTGTAAAGGAAGAAGAAAGTTCAGTTCCACCACTTTTACGCGAAATTGAAGAAAGTGAAAAACGTTTAGAAGCAGAAGCATCTCAAGTTGAAATGGTTCAAACCCCAGATTTAACTAAGATTGAAGAACAATTAAACGTTGAACCTGAAGCAAAAAAGACTAAAGAACTTCCAGCATTTATGAGAAAATTATTTAAGAAATAAACATTATTAAAGTAAAAAACGCTCGATTAAATTTTAATCGAGCGTTTTATTATTCGTAAATTCGTCAAGTCAATTCACTAACTGCAACAAACAAAAAAACGACAACCAAAAAGGTTATCGTTTTTTGTTGGTCGGAGTAGCGAGGCACTTTACTACGCTATCGCTCCGTAATACTCACGTTGTTCGTATGTGAACTCAAATTCGTCAAGCCAATCCACTAACTGCAACAAACAAAAAATGATAACCCAAAAGGCTATCATTTTTTGTTGGTCGGAGTAGCGAGACTTGAACTCACGGCCTCTTGCCCCCCAGACAAGCGCGCTACCAACTGCGCCATACCCCGAATATATTAATTTTTGTTTAAATTCTAGCATAATATTTTTAATTTTGCAAGTAAATGTTATAAGTAAATATTAGACTATTTCTAAAAATAATGTTACAATATAAGAAGAAAATATAGCGAGAGTAAGTATGAGAATTAGAAGAAAAAAACATCTAAAAGAACGCTTGTCAAGTTTAAGTGATTACGTTTACGTTGCTGATATGGATATACCAAACGTTAAACTCGCAGTTTTAGATAAGAAGTATTTTGACTATACAAAAATCTTTGGTAATGATAATCCTGTTGAACTTGAAATTGGCTGTGGGAAAGGTTCGTTTATACTAGAAAAGGCAAAACAAAATCCTTCGGTTAATTATATTGCCGTTGAACTTTTGGAAAATATTATTGTTATGGCAGGGGAGAGCGCAAAAAAGGAAGGATTAAAAAACGTTAAGTTTTTTAATTGTGGTGCTGATTATTTACCAAGATACATAAAAGAAAAGTCTATTAGAAATATATATTTAAACTTCTCACCACCATATCCACAAAAAAGTTATGAAACAAGAAGGCTAACTTGCGATAGATTAATTGCTAATTATAAAAATTTTCTTGATAATGGTGGCGCAGTTTATCAAAAAACGGATGATGAAGAATTTTTTAATTATTCCTTTGAACGTTTTAAGGCTAACGGATTTTTGGTTGTTGACGCGTCAAAAGAAATTACTGAAAATTCTATACCAAATATTGTTACGGAATATGAAACAAAATTTCGTTTACAAGGTTTG
>JAZNQZ010000013.1:0-9922 GCA_045590475.1 Christensenellaceae bacterium
AAATAAAAAAACATTTGTCAATATAAAAACCCATTATAATTCAATTTTTTTTCTATTTTTTATTTTATTTTTAAAAATATATTTTTTCTTTTGTATTTAATAATAAAATACGTAATTATATTTACACTAAATCGCCAATCAAAGTTGATTGGCGATTTAGAATAATTATTCTTTTATTCAGCAGTTTCTTCTTCCTCTTCATCTTCAGCGTCACTCTTTGGAGAAATTGCAATCTTAGAAACGGTTGATTCATCAATACGCATAATTCTTACGCCTTGAGTATCTCTACCGATAGTGCTAATCTCAGCTGCTGAAACCCTAATAATAGTACCACTACTTGTAATAATCATTATATCTTCTTCACTTGATACAAGTTTTAGGTTAACTAGTTTACCGGTTTTTTCATTAAATACGCCTGCTTTAACGCCCTTTCCGCCTCTAGTTTGTAATCTATAATCTTCAACGTTAGAGCGCTTGCCGTAGCCGTTTTCGGTCATTGTAATAACTTCGTAACCTTCTTTGATTACAGACATATCAACAACGTAATCGTTTGGATTTAAGGTTATACTCTTTACGCCTTGAGTATCTCTCCCCATAGCGCGCACGTCCGCTTCATTAAATCTTATACATTTACCGTCGTGAGAAGCAATTAAAATTTCGTTATCGCCACTAGACAATTGAACAGAAATAAGTTCGTCACCATCAACAATGCTAATTGCAATCTTTCCACCACGTCTAATATTAGCGAATTCAGCAAGCGAAGTCTTTTTAATTAATCCATTTTTAGTTGCTAAAACGATATACCCTTCTGCATCAGCCTTAACTTGAATCATCGCGCGTACTTTTTCGCCGTCACCAAGTTGAATAACGTTGACAATCGCCCTACCCCTTGCAGTTCTTGAACCCTCAGGAATATTATAGCCCTTAACGCTATATACTCTTCCTTTATCAGTAAAGAACAAGATATCGTCATGAGTTGAAGCAACGAACATATTATCGACAAAATCTTCTTCTTTTGGCTTATGAGCAGTAACGCCCTTTCCACCACGACGTTGCGTTCTATATTCTGCAACAGGAACGCGCTTAACGTAACCCAAATGAGTCAAACTAACCACGATATCTTCAACAGGAATCATATCCGCTTCGTCAATATCGCCGTAATCGTATGATAATTCGGTTTTTCTTGGAGATGGATATCTTTGTTTGATTTCTTCCATATCCGCCCTTATTATTGCTTTTACACGCGCTTCGCTTGACAAAATATCTTTTAGGTCAGCAATAGTATTTTGAAGTTCAATAAGTTCTTCTTTGAGTTTTTCAACTTCCATACTAGTAAGTCTTTGTAAACGCATTTCTAAAATTGCGTTTGCTTGCTTATCGCTAAGCACAAATTCTTGCATAAGTGCTTCACACGCAGAGTTTTTGTCTGCAGACTTTCTAATAATTTCAATAACTTTATCAATATTAGCAAGTGCTATAATTAAGCCGTTTACAATATGTTCGCGCTCTTCAGTTTTTGCTAAATCATATTTTGTGCGACGAATAATAACTTCTTCTTGGTGCTTAATATAATGCTCTAAAATTTCTTTTAGACTTAAAACTTTAGGCTCACCGTCAACAAGCGCTAAAAGAATTATACCATCTTTCACTTGCAAGTTAGTATGTTTATATAAGGTGTTTAATACTACTTGCGCATTAGCGTCTTTCTTTAATTCAATAACAATTCTAAGTCCGTGTCTATCAGATTCGTCACGAACGTCGCTAATACCTTCAATCTTCTTATCTTTAACCATATCGGCAATACTTTTAATTAGCATTGCTTTGTTAACTTGATATGGAAGTTCGGTTGCGACAATTCTTTCACGAGTTCCGTTATTAAATTCTTGAATTTCACACTTTGCTCTTAAAACAAATCCACCTTTACCCGTTCTATAAGCCTGTCTAATGCCCGCTCTACCCATTAAAACGCCACCGGTTGGATAATCAGGTGCAGGAATATATTCCATAAGGTCTTCAACGCTTATTTCAGGATTATCCATAAGAGCAATACAGCCGTCGATACATTCCGCTAAATTGTGAGGTGGAATATTCGTTGCCATACCAACTGCTATACCATCTGCACCGTTAACTAAAATGTTTGGAATTCTTGATGGTAAAACAACCGGTTGCATTTCAGTATCGTCAAAGTTTGGATAAAAATCAACGGTGTTTTTATCAATTTCTCTAAGCATTTCGTTTGAAAGTTTAGATAACCTTGCTTCAGTATATCTATACGCAGCAGCCTTATCACCGTCAACCGAACCGAAGTTACCGTGACCGTCAACAAGTGGGAAATTTATAGCAAAATCTTGCGCTAAACGAACTAAAGCATCATAAACCGAACTATCGCCGTGTGGGTGGTATTTACCTAAAACTTCACCGACGATTTTTGCGCATTTTTTATATGCTTTATCAGCAGTTAAGCCCATATCGTGCATCGCGTATAAAATACGTCTATGAACGGGCTTCATTCCGTCTCTAACGTCAGGAATTGCACGCGAAACGTTAACCGCCATTGCATAAGCAATAAAGGATTTCTTTACTTCGTTATTTACTTCAACGTTAATAAGTTTGGTTTTTTCAAGAGTTTGTTTAAATTCAGCAGAAAGTTCTGCGCTTATATCTTTTTTAGCCATTACTTTTCTCCTTTATCCTATACGTCCAAATCAGTTACTAATTTTGCGTTTTCTTCAATAAAGACTCTACGAAGTTCAGGGTCGTCACCCATTAATTGAGTAAACGTTTCATTTGCTTCTAAAGCATCTTCCATAGTTACGCGAAGCATCGTTCTAGTTTCTGGATTCATAGTCGTTTCCCAAAGTTGTTCTGGGTCCATTTCACCTAAACCTTTATATCTTTGAATATCGCATTTGCCTACTTCAGCAAGATATTCTTGCAATTCTTTATCGCTATAAAGATATTTGTCAACCTTGTTTTTGCTAGCCTTATAAAGTGGTGGTTGAGCAATATATACGTGCCCTTTTTCAATAAGTGGACGCATAAATCTAAAGAAGAACGTTAGCAATAAAATTCTAATATGACTTCCGTCAACGTCGGCATCGGTCATACAAATAATTCTATCGTAACGAAGTTTGCTTTCGTCAAAATCATCGTGGATACCACCGCCGAAAGCAGTTATCATGCTACGAATTTCTTCGTTTTCAAGCACCCTATTTAATCTTGCTTTTTCAACGTTCAAAATTTTACCACGAAGTGGCAAAATTGCTTGGAATCGTCTATCTCTACCTTGCTTTGCACTACCGCCTGCAGAATCCCCTTCGACGATAAAAATTTCACAATATTCAGGATTTTTATCCGAACAGTCTGCTAGTTTTCCTGGTAAAGTGGTTGATTCTAACGCGCCCTTTCTTCTTGTGTTTTCTCTAGCAAGTCTAGCCGCTTCTCTAGCCCTTTGAGCCATAATGCATTTTGATAAAATCTCTCTTGCTTTCGCTGGATTTTCTTCTAAGAAATTACCAAAATATTCATTCATAGCCTTAGAAACGTAATTACGCATTTCACTATTGCCAAGTTTAGTTTTCGTTTGGCCTTCAAATTGTGGGTCAGTAAGTTTAACCGATACTACTGCAACCAAACCTTCACGGCAGTCGTCCGATGAAACCTTTTCTTCGCCTTTAAATACGTTAAGTTTCTTTCCATATTCATTGATAATTCTAGTTAGCGTGTTCTTAAATCCGTCAAGGTGAGTTCCACCTTCTTCAGTGTTGATATTATTCGCAAATGCGTAAATAATTTCATTATAAGTTTCAGTATATTGAAGCGCAACTTCAACTTCAGTGTCACCGTAAAACACGTCAAAGTAAACGGGTTTTTCAAACATTGGCTTTTTATTCTTCGATAAATCATCTACAAAGTGAGCAATACCACCTTCATAATAAAAAGTATCTTGATGCTCGTTACCTTCTCTTAGGTCTTGCATCTTTATCGTTAAGCCTTTATTTAGATAAGCAAGTTCTCTTAAACGGGTTTTAATCGTGTCGTAATTAAATTCAGTAGTTTCAAAAATTTCATCGTCAGGCATAAAGGTTACCCAAGTACCCGTAAAGTCAGCATCGCCAATAACCTTAAGTTCGGTTTGTGGAACACCCCTATTGTAAGTTTGCTTATGATGTTTTCCGTTTTGGAAAACTTCAACGTCAAGCCATTCGGATAAAGCATTAACAACCGATAAGCCTACGCCGTGCAAACCACCGGAAATTTTATATCCTCCACCACCGAACTTACCACCGGCGTGAAGTTTGGTTAAAACTACTTGCACGGCAGAAACGCCTTCGGTATGGTGAATAGCCGTTGGAATTCCTCTACCATTATCTTTAACAGTACAAGACCCGTCAGCGTTAATAATTACGCTAACAGTGTCACAGAAGCCATTATTGGCTTCGTCGATAGAGTTGTCAACGATTTCCTGAACGAGATGGTGAAGCCCTCTTACGTCGGTTGAACCGATATACATACCCGGCCTTTTACGAACAGGGTCAAGTCCTTCTAAAACTTGAATTTGGCTTTCGCCATAAGTACCTTCAACTTTAATTTTTTCTTCCATTTTACACCCGTAAAATTTTTATATTTTTTCTTGCTTAAATTATATCATAAATTTAAAAATTTTACAAGCATATATGCAACAAATTAAAACTATTTATAGTTTTAAAGGCTATTTTTTTCGATAATTTAATCACCTGACTTCCTTAATGGATTTTTATGCTATTTTTTCTCTTTAAAATTAAAAAAAGAAGGCTATAAGCCGAGTCCCTACAAGGGATTCGGCAACTAAATAAATCCTTACGGATTTGTGATATTCGTCTAATGACGAGTGAGATTGCCTTACGGCAGTTATATTCGCCTTACGGCGAGTTAAGGATTTATTTAATATAACTTTGGCGTAGCCAAAATATAACGCAAGAATTATCTTGCATATCACTTTTAGCCACACGGCTAAAAATATAACCTTTTTATTTTTATATTTTGTGGATAAAGAAAAGCCCACCATATTTCGCCTTAAAGCGAAGTATAGTGGGCTACACTTTTGTATTAAATTAAAATTCCCTTATAGGAACGCCCTAATTACCTTCTTTTTTCGTTGTCAAGTTTTAATTTATTTAGTTTTTTCTTGTACGTCTTTTTTTATTTTTTCTAAAAGTTTTTCTTCTAAAATCGCTATACCCCTTAATTGACAGCGTGAGGCTTCTTTTAACCCTTTCTTATAGAAGATATCGAACGCTTCCGTTTCGCCTTTTACGTAGGTTAAATAAGCCAATTTTGCTCTAATTGTAGAAGAGTTGTTGACGTTGTTTAAGAATTTTTCATAATCTTCCGTTATCTCATCTGCTTTTTTTTCGTTAAAATCGAACGTACAAGCGTTATATAACGCATCGGTCATTATTGGTCCGTGATAGTATTTAGAAATATCATCCATTAAACCTTCAAGCCTAGCGGTAACTTTTTTTGCGTTTTCATAATCTTCTTTATCAAGATAATAAGCGTATCTTAAATTTAATAATAAAATAAAATTATTGTCATCTTCCGGAAGTTGAGGCAAGTCAAAATATAAACTTTCATCAATTTCCTTTGGCGTCTTTCCGTTATATAGTAAAGATTGAATTTTTAGTATGTTTAAGGTTACGATAGCAACGTCATCATTTTTCTTTAACCCGTAAAGCACTGCACCGTCGTTTCTAACGCCATAATTTATAGATGGTAAAATACTATCAAAAAACATATAAACACCAACCGGAAAAAGCATTGACCAAAATGCAAAAATCCAAAGTGAAAGTCTAGAGATAAATAGGGCGGGTATGCCTAACAAAGTTAACGCCAAAGTAAAAACCGAACCACCTATCGTTATATTTTTTAATCTTGTTGATAAATCTTGGTCGCTTGATGGAATCATTTCGGTATAACCCGCTTCGTCACCAAATGGACAAAACTCAAATTTAATCTTATTTTTTACCTTTTTCCACCTTAAAAACCAAACGGTCATTGAAGAAAAAACAAATCCACTCTTTTTCCCAAAAATTAAATGTCCAAGTTCATGAAAAAACGCGTGGAAAAATCCCGCAACGACTGCACCTAAAAAGATTTTTAATAGCGCATCAACCATTTCTACTTGATAATTTTTATTTGAAACGTGTATAACCCAAAACAACGCCAAAAGCGTTAATGCCATAGTTATAACAAAATTTAAAACGTTTGTTTTTCTATTCATAACTTCTCCATCTTCGTCATTAAATAACCTTCTAAATTATCACTTTCGCTAACCGTTACGCTTTCTATATTAAAGTTTTGCATTAATTTTAGAAGAATAAGCGCGCCCCCAGCGATAACTTCTGCCCTTTCAGGCTGTAAGCCTTTTAAGTTTTTTCGCTCTTCAACGGTTAAGGAATATAATTTATCAACCAAGTTTTTTAATTCGTTTTTGCAAATCTTAAAGCCGTCAACTATTTCAGGATTATAAATTACTAATTCTTGCATCATTGAAGAAATGCTAGTTGCAGTTCCACCTATCGCAAAAAACTTAGTATTAAAAATTTCACCAAATTCTTTAATCGCTTCTAAAACTTTAATTTCACTAAGTTTTCTATCTTGCCCACAAGCATCTTTAAGTTTTACTGCACCTATGTTAATGCTTTTTGAATAAATAATATTACCGTCGTTTATAATTGCGATTTCCGTACTCGCTCCACCAACGTCTATCACTCCACCGTCGCAACCACCTAAAACTCCTTTTAATCCTAGTTCCGCTTCCTTTTCCCCTTTAATTACTTCAACAGTTAATCCACAAAGTTTATTAACTTCGTTAATAAAAAGTTCTGGATTTTTTGCCTGCCTTACTGCAGCAGTTGCAAAACAATAAATTTTATCGGCATTTTCTTTTTTAGCAACAAAGTAAAATTCACTTACTGCAAGTGCAGTTCTTTTAATCGCTTCGCTAGATAAAAACCCGTCTTTCATTCCTTCTGCAAGACGGGTGTTCTTAACTTTTTTATATATCGATTTAACACCATCGCTCATCATCAGTCTAACCGAATTTGAGCCTATATCAATTACAGCGTACTTCATCGTTAGTTAAGTGGAATATCGTCGGCAAAAACTAGTCCTAACTCTCTCGCTTCACGCTCAATCCACCAACGAAGCGCGTAAGTTTCTTTTTGGCTTTTACCTTCTTCAATAAGCGTTTCATATTGTTGAATTGCTTGTTCGTACTTTTTTATTCGCTTATTATACACGCCTATAGATATGAGTTGATAAATCATCACCGCTATCAATACGGTTACTAGCAAAACTGCCCCTACCGTGCCTGCGACGATTAAGTTTCTCGTTTTTTCTTCGCTTAATTTTGGCTTTGATTGTTCCATCTATTTTGTGTTTCCTTTTTTTGTTATATAAATTTACTATTATATTATAAATCTTTTTAAAGCATTTTGCAAGTGTTATATGAAAACTTTTAAAATAAGCAAAAATACCTAAAAAAATCGCTAACATCATATACAGTCTAAAGTTAGGAAAATTCAAGCGATTTGCAAAAAAAGGATATGTAAAAGATATTGGGAAAAAAATCAATATATCTACTAGAAATTTTATATACTTATTATCAAAAAAAGCCTTGATAAAAAAAGAAAGAGAAAGTAAAATTCCCGATAAACCTCCAAAAGCAAAACACGCAATAAAAACGAAAAATTGACTTTTGGTTACAAACATTATTTAAATAGCCTTTTTATAAATTTTTCTTTCTTTTCATTATATTTTAGTTCGCAAATTAATCCTTCGGCAACTAGAGTTCCAGTACCTTTATTAAATGAAGTAATTTTAATATTTTCTCCCGTCACTAAAACTCTACTACCCGACGCAGTAAGTTTAAGATATTGCGAAGAAAAACCGTCGACTGCGCTTACTCCCGTCATAGTTAGTTTGTTTCTTCCTTCTAAAACGACTTTTTCACTTTCAATTAAATTATTTTGTTCTGCCATAATTTACCTCCATACATTTATTAATTTATGCCCGCATATCGTTAAATAAAAACTAAAAATTAAAAAAAGATATTTTTTTACGGCAAGTAGTTGCAAAAAACTTCTTTTAGTGTTACAATAAAAAAAATCACTTAGGAGGATAATGTCCGTGGACACAGGCGAGCGAAGTTGCATAAATAATACTTTAAATTTTATTTGCACCGAAATAAACCTTTTTCGCGTGCATTATTTTGCTTATCTTTTATCAAATAACGTTGAAGTCTTAAGTTAAAATTTGTTTTGATTTTACACTTTGCCTGACGTTGTTTGGTCAGGTTTTTTTATTTTATTTTGGAGGTGTAAAATGCAAATTAATAACGAAGAAAATATTGCTTTAACCACACCTGATTATCGCGAAGAACTTCTTTTACTTATTAAAGGAAATCTTCCAAAAGAAGAATTTTGCGAAAAAATCAGTGAATATCACGAAAACGATATTGCTAACGTTTTTCCTGATATAACTCAAGAAGAAAGACTTAAACTATATAACGCACTTGACGTGCGCGTTCTATCCGACATCTTCTCTTACCTTGACGACGTTGAAATTTACGTTGCCGAACTTGAAAATACTTTCGTTGCCGACATTATTGATGAAATGGACGCTGACGATGCCGTTGACGTTCTAGAACAATTAACGAACGAAAAGAAAGAAACTATTTTAAGGCTTTTAACTACCGACCAAAAACAAGACGTTAAAATGATTGCATCTTTTGACGATTCTATGATTGGTAGTAAAATGACGACGAACTACATAGTCGCTAAAGAAAATTCTTCAATTAAACAAGTAATGAAAGAATTAGTTTCCCAAGCGGCTGAAAACGATAACGTTCAAAAGATTTTTATCGTAAAAGATGATGAAACCTTGGTTGGTGTAGTAGATTTAAGAGACCTTATAATCGCTAGGCAAACACAATCGATTGACGATATTCTTTGCCTAAAATATCCTTTCTTTTATGCTGATACTTTAATTGAAGATTGCATAGAAGAATTAAAGACTTATAACGAAGATGAAATACCAATTTTAGATAAAAATCAAAGGTTAATCGGTGTTATTACGTCTGGAGATATCGTTGAAGTCGTTCACGAAGAAATTACCGAAGACTATGCTAAACTTGCAGGTTTAACCGATACTGAAGACTTAAAAGAACCGATTTTTAAGAGCATTAAAAAACGCGCACCTTGGCTTCTTATTCTTTTAGGTTTAGGGCTTATTATTTCAGCAATTATTCAAAGTTTCCAAAACCATATTCCCACTAGTTTGCTAATTATTTATACTTTCCAAAGTTTAATTCTTAATATGAGTGGTAATACGGGAACGCAAAGCCTTGCTGTTACTATTCGAGTTATTACTGATGAAAAACTGACGGCGAAAGAAATTTTTTCCTTTATCTTAAAAGAACTTCGCGTAGGCTTTTTTAACGGACTTATCGTCGGTTTATTGTCTTTCGTTGCAATCGGCTTGTATTTAGAGTTTATTGCCCCAGCAAGCATTGCTATGCTCTCTCTTTCAGGCTTTACAATCTCAATGTGTATCGGCTTATCCTTACTTGTCGCAATGACGATTGCAAGTCTTGCTGGAACGCTTATTCCCCTTTTATTTAAGAAGATTGGAATTGACCCAGCAGTTGCGTCTGGCCCGTTAATTACGACCTTGAACGACCTTATTGCAGTTTGTACTTATTACGGACTTTCAATTTTACTATTTATTGTTTTATTATAAAAATAAATATCCACCAGCCTAGCTGGTGGTTTTTCATTTTCGGGCAATTAGCCCTAAACTATTTTGGCTTACGCACAAGTGCGTATTTTAACGACCTGCCAGTCCTGCACCTTTTACTTGCTACCCGTAAACGGGTCTT
>JAZNQZ010000014.1:0-11079 GCA_045590475.1 Christensenellaceae bacterium
CAAAATAAAACTGCTTACGCAGTTGGCGTTCGCTTCGCTCGGCTAAACTGTTTACTGCGTAAACAATATCACTTTTAGCCACAAGGCTAAAAATATCACTATATTAACCTAATCTTTTGTGGTAAAGATAAAGCCCACCATATTTCGCTTTTTGCGAAGTATGGTGGGCTACACTTTTGTCTTAAAGTAAAAATCCCTAAGAGAAGAGACCTTTTCGCTATCCTTTTTTTAAAATCTTTTAGAGAAATTCTCTTATTTAATCTTTTGAAAATTTTTCTACGTCAACGTCTAACGGTTTATCTATTTCTTCACCTGCGTATTTGCCGTTCTTCTTTCGCTGTTTAATGCATTCGGTCAAAATATATTCTATTTGACCGTTTATTGAACGAAAATCATCTTCCGCCCATCTTGCAATTTCGTTAAAAAGTTTAGCCGAAACACGAAGTGGAATTTGCTTCTTTTCTCCGTTCATATTAATATAAACTTCCTGAATTTACTACCGGTTGAGCATCGTGGTTACCGCAAAGAACAACTAAGAGATTTGAAACCATTTGTGCCTTTCTTTCTTCGTCAAGTTTAACGATTTCCTTTTCATTTAAGCGTTCTAAAGCCATTTCGACCATACCAACTGCACCGTCGACTATCATTTTTCTTGCATCAATTATTGCAGACGCTTGTTGACGTTGAAGCATAACTGCAGCGATTTCAGGCGCATATGCGAGATATGTAATTCTTGCTTCAATAACTTCAATACCTGCATCGTCTACCCTTTTTTGAATTTCATCGCGAATTCTTTTAGCAACAACTTCGCTTGAACCCCTTAAACTACCTTCGTCAGCCAAGCCGTCACCCGTAGTATCGACGTTTTGCGCAACGTCATAAGGATAAATTCTAACGATATTTCTTAAAGCGCTATCACATTGCAAAGAGAGATATTCTTTATAATTGTCTACGTTAAACACAGCCTTAGCAGTGTCAACGATTTTCCACATAACTGCAATACCGATTTCAACGGGATTTCCTAAACAGTCGTTAATTTTTTGACGGCTGTTATTTAACGTCATTATCTTTAATGAAATCTTATTATTACTATATTGTAATTGAAGTTCGTTGTTAGAACTTTTAGAAGTTATTGCTTGAGTAAGCGTATTTACGTCACCACTTTGGTTTAATCTGGTTTTTGACGCAGGGTTCACGCTAACGCAGAAAGGATTAACGTAATAAAATCCGTCACCTTTAATCGTTCCAACGTATTTACCGAATAAGGTTAAAACCATCGCTTCTTGTGGTTTTAATATTTTTAACCCTAAAAACGGAATCCAACCTATGCACAAATATATTATTCCATAACCAAATGCAATGCTTTGAATTAAGTTTGGATTACTTTCAATATACGTTGCACCGTAAATAAATACTACAATACTCGCTAAATATAAAAGGCCAAACCCTATTAAAGCAAGCATTCCGTGTTTTTTGTTGTTCAAAATTTTTTCTTTCATTTCTTCTTTTTCTCCTTTACTTGATATCAAAATGATATCATAAACAAATCAATTTGTCAAGCTTTTTATAAAAAAATTAAATAATTATTTCTAAGCCGTAAAAAAGGTAGGAAAGATTATTATTATCCAATATTTCTTTTTCCGTTTTATTGAACTTATGCGCAACTGTTTTAATCGTATCAAAGGGTTGAACTTTATATATAGTATAATTAGATTTATTAATAATTAAAATATCGCCGACTTCGATTTCCTTTTTTAAGTTGTTTTCTTTAACGATAATAACGGGTGGAATATTAAACTTTTGAGAAAGGGAAAAAACCGTTTCGTTTTCGTTAACCCTATAAAAAAACTTTTCCATAACAATATTATATTTATGCGCTATTATGAATAAAATACTTTATAAATGATTGCTTTTTGGAGAATTTAATTTGAGAACTTTTTTTAAGACGGTTGCAATCGTAACGGTATTTTCTTTAAGCGAAAAATTTTTAGGGTTTTTATATCGAATTTTCTTATCTAGAACTATCGGGGCTGAAGGAATAGGGCTTTATCAAGTTGCCCTTTCCGTCTTTGCCCTTCTTTTAACCATAAGTTGTTCGGGAACGCCTATAACCGTTTCTAGATTAATGACAAAATATAAAGCCCAAAATCAAGAAAATAGAGTTTATAAAATAATATCGGCTGGCATACTATTAACTCTTTTAGTAGCCATACCGATATGTTTAATATTTTTAATATTTGGGGAAAAGTTTTCCTTTTTATTTGCTGATTTAAGGTGCATAAAAATATTTAAAATTATTATGCCAGGTCTTGTTTTTACTTCCGTTTACGCCGTTTTAAGAGGGGTTTTTTGGGGGAATAAAGACTTTCTTCCTTATAGTATTATCGAACTTCTAGAAGAAATTTGCATGATTATATCAGGCATAATTTTAATAAGTTTTGCCACCGACGTTTACGACGGAGCGTTTAAGGCGGGCGTTGCAGTTTTAATTTCTTATATTTTTTCTTTTACCCTTGCAACAATCGTTTTCTTTTTAAGAAAGAATAAACTTAAAAATCCAAAGACTGAGTTTAAGCCACTTATCGTTTCAGCAGTACCAATAACTGCTATGCGAACGGCAAACTCACTTGCCAATTCTCTTGTTTCAATATTATTACCTTTACAATTAATAAAGGCAGGGTTTACCAACTCACAAGCAATGACCACTTTCGGCTCGGCAGTGGGGCAAGCAATTCCGTTACTTTTTACGCCCATTTCCCTAATCAGTTCGTTCACTTTAGTTCTAGTCCCTGAAATTTCCGAAAACTTTTATAAGAAAAACCACGTATACCTAAAAAAAGATATTGAAAAGGCAATAAAGTTCACGATTTTCCTAACTTCCTTTTTCGTTCCCGTGTTCACGGTGTGTGGAAGTGAAATCGGCATTATCATTTTCGGTGGGCACGAATGCGGTGAATATTTATCCGTAAGCGCATTTTTAATGTTCTTTATGAGTTTATCTAACGTAACGACAAGTATGCTAAATTCTATGGGTATGGAAAATAAAACTTTGATTTACTATATCATAAGTGAAGTGTTTATGCTTCTTTCCGTTCTTATTCTTCCTAAGTTTGTTGGAATATACGCATTAATCGTAGGTTACACTTTTATTTACGGGTTAACTTCCCTATTAAATTTATTGTTATTACATAAACAAACGGTTCTTAAACCAAAATATCTTAAATTTACTTTTAGTTCGATAGGATTATGCTTGCCAACGATATTATTCGGTTTAATGATAGAAAAACTTTTAACAAACCCTTTAGGAATATTCACAACTTTGCTAGTTACTGCAACTTTAACGCTAATTTTTCAAGTTGCCCTATATTTTGGCACGGGTTTTATAGACTTTAATTTTATTAAGACTAAATTTTCTAGGTCAAAACCAAAGCCCGCCGTCAACAAAATATAAACTTACATAAACGGAGCAAAAACTTGCATTGCCCCGACGAACATTCTATAAAAAATATTCTTACTCCATTTGTTTTTTTGAGTAATTTGTTCGCATTTTGAAAAGGTACTATTAAAATCTTCTAAAACGCTGTCGCAAATTTTCTTGTCGTCAGTATAAAGTGCTGATTCAAATTGCTGATAAAAACTTCTTAAGTCCATATTGATTGAACCAACCGAAACGGCGTCTTCGGTAAGCACCACTTTTGAGTGAACGAAAGAATCTTTCATCGTATAAACTTTTACGCCGTAATCAATCAATTTTTCAGCGTTACTTCTAGTTACCGTGTAAACGAACTTTTTATCTGGAACGGCAGGCAAAATAATTCTAACGTCTATCCCCGATAACGCTTTATTTATAATCAAATTGGTTATTCCATCGTCAATAACAAAATAAGGCGTCATAATAAATAAAAACTTATTCGCAGATAAAATCATATTCTCGTAAACGCTTCTTCCTATAGGGTGAATATACTCTAAACCGTCTGCGTAAGGAATAAATATTGATTTATTTTGTTCTTCAGTGTATAAATTTAAAAATGGCGAATATTCTTGTTTATTTTTCGTTAAAACTTCCCATTGTTTTAAGTAAATCAAAGTAAAGCCGTCAACTGCTTGCCCTGTAATTTTAACGCCGGTATCTTTCCAATAACCGTGTATTTTTTTAACGTTTATATATTCGTCGGCAATATTCGTTCCACCCGTGTAAGCCACTTTGCCGTCAATAACGATAATTTTTCTATGGTCACGGAAATTATGCGATAAATGAAAGATTGGAGATAATTTATTAAACGGTTTTAGTAAAATTCCCCCGTCTTTTATGCGCTTTTTAGTTTTATGTGAAAAGTTTTTGCTACTGCCCAAATCGTCGTAAATAATTCTTACGTCTACGCCGTTTTTTGCCTTTATTATAAGTTGTTCTAAAATCATATCGAGCAAAATACCGTCGCTTATAATAAAAAATTCTAAAAATATAAACTTTTTCGCCTTTTTAATTTCATCAATAACGTCATCAAAGAAAAGTTCTCCCGACGGAAAATATTCGCCATTAGTTTTATCATAGGACTTAAATTTTCCCGCTGAATATAGTAGGTTTGAAGTTTCTTTTACTGAACAAGTTGAAAATTCAAGGTTTTCACTATCGTTTATAGGCTCGTATTTTTCATAAACAGCCTTGTATCTTTTTTTGGCTTTACCAAAAACTATTCTTTCGTTTGATAACCAAAAAATTATATATCCAAAGGTAAAAAACAATAAAAGAAAAATTATCCACACTGCTTTTGATTGCCCGTTTTTATTTGTGGACAAAACGTAAATGCAAGTTATTAAACTTAAAACCAAACACGTTACGCTAACCCCTTTAACTGCCATAACGTATTGAGTGCGTAGATATATTAAAAGGCTCAACTGCATTAATATCAACGCAATAATAATAAAAAGTCTTAACTTCCCTATTCGGTTGTTTTCAGTTTTAACCTTAAGAGCGCGCTTTCTAAAAGATTTGCGCTCAAATAGGCTTAACTTTTCTTTTTTCGCCTTTTCCATTTTCCACTCCTTTTATTTATTTTAACGATTATACACTACTTTTATTAAATTTTTATTAAAATTTTATTAAAATAGGCTCAAACTTTCGTTTAAGCCTATTATTTTGATAAAAATATCTGCTTTTTAGTGCTTTTTTATAAGCGATTTTATTTTTAATATAACGGGATAAAAAATAAACAACAAAACGTAATTAAACAAACTGTTCCAAATTTGACCTTGCACGAAAAGTCTAGTAACAAGGTAAGCAAAGTAAGGAACTTTTTTAGTATTATAAATTATCCAAAATGCAGTTGTGTTGATTGCTACCGTACAAATTAAAAAGGTAAGTATGCACACAATAAGTAATTTTATATAAATTGCCAACTTAAAATTAAAGTTAAACGAATTCATAACTAACCCTGAAATTAAAGCCACCATTCCCATAGCAATTCCTATCCAAGGCATATACATAAACCCAGCGGAATTATATAAAAACCCAACTAAATCTCCCAAAAAACAAGCAACAAAGCCGTAAAGTGGACCGATTATAAGCCCTGTTAACGCCGAAAAGAAAATAGTTAATGAAAACTGTGTGTCAGCAAACTTAAACTCAAAAAACATATTACACACAACTAAAAATGCGCTCATTATTGCAACGTAAGCAATTCTTTGAGTTGGTGTGCTATCTTCCATAATGGTTGAAGAAAATAACTTCTTTAATTTTTGCATAAAAAAATCTCCTAAAAAAAATTTTAGAGAGACCGATAAAATTATTGCGATTTTTTTCTTCGCGTTTAATAATAGCGGACGCGTAAAGATACCGCAGAGAAAACCCTTTCGTTTGCAAACGACATCCCATTTTGCAACACTTTACGCATCTTTACTACTCTATGGTTTTATCTTATCATTTAGAAAACAAATTGTCAAGAATTATATCCGTATAAATTCGCTATTTTTATCTAAACTATTGGTATGATAGTAACCTTTATAAGAACGCTTATTATTTTTATCGCTTTAATTATCGTTATGCGCCTTATGGGAAAGCGTCAAATCGGTGAAATGCAACCGTTTGAGTTTGTCGTAACTCTTATTATCGCCGACTTAACTTGTATACCTATGGCTGACGTTTCAATTCCATTAACCTACGGAATTGTGGCTATTTTTGCGCTTTTTATTTTGCATCAACTTTTATCAATTATTGAACAAAGTGGAAGTTTTGCTAGAAGAGTTATATCGGGAAAACCGAGTTTAGTTATAAATCAAAACGGTGTTGATATGCTTGAACTTAAACGAAATAATTTAGGCATAGACGACTTGATTGAATCAATGCGTTCTCAAGGTTATTTTTCGCTTGATGACCTATCTTACGCGATATTTGAATCTAACGGAAAACTTTCTTCAATGGAAAAAGTCGACCGTGATAAAAACAATAAATCCGTACCACTTTTAATCGTTAATGAAGGTAAGATTAACGGAAAAAACTTAACGCTTATGAAGGCTGAAAAAAATGATATTATTAATTTTATAGAAAAACAAGGCTCATCGTTAAATAAAACCGAAATTATGACGGTTGACGGAAACGGTAGAGTTTATCTTAAATGCAAAAAGGAAAAGTACAAGATTGCGCTTTTCCCCTTAAAAGAAGGTGTAAAATGGTAAAATCCACTATTTCAATGATTATTGTTGCCGTATTACTTTTAGTCGGCTCGTTTTTTGAAACGCGCTTTATTCAAAAGGAATTTAGCGAATTTCATGAAATTCTAGAAGTATTATATGAAAAGGTTGACGAAGAAGTCGCCACTCAAGACGACGTTTACGCCGTTCAAAAAAATTGGCTTGATAAAAAGAAATGGCTTCACGCCTTTATTCCACACAACGAAATTAAAGAAGTTGACCTTTGGCTTGCAGAAGCCGTAACTTTGGTTCGTGATAAAGAGTGGCAAGACGCCATATCTAAAATCGAAGTATTAAAAGAACTTGCCGAACAAGTTCCCAAAACTTTTAGGCTTTCTGTCGAAAATATTTTATAATTTAGAAAACACACAACCGCAATAATTTTGGCGATAAAGGTTATATTCTTTTGAAAGTTCAATCGACCTTAAATATCCGCCTTTTTTCTTAAAATCACTTGGTAAATACTTTACTTTAATATTTTTCTCTATTTCTCTGCCGATAGCGTTAATTTTTTCAGCATTTTTTAAGGGGCTTAAAGTTAGGGTCGTTGCAAAATAATCAAAGCCCTTTTCTTTTGCAGTTTCAGCAGTTTTTGTTAAACGAAGAAAAAAGCATTTTTCACAACGCTTTCCGCCTTCTTTTTCCTTTTCTAACCCTTTAACTACGGATAAAAAATCTTTATTGCAATAGTTTTCTATAATATAGTCAACTCCTAACAATTCGCAAAGCCTTATTTGTTCTTCTTTTCTAAGATTAAATTCTTCTTCCGTATCCATATTGGGATTATAAAAATAAACCGTTATATCAAAAAAGTCCTTAATTCTTTCTAGGCAAGTTGAAGAACAAGGCGCACAGCAAGCGTGAAGTAAAAGTTTTGGTTTTTCTCCACTTTCCCTATGTGAATTTATTACCTTTTGCATTGATAAATCAAAATTTTCCCTATTCATTAAAGTTCCTTTTTCTCTATTCCGTTTTCAGTTAAACTCATTTTATAAGCCTTTCCACCTGCTGAAATAACCTTAGAAAACTTTCCGTTAACAAATTCAATTGCGCAGTCGTTATCAACACAATACGCGCTTTTTATTATTCCCTTTTTTAACGCAACGGAAAAATCTTCTTCCCTATCGTTAAAATGCGGGCACATTGCACCTTCTAAAACGCCTAAACCCTTTTTCAAAACGTAATCAGCACTTTGTCCACGCATAATTTCATAATCGGTATACATATCGGTAAACCAACAGATAGCGCCGGCAGAAAGTCCACAAATAATTTTACCTTGATTATACGCTTCAATTAGCATTTTATCAATACCGAACTCTTTCCATTTATCAAGCATAAACACGGTATCGCCACCACCGACGTAAATACAATCGGCATTATCTATTTTAGAAGAAATTTTTTCTATTGACATTTCCCCGTAAACCATAAGCGCAACTTCGGCTTTAATATCAAAAACTGAAGTGTAAGTTTTTCTAAAACTATTAAAGTAAGGCATGCTATCGTGTGAGGCAGTACCGATAAAAAGAGCGTTTGCGCGCTTTTCCCCAGCGTGAAGTTTTGCTTGATTTGCAATATATCTATCAATTTCTAAAGTGGTTTTATTTTTAATTTCACCACCACCGATTGCAACAATTCTCTTTTCCATTTTATCCTTTACCTATCTAGTTAATAATCGTTTTGAATTTAAATAAACTCACTTTAATATCAAAGGGTTAGATTTCTCTAACCCTTTATAATCAATTTAGCATTTTCTATAAATAAGTCGTTAGCCGTTTTTTCGCCAAATTTTTTAGTCACAATTTCAAAGGCTTTCTTTAAACTATTTTCTCTAAAGTCATGCACGTCGCTTGAAACAAAGTCAACTAGTCCCGCTTTCAATAATGCTTTTACCCTTTTATATTGCTTAATCTTTGTTTTTTTAACGAAAACTTCAGCGTTAACTTGAATTAATCCACCTAGATTTTTAATTTCTTCAGCATCTATAGCATCAGCATAAGTATATCTTTCAAAATGCGCAACGATAGGATTATATCCCATATGTTTTAATTCGTAAACGGCTTCGGCAATATCAAAATCGTTATGAGTATCAAACTCAATTAAAATATATTTGGTGTTATTTAAGGTTAAAAATTTATTATTTTTAAATAATTCTTTGTATCCTTTTCTAATAAAAATCTCTTGCCCTAAATAAAGGTTAATATCAATTCCGTTTTCTTTTGCTTTCGACTTTAACTCATCAAAAATTTCTTTTATTTTTTCCACGCTAACGTCATATTCGCCCACGCAAAAGTGCGGTGTTAAAATCAAATCGGTAACACCGTCGTCTTTTGCTTTTTTAAGCATTTCAATTGAACTTTCCATCGAAGCGCTTCCGTCGTCAACGAATGGTAAGATATGAGCGTGTAAATCAATCATACTTATTTTTTGCCTTTAGTGGTTTCTTCCCCGTAAGCATAACTATAGTAATAATAATTACCCGTTTCGTAAGCCTTATCTTTCTTTCTATCGTACATGGTAAATACCGTGCCTAAAATTTCAGTGCCGTTTTTCTTTAATTCCCTAATTGCTTCAGCAACTTGTGCTTTGGTAGTAGATGCATACGCAACCATAAAGAGAACGCCGTCGGACACTTCCGAAATATGCATATAGTCGGAAATTTGCAATACAGGTGGGCAGTCAAGCAACACGTAATCGTAAGTTTCACGAAGGGTTGCAATTAAATTCTTAAATTTTTCCGAAACGAAAACCAAAGAAGAATTGTAAATTTCCGCACCACGAGTGATTATATCAACGTTTTTATATCCCGTCTTTTTTACGATATTTTCAAGTTTTTGGTCGTTTAAGATATATTCAGCGATACCCATATCTTTACTGATATTGAAAAGTCTATGAGTACGAGGACGGTGGAAGTCCAAGTCAACGACAATAACTTTCTTTTCCGTTAACCCTAAACTAACCGCCAAGTTACAAATAACCGTGGTTTTACCTTCCCCTTTAACAGCAGATTCAACTTGAATAACCTTCTTTTTGCCGTCTGCGTTAATATAGAGAATATTATCTTTTAATCTATTATAACCTTCAATGAGTCTTAAAGAAACGCCTTCACCAACGATAATTTTGCCGTTATCAACGCTAGATTTTTTCTTTTTAACTAAAGCCATAACAATCTCCTAACCTTAACTCGTTATTATAAAAATTATTATAACTTAAATAAAGAATAATTGCAATAAAAAAGGCAAATTTTTCTAATATTAACAAAAAAAAGTATAATTTTTATGCATTTTTAATAAAAATCGTTAATTTTTGTTAGGTTAATATTTTCTTTTACAATAGTCCGTATAATATTCTTTTAGAATTTTAACGTGCAGTTCTTCGTCAAGTTTAATTCTTGAAATAATCGTTTCAATCTTTTCGTTATCAATTTGCGACAAAATTTTTTCGTAAGTGTTTATCGCTTCCAATTCCCCAGAAATATCATCCATTAACATTTTACAAATACTTTTGCTATAAGAAACGCTTGCCGTTGAATAAAATTCCGTTTTATAACACGGTTTTATGTAAACGGGGTCAACGCCAAGTTTTAAAATTGCTTCACCTAAAAGTTCAAAATGTTCCATTTCGGCAAGAGAAATTCTTAAAATCGTTTGGGCAAGTTCTATCTCACCTAGTTTAGAATAATAAAAATAGTGATAAATATATTGTAAAACTGCGTTTAATTCTCCGTGAGCACTTGCATAAGCGTTTAGAAGTATTATAGCCGTCTTTTTGTCTTCGGTAACTTCGTCAAACGACGGATACGGTAAATTAATTTTTAGCGCTTCCATTTTCTTTACCCCTTTTTTTCTATTGTATGTTTTTTAGGGGATATAAGTTAAAAATACCCACGGCAAAGTGTAATAGACATAGGGATTTTTAAGCAATAACAAAAGTGTAGCCCACTATACTTCGCTTTAAGGCGAAATATGGTGGGCTTTTCTTATCCACAGAATAGTTAAATAATTTAGTTATATTTTTAGCCTTGTGGCTAAAAGTGATATTGTTTACGCAGTAAACAGTGTAGCCGAGCGTAACGAACGCCAACTGCGTAAGCAGTTATATTTTAACCTACGGTTAAAGTTATATTATATTTGCCACAACTTTCCCAAAAGGGAAAATAAAACTTTGCGTAGCAAAATATCACTGCGAAAGCAATATAACTTGCCGTTAGGCAAATATAACTAGTGCGTCAGTAATAATCTCTATTACTGACGAACTAATGCGTGGGTATTTTTTTAATTAGTTACTATATTCTTTATGCCAAAACGCTAACAATTCGATAACGCCACTTTCGTAAGAACCTGTAAATATGCTTTCGTTTACCATATAGCCACTATTGATAAGTTTTTTAACTTT
>JAZNQZ010000015.1:0-57108 GCA_045590475.1 Christensenellaceae bacterium
CACTATTATGTACTTGCTTTAAAACGTTTATTAAACTACAATCTTTAGGCACTAAAACAGTAAAATAACCATCATCAATTTTCACCTTAAAATAAGAAGATAAATCTTTAATATCTCTAAAACTATAATTTTCACCAGCAACGGTATAATTAAAATTAACGTCATCGTTTACAACAACTTTAACGCTAAAAGACTTATCTTTAGGTTCAACTAAATATTTGCATAAAAACTTATGTTCTTTACCTTCTTCTAAACTTAAATTAGAATTTGCTGTTAATATTTTTTGACCATCATACTCTAAATAAAAAGATTTAAATTCTTCATTAAATCCATTGGTAAATTTTATAACAAAACCAACAGCGCCAAAAAATAATAACACAGATAAGATAACGGCAATAAAGTTAGCAAAATTATTTTTTCTACTCATAATATATCTCCGTAATAAAAAAGCGGAGAAACGGAAAAAACCCGTTTATCCGCTTTAAAAAAAACTATGAAAAAGCGCTTAAATTACTTATTAACCTTAATGGTTAACATATTCGAATAATCACCGATTTCAAATAAAGATACTTCAGCGTCATTAGTAGGGGTAATACAAACCCTAAAATATTCTGCTTCAGTAGGAATAGATGAACTATCGAAATCTTCTGCTAAAGAGCCAGTCATTTCAATAAAATCTTTATTATCGTCGTAGAAAGCAACTTTATATGTAATAGTTGATTCTTCAACAAAATCGATATCAAGTCCATCAACGTCATAATAAGACTTCAAATAAATTGAAGAAGTATCCTTTTTATATTCACCGTTTTCATCAAGAATACCGACTGAATAATTAAACATATTGCCATTGATTGGCTTAGTTGTTTCTAACTTATCAAGTTTTACCAACGCAAAAATCATACTAACCAATAAAACAGCAATAAGAGAAAATGCTACAATCCATTTAATCTTTGTAGAATTACGAGAAACTTTCATTTTTTACCTCCAAAATTATCATAGTTTTTTTTCATAGTTTATTTTGTTGTATAAGTTTGTCACTTTTTCGTCGAGTTTTTATAGCACTAGAAAAACCATTAATTGCAGAACGTCGAGTTCCAAAACGATTAGGAATCTCTTTATGAGCAAAATAACCGGCTTTATAACCAGCAGAATACGCTTGCTTTAAATCTTTTATCCAACTAGGTTTCTTAGAAGTATTATTTGGCATAATTATTTACCACCCTTTAATTTATTTTTTTATATTAGATAACGTTTCGTTACTAAATAGTTCTCTAAAAATTAAATCCCTTTCATACTTAATTTGCTGGCATTAAAAATTCAATAGAACCTAGATAGAAATCAATCGGGTTTTCAGCATTACTTCCGGTGAGCCTTGCTATCATAAGTTTATTTCTATCAAGAACAGCCTTATAAAAATCATCAGTATCAATCGTTACACTTTGCCACGTGTTAGTTGGTAATACACACTTAGTAGAAAGTTCAGTATCATTTATACCGTGATAACCACACGCAGAAAGCAAAGTATAAACGTTTGATGAATCCGTACCGTGATTATATACCGTAACGTCACTATCAACCATGAAAGATATCTTAACACCGGTACAATTTGCAAGAAGTATCTTTAATTCATCTAAAGTATAATTCATCACAACAAATGGATACGTTTGACCGGTGATATTGCTAAACTTAATTGCATTATCATATCCGGCCGAAATATCGATACCGTCTGTTGGAATATCTTCTTTTGCTATAAAAGTATTAGTATCATAGATAAAAGAACCAGCACCTAAACTTGTTCTAATACATGCTTTAGAATTATTAACTTCAGTTGGAATATAATCAACAGCGCCTTTATATGGAACGTAAGTTGTTGAATCTTCTTCAACGTACTCAATAGAACCAAAATAAAAATCAACCGGTTGTTCAACGCTTCCACGAATTCTAGCAACTAAAACTTGTTTATCTTTCATAAACGCTTTATAAAAATCTTCAAAAGAAATTAATTCAGTTTGCCAAATATTTAACGGAATATTTGCAACGTCGGTATTATTGGCGTCCCATTGATATTCTGCATGATAACCACAGCCAGAAAGAAGCGAATAAATATCTTTTTCATCATAACAAGCGTTTCTAACGAATGGCGCAGTGGTGTGAATCATATAACTAAACTTAACGGATTTATAATTCTTTTCGCTTAAAAGTTCTTGTAATTCTTCAGCCGAATAATCCATTTCAACAAACAAATACGTTAATTCGTTATACGTTGTAATACTGCCGAATTTAATAGCGTCTCCATATCCCGAAGTACAATCAATACCGTCAGTTGGAATATCTTCTTTTGCAACGAAAGTATGTAATTTTTCTCTTTCATTACCGTAAATAGTTTTAGTTGTGTACGTACGAGAATTATTAACTGCATTAGCAGTAAAACCTAATTCTTTAGTAGTTTCTTTTTCAAGTAAATTTTGTGGACTATAAAACAAAGAAGCGACTAAACCAAGTAAAAGTATTACTAATAAAGCAGTAACAAATATACTTAAAAACTTTTTCATAATCAATTCACACCTTTCTAAAAAATTTCATCAAACTCAAAAGTTTGAGATAATTCAAGTTGATTACCAGAAATAATATCAAGAGGTTTACAAACGTTATCGAATAAAGAAGATAAATCTTTTTTTTGAGAAGCCATCTTTTTTAAATCGTAAACTTCATTATAATAACGTTTAGGTTCTCCAGCAGGCTTACCATCTTTACCGACACCGTTATAAACTAAAATCTCTTTATCTTTAACTTCAACGTACGCATTAAACCGTCTATAAAGTTGGTCAAGAGTATCAATTGAATTGTTACGGTATTTAGAATACCAATAACATAAAGGAACGGAACTTGTAACAATAATCATTTTTCCATTAAAAACTTTGTTTGAAAAACGACTGCGCACACTTGAACTTGTATTATTATCAAGGATTTTTAATAAATCCGATAATTCTTCAAATGCCGTATCACGCAAGTCATCTAAAATAATTGCACGTTGACCCATATAATCTTGATAAGGGTCATTAGAAGAAGAACTTATGCAATAATCATAATTCAAACTTTCTAATAGTTTTTTAGCATAATACGTTTTGCCCGTTCCTGATTTGCCTGAAATAAAAATTACTTCGATATTTCTATCAGGATTAAACGTAAGCATAGCACACTCTAAACGCCATAACTTTTCAAGTTGATTATATGCTTTCGTTTTATCTGCTATAGGCAAAGTATCAACGTACTGCAACATTTGTGCAAAACTATATTCCTTGAAATTGCCTATAATCTTTGACTTTTCAATTTCAGTTTCAAAAGAAAAATTTGAAACTACTTCACTTGGGTCGTATTGATACTTGTGTTTTTGACTTTCATTACCATGTGTAAGGTATAAAAGCATATCAGTTTTACGACCTTTAATTTTGTTTACAAAGTTAGATGGAACGTTAAACCATTTAGCAACTTCTTCATGACAAACACCACTATTACCAAAATTCAAATAAATGTGATAATGAGGTCTAGTATCATCTTTATTGTGCTCTATGTACGCCCACTCTTTAATCGTTTTATAACTCATACATACTTCTTGTATATCTACAGTAAGCAAGTCTGAGTTTTGAACGATTTCATATTGTTTTAACTTCATATTATTTAACCCCTTAAAGAAAAACAACTTGAAATACTAACCCGGTAAAAAACCGGTTAAAAATTTTTGCCTAATTTTTCCACCTTTTTTTAGTATTTTTCCACCTTTTTTCCACCTTTTTCCACCTTTTGCCTAGTGCGCTTGGACAAGCCCCAAGCGCACAGGCGTAATCGGTAGTTCCATAAAGGAGAAAAACACTATAGTGAAAAACAAGCAATAAGACGTAATTTATATGTTTTTTCCACCTTTTGCCTAAAAATAATTTTTTTAGGTCAAAATAGGTAAAATATCATCTATCATTTGAGTAACGTTTATTTTGTCGTATTCATCAAAATAAACAGAACAACCGTTCTTATTACCACAAATAAAAAGAATTTTATCAACATTAACTAAAAGGTTTTCACCTTTTGTAGTAGTTAATTGAATAAACTTCTTAAACAATTAAATCACTGTCCTTATAAGTTGATTCCTTTACCAACTCTAAATTTGACACAAAAATAGTATCGGTATTATCATTAATGTCCATATGAACGTCAACGACGTCACCAATCTTTAACTTTTTATACTTTGAAAACTTATCAGGTGAACGAACTTCACCAGCCGAAGTTACAAGTAAAAGTTTATTTGACATAGGATAATAAACTTTACCATCATTACGTTTTTGTGGCATTTGAACTAAACTAACCCATACAACGTTTTCACTAGTTTTTTTATCTAGTGACTCTCTAACAGTTACAACAATTGCTCTCTTCATTTTTTACCTCCATTTTGGGAATGAGAAAAAACCCAACAAAAAAATATATTTACAAACACATAAAGTGTAAGTAGCAGGGGTAAGTGATTATTTATATTGCTCCATCACTAACGGAGCGAATACACAAGGAGGAATGTTCGATGAACACTCTATGTCAAAAGAACTTTATGTCTTTCGATAACTTAATTTATCCAACGTTTATTTTCTACGTTGTTTTGCGTTATAAGCCTTAGCACTATCCTTCCTTGCTTGCAAATAACCAGAACGGAAAGACTTTTGAGTATCAGACAAAACAACGCCATTATGGTCTACACCATGTTTCAATTGACGTGCATAACGTTGCCCTTTTTCACTAGGATTTAAAAGTACAATTTTGTTACCATTACGATTAATTACAGTTGCCATAAAACACCTCTTATACTTTTTATTTTTTAAATCTTTTTTTCATATAAGCACGACAGTCTGATAAAGAACCATCGAAAACTTTTTTTCTATCCCAAAAATTACGTTTAGAAGACATATCTTCATAAACTGAATACTTTTGATATTTTGGACCAAAATCTTTAAATAAAGGGCGATAAATTTCTAATCCATAAATATTTTTTTTAGTAGAATAATATCGAACACCTACTTTATATAACTTTGACACAACCTATCCTTTTTTACTTGCAACGAGTGTGCAAGCATTTTTTATTATTTTTAAGTCACATTGACTTTCACCTTTAAAAATGTTACAATGTTCTTTAACAACCAAAAAAATAACAAATGAGGTGAAAGTCTATGAGCCTTTTTAATGCTATTTACAAATCATTTTTAGATTTACTTAATTCAGCAAAACTAAAAAAAGATAATGCAAAAGCACATAAACAAGCATATCAACAAACGGGTAAAGAAATAAACGTTGCAAAACGTCAAGGAAGAACTATAAACGGAAGTAAACGTTTCAAAGTCAACCTTAAGAAAAAAACAAAAAAGAACAAAGAAAACTATAAAATTCGTGAAAAGTTTATTGATAGATTGTAATCTTAAGTTTTACAACCTTTTTTTACTTGTTTAATTTTGACATTATTTCTTCATAGGTTTCTTTTGCATAGAAACCATAAAAACCATAAAATTTCTTATTCTTATAACTTCTAAAATGTATCGGTTCACGATAACAAATAACAGCCAAACCGTCATCATCTTTATCAACTTGCAAGATATTAGATTTTAATACCGACATTAAATGACCTGTAGTGTATTCCGTAAACTCTAAAAACATTTCAATCACTTCGCTATATATTATTTATTTATGAACTCTAATACTCATTTGAGTATATTATAATTACTCAATAAAGTAATGTCAAGTATTTTTTGAAAAAAATTACTATAATGAGTAAAAAAGGTGTAAAAATGAATTTTAAAGAACGATTAATAGAATTATTAGAAGAAAATCAAATAAAATATAATTCGGTAGCACAACAAACTGGAATACCAGTAACAACAATAAGCAATTACATAAATAGAGGGTCTACACCTTCAGGAGAACAACTGATTAAACTTGCAGAATTTTTTAACGTTACCATTGATTATCTTGTAGGTAGGGAAGATGACTACGTTAAACCACAAGTTGAATCAACGTTATCTTACCGAGAACAAAAGTTACTTCGTGCATTTAATCAGTTAGATAATGATGAAAAAGATAAAATAATTGAAGATTGCGAATACTTCGCAAACAAACATACAAAAATCAACCAACAACAAAGGAGAGCGTAAACAATGGAAAAAGAAAAATTAGTATGCCCAATATGTGGTGAACCTACTTTTGTATATATGGGAAATGCAAGAAAAGACCATTTATGCAGAAAACACGGACAAATGGCTAAAAATGGTGAAATAGTTCAATGCCCCGACTGTGGCAAATGGAACGAAAAAGACGTTGTTTGCGATTGTAAAAAAGAAAATAAAGAAAGCAAGCCCGAAAACGAACTTGCTTGTATTATTTGCGGTGAACCATCCAACGGTAAACCACAATGCAAAAATTGTTATCATGAAACAAAAAATCATCTTGACAATTTAGATAAAAATAGTTCAGTTAGAAAATTAAGAGACCATTATTATAATCTAAAAGAAAGAATTGTTATAATAAATAGCATAGAAGAAGTAAAAAATCAATGTAATAAATTAATTGCAATAGCAATGCTAGACCAAAACATAAATGATGATACTTCACTTATGGATAGAGTATATAATGACGTTGAAAGAATAATTAAATCTAAAAAATTAAACATTTCAAAGACAAAAAACAACTTACCAAAAGAAGAAATAAAAGAAAAAGATGAAAACAAAAGCAAAATAAACATGGCAGAAGATGGTCATGTCGTTGAATCTGATATGGAAGTGAGAATAGATGATACATTGTATAACAAATTTATATTACATTCTTATGGAAAATCAATAGATGAAATAATAGAAAAAAGAAAAAAGTGTGATTGGTTTATACCTATTTCAAATGGTAAAGGAATTTATATTGAATATTGGGGAAAAGATACACCAGATTATATAAAAAATAGAAAAGAAAAAGAAGAGTTATATAAAAAACACAATATTCCATACATTGGAATAGAAAAAGACGACCCCAAAAAAGATACGCAAACATTTACCAGTAATTTATTAAAAGATTTAAGGAAGTTAGCAGAAGAATATTTTGGCTTTATGCCAGAATGGAAAAAATAGCCTTATGGCGCAATATAAAAAAATAAAACGGCAGTTAAACACTGCCGTTTTTTAACCCCGTTCTTGAGAAATATCCTTTTATATGCTTATTTAAAAGCAAAAAAAGGAGGTTATCTTACGGAATTACTCGAACTAATTCTTAAAACGTTGCAAGTCATTTATTACATATTTGCAATAGATAAAATGCTACGATAACCACCTTTTCGGTAATACTGTAGCATATAAAAGAACATTTGTCAAGCCAAACCATCTTTTTAAGAAAAAGCCTCTACCCACACCGACAAAAGAACTAATTATTTTTTAACTAATTTATCTTATAAATGAGTTAGATACCGTATTACTCTATTTGCTATTTTTTTACTATAGAATTAACCTTACTAAATTTATTGTGAGGTTATACCGATGAAGAAAGAACAATACGAATACATTGAAAACACACTGAGAGAACTTGCATTATTTATCCGTAATGCAAGAATCGAAGAAGAAAAAGAAAATTTTAAGAAACTCTTTTACGTTGTACAAGATAACGTTACGCCGTTGCGTAATAAAACAGTAGATTCAAAATTGAATAATCAGTGGTTTACGCAAAAGGAGATTAAAGAAATGCCTTTCTTAAAAGACTTAAAGTATAGAAAACTCAACAACGGAATTCATCAATTCCGTTATAGAAGAGATGGATACAACGTTTCTTTTAATTCTAAAAACTTAGAAGCAGCGAAAGAAAAAGCACGTAAATTTATCTTTTCTTTAAAAAAAGATAAAACCGATATCAAATTTTCTCACTTAAATTCGCTATCTTACGTGGCCAATGCATGGCTAGAATTAAAGAAACCTAGAATAGCACAAACAACACATAGAATTTATGCTGGAATTCTAAAAAACCATATATTACCGAAGTTCGGTAATAAAAACGTTAAAAACATACTACCGATGGACTTACAGCCGTTCTTTAACGAGTTAAGCGAAAAACAAGGAAAAACGGCTGAAGACTCAAAAAATATCCTAAACGGTATATTCAATTATGCTATAGGAAACCGTCTTTGCCCAACAAACCCTATGCAAAGTGTCATCGTTGACAAACACATTAGGGTTAGAGGTAAAGCCTTAAACAGCGAACAAATAGACCGTTTTATAAAAATTATGGAGAATAACGGTAACCTTGGACTTGCTTACCTTATTATTCTCCATACCGGTATTCGTGGCGCTGAACTTGAAAAGATGACTTTTGATTGGAATAATGGAACGTTTACTGTTTTTAATGCTAAATTAAAAAGAAGTCAAAAACAACTTGAAGAAAACATTACAAGAACCGTTCCTATTATTCCAGAACTTTATAAATACCGAGAGCGTATCGAAAACGAAAAATGGAATTATAAAAGCGCGACGTTATCTTCAAAACTATATTTATACTGGACGGAGAACACAGTTAAAGACTTACGTCACACTTTTATATCAAAATCACGTGAAAGTGGAGTAGAGAACGAATTAGTGAACTTATGGACCGGGCATTTACCCGGAACTAACGTTACAGCGAACACTTACACGCATTTTTCAATGAATTACCAAATAGAACAATCAAAGAAAGTAGTAATTCATTGACATAATGCGTTAAATTTAGTTCCCAAATTAGTTCCCAAAAATTACGGAAAAGCCTATTTTTTGCAATAAAAAAACACTATATTATGGGTTATTTTTATAAAAAATCCACAAAATATAGTGTTTTTGGCGGAGAAAGAGGGATTTGAACCCTCGCTGCGCTTATCACACACTACTCCCTTAGCAGGGGAGCCCCTTCGGCCTCTTGGGTATTTCTCCAAATTGCTAAATTTTTGTTTTTGTTATTTAATTTTATAGGCAAAAATTAATTTTATCCTTACAAGCCTTAATATGTTATCATAAAAAACTGTATTTGTCAAAGTTTTTTTTATAATTTAAAAATTTTTCCTTAAAAAGTTTGCGTTGCCTGTTAAAAAGATAAAAATTAGTATACCTTTTTATATTTATGCGCATATATATTAATTTAAAATTTCTTCTATTTCACTTGGTTTTTTAGTAGTGCCTAAAATAATTTTTCCTTTTACGGCAAGATAACTATCTTTTCTTATTTTTTTTGTACAAACCAACTTTTTCCCGTTAAAAATCAAAATAAATCCTTCGCTTTTATAACCGTTTTTTCCGTATCTAACAATTTTTTGTTCGCCTTCAAGAAGTTCTGGAAATTCACCTAGTTCATCTTTAATAATTTCATATTCGGGGCATAAAATCTCTTCTGTAACAACGCTTTTTCTAACGATTTTCATATCCATAGGTTCACCGTAAATTTCTATTTTTATCATTTCATCGTTGGCGAAAGAACGAATAATTATAGGGTTATGAGTTTGGTTAACGAATTTTAAATCAGCCCAACCTGAATTAACCATGGCGTCAAAAGACGGTGCGACGTAATTTACGGGCAGGCTATGTGGGTGATATTCGGTAACGGTTAAACCAGCTAAAAGAATTGCGTTATAAAGGGTAGTAGAAACTTGACAAACTCCACCACCTACACCGTCAACGAACTCACCATTAACGATAATTTTAGCATTTTTATATCCCCTAGAGATAGTGCGTTCGCCAACAATTCGATTAAAAGAAAACTCTTCCATAGGTGCAATTAAGGTATTATTTAAGGATTTTGAAGCAAGTTTGATATTATTTTTTCTATTTTCGTTAGAATTTTTATAACTAGTATAAAAACTTGCGCGAAGCACCATGTTTTTTGGTTGTAAATCGTAAAAGGGCATAGCGTAAGTCCTATTATAAAAATTTAAAAAAAGCAGTAAAACACTGACAAAAACAACAAATAAAAAAAATATTTTATTAATAACAGTTTTTTGTTTCATATTACTTAAAGTATGCTAAATTTAAGCAAAAATAATGCAATAAATTAAATCAAATAGAAAGAAAAAATTAATAAAAAGTAAAAAAGTTTGTAATATGGGAAAAAATTTGATATAATATAGAAACGAAAATTTAAGATAAACATTTTTATTTATAGGATAAGTTATGAATATAATTATAATCGGCGTAGGAAAGGTTGGTGAAACCTTAATTTCTAACTTCATAAATGAAAATCACGACGTGGTGGTTATCGACCTTGACGCGAATAAAGTGCAAGACGTTGTTAATCGTTACGACGTTAACGGAATAACGGGGGGTGCGTTAGAAAGAAGCGTACTTCTTGATGCTGGGGTGGAAAAAGCAGACTTTGTAATTTCATGCACGGCACAAGACGAAAAGAATATTCTTTTGAGTGTTTTAGCAAAAAAACTAGGCGCAAAATATACTATTGCAAGAGTGCGTGACCCTGAATATTTTAAGGAAATGGAAAATATGAAAGCCGTTTTGGGCTTGGACTTTTTCTATAATCCAGAACTTCAAACGGCAAATGAAATTGAACAAATATTGAAATTTCCTTCGGCATTGAGCGTTGAACGTTTTGCAAGTGGAAAGGCGACGATGATAGAACTCGTTATCGCTGAAAATTCCGTATTTTCAGGAAAAAAACTTATGAATCTTTCAAAAGAATACGGAAACAATTTCCTTATCGGTATGGTAAGACGTGGGGAAGAAATTTTAATTCCACACGGTGATTTCGTGTTTGAAACGGGTGACGTAGTTTATTTGATTGCAGAAGGTGAAGAAATTGCGTTAATCACTAAAAAACTTCAAATGTTTAAGCAACGCGCACAATCGGTATTTATTATCGGTGGTGGAAAGATTGCATACTATCTTGCTAAAGAGTTAATTTCATCAGGTGTAAGCGTTAAGATTGCCGAAGTTAATAAAGAAAGAGCAACTGAACTTGCTAACGAATTACCTAAAGCAACGGTTTTGCTTCTTGACGGTACCGACCACGTTGCGTTAGAAGAAGAAAATTTAAAGGAAAGCGATGCGTGTGTAGCGCTAACCGGTATTGATGAAGAAAACGTTATAGTGTCTCTTTATGCTAAAGAACAAGGCGTTAAGAAAGTTATAACTAAAGTTGACCGTCCGTCAGTTTTAAGTATGATTAAAAAATTGGGATTAGATACGGTTTTATCCCCAAGAAACGTTATAGCAAATCACATTATAAGATTTGTTCGCGCCCATCAAGCAGACGCGGGAAACGGCATTAATACTCTCTATAAAGTTCACGGCAAGGCAGAGGCGTTAGAGTTTACCGTAGGTGAAGATTTTAAAAAACTTGAAATCCCACTTAAAAGTATAGGGTTAAAAAACGACGTTTTAGTAGGTGGTATCGTTAGGGGTAACGAATTTATCCTTCCTGATGGTAATGCAGTTATCAAGAAAGATGATAGGGTAATAATTTTTGCGTCTGCGTCAAAGATAGCAGAACTTAACGAAATATTAAAGTAAGGTTATTATGAATTACAAAGGTGTGTTCTCAATAATAGGAAAAACAATGCTTATCGAAGCATTTTTGATGTTAATTCCTGCATTTGTTGGGATAATTTATCAAGAGAATAATTTTCTATCGTTTTTGTGGCCAATTTTAATTTTAATTGCGATTGGACTTCCTTTAACCTTTTTAAAATCTAAAGAAAACGCGATTTACGCTAAAGAAGGTTTCGTTATCGTAGCGTTAACTTGGATAATTTTATCTTTAATGGGGGCATTGCCATTTTATTTTTCAGGTCAAATAACTAACATTATCGACGCTATATTTGAAACCGTTTCGGGTTTTACAACTACTGGTGCTTCGATATTAACGGGTGAACAGATTGACAACATGTCTAAAGCGCATATGTTTTGGAGAATTTTTACCCATTGGATTGGTGGTATGGGAATTTTGGTGTTCGTTCTAGCGATTATTCCTGCAAATAACGCTGGGGTAATGCACGTTTTCCGTACTGAATCACCTGGTCCATCGGTTGGTAAATTGGTTAGTAAACTTCGTTTTACCGCGCGTGTGCTATATGGTATATATATGGCGTTAACCGTCATTGAAATTATATTTTTACTTTGTGGTGGGCATTCTTTTTACGACAGTTTATTGCTTTCGTTTAGCACTGCGGGAACGGGTGGATTTGGAGTTAGAAGCGATAGTGCTATGAGTTATAATTCCTATACCTTAATAGTGCTTTCAGTGTTTATGTTTCTATTTTCTCTAAACTTTAACGTATATTTTCTATTGCTTATAGGTAACTTTAAAAAGGCGTTCGGCATAGAAGAAATAAAGGTTTTTGTGACGATGATTATAGTTGCAATTACGGTTGTTTCATTAAACTTATACTTTTCTATGTCAGAAGTTTATAAAACTTTTGGCGAAGCCCTAAAACACTCGGTATTTCAAGTTACAAGTATTGGCTCGACAACGGGATTAGTTTCAGCCGATTTTGATAAGTGGCCTGAACTTTCTAAAGGAATATTGATTATTTTAACGATAATAGGTACCTGTGGTGGTTCAACCGGTGGTGGAATAAAAATGTCAAGAATAATAATTTTGACAAAATCTAGTTCTACGGAATTTAAGAAACTTTTACACCCACGCGCAGTAGTTTCTTCTAAGTTTGAAGGGGTTGCTATCGATACTAACACCGAAAGAAACGTTAGAAATTACCTAATAATTTGGATTGTAATAGTAATTGCGTCAACGCTTTTACTAGCATTAGACGGATATGCAGATTTATATTCGGATTTTACGGCAACCCTTGCTTGTATTGGTAACGTAGGACCAGGTTTTAAAGCAGTTGGACCGACTTTATCTTACGCAGGATATGGAAGCATATCTAAAATATTGTTATCCTTTATAATGCTTGTTGGTAGGTTGGAAATTTTCCCAATGCTTATACTCTTTGCGCCAAGGACTTGGAAGCGAGGTTAAATTTAATAGAATTAATTAAAAAAACACGGCAAAAATTCTTATGAAAAACGCCGTGTTTTTATTTTTTTAAAAAGGTTAAAAAAATATTTTATAAAAGGCGATTTATAAATGCAAAAGCGAGTAAAAAACGGTTGACAATTTTCGACCTAAAATGTTATACTTAAACCGTAAATAAAATTTAAGTTTTTTACAACTGACGGATAAGCGGGATAACTCGCGGGGAGTAAAAAACGATAGTTTTGTCGACCGTCTGGGCAGTTTGTTTTTTCAAACTGCCTTTTTTTATTTAAAAAAATATTTTTACGAGGTTTTTTATGAAAAAAGTTGCTGTTATTATGGGTAGCGATAGCGACCTTAAGGTTGTGGAAAAGGCAATCACTACCTTAAAAGATTACGGTGTTGAAACGGAAGTTCATATTTATTCAGCACATCGTACTCCAATCGAAGCAAAGGAATTTACGGCGTCTGCAAGAGACAATGGGATAGGCGTTATTATCGCTGCGGCAGGAAAGGCGGCTCACCTTGCAGGTGCAATCGCTGCAAATACTACGCTTCCCGTAATCGGTATACCTGTTATGGCTTCAGCACTTGACGGAATGGACGCGCTTTTATCAACCGTTCAAATGCCTGCGGGCATTCCCGTTGCTACGGTAGCGATTAACGGCGCTGAAAACGCGGCTCTTTTGGCAATTCAAATTCTTGCAGTTGAAGATAAGGCTTTGGCAGAAAAGTTAGGAAAAGCACGCGAAGAAAAGAAAGCAAAAATTTTAGCAACTGATAAAGAAATAAATCAAAGATATAAATAAGGCGCTATGCGTCTTATTCTTAATTTAAGTGTATTAACGGAGGGCTTATATGGAAAGGATACACGAAGAATGCGGGGTTTTTGGGGTTTACGCAAGTACAGAACAAAATCTTGCAAGCATGACTTACTACGGACTTTACGCGCTTCAACATCGTGGACAAGATAGTTGTGGTATCGTGGTGAACGACGGTGGGGTATTTACCGCTCATAAAGATTTAGGTCTTGTAGGTGACGTTTTTACTAAAGAACAACTTGCAAAACTTGGTAACGGTAAAATTGCAGTGGGGCACGTTCGCGCAGGTGTTAAGGGGTCGATAACTCATTCTAACGCGCAACCGTTAGTTGTAAATCACGTTAAAGGTAGTTTGGCAATCGCTTATAACGGTAGTTTAACTAATAAAAGTCAACTTAGAACGGAACTTGAACTTGAAGGTTCAATCTTCCACTCTACGGGGGCGACGGAAGTTATTGCTTACGAATTTATTAAAGAAAGGCTTAAAGCACCGTCTATTGAACACGCTGTAAATAATGCGATGGATAAACTTAAAGGCGCTTATTGTATTTTAATTATGTCGCCAACCAAACTTATTGCCGTTCGCGACCCGTTGGGACTTAGACCTTTGTGTTACGGTGTAACTGAAGACGGTTCGTACGTGGTTGCAAGTGAAAGTTGTGCGCTTGATGCAGTCGGTGCAAAAAGAATAAGAGACGTTGAACCAGGTGAGATAGTTGTGTTTGATGCGATGGGCGTTCGTTCAATAACCGACCACGTTGGAAAAGAAAAACCACACACTTGTATCTTTGAATTCGTTTATAACGCTCGTCCCGACTCTGTAATTAACGATTATTCAGTTCACGAAGCAAGAGTTGAAATGGGCAGATATTTAGCAAAAAAATATCCCGTTAAGGCCGACGTTGTAATAAGCGTTCCAGATTCTGGTAACGACGCAGCCGTTGGATACGCAAAAGAATCGGGAATTCCATTTGAAATGGGCTTTTTGAAGAATAAATATATTGGTAGAACCTTTATCTTCCCAGACCAAAAGGATAGGGAAGACCAAGTTAGAAAGAAACTTAATCCAATAGCGTCGGTAGTAAACGGAAAGCGCGTAGTTATGGTTGACGATTCAATCGTTCGTGGAACTACTAGTGGAAGAGTTGTAAATCTTCTTCGCGAAGCAGGGGCAACCGAAGTTCACTTTATGGTTTCATCGCCACCGTTTTTATATCCTTGCTATTATGGAACGGATATTAAGAGTAGGGAAGTGCTTATTGCAAACAATCACTCTGTGGAAGAAATAAGAAAAATGATAGGCGTTGATACCTTAGGATATCTTGACCTTGAAGATTTGAAAAAAATTGCTCTTTGCAACGGTAAAAATGGATATTGTTACGCGTGTTTTGATGGAAAATATCCAACGGAACTTCCCGTTCCCGAAGAAAAGAGTAAGTTTGAAACAAAAATTGATATCGTAGAAAAAACTAAAAGACATTAAGATAAAAATTAACCAAAATTAACGGAGAAAAATTATGGAAAAAAGTTATAGTGAAAGTTACAAGGCGGCGGGTGTAGATATTACTGCGGGTTATAAAGCAGTTGAACTTATGAAAAGTCATATTAAAAGAACGATGACGGCTGGTGTTTGTTCGGATATCGGTGGATTTGGTGGACTTTTTGAATTAGGCAAGGTTAAAAATCCCGTTTTAGTAAGTGGAACTGACGGTGTTGGAACAAAACTTAAAATTGCATTCCTTATGGATAAGCATAATACCGTTGGTATCGACTGCGTTGCAATGTGCGTTAACGACGTTATTTGCTGTGGCGCAAAACCTTTGTTCTTTTTAGATTATATTGCAGTTGGTAAAAACGTTCCTGAAAGAGTTGCTTCTATCGTAGAAGGCGTTGCTGAAGGTTGTGTTCAAGCAGGCTGTGCTTTAATCGGTGGTGAAACTGCTGAAATGCCTGGATTTTATCCTATTGACGAATATGATTTAGCAGGTTTTTCAGTTGGTGTTGTAGATAAAAAGAAAATTTTAAATAACAAAAAGATAAAAGAAGGCGACGTTGTGATTGCACTTCCTTCAACGGGTGTTCACAGTAACGGTTTCTCTCTCGTGAGAAAGGTTTTCGACGTAGAAAAAGCCGATATTAAAACCCCACTTGAAGCGCTTGGTGGAAAGAGTCTTGGCGAAACCTTGCTTACTCCAACCAAAATATACGTTAAACCTGTTTTAGCGCTTATTGATAAGGTTAAAGTTAAAGCGATTTCACACATTACAGGTGGTGGTTTCTACGAAAATATTCCAAGAAGCATACCTGATGGTTTTGGTGCGAAAATTGAAAAGAAAGCAGTTAAAATTCTTCCAATTTTCGATTTACTTGCTAAAACAGGTAACGTTTGCGAAAGAGATATGTTCAACACCTTTAATATGGGCGTTGGTATGAGTATCGTTGTTGCAAAAGAAGATGCTGATAAGGCACTTGCAGTTTTAAGAGCAAACGGTGAAAGCGCATACGTTATGGGCGAAATCGTTAAGAGTGACAACAAAATTGAAATTTTATAATAACGAAAAATTTGTAATCTCGTCGTTATCGTGAAAACGGTCGGGTGAAATTCACCTTTACGGGTAGACGAATAATATTTAGCAAAGCGATAATAAGGAGAAAGTTTAATGAAAAAAGTGGTAAACGTTGCCGTTTTAGTTTCGGGTGGTGGCACTAACTTACAAGCAATAATTGATTTTTCGGCTGAAGGCAAGTTAGAAAGTGGAAAAATCGTAAAAGTTATTTCAAATAAGGCTGATGCCTATGCGTTAACTCGTGCAACCGAAGCGGAAATTCCAACGGCTGTCGTTGAAAAGAAAGGTAAAACACAGGCTGAATTTGAAAGTGGATTAATCGAAGAACTTAATTCTTGCGATGCAGAAGTAATCGTACTTGCAGGATTTATGAGTATTTTATCTAAAGATTTTACTGATAGATACGAAAATCGAATAATCAACGTTCACCCATCTTTAATCCCAAGTTTTTGTGGGGAAGGGTTTTACGGATTAAAAGTTCACGAAGAAGCACTTAAAAAAGGCGTTAAGGTTACGGGCGCGACCGTGCATTTTGTCAACGAAATTCCAGACGGTGGAAAAATTATTATGCAAAAGGCTGTTAAAGTTAAGGAAAACGATACGCCTAAATCATTGCAAAAACGTGTTATGGAAGAAGCAGAATGGAAAATTTTACCTGCGTCTTTGGAACTTGTATGTAAAAAATATCTAAAGGAGAATTAAAATGAGCGTAGCAAAAGCAGAAAATATAGGAAAACTTATTAACGGAAATCCTTACGTAGGTAGGGGAATCGTTATTGGTAAAAGTCAAGACGGAAAGAGCGCTTGTATCGCTTACTTCATTATGGGAAGAAGTGAAAACAGCCGTAACCGTATTTTTACTGAGGAAGGTAAAAACGTTACTATCTATCCTTTCGATAAAGAAAAGGCTGGAGACCCAACTTTAATTATTTACTCGCCAATAAGAGTAATCGACAATAAAGTTATCGTAACTAACGGAAATCAAACTGATACTATTTATGACTTTGTTAAAGAAGGTAAAGGTTTTAGCGAAGCGCTTGCTACTAGAGAGTTTGAACCCGATGCACCTAACTTAACTCCAAGAATTAGTGGTATGCTCACCTTTAACGAAAAAGATTTTTCTTATCAAATGAGCATATTAAAAGCAAGTGACGATGAAGGTACTGCTTGCAATAGATTTACTTTTGATTATAGCGCGCTTAAAGGAATAGGTCATTTTATTCACACTTATAAGCACGACGGAAATCCTATTCCAACCTTTGAAGGTGAACCTGAAAGAGTTATTATGCCAAACACGGCAAAAGAACTTGCTGAAGATATTTGGGAAAACTTAAACGAAGCAAACAAAATTTCACTTTACGTTCGTTATATCAATTTGGATAACGGCTTAGAAGAAAATATTTTAATTAACAAGAATAAATAACACGAAAGGAAAATAGCATGAAAGAATTTGAACTTAAATACGGTTGTAATCCAAACCAAAAACCTGCAAAAATTTACATGTCTAACGGACAAGAATTGCCAATCAAAATTTTGAGTGGTAAGCCAGGTTACATAAACTTTTTAGACGCTTTCAACTCTTGGCAGTTGGTTAAAGAATTATATGAAGCAACGGGAAAGCCTAGCGCAGCGTCGTTTAAGCACGTTAGTCCTGCAGGGGCTGCTGTTGGCGAAAAACTTTCTCCAACCTTAAAAAAGGTATGCTTCGTTGATGATATTGAAGGGCTTGACGATTCGCCTATCGCTTGCGCATACGCAAGGGCAAGGGGAACGGACAGAATGAGTTCTTTCGGCGATTGGATTGCCTTATCTCACGAATGTGACGAAACTACTGCAAAAATCGTTAAAAGAGAAGTTTCCGACGGTATAATCGCACCTTCATATTCACCAAAAGCGCTTGAAATCTTAAAAGAAAAGAGAAAAGGTGCTTATAACGTAGTTCAAATCGACCCTAACTATATTCCTGAAGAAAAGGAAACGAAACAAGTTTTCGGCATTACTTTTGAACAAGGAAGAAACAATTTTAAGATTGATAGAGAACTAGTAACGAAAGAAATCGTTACTGCTAATAAAAATATGCCGGAGAGTGCCGTGATTGATTTAATCATCGCGTTAATCACCCTTAAATATACGCAATCTAATTCCGTTTGCTTTGCTCATAACGGTCAAGCAATCGGTGTTGGTGCAGGTCAACAATCAAGAATTCACTGCACTAGACTTGCAGGTGGTAAGGCTGATAATTGGTTCTTGCGTCAAAGCGAAAAGGTGTTAAATCTTCCTTTCTTAGAAACGCTTGGTAGACCTGATAGAAATAACGTTATCGACCTTTATATCTCAGACGAAAGCGAAGATTTGCTTGCTGATGGAGAATGGCAAAAATACTTCTCTTCTAAACCTGAACCTTTAACTAGAGAAGAAAAGAAAGAAATTTTATCCAAAGTTAGTGGCGTTGCACTCGGTTCTGATGCCTTCTTCCCATTTAGCGATAATATTGAAAGAGCATTTAAGAGTGGCGTTAGTTATATCGCTCAACCTGGTGGCTCTGTTAGAGACGACCTTGTTATTAAGGCGTGTGATGAAAGAAATATCGCTATGTCGTTTACGGGTATGAGATTATTCCACCACTAATATTTTAGGAGTTTTTAATGAGAGTTTTAGTAGTAGGTAACGGCGGAAGAGAACACGCCATTATTAAAAGTTTATTAAAGAGTAAAAAAATTGACACGCTCTATGCAATCGCTGGTAACGGTGGTATTTCGGCTGATGCAATAACGGTTGATATCGACGTTAAAGACGTTCAAAAGGTTGCTGATTGGGCGCAAGAAAATAAAATTGATTTTGCAGTGGTTGCACCTGACGACCCGTTGGTTTTAGGGGCAGTTAACTTGCTTAACGAAAAGGGAATTCCTTGTTTTGGACCAACTAAGGAAGCGGCAATTATTGAAGGAAGTAAGATTTTTTCAAAAAATCTTATGAAAAAATATAATATTCCAACTGCTAATTACGAAACTTTTTCTAATATGGAAGATGCGCTTAAATATCTCGATACTGCAGATATGCCAATCGTAATTAAAGCAGACGGACTTGCACTTGGCAAGGGAGTAATAATTGCTAACACCGTAGAAGAAGCCAAAACTGCAGTTAAGAGCATGATGGAAGATAAAGTTTTCGGTGCTTCAGGTTCAAACGTAGTAATTGAAGAATTCTTAGAAGGTCCTGAAGTTTCAGTTTTATCGTTCACCGATGGAAAAACGCTCGTTCCAATGATTTCTTCAATGGACCATAAACGCGCGCTTGACTTTGATAAAGGATTAAATACGGGTGGTATGGGTACGGTTGCACCAAACCCTTATTACACGAAAGAAATTGCTAAAGAATGTATGGAAAAGATTTTTCTTCCAACAATTAACGCAATGAATAAGGAAGGAAGAACTTTTAAGGGTTGCTTGTATTTTGGACTTATGCTTACCAAAAAAGGTCCTAAAGTTATAGAATATAACTGTCGCTTTGGTGACCCTGAAACTCAAGTTGTTTTACCACTTCTTAAAACCGACTTATTTGAAATTATGCAAGCGGTGAGTGAAGAAAGGTTAAGTGAAATTAATGTTGAGTTCAAAAAGCAATTTGCTTGTTGCGTTATAATGGCGTCAAAAGGCTATCCTGAAAAGTATGAAAAAGGCTTTGAAATCACCTTTAACACTGATAGGAAAAACGTTTTCGTTGCAGGTGCGAAACTTGACGGCGATAAACTTTTAACTAACGGTGGAAGAGTTTTAGGCGTAACTGCAATCGGGTTAACCTTAAAGGGCGCAATTAAAAAAGCGTATAAAAAAGTAGAAAAAATTCATTTTGACAATGCGTTCTATCGTAAAGATATCGGCGCAAAAGCATTAAAAGCATACGGAGAGAAAAGATAATGGTATATAGAGTTTACGTTGCTAAAAAGAAAGAATTTGCAAACGAAGCCTTGGCGTTAAAGGGCGAAATTGAAAACTTATTAAAAATTAACGGAGTTAAGGCTTTATCGGTTATTAATCGTTACGACGTGGAAGATATTGAAAAAGACCTTTTTTCTAAATGCATAAACGCAGTTTTTGCAGAACCACAAATTGACGATGCGTTCTTTGAACTTCCTAAAGCCGACTATATTTTTGCCGTTGAACCGCTTCCAGGTCAATTTGACCAACGTGCAGATTCAGCCTCACAATGCATACAACTTTTTTCAGCAGGAAATCGTCCTGTTGTAAAAACTGCTAAAGTTTACGCTATAGACGGCGACCTTTCGATTGAAGAACTTGACGCTATTAAAAAATACGTTATTAACCCCGTTGAATGTAGGGAAGCAGTTTTAGCCGAAAAGAAAACCTTAAGTGTTGAATATGCTCTTCCACAAACGGTTGAAACCTTAAACGGTTTTAATAAATTAGACGAAAATGGACTTTTAGCCTTCTTAAAGGAAAAAGGTCTTGCTATGGATATTGACGACTTAAAATTCTTGCAATCATATTTTATTAAAGAAATGCGTGACCCAACCATTACTGAAATTAAAATGATTGACACTTATTGGTCGGACCACTGTCGTCACACAACCTTTTTAACTACCATTGAAAAGGCTGAATTTGAAGATGAACTTGCTGAAAAAATCTACCAAGATTATCTTGATGCTAGAAAAGAATTAAATCGCACTAAGCCTATTAATCTTATGGATTTAGCAACGATTGCCACTAGATATCACAAGGCGACGGGCGCTCTTCCAAAGATTGATGATTCCGAAGAAATTAACGCTTGTACGGTAAAAATTAAAGTTAACGTAAACGGCGAAGAACAAGATTGGTTGTTGCTATTTAAAAACGAAACGCACAATCACCCTACCGAAATTGAACCGTTTGGTGGTGCTGCAACTTGTATTGGTGGCGCTATTCGTGACCCACTATCAGGTAGAAGTTACGTTTACGCTGCAATGCGCGTAACGGGTGCAGGTAATCCATTAACACCGTTAAACGAAACTATTAAGGGTAAATTACCACAAAGAAAAATAGTTCAAACTGCAGCGGGTGGATATTCTTCATACGGTAACCAAATTGGTCTTGCAACGGGCATCGTAGATGAAATTTATCACGAAGGTTACGTTGCTAAAAGAATGGAAATCGGCGCAGTTATCGCTGCCGCTCCACAAGAAAACGTTCGTAGAGAAGTTCCAACCAAGGGTGACGTAGTTATTCTTTTAGGTGGAAGAACGGGGCGCGACGGTTGTGGTGGTGCAACGGGTTCGTCAAAATCACATAACTTATCATCACTTTCTTCTTGCGGGGCAGAAGTTCAAAAAGGTAACGCTCCTGAAGAAAGAAAATTGCAAAGATTATTTAGAAATCCTATTGCATCTAAACTTATCAAGCGTTGTAACGACTTTGGTGCAGGTGGTGTTTCTGTTGCTATCGGTGAACTTGCCGACGGGCTTAAAATCGACCTTGATAAAGTTCCTAAAAAATACGACGGTCTAGACGGAACTGAACTTGCTATCAGTGAATCTCAAGAAAGAATGGCAGTCGTTGTAGAAGCAAAAGACGCTGAAAAGTTTATCGCGCTTGCTAACGAAGAAAACTTGGAAGCAACAATCGTTGCAGAAGTTACTGACGACAATAGACTTTCAATGACCTGGAAAGGCAATAAAATCGTTGATATTTCAAGAGATTTCTTAAATTCAAACGGTGCAGAAAAGAAAACTTCGGTTAAAATCGTTAAGCAAGAAATGGCAAATAAGGAAATTCCTTGTGATTTTGAAAGTGGAATTAAGGCGTTGGCAACCGACCTTAACGTATGTTCAAAGCGTGGCTTAGCAGAAAGATTTGACTCAACTATCGGTGCGGGCACTGTTCTTATGCCGTTTGGTGGTAAAAACCAAAGAACGCCTATTCAAGCGATGGTAAATAAGGTTTCGGTTGAAAATGCCGATACGGATACTTGTTCGTTTATGAGTTGGGCTTATAATCCTTTCGTTGCTGAAAAGAGTCCGCTTTACGGTGGATATTACGCCGTTATTGAAAGCGTATGTAAACTTATTGCAACGGGTGCAACTTTTGAAGATACTTATTTAACTTTCCAAGAATATTTTGAAAAACCAAATAAAGATAAAACTCGCTGGGGTAAACCTTGCGCTGCGTTACTTGGCGCGTATAAAGCACAAAGGGAATTAAAACTTTCAGCAATCGGTGGTAAAGATTCTATGAGTGGTTCGTTTGAAAATATCGACGTTCCTCCAACACTAGTTTCATTTGCCGTTACTACTGATAAGTTAGATAAAGTCGTTTCGCCTGAATTCAAAAAGGCAAATAGTAAAGTCGTATTATTAAAGGCTAAAAAGACGGCTGACGGATTAATCGACACCAAAGATTTATTAGAAAACTTTAAATTGATTGAAGAACTTAACAAAGATAAGAAAATTCTTTCAATGTATACCGTTTCAATCGGTGGCGTAGCCGAAGCAGTTATGAAAATGTCGTTTGGTAACGGCATAGGCTTTAAGTTTGAAAACGTCGACTTAACCGATATCTTCGGTTATAATTACGGCGCGTTCGTAATTGAATTAACAAACGACGCTAAACTTGAAAAGGCTACCGTTTTAGGTTATACTACCGAAGAAAAAGCAATGGAATTCAACGGTAAAAAAGTTTGTCTTGAACAACTTTTAGGCGATTATGAAAATAAACTTGAAAGCGTGTTTAAGTGTAACGACGTAAAATCTTCAACGGGTGAAATTCCTGCTCTTTCATATAAGGCGACTGATTGGAATTATTCTCCAACAAAATTTGCTCGTCCTAAGGTTTTAGTTCCTGTGTTCCCAGGTACAAACTGTGAATATGATACGAAAAAGGCTTTCGCAAGAGCGGGTGCTGACGTTGATATTTTCGTAATTAAGAACATTACCGACGTTAAAGAATCGGTTGATGCGTTTGCTAAAAAGATTAAGGATAGCCAAATCATTTTCGTTCCAGGTGGATTTTCTGGTGGTGACGAACCTGACGGTTCTGGTAAGTTTATTACTGCTTTCTTTAGAAATAAGGCAATCAAAGAAAACGTTACCGAACTTTTAGACGTTAGAAAAGGACTTGTTGGTGGTATTTGTAACGGTTTCCAAGCGCTTATTAAGTTGGGACTTGTGCCTTACGGAAAAATTACCGATGAAATCAGCGAAGATATGCCTACATTAACTTTCAATACTATCGCGCGTCACCAATCAATGCTCGTTAGAACTCGAATTGCTTCAAACAAATCACCTTGGCTTATGGATACTAACGTTGGCGACGTTTATACCGTTCCAATTTCTCACGGTGAAGGAAGATTTATTATAAAGGAAGAACTTCTTAAAAAACTTATCGAAAACGGTCAAGTGGCTACTCAATACGTTGATATAAACGGAAACCCAACCTATGATATTAAGTTTAATCCAAACAACTCTATATACGCAATCGAAGGTATAACTTCGCCTGACGGTAGAGTTTTTGGTAAAATGGGACATAGTGAAAGAACGGGTAACGGTCTTTATAAAAACGTTGACGGCGACTATGATATTAAGATGTTTACGTCGGCTGTTAAGTATTTTAAGTAAGATAAAATAAAGGGAAATAAATAAAAGGGTTAAAAGGAAAAAAATTATGGCATTTTTAAGTGATATTGAAATTGCGCAAAGCGTAACACCAAAACATATTACAGAGATTGCTAAAACTGCTGGTGTTGAACAAAAGTATTTAGAACAATACGGAAACAACAAAGCAAAAGTTGATATTTCTTTGCTTAAAGAAAGCAAGAGAGAAAACGGAAAACTTATTTTAGTTACGGCTATCACGCCAACTCCTGCAGGGGAAGGCAAAACCACCACCACGATTGGACTTGCCGATGGATTAAAGAGAATTGGTAAAAATGTAGTTGTGGCGTTAAGAGAACCGTCGTTAGGTCCTGTTTTTGGAGTAAAAGGTGGGGCAGCAGGCGGTGGATATGCTCAAGTTATTCCTATGGAAGATATCAATCTTCATTTTACGGGTGACTTTCACGCCATTGGTGCAGCAAACAATTTACTTGCAGCAATGCTTGATAACCACATTTATCAAGGAAACGCATTGAATATTGACCCAAGAAAAATTACTTGGAAAAGATGCGTTGATATGAACGATAGACAACTTCGTTTTGTCGTTGACGGACTCGGTGGAAAGGTTAACGGTGTTCCTAGAGAAGACGGTTACGATATAACCGTTGCTTCGGAAATTATGGCTGTTTTGTGTTTATCTTCATCTATTACCGACTTAAAGGAAAGATTATCTAAGATTATAGTTGGCTATACTTACGATGATAAGCCTGTTACTGCAGGTGAGTTAAATGCGCAAGGCGCGATGACTGCTTTATTAAAAGACGCTATTAAGCCGAACTTAGTTCAAACTTTAGAAGGCACGCCCGCTTTCGTTCACGGTGGACCTTTTGCAAATATTGCTCACGGTTGTAACTCGGTTATTGCAACGAAAATGGCGCTTAAACTTGGGGATTACACCGTTACTGAAGCAGGTTTTGGCGCTGACCTAGGCGCTGAAAAGTTTCTTGATATAAAGTGTAGATTATCGGGTCTTAAACCAGATGCCGTGGTTATCGTGGCGACTATTCGCGCGTTAAAAATGCACGGTGGCTTAGCGAAAACTGAACTAAATAACGAAAATTTGCAAGCCTTAGAAAAAGGTTTACCAAATCTTCTTCGCCACGTTCATAATATTAAAGACGTTTACGGACTTCCATCAGTGGTTGCCGTTAACCGTTTCCCAACCGATACAGATAAAGAAATTGAACTCGTTATCGCTAAATGTAAAGAACTTGACGTAAACGTTGTTTTATCAACCGTTTGGGCTGAAGGTGGAAAGGGTGGAGAAGCGCTTGCTAAAGAAATCGTTTCACTTTGTGAAAAAGAAAACAACTTTAACTTTAGTTATTCTTTAGATAAAACTATCAAGGAAAAGATTAACGATATCGCAACCAAAATTTATGGTGGTGACGGAGTTATATTTACTGCTGAAGCAGAAAAACAAATTGCAAATTTAGAAAAATTAGGTTTTTCTAACTTGCCGATTTGCGTTGCTAAAACTCAATATTCGTTTAGTGATGATATGACTAAACTTGGCGCACCTGAAAACTTCAAGATAACCGTACGTTCGTTAAAGGTTTCAGCAGGTGCAGGGTTTATCGTAGTGTTAACGGGAAATATCATGACGATGCCAGGACTTCCTAAAGTTCCAGCAGCCGAAAAAATTGACGTTGACGAAAACGGAATTATTTCCGGTTTGTTCTAAAATATAAACATTATATAATATAATAAGAAAAGGGCCGTCTATTTTAGACAGCCCTTTAATATTTTCAGTTTTGAAATTCTTTTAACAGTTGCAAAAGCGCAAATTTTTGCGAAGTTCTTTTATCTTTAAGTTTATAAAAAACGCTATTCAAAGTTAACCAAAAAACTGATAAACATTCTTGACAAAGTAAATAAATTACTGTATAATTTTTTATAATAGAAAATAAATTTCTACAAGGAGAGATTATGAGAGACAAAATTTTCTTTTATGCAAAAAAAACAATAATTTTTATTATTGCAGTTGTTAGTTTGTTGACTTTATGTTTCACATGTTTATCTATTAAAGTAAATGCATTAAATACTGATAACTCTTCTCAAATTTTATTAAGTGGTTTTGATTTTATATTAAAACCTTTACAAAAAGTGGTTATAACTAATAATTATACTATGTTTATAAGTAATGATTTTAGTTTGACAATTTTAATATTTTCTATTATTTTGATAGTTTTAAGTATATTTAATTTTTTTATAAAAAGCAATCAAGCAGACTTTATAGTTATAATAATAGCGTTGTTTTTGGGTGTTTTTTATATGGGTGATTCTATTAATAGGGTTTTTTCATATCTTGGAAACTTTGATTATATGCAAGAACATTCTCAGTTTGGATATTTTGTATATACTGCAGTGTACATTCCTTTAATTATACAAGCGGTTTTATCTTGTTGTTACTGTGTATTGTTATTTTTGACAAAAAGAGTAAGCAATCCAAATACTTATATTAGAAAGAAAAAAGTAATTTCAACTTCTTCATATATAGAAGATTTGAAACAACTTAAAGAATTATTTGATGCGCAAATTATTACCCAAGAAGAATTTGATGCAAAAAAGAAAGAAATTTTAGATTTATAAAAAACATAAAAGCGTTGGTTTTATCACCAACGCTTTCGTTTTCTTTTTATTTAGTTTTTATATACCGCGTCCGCTATGGGCTTGCGATTTCCCCGAACTTATCTACTTAAACCTTAGGAGAAACGCGGTTCCTTTTTAACTTTCTTTTACTTTTCTAAGAATTTCTTTACACTCTTTTTAAGTAACTTTTTGCGTTTTTAAATTTCCTTTATTTTAAGCAAAGGTTCGGGTGCATCACTGAAAATGGTTCACTGTTCATTGGATTGCACCTCCTAAAATTTTTAACTTATCTCGTTGAAGAATTCCCTTTCTTCGCCTTTATAGTAACATGATTTACCGTTCTTGTCAATATTTTTTAAAAAATATAGTTGACAAAATTTTCAAAAATCCTATTGACTGCTATATGATATTTTAGTATAATAAAAGTTAGTGAGATGAAAGGTTTAATATTTATAAATCCGTTTTTAGTGCCAATAGAAAGTGTGCATCAAGCGGAAAGATTAAAAGAAGAATTTAATAAAAGAAACGTTGAAATTGAGATAGTTAGTGATGGGTTTTCACGCGTTGCAATCGAGGGTAAAAGTGCTGAAATTGACTTAGATGCCCCTGATTTTGCAGTGTATCTTGATAAAGATAAATACCTTTCTAATATTTTAGAAAAGGGTGGATTAAGGCTTTTTAATCGTCACGAAGCCGTTCGTGTTTGTGACGATAAAGGTAAAACTTATATCGCTCTTGCAGGAATGGGCGTTAACTTTCCTAAAACGATTTTTGGCGCGCTTTGTTATCGCGCTGACTTACCCGTTGATAGAAAATGTGCTGAAAAGATAGCGAAAACCTTAGGTTTTCCTATTATCGTTAAAGAGAGTTTCGGCTCTATGGGTAAAGGGGTTTATAAAGCAGACGATATTGATGAACTTCTTTTCATTATGGAAAAGGTTAAGTTAAAGCCACATTTATTCCAAGAATATATTGGCGAAAGGGTCGGTGTTGACGTTAGGGTTATCGTTATCGGTGGCAAAGTCGTTGCGTCAATGGAAAGACATAACGAAAAGGATTTTCGTTCAAACGTTGGTCAAGGTGGAACGGGCAAAAATATTCGTTTGCCTGAAAACTTTAAAAATATCGCCGAAGGTGTTGCCGAAGTATTAAAACTCGATTATTGTGGGGTTGATTTACTTTATGGTAAAGACGGCGAACCTTACGTTTGCGAAGTTAATTCTAACGCCTTTATTGAGGGAATTGAAAAAACCACGGGTGTAAACGTTGCAGGCGCTTACGCTGATTACATTATTAAAACTATAGAAAAAGAAAAAAATAAACGCTAATTTAACTCTCTAATATTTTTAGAGAGTTTTATTTTTTTTAATTAATAAAAATAGTTGACAATTAAATCGTTTGGTATATAATATATTTTAGCACTTAAAGATAGAGAGTGCTAAAATTCAACTAGGAGAGAATATATGAAGCAGTTTAAAACGGAATCGAAAAGAATATTAGATTTAATGATAAATTCAATCTACACTAATAAAGAAATATTTTTGCGTGAATTACTTTCTAACGCAAGTGACGCTATTGATAAGTTAAAATTTATCTCGTTGACGGATAGTTCGGTCAGCGCAGATTTTAAGATTAATATATCAATTGATAAAAATGCTAAAACCTTAACTATTGAAGATAACGGTATCGGTATGAGTGAAAAAGACCTAGAAAAAAATCTTGGAACGATTGCCGAATCGGGAACTTTAGCATTTAAGAAAGAAAATGCAAATAAAGGTGAAAACGAACTTATCGGTCAATTCGGCGTAGGGTTTTATTCAGCGTTTATGGTCGCTGATAAAATTGAAGTTTACACAAAAGCATACGGTAGCGATAAGGCTTATAAATGGGAAAGCGCAGGTGTTGAAGGTTATAATATTACCGAAACTGAAAAGGAAAACGTTGGCACTAAAATCGTACTTTTCCTTAAAAACGACGGGGAAGAATTTGAATATTCACAATTTTTGCAAGAATATAAGATTAGTTCACTAGTAAAGGAATATAGCGATTATATTCGCTATCCAATACAAATGATGAAAACTTCATCTAAGAGAAAAGAAGGCACTCCTGACGATAAGCCGGAGTATGAAGAAGTCAGTGAATTAACAACCTTAAATAGCATGGTTCCACTTTGGAAAAAGTCAAAAACCGAAGTTAATACCGACACTTTAAACGAATTTTATAAAAATGAATTCCACGATTATCAAAATCCGTTAAAGAGCGTATATGCGAAAATTGAAGGTACGGTTACTTACGATACCTTACTTTTCGTTCCTGCTCGTGCGCCTTACGATTATTATTCAAAAGATTATAAAAAGGGCGTTAAACTCTACTGTAACGGAGTTATGATTATGGAAAAGTGCGAAGAACTTCTTCCTGATTATTTTGGTTTCGTTAGGGGGATTGTTGATTCAGCCGACTTATCACTTAATATTTCTCGTGAAATATTGCAACAAGATAGACAAGTTAAGGCGATTGCCAATAGTTTAGAAAAGAGAATTTTAACCGAACTTAAAAAAATGCTCAGCGACGATAGAGAAAATTACGAAAAAATGTTTGCTGAGTTTGGGTTATCAATCAAGTTTGGCGTTTATGCAGGCTTTGGTATGAACAAGGATAAACTTAAAGACTTGTTGATGTTCTACTCAAGCAAGAAAGAAAAATTAGTAACCTTAAGCGAATACGTTAAAGATATGCAAGAAGGTCAAGAAGAAATTTATTATGCTTCTGGTGAAAGTTACGAAAAAATCAATTCTCTTCCACAAATAGAAAAGGCAAAAGATAAAGGCTTTGAGATTTTATATTTCAAAGATGGAGTAGACGAATTCGTTGCGAAAATTTTAATTGATTTTGAAGGTAAGAAATTTAAGTCGGTTAGCGAAGCAGATTTTTCTATCGCAACTGATGATGAAAAGAAAGAAACCGAAGAAAAGACTAAGGAAAATCAAGAACTTTTAACGGCTATAAAAGATGCGCTTGGCGAAAAGGTTAAAGAAGTTAGACTTACTTCTAAACTTAAATCTTATCCCGTTTGTTTAACTGCTGGTGGCGACGTTTCAATCGAAATGGAAAAGGTGTTTAACTCTATGCCAAACGCTGACGGCAAAGTGAAAGCCGAAAAAATTCTTGAAATAAGTATGACTCATAAGATTTTAGATACCTTAAAGAATTTATTTATACAAGATAAAGAAAAACTCAACAAATACGCAATTGTCTTATATGAGCAAGCGAGAATGTTAGAGGGCTTATCGGTAGAAGATATACCTGAATTTGCAAAAGCGCTTAGTGAAATCATCTAAAAATACTAAAAAATCCTTAAAAACAGCAAAAGTTTTCAAGGATTTTTTAAATTATTATGATATACTTATAATGTAATATATTATTTTATTTTTTTTTAGGAGAGCGCTGATGAGTGCTAAAAAACAAGAAAATTGTGCGTTAGTATTAAAAAACGTAGTTAAAAATTATGGTGACGATGATAATATCGTTCACGCTTTAAAAGGCGTCAGCATAAATTTTCGTAAAAATGAGTTCGTTTCTATTTTAGGTCCGTCTGGCTGTGGAAAAACCACCCTTTTAAATATCGTTGGTGGGCTTGATAAGTATACCGACGGCGACCTTTTGATTAACGGAGTATCTACTAAAGAGTATAACGATAGGGATTGGGATACTTATAGAAATCATTCTATCGGTTTCGTTTTTCAAAGTTATAATCTCATACCGCACCAAACGGTTTTAAAAAACGTTGAACTTGCGTTAACGCTTTCGGGCGTAGGTAAAAACGAAAGAAGAAAACGCGCTGAAGAAGCGTTAACTAGAGTTGGCTTAAAAGACCAAATAAACAAAAGACCTAACCAATTATCAGGTGGGCAAATGCAACGCGTTGCCATTGCTCGTGCGCTCGTAAATAATCCAGACATTATTCTTGCAGACGAACCGACGGGTGCGTTAGATACTGAAACTAGCGTTCAAGTTATGGAAATTTTAAAAGAAGTTTCTAGCGACCGTTTGGTAATTATGGTAACGCATAACCCTGACCTTGCTGAAAAATATTCTTCTAGAATAGTTAAGATGCTTGACGGAAATATTATAGGGGATAGTAAACCACTAGAAGAAGTTAAGCCTATCGAAACGCAAAAAGTTATTAAAGAAAAGAGAGTAAAAAAGGTTAAAAAGCCAACCATGTCTTTTTGGACTGCGTTTAAACTTTCCCTAAATAATCTTTTCACTAAAAAAGGAAGAACGGTGCTAACTTCTTTTGCAGGAAGTATTGGTATTATCGGTATTGCGTTAATTTTAGCAGTATCCCAAGGTACAACGGGATATATTAATTACGTTCAAGAAACCACCCTTTCATCTTACCCTATAACCATTGAAACGGAATCTATGGATTTAACTTCACTTATGGAATCTTTTATGGGGATAGATAGCAATTCTAGTGCACACGATAAAGACGCTGTTTATGAAAACCCAATTCTTATTGAAATGGCTAATGCTTTAACCACAACGGGCACTAGCAAAAACGATTTAAAATCTTTTAAGACCTTTTTAGATAACGAATTAAAAGATAAAGATTCTGCTTTACATAGTGCAGTGTCTGGCGTTCAGTATACTTACGATATGGATTTACAAATTTATACAAAAGATTCAAACGGTGTATTATTAAAATCAGACACGGCAGAACTTATGACTGAAGTGCTTACGAAATACGTGCAAGGTTTAATGAATAACGGTGCGTTTATGGGTGGATTTGATGCTGATTCAAGTAACATGAGCGCTATTACTTCATTTATGCCGGGTGCATCAGGAATGTGGAAAGAATTATTGTCAGGAACTGATGGAAACCTTATAAACAAGTTGATATACGACCAATATGAATTGATTGACGGTGGTTCTTGGCCAAACGATTATGATGAAGTTGTTTTAATAGTTAATGAAAATAATGAAATTGACGACCTTACTCTTTACGCATTAGGTTTAATCAGTAAAGATGATGTTTACGAAATGATTGATGCTTCTTCTAGGGGAGAAACTATTGAAAGAAACGGCGTTAAGTATACCTATGAACAGTTACGCAATATGAAATTCAAAGCAGTTTTACCTGCTGATAAATTCCAAAATCGTGGGGACGGGGTTTATATTGATACTAGTGACCTTTTGTTAGAAAGTATTTACGAACGTTCTTTAGAACTTAAAATAACCGGTATAATTAGGCCAAAGGCTAATGCAGACGTTACGATGCTTTCTTCTGGTATAGGTTACACTAAACTTTTAACCGAATATATAATCAACAAAGCAGAGGAAAGCGAAGTTGTTAAGGCACAAAAAGCAAATACGAAAGTTGATATATTGAGTGGATTAATTTTTGAATCTGCCATAGAACAAATGACCGATGCTGAAAAGGCAACTGAATTTAAGAATCACGTTAATAATTTAACTGAAAAGGAAAAAGCCGACGTTTATTTGGATATTTTGTGTTTAAATGCAGAAAAGCAAAACTTAGAATCGGCAGTATCTGGATTAAAGGAACGCTTTTTAACCGATGCAACCTTTAAGGCACAAGTTATTGATACGGTGCTTACTGAATATGCTAAACAATTAGGCGTTGAAAAGGAAGTTTTGCAATCGTATATGGCGCAGGCGAGCGATGAAGAAATTTTAATTTACGTAACCCCTGTGTTTGAGCAAATGGCAAAGCAAGGTATTAGAATGCAAGTTCAACAAGGAATTTCTTCTTATACCGATACGCAAAAAGCAGGTATGCTTGCCAACGTTTTAGAAAGTGAAGATAAAGACTTAGCCTTTTATTTTGAACAGTTAACTGAATTTTCATCTTCTACTTATGAAGAAAACTTAATTAAATTTGGTTGCTTAGATTTAGATACACCGTTTACAGTAAACATTTATACTTCTTCTTTTGCAAATAAGGATATTATTGTAGACGCAATTAAAGATTATAATCATAACGCTAACGATGAACAACAAATTCACTATAACGATTACGTTGGATTACTAATGTCTTCCGTAACCCAAATTATTAACGCAATTACTTACGTTTTGATTGCTTTCGTTTCAATATCGTTAGTAGTTTCGTCAATTATGATAGGTGTTATAACTTTAATTTCCGTTCAAGAAAGAACCAAAGAAATCGGTATTTTGCGTGCAATCGGCGCGTCGAAGAAAGACGTTTCAAGTATGTTTAACGCCGAAACGTTAATTATTGGTTTTACTTCCGGTTTGTTCGGTGTTTTAATAACTTATCTACTATGTATCCCAATAAACTTAATATTAAAAGCGCTTACGGGATTAACGATGCTTAAAGCCGTTTTACCACTACCAGCGGCAATAATTTTAGTGTTAATTAGCATGTGTTTAACTTTGGTTGCAGGAATAATTCCATCTAGAAGCGCATCTAAAAAAGACCCTGTGGTTGCTCTTAGAACTGAATAAATTTTCTATTAATTACGGTGTGATTTTATTATTAAATCACACCGTTTTTTTATTTTAATTTTCCATAAATAAAAAAATTAAAAAAAGTGGCAGAAAACTCTTGACAAAGGCACATAATAGTTTTATAATTAACTCAAAAGTTAGCACTTTACCCTAAAGAGTGCTAACACAAGATAAATTTAAGTGCTAAGGAGCGCGTTGATGAAACTTTCCGAAAGAAAGAAGAAAATTTTACAGTTGGTAGTTGACGATTATATCAGTTCAGCCCAACCCGTTTCTAGCAAGAGCATAACCGAAAAATATTTAACCAACATAAGTTCTGCAACGGTTAGAAGCGAACTTGCTGGTTTAGAAGAAATGGGGTATTTAACTCAACTTCATACTAGCAGTGGGCGTGTTCCGTCGGTTGAAGCGTATAAATTATACGTTACCGAATTGATGGATAAAAGTAAACTAACGACTAAAGAACTTTCACTAATAAAAAATGCGTTTAAGGACCATGCGGATAATTTAGAATTGGTCGTTCAAAACGCCGTTAAAGTTATCAGTGATTTAACCGATTATACTTCGGTTGGATTTACAAAGCATAGTGAAAAAGATAAAATCGTAAAGATTGAGATTTTTAGGTATAAGAAAAATCAAGCGCTTTTATTAATAGTTACGGCAAACACTTTAATTCGCGATAAGTTTATAAGTATTCCTGAAACGATGACCGATGCGCAGATAGCGGAAGCAAGTCAAATGCTAAGTAAAATGTGCACGGGAAAAGAATTTGGCGAAGTTGTAAAACTTGGTGAAATTATTGCTGAAGAGTTTGAAACTTACCGTGAAATTTTTGAAGGCGTTATGAACGCTATTGAAGATTATTTAGACGCTCAAAACACTAAAGTCGTTATGGAAGGGGAAAGCAAAATCTTAAACCACCCTGAGTATAACGATTCGGAAAAGGTGAAAAATTTTCTTTCGGTGGTTACTAGTAAAAATAAACTTGCAGGGCTTTTAGCAGAAGACAATGATAACATTGAAATCAATATTAAAATCGGTGGGGAAACGGGTAAAGAAATGCTTGAGGACTGTTCATTGGTAACAGCAACTTATTCGGCGAGTGGCGTTAAGATTGGAACTTACGGTGTTATCGGTCCACTTAGAATGGATTACCAAAAAGTCGTTTCTGTTTTAGAAGGCGTTGGCAAGATTTTAGAAGATATGCTTAATAATAAAGAATAAAAGGAATTAATAATGGAAGAAAAGAAAGTTAAAACGGAGAAGATAAGCGCTAAAGAAAAAGCACTTATGGAAGAAAACGAAAAACTAAAGGCTGAAGTTGAAGAATTTAAAGATAAGTGGATGCGCAACGTTGCAGAATTTGATAATTATAAAAAGCGCAACGCAAAAATGTGGCAAGAAGCATTTAACGAAGGTATATCAAACGTAATAGTTAAGATTTTGCCCGTTGGCGATAACTTAGATTGGGCTTTGACTTTAGGACTTGATGAAAAGACTGCCGAAGGCATAAAAAACGTAAAGCGCAAGTTTAACGAAACTTTAGAAAGTTTGGAAATTGAAGAAATAGACCCTACGGGTCAACCTTTCGACCCTAACGTTGCAGAAGCAGTTATGCAAGTTCAAGGGGAAGACGGTGAGATAACTGACACCGTTAAACAAGTTTTCCAAAAAGGTTATAAAAGAAAAGATAAAATGATAAGATACGCTAAGGTAAGCGTTATTAAATAAAGAAAATTCAAGGAGATTATATATTATGAAGACAATAGGTATTGACTTAGGTACAACAAACTCATGCGTAGCGGTTATGGAAAACGGTGAACCGGTTGTTATCGCTAACGCTGAAGGTTCAAAAACTACTCCATCAGTAGTTGCATTTCAAAAGGACGGGGAAAGATTAGTTGGTCAAGTTGCAAAACGTCAAGCAGTTTCTAACCCTGACAGAACCGTTCAATCAATCAAAAGACATATGGGTTCGGATTACAAGGTAAGTATTGACGATAAGAAGTATACCCCACAAGAAATTTCAGCAATGGTTTTAACTAAACTTAAAAAAGATGCTGAAAGTTATTTGGGTGGAACTGTAACTGACGCTGTTATAACAGTTCCTGCGTATTTTTCAGACAGTCAAAGACAAGCGACTAAAGACGCTGGTAAGATTGCAGGCTTAAACGTTCTTCGTATTATCAACGAACCAACGGCAGCAGCACTTTCATACGGCCTAGATAAAGAAGGCAAAACTCAAAAGGTTATTATCTACGACCTTGGTGGTGGTACGTTCGACGTTTCTATTATGGAAATCGGTGACGGTGTGTTCGAAGTTTTAGCAACACACGGCAATAATATGCTTGGTGGTGACGACTTCGATAAGAGAGTTATGGATTATTTAATTGCTGAATTTAAGCAAAAAGAAGGTATCGATTTAACTAACGATAAACTTGCAATGCAAAGATTAAAAGAAGCGGCTGAAAAAGCAAAAATCGAACTTTCAGGAATGAGCAAAACCAACGTAAACTTACCGTTTATCACTGCTGATGCAACTGGTCCAAAACACTTAGACGTTGACCTTACTAAACAAAAATTCGATGCTTTAACAGCAGATTTAGTTGCAGCAACCGTTACCCCAATGCAAAATGCAATGAAAGACGCTGGGTTATCTTATAGCGAAATCGATAAGGTTATTTTAGTTGGTGGTTCAACTCGTATCCCTGCAGTTATTGAAGAAGTTAGAAAGGTTACCGGTAAAGAACCTTTCAAAGGTATTAACCCTGACGAATGCGTTGCAATCGGTGCTGCTATTCAAGGCGGTGTTTTATCAGGCGAAGTTAAAGACGTTCTTTTACTTGACGTAACTCCATTATCACTCGGTATTGAAACTTTAGGTGGCGTATGCACTAAACTTATCGAAAGAAATACAACTATCCCTGTAAAGAAATCACAAGTTTTCTCAACCGCAGCAGATAATCAAACTGCCGTTGATATTCATATTTTACAAGGTGAAAGAGAATTTGCAAAAGACAATAAAACTCTTGGCAACTTCCAACTTTCAGGTATTGCACCTGCACCACGTGGCGTACCACAAATCGAAGTTACTTTCGATATTGACGCAAACGGTATCGTTAACGTTTCTGCAAAAGATTTAGGCACGGGTACTAGTCAAAATATCACTATCACTTCTTCAACGAACCTTTCAGACGCTGATATCGATAAGGCTGTAAAGGAAGCAAAACAATACGAAGAAGAAGATAAAAAGCGTAAAGAAGCAGTTGATAATCACAATAAACTTGACGGACTTATCTTCACTATTGAAAAGTCAATCAAAGATTTAGGTGATAAGATTAGCAATGAAGACAAGGCAAAACTTGAAGAAGAAGTTAAAGTTGCTAAGGAAGAATTAGCATCTAACGATAACGATAGAATCGTTAAGGCAACCGAAAAACTTTCTAACGAATCACAAGCGATTTTCGGTAAAATTTATCAACAAGCAAATCCTAACGGTGCTGACCCTAACGCTAATAACGGTGGAGATACTGAATTTCATCAATAATTTTTAAGTCTATATTTACGGCTTTGGCTTATCAAGAAAAACTTTACGAGCCTTGCCTAATTTGTAACTTAAATTAAAAAAATTAAATACTATAAAAAAACACTACTGAAAGGCAAAATTTTGCCTTTCAGTTTGTGCTAAATTAAACTAATCTATTTTTTTACTTTCAAGGAAAAATTTTATGGAAAATATGTTATTTTCTCTAAATGCTTTATCTAATCGTTTAGTGGAAGCATTATCTTCGTTAGGCGTTTATTATATCATATTATTTAACGCTTTCGGCGTTATTGCAACCTGCCTAAAGGCAAGCGAATATCAATTAAAAACTAGAAAGGCAATTATAACTTTTGCAGCACTTGCAAGTTGTTGTTGGGCAACCTATTTTATTCTTCAAGGTGATTTTACTAGCGCACTTGCTAATATCGCGATTATAGCGCAAAACTTGGTGTTTATGCAAAGAGGAAAAAAGAAGTGGGCATCAAGCATTTTTTGGCTTTTCTTCTTCATAATCGTTCAAATATTAATATGCGTAACTTCATTTAAGACTTTATTGGATTTATTCCCGATATTAGGTGGAATTTTAGGTGCGATTGCATACTTCGTGCTTAAAGAAAAAACTTATCGTTACATAGTTTTTGCGTCTGTTATATGTTGGCTATTGAACAGTTTAACGAAAGGATATTTAATTGCAAGCATTTCCGATTCGATAGGCACAGTATCGGTTTTAATTGCAATAATTAGATTTACCATTGAAGAGAAAAAACTTAAAAAAAGCGAACAAAACGATAAAGAAAAAATAACGGAACAACCGTAAAAGATTAAATATTTTTAGGACTTAATTATGGCAAAAAAAGATTACTATGAAACTTTGGGTGTAAGTAAAAACGCTACTCCCGACGAAATAAAAAAAGCGTATAGAGCGCTAGTAAAAAAATATCACCCTGACCTTCATCCTGGCGACCAAGCGGCTGCTGAAAAATTTAAGGAAATCAACGAAGCGCACGAAGTTTTATCAGATGAAAAGAAGAGAAAGAATTACGATACCTTCGGCGACCCAAACGGCAATATGGGTGGTTTTGGTGGCGCTGGAGCATCAGGTTTTAGTGGTTTTGGTGGATTTGAAGATATTTTCGGCGATATTTTCGGGGGTTTTGGTGGTTCGCGTTCGCGTGCACAAACTAAAACTAAGGGCGAAGATATTATAGTCGAATTAACTTTAAGTTTTTTAGACGCTGCAAAAGGTTGTAGGCGTGATATTTCATATAACCGAAACGAAACTTGTTCTTCTTGTAAGGGAACGGGTGCTAAAGGTGGCACGGCATATAAAACTTGCGATAAATGTGGTGGAACGGGTCAAATTCAATACACTTCAAGTAATGGATTTTTCCGTTCGGTAAACGTGCGCCCTTGTGACGAATGTCGTGGAACGGGTAAAAAAATAATTGATAACTGCGATAATTGTAAGGGAAAAGGCTACGTAAAAACAACCACCAAACTTACTCTTGATATTCCTGCAGGTGCTGATAACGGCAGTTATATTAGGAAAGCAGGCTTTGGTGAAGCCAGCAAAAACGGTGGACCGTCTGGCGATTTAATCGTTGAAATCAGGGTTGAAGAAAGCAAAATCTTTAAGCGCAAAAAGTTCGACCTTTACGTTGAAGTTCCTATTAGTTTTAAGACTGCTACTCTCGGTGGAAAGGTTAAAGTTCCACTCATTGACGATACCATTGATTATACTATCCCTGAAGGGACTCAAAGTGGAAAGGTATTTTTCGTTCGTGGAAAAGGTATAAAAACTTCACGCGGAACGGGTGACCTTTACATAGTTGTAACGGTGGAAGTTCCATCAAAACTAAATCGCGAACAAAGAAAATTACTTGAAAAATTTGAAGAAGAAACGGACATCAAACAATGCCCGAATATGCGTCAATATAAAGATAATTTAGAAGTTATGTACGGTAAAAATCCGTACGGGAAATAAAAATGAGTAAATTTATTGAACTAACCGTTTCAACCACTCACGAAGGTGGCGAACTTATAAGCGACGTTTTGTGGGGTTATACCGAACTTGGCGTTGTTATTAACGACGTGGAAGACGTGATTGCGCTTGCCCGTGACGGCAGAGCGTGGGACTATGCTGACGATAATATTTTTTCGCAAGATAAAACCGTGCTTATAAAAGCCTATTTTCCTTTGGAAAATGCTGATAAAACCGTGGGTATGGTTGAAAGGGATTTACATAGACTTAAAGAAAATTCATCTTTTGATTTAGGCAGTCTAGAAACTGTTAAAAGGGAAATTGACGGCGACCTTTGGCGCGAACAATGGAAGGAACATTTTAAGCCCATAAGAATAAATAAAATAGTAATAGTTCCAGAGTGGATTAAGTATGAAAAGAAAGATGATGAAATCGTAGTTTTACTTGATTCAAACATGGCTTTCGGTACGGGTGAACATGAAACGACTTCTATGTGCGTTAACTTTTTAGAAGAATTCGTTCACGCTGACGACGTAGTTTTAGACGTCGGTTGTGGCAGTGGTATTTTGGGAATTTGTGCAAGTAAGTTGGGCGCTAAAAAGGTTGTTATGACCGATATTGACGAGTGCGCAATCGTTGCTACTGAACACAATATGAAATTAAACGACGTAACTAACGGACAAGTTTTACTTAAAAATTTACTTGACGATAATACCGTTAAAGGCGACGTTATAGTATGCAATATCATGGCTGAAGTGTTGATTGCTTTTGCACCTTATATTGCCAACAGTTTAACAGAAAACGGCGTGATAATTTTAAGTGGAATTTTAGTTGAAAGACTTTCAGCCGTAAAAAATGCTTACTTAGATGCGGGATTTATATTTATAAAAGAAATGATTAAAGGCGAGTGGTCTGCTCTCGTTATGCGCCGTGGTGAATAATATGAAAGCAGTTGTTTTTACGCTAGGTTGCAAGGTAAACGAATGTGAAAGTGATTCTTTAATCGCAGGATTAATTGAGCGTGGATACGAAGTCAGTGATAGTTTAGTTCCTGCTGACCTTTATATCGTAAATACTTGCGCAGTTACCGCTGAAGCCGAAAAGAAATCTAGGCAAATGGCGTCTAGAATAAAAAAACTTAATGAAAATGCAAAGATTATATTCACGGGTTGTGCCGTTCAAAAAGATAGTGAATCTTTTAAGAAAAAATCAAACGATTATCTTTTAACGGGAACTTTTAATAAGAATAAAATTCTTGATTTATTAGATAAAAAAGGGGAATTTATAAGCCCACCGTGCAGTGATTTTGAAGAACTTTCTTGCGTTAAAACTTTGCGAACAAGGGCTTACGTAAAAGTTCAAGACGGTTGTAATAACTTTTGTTCGTATTGCATTATTCCTTATTTAAGGGGAAGAACAAGGTCGAGAAATCCTGAGAGCGTACTTAACGAAATTAGAACGATTAACCCAACTGAAGTGGTGATTAACGGAATAAATTTATCCGCTTATAATTATAACGGAGTTACTCTTACAGGGTTAATGGAAAAGTTAATTGACCTTGATTGTAGAATTAGATTAGGTTCGTTAGAAGTGCGCGTCATTGACGAAGATTTTTTGTTAGCGCTTAAAAAACTAAAGAATTTTGCACCACATTTTCACCTTTCTTTGCAGTCGGGAAGCGATAGCGTGTTAAAGAGTATGAATAGACACTACACGACTAGAGAATATGAAGAAAAGGTTAATTTAATAAGAAAATATTTTCCTAATTCGGCAATTACCACGGATATTATCGTAGGCTTTCCAACCGAAACGGAAGAAAGTTTTTTTGAGACGGTCAACTTCGTTGATAGAATAAAATTTAGCGATATTCACCCGTTTCCGTTTAGCCCTAGAAGTGGAACGGTGGCTTATAAAATGAAAGATATTTCGCCTGAAATTAAGAAAGAAAGATTAAAAAAATTACTTTCTAAAAAGGCTGAAATGAAAGAAAATTTTGCATTAAAATTCGTGGGTAAAACCTTAGAATTCTTGCCCGAAGAAATTAAAGACGGATACCTAGTAGGGTATAGTGAAAATTATCTTAGACTATACCTAAACGATTGTAAAATGACGGGAAAAATAATAAAAGTTAAAGTAATTAAACCGTATCTTGACGGTGCGATTGCAGAGATTATAAAGGAGTAAAAACGATAATGGAAAACTGCTTATTTTGTAAAATTATTGCAGGGGAAATTCCCGCAAAAAAAATGTATGAAGATGAAAACATGTTAATCTTTTGCGATATTGACCCAAAGGCTAAAAATCACTATTTATGCGTACCGAAAAGTCACTTTAAACTTCTTGCCGATATGACTGATGAACAAGCCGAAATGCTTAAAGCATGCTTTAAGAAAATCCCAGAACTAAAAAAAGAATTGGGGCTAGAAAACGGTTATCGCTTGGTTATTAACCAAGGTGACGATGCTGGTCAAACGGTATTTCACTTGCATATTCATATTTTATCAGGTCAAAAAATGGGTTGGACACCAGCCTAGAAATAAATTTTTTACAAAAGAAAAGACTAACGAAAATTTCGTTAGTCTTTATTTTTTAATTTTATTTAACTTTTTTATCAAAACAATCGCAACGATGAGTTCCAACGTAACCGGTATCGTTACACTTAGAGCAAGCGTATTTTGGCGACAAATCGTCAAAGGTTACTTTTATGGAAGATAATAGCGTTTCGACTTTAGAAATTAATTCTTCCTTTTCTTTTTCTAACTTAATAAGCATTTCTTTATTATCGTTAAACTCAGCAAACGCCAAATCTTTTTCCATACCGTTAAGTCTGCCGTAAGCGTCCATAAACCCGTCGATTTGCATAGCGCGTTCGAGATTTTTTTGCGCTCTTGAAACAGCCAAAGTTCTTCTTCTTTCATATTCTCTATTATAATTTTCTTGAGAGTCGTTATTAATAGAATTGTTTTCAGGTAAAGAAGAAAGGGTATAAACGCCGTTATTTTTCCAATTACTTAAAATTCCGTTCATATAAGAAATTGGTGAACTTTTACCTGCCGATAGGGAAGATGCTTGTAAAATCATATCGTCTGAAAAATTCCAAGACTTCCACATGGTATAGTTTTCTCTATCGATAGAAGTCGGTTTACGGTTAACGCCAGCGATTTTAAGCATTTTATTTAAGAACTCATCAACTACTTTTAATTGTTCAAAATAATCGTTGACACTAGATAAATCAATAAATCCACGATTTCTTAGATAAACGATTAAATCGTCCATTTCTTGAAGGGTGTTTTTGCCCGTTTTAAATAGGTAATTTGCAATCAATAAAAGTGTTTCTCCGGTAAATCCAAAAGAGAGCCATTTATTGAGATACGTATCGATAACGGTGTCTAAAACTTCAACGTAAATCGCAAGTGCTTTATTGATTTTTATTGCTAAATCATAAACTTCTTTCTTTCTACCGATAAACTCTGCAATTTCTTCTTTTGAAAAACTTTTTCTAGAGAAAAGTTCAAGCAAAAACTCGTCTAATTTTGCCATACTTCCTTTCCCTAGTTTTGAAGCGGCAAAAATGATATTTTCGGCTTCAAATTCAAGTTCGTCAGTCCATTTTTCAAGTAAAACCGAATCTTCAATTTCAGGTGCACGGCGAAGTTTTAAGGCTTTCAAAATTCGTTCGATAATACCCGTTCTAATGTTATAAGAAGAGAGTTCTTTTTCAACTTTTTCAAGGGTTGTTAATCCGCGATTGCCAAAGTCTTTTGCGACTTTAGATATGTATCTATACCCGATATCAGCGCCTTTAAGAGAAATGCAATAATTGACTATCATAATCATTGCTTCTGGTTTAATGGAATAAGTTTCCATAACGTTGAAATATTCGGTATATTCACTAGTTGAAATCATACGATTAGGAAGTAAAGTTTGCAAAGTTTTAGAAAACTCACTGTACTTTTCAGCCTTAATTTTTTTAGGTTTAGCGCTAACTGAAGAACGGATAGGTTCGTATTGAACGGAAAGTGGGTCTTTTGATAAAACGTTAACTAAACCGAATTCTTCCCAATAGGTAAAGCAACTTAAAACCGTTTCTTCACTAAGCGATAAAGTTTGAGCAATTTCCGTTAAATTTTTATCAAATTTAGGGTTTTGACAAAGGAAAAGTCCGTAAAGGTAAACCTTCACGGCGTCACCCGAAGAAACGGGTAAATATTCAGTTATGAATGCATTTTCAATATCGGTAAATGCAGATGTTGAAAATTCTTTAGAATAAGAACAAGTCATAACTACCTTTATTTTGCTAAATTTAATAAATCGCTTGCATTTGTTGGCATTGTATTATATAATATATAAACTAGTAATATTATAAAGGGAGAGTGCCACTTTTTAGCGGTAAAGTCCATTATAAACTAAAGTTAACCAAAAATCAACAAAAAAGTGAATTAATTTTTTAAACATAGCGCTTTTTGTTAAAGGAAAAATTTTTATGGCAGGACAAATTTTAACACCTACGGCTATTTGGAAAGACTTTGACATACCTTTCGTGCCATCAGCAGAAATAATTAAAACCGAAAAAGAAGAGTCTATTACTTTTACCGAACTTTATATTCAAGGTCAAGTCGGTAATGGTGAAACGGCAAAAATATACGCAACCTTAGTTAAACCTTCAAAAAAGGGCAAACTTCCAACGGTTTTAATCTTACAAGATTTAGAAGGTGGTTTTAATAAAGAACTAACCGTTAAACTATGTGAACAAGGTTACGCAGTTTTATCTGTTGACCTAGCGGGAAACATTGATGGAGAAAAGGGAACTTTTTATCCTAAGTCAATGGAATATGCTTATTATCAAAACGCTAAAAATAATTTGTCAACGGTAAACGGAAGCGTTACTGAGACTTGTTGGTATGAGTGGGCAAGGGCAACGCGTTACGTTCTTAAGTACTTATTGAACCAATCTTTCGTGGAAAAGGTAGGCGGAATTGCAATAGGTGAAGTTGCAACTGCGCTTTGGCAAGTTGCGGGAAGTTCAAATGAAGTTAGTTGCAGTGTGTTCGTGCTTAACGCAGGTTGGAGAGGATATCGTGGAATAAATAAGTTTGGTGGTGACGTTGAACCACAGTTTTCCGACGATATGTATAAATTTATCGCGGGGGTAGAGCCACAAGCGTATGCAATGCATATTAAAACACCCGTTTTAATGTTATCTGCAACCAATAGCGATATATACGATTGCGACCGTGCTTCGGATACGGTTGCAAGAATTGATGAAAAAGTTTTTACTGCTATTCATTATTCAGTTGGATATCGTCAAAGAGTGAGTGGTGAAGCCTTTAGAGTTGCCGAGATATTCTTTGAAGAATTCTTAAAGAAAGACAAAAGTCAATTTACGGCTGACGTCGACGTAAGTTGTGAAATTATAGACGGGAAAATTCGCGTAGAAGTTTTAGCCGACGGTCAAATTAAAAACGTTGAACTTTACGCTTCGGAAGAAATAGTAGAGCCAGCAAAACGCAGTTGGATAAAGGTTGGTGAATTAAAAAAGGGTGAAGATAGTAAGTACGTGTTTAATTATTTACCTTATCATAACTCAAACCAAGCAAACTTTTTTGCGCAAATAACCTTTAAGAACGGATTTGTTGCAGGTACTAAAATTATAAACAAAAAATTTAACGCCAAAGAAATTTTACCATCACATAAATCAAAGATTTTATATTCATCAAGAGTTGAAAATAACGAAACCGTTTTCCACGGAGCAAATCAAGATTTATTTGATAACCATAAAATCAATTTAGAAGATAAAAAGCGTGTTTTCGTTAAAAAAGGTCCTATGGGGATAGAAGGTGTTGGCTGTAAGTGGGGACTTTTAACCTTTAAGTTTAGTGCAGAAAAAGATAAGCCTATTGACGATGCTATTTTGATGTTCGATATTTTCTCAAAAGAACAAGGCGAAATGCAAGTTAAACTTATCAGTGATTATTTTGGCGCAAAAACCGAATATATTGAAACGGTGAAACTTTTGGGTGGTGACGTTTGGCAAAACGTTAAAGTTGCAATAAATAGATTTAAGACCAAAGAAGGTATGGTTTTAAAGACTTATGAAAAGATTGAAGCGGTTGAATTTATTGGTAACGAAGAATTTTTAATTAACAACGCGCTTTGGGTTTAACAATAAGGAGACGTATGTTATACGGCGAAGGTGGAAAAATTATATCTAAAAAACCTCACGCATGCGGTGGTAATGAGTGGGAAGTTTTGCGTATCGGTGCAGATATAAAATTAAAATGCTTAAAATGTGGGCGAATTATTTTCGTTTCCGTTACTGAAGCGGACAAACTTAAAAAGCGTTACGTTAGTAAGGAGCAAAATGCAGAAGGTCAATGATAATTCAAACGAAATAAAAATAAAAGAAAGAAAATCGGATTTTAAGTTTTATATCGTTGCGACAATTATTACGGCAGTTTTGATATTAATGATAACCCTTAGTCAAGTATTTTTTATGGGGGTTAGCGTTAGGCAAACTTCAATGCTTCCAACTCTTGAACCAAACGACCTTTTAATCGTCAACAAACATAAAAAGGCTGAAGTTGGTTCGGTTATAGTTATTAGTGGGGAAACTGACGATATGATTATCAAAAGAGTTATTGCAACCGACGGTGATATCGTATCGTTTAACGAAGATGGATTCGTTTATATCAACGGGGAAAAATACGTTGACGAATTTGGACCTGCGTTTTATTTGGATAGACTTAACGCTCCATTTTTAGAAAAGACACTCGGCGATGGAGAGATATTTTATTTAGGAGATAACAGAACTAATAGTAGAGACGGCAGAGATTACGGAACTTGTGAAAGTGAACAGGTGGTAGGAGTCGTTGAAGATTGGTCGATAAAAACTAAAATCTTAAACAAATTGTTATTTTGGATTTAGATTTTAACTAAGGGGTAAACGGAGAGTTAAAATGCGTTACGTATTAAAGAGCATATTCAAGTTTATTTATAAAATTTTGAGCCTATTTAATTTGCAATTAACTTTGTTTATATCCCTTATCGGTGTAGTTTTATATTTTACGGGTATATGGGATAAAAATCCAATAGTAGTTTTAATTTTTAAGATTGCGCTTATTTTTTCTTTGATATTTGCACTTTTTCAAACTATAAAAGGACTTTTAGGTCTTAATAAAAAGATTAAAAAAAGTAAGGGTGTTCAAATAGTTGATACCGATAATTCGGGTGAAGAAGATAAAAAAGAAGAAGATATTAAAACTGAACCCGTTACTATAAACGCTGAAACGCCAAAGTATTTTAGAGTAAAACAAAATCCAAATTTAGTTATGGCTGAGTTTTTGGATAGATATGAACTTTATAAAATAGAAAACGGGAAACTTATTAGAATTAGAACGGATTATAAGTAAGGTTAAATTAGGGATAAAAATGATTCAATTTTTTAACAGCGAAGATTTAGTTAAGGCAAAAAAACAAAAGACGAAAACGCTTTTAATATATTCTGTAGTACTATTAGTCTACTTGGTTTTTGCAGTGGGGCTATTTTTGTGGTTTAGAACGTTACCTTATCAATCGAAAATGATAACCACCGTTAAACTCATTTTGTATCCGTTGACTTCGCTTATGATAATTTTTACTTTTATATATATGGGCATATGTTTTAAGCGCGTGAATAAATATGTTAAAAAACTAAACGAAATAGTTGAAGGGCGAAAAGAAACTTTCACGGGAAGTTTTATCGAGTACAGTGAAACCTTGCAACAAAAAGACGGCGTAGATTTTAAGTGCTTGATATTTTTAGAGTGGAACAAATATAAAAAAGACTTCTTTGAGAGAAAAGTTTTGGTGCTTGCGAACGCAGAATTTCCAAAATTCAAAGAAAATATGAACGTAAAATACGTAACACAAGGCAACGTTTTATTTAGTTACGAAATTTTAGATTTAGACCTATCAAACGACAATTAACAAAAGGAGATGGATTATGAAAGCAATAGTTACAGTAGTAGGAAAAGATAAACCGGGTATTATATCGAAGGTAAGCACTTTGCTTGCTGATAATATGGTTAATATCGAAGATATTAGTCAAACCATTATGCAAGGTAATTTTACCATGATAATGCAATGTGACGTTAATAATGCAAAATTATCGTTAAAAGACTTAAAAGTTGCATTAGACAAGTTAGGGGAAGAAGTTGGCGTTTCAATTCATCTTCAACACGAAGAAATTTTTAACGTTATGCATAAAATTTAATTTAGGGTGAACGAAAATGTTAAGCAGAAAAGAAATACTTGAAACTATAAACATGGTGGAAAAAGAACATTTTGACGTTCGCACTATCACAATGGGGATTTCTCTTTTATCGTGCATTCGTGAAGATGCTTCTATTACGGCTGAACTTTGTTACGATAAAATTTGCAAAAGAGCGGAAAACATAGTTAAAGTCGCTTCTGATTTAGAAGCAGAATTTGGTATCCCTATTATCAATAAGCGTGTATCAATTACCCCTGCAAGCCTTTTGACTTCTTCTTTTTGTGGAAAAGAAGTGGTTTTAGCAAAGGCGTTAGATAGAGCCGCCAAAACCGTTGGAATTGACTTTTTGGGTGGTTACTCTGCGCTAGTTCAAAAGAGTATGACGGGCTTTGAAAAGTCTTTTATTGAAAGTATACCTGAAGCGCTTTCAGTTACCGATAGAATGTGTTCTTCGGTAAACGTTGGTTCTTCTAAAGCGGGAATTAATATGGACGCAGTTAAGTTAATGGGTGAAATCATTAAACAAACTGCTGAAAAAACAAAAGATAGAGACGGATTAGGTTGCGCAAAATTAGTAGTATTTTGTAACGCAGTTGAAGATAATCCGTTTATGGCTGGTGCTTTCCACGGTATTTCCGAAGGTGAAACGGTTATAAACGTCGGTGTATCGGGTCCAGGTGTCGTTCATCACGCACTTCAAAATTTAAAGGGCGCTTCTATCGATGAAGTTGCTGAAACAATTAAAAAGACTGCGTTTAAGATTACTCGTGCAGGTCAACTTATCGCGAAAGAAGCATCAAAAAGACTTAACGCTGAATTCGGCATAGTCGATTTATCTCTCGCGCCAACTCCTGTTATGGGCGATAGCGTAGCGCACATTTTAGAAGAAATAGGTTTAGATTCTGTGGGTGGTCACGGAACAACTGCAGCCTTAGCAATGCTTAATGACGCCGTTAAAAAAGGTGGTGTTATGGCTAGTTCAAACGTGGGTGGTTTATCTGGCGCGTTTATTCCTGTCAGCGAAGATATCGGTATGATAAGGGCGGCGGAAAGTGGTGCAATCACTTTGAGTAAGTTAGAAGCAATGACTTGTGTTTGTAGCGTAGGTATTGATATGGTTGCTATCCCGGGTGATACTTCAGCAACCACTATTTCGGGTATGATAGCAGATGAAAGTGCAATCGGTATGATTAACAATAAAACCACAGCCGTTCGCGTAATACCCGTTCCAAACAAAACGGTTGGTGAAAGCGTTGAGTTTGGGGGATTATTGGGAAGCGCGCCAATTATGGAAGTTAGTCCATACGGGTGTGATAAGTTTATCAACCGTGGTGGAAGAATGCCTGCGCCAATTCATAGCAATAAAAATTAAAAGGGGATTTTCTAGTGGAAAATAAATATAAGTGGGCAGTGGAAGAAATTTATTCTTCCATTGAAGATTGGAATAAAGATTTTGAGTGGGTGTCAAACAATTTAGACTTTAACGAATTTAAAGGAAAGTTGGGGGACTCTAAAACTTTTCTTCAATGTATGAAAGCCCAAGAAAAAGTAGGAAGAGTTTTTGATAAACTTTCCGTTTACGCCATGATGAAGCACGATGAAAATACGAAAGATTCAGTTTACGATGCTTTAGTATCAAAAATCACTTCTTTATCGGCTATTTTTTCAACTAACACTGCTTATATTTTACCTGAACTCACAGCGCTTAAAGAAAGTGAGATTAAAGCGTTGATAAACGACGCGACTTTAAGCGAATATGATTATATGCTTAAAACGATTTTAAAGGAAAAAGAACACGTTTTGAGCGAAAATGAAGAAAAAATTCTTGCTTTAAGTGGAGAAATGGCATCGTCGTTTAGAGATATTTTTACTAAAATTGACAACGCTGATTTGCCACTTGCTGAAATTAAACATAAGGGCGAAAAAATTCCGTTAACCCACGGAACTTACGGCGTGATTATGCACGGAGAAGATAGAGCGTTAAGAAAGAAAACGTTTTCTGCGTATTACGGGGCTTACGTTTCTTTAATAAACACCATAGCGTCAACTTATTATGGAAACGTTAAAAAGGGAGTGTTTTACGCAAAGGCAAAAAAATACCCCTCTGCTCTTGATAAAGCGTTAATTACCGAAGACGTTCCTAGAGTTGTTTACGATAACTTAATTTCTAGCGTAAATAAAGCGCTTCCAACTTTGCATAAATATATGGCGCAAAAGAAAAAGGCGTTAAAGTTAAAAAAGATGTATATGTATGACGTATACGTTCCAATCGTCGAAGGCGCTGAAATTAAACTTGATTACGACGATGCTTACGATTTAGTCGTAAAAGGTTTAAGTCCGTTAGGCAAAGAATATCAAGACCTATTAATTAAAGCGAAGAACGAGCGTTGGCTTGACGTTTACGAAAGTGATGGAAAGAGAAGTGGAGCGTATAGCGTAGCCGTTTACGACACTCATCCTTACGTCTTATTAAACTATCAAAAAACTACGCACGATATTTTTACGATTGCGCACGAAATGGGGCATAGTATACACTCATATTTTTCAAACAGAACTCAAAGTTACGCTAAAGCCGATTATAGAATTTTCGTTGCCGAAGTTGCAAGTACGGTTAACGAAGTGTTGCTTCTAAAATATTTACTAAACACCGAAAAGGATAGAAAGATAAAAAAATATTTACTATCCTATCTTTTGGAAATGATTAGAACTACTTTGTTTAGACAAACTCAGTTTGCAGAATTTGAACAATTTGCGCACGAAACGGTTGAAAAGGGAGAGCCGTTAACCAAAGAAAATTTATGCGAAGAATATTTAAGGTTAAATAAAAAATATTACGGTAAGTCAGTGGTTAGCGACGGTGATATAAAATACGAATGGGCAAGAATACCACACTTTTATAGAGCCTTTTACGTCTATAAATATTCAACGGGCATAATCAGTGCCTTGGCAATAGCCGATAGGATTTTAACCGAAGGGGAAAAGGCAGTTGACGATTACTTTAAGTTTTTGTCTTCTGGTGGAAGCGATAGTCCGGTTGAACTTTTAAAAATAGCAGGGGTTGATTTAACTAAAAAGAAAGCGTTTGTTTCGGCTTTCAAAATGTTTAAAGAAACTCTTAACGAATTTATAAAAATGTAAGGAACAAAGGTAAACGATATGGCAAAGAAAAACGATATTGATAAAAAATTGAAACTTATGGGGGATATGCCTCACAGTATTGAAGCAGAACAAGCACTTTTAGGCTGTTTGCTTATGGATACGAAAATTCAAGTGGAAATTTCAGCATACTTAACTGAAGAAGATTTTTATGCGGAATCTCATAAAAATATTTTTTCAGCCATGCTTGACATAATTAAACTTAATTTACCCGTTGACCTAGTAACCTTAACCGACTTTTTGGATAAACAAGGTTTATTAGAACAATCGGGTGGAATTAACTACATAACCGAACTTACCAACGTTATGCCTTCTACTGCAAATTATAAAAAATATTTAGATATCGTAAAAAGAGATAGTTTACTTAGAAGATTAATTAAAGGGTCAGCCGAAATAGTTGACGTTTGTAAGTCTAGTATGGATAAAGGCACAGCGCTTTCTTTTGCTGAAAAAACAGTTTACGATATTTCTAACCAAGAAGACACTAGCGAAATGGTTAAAATCGGTTCAATTCTTAACGACGTTATGTTTAAGATTGACGAACGCACGAGAGATAAATCGGTTCTAAAAGGCATTTCAACAGGATTTAAGAGACTTGATTATATCACTAACGGTTTGCACCCAAGCGAATTAATAATTATAGCGGCGCGTCCTGCCGTTGGTAAAACTTCGTTCGCGATGAATATAATTGAAAACGTTGCTCTTCAAGGTTATTCTTGTGCAGTATTTTCACTAGAAATGGGCAAAGAACAAATTGGTGAAAGAATGCTTTGTTCTGTTGCAGGCGTTTCTATGGAAAACGTTAAAAAGGGCGTGTTAAACAAAACTGAATGGCTTAAAATTCAAAAGGCAAAGCAACAATTAAACGAAGCCAAAATTCATATAGACGATTCAGCGGTAATTCGTCCACGCGAACTTATCTCTAAATGTCGAAGAATTAAAAACAAACACGGACTTGATTTAGTTATGGTCGACTATATCGGTTTGATGACGCCTGATAAAGTTAGAAATAGCGATAGCCGTCAAAATGAAATCAGTGAAATTTCAAGAAGCCTTAAAATTTTGGCAAAAGAACTTGAAGTTCCCGTTTTAGCACTTTCTCAACTTAATCGTGCCGTTGAAACTAGAAAAGGTAGACCACAACTCAGCGACCTTCGTGAATCGGGTGCAATCGAACAAGACGCAGATATCGTTATGTTTATTCACCGACCTGACAAGAGCGCAAGTGAAAAGGAAATTGCAGAAGGAAAGGTTCAAAAGAACGTTGCTGAAATTTTGATTGAAAAACATAGAAGTGGACCTACCGGTATGGTTAAACTATACTTTAAGGGCGAATGCACTAAATTTATGAACTTAAACGAAGAAACGGGCGAACCTGACGGTGACGTTTCGTTAAAAAATAAAGTTAGCGCACCGATTGAAACCCCGTCTATCGAAGGGGTTGAAGATTTACCTAAAGAAACGGTAGAAGAAGATAATAATGATAATAAGGTAACGGTTGACGAAGAAATTTTTTAATATGGAAACGAAAATTCTAAAACTTGACCGTGAGAGTGTTTTATTAGCAAAGAAAATTGTGCTTGACGGCGGAGTCGTCGCTATTCCTACCGAAACTGTTTACGGATTAGGTGCTAGTGGATTTAATTCTTTAGCCGTTAAAGAAATTTTTAAAGTTAAAGGTAGACCTAACGATAATCCGTTAATTGCTCACGTTCATAAAGATTACGACTTAAATAAATTAGTTTGCGTTAAACACGATTACGTTTATAAGTTAATTGAATTGTTTACACCGGGCCCTTTAACGTTAGTTTTTGAAAGCAAGGGGGTTATATCAAGCGAAGCCACGTGTGGTGGGGATACTTTGGCGATAAGAATACCTTCTCACGAAGGGTGTCAAATGCTCTTAAAGGAAGTTGATATTCCTATCGTTGCGCCTAGTGCAAACCTTTCAAAACACACGAGTCCCGTTACGGCAAATCAAGTGTTTGACGATTTAAATGATAAAATCCCATTGATTTTAGACGGTGGTAAGTGTTCTGGTGGGATTGAAAGCACGGTGTTAGACGTAACTGAAAAAACACCTAGGATTTTACGCGCAGGTTTAATTACTAAAGAGATGATTGAAAAGGCTGTTGGCAGTTGTGAAATTGCTGAGCATAAAGAAGGGGATAAGGTTAAATCTCCGGGCGTAAAATATAAGCATTACCGTCCAAGATGTAATACTATGCTATTTAATGCAGGGGATATCGAAGGGGTAATTAATGCTTATAAAGAAGAACTTTCATCGGGTGGAACGCCGTATATAATGTGCGAAAATAAATATGCTCAAAGTTTTAAAGACAAAAACTTGTTGCTTTTAGGAAACACCCCAAAAGAAGTTGCTTCTTCGCTTTACGACCAATTATTGAACGGCGAAAAGAAAGCGACGCTTATTATCGCCATTTCAATGGAAGATGAAAAGGGAATAAATTTAGGTATAATGAACCGATTAAGGAAGTCTTGCGGATGAGAAAAAAAAGTATAATTTTCGTATGTACGGGCAACACTTGTCGAAGTCCTATGGCGGAAATAATATTAAAAAATAAACTTAAACTTGCGGGAATAACCGATATAAAGGTTTCAAGCGCGGGATTAAACGCTAGCCAAGGGGCAAAGATGAGTAAATTTTCATCCGTTGCCTTGAAAAAACTTGGTTATAAATTTTCCGCGTTTAAGTCTAAACAGTTGACCGACGAAATGATAAATAAGGCAAATATGGTCATATGTATGACTTTAAGCCATAAAACTTATCTAAGTGGTTACGATAACGTCTATACTATTACCGAAGTAAGTGGTTTTCCAGACGTTTTAGACCCCTATGGGCAAGATTTATCGGCATATATAAAAACTTCGCATCAGTTAGAAGATGCTTGTAATATTATTTTAGAAAAAATTTTAGAAGTAAAAGGAGAAAACTAGAAATGAAAGTAGCAATTGGCTGTGACCACGGTGGAATTAATCTTAAACCCGTTTTGATTGATTATTTAAATAAAAAGGGCATAGAATATAAAGATTTTGGCTGTTTTGACAACGTTTCAACCGATTATAACGAATATGCTTTATTGGTGGCAAACGCAGTAAAGAACGGTGAATGCGATAAAGGTATTTTGTTTTGTGGAACGGGTATCGGTATGAGTATCGTTGCAAACAAAGTTAAGGGTATCCGTTGTGGACATTGTCACGACGTGTTTTCTGCTAAAATGACTAGACTTCATAACGACGCGAACGTTTTAGCGTTGGGTGAAAGAGTGGTTGGTCCAGGACTTATGGTGGAAATCGTTGACGCGTTTTTATCAACTGAATTTAGTCACGACCAAAGACACGTCAATAGAGTAAGCAAAATAATTCAACAAGAAGAAGAAAGTTTTAAATAAGTTAGTAAAATAAATGATAGGGTGAAATAAATGAGAAAACTTAAAAAAGCGATTATACCAGCGGCAGGGTTAGGCACTAGATTTTTGCCTATAACTAAAGCAATTCCAAAACCTATGCTTTCAGTTTTAGATAAACCTACAATTCAATACATAGCCGAAGAACTTGAAAGTGTTGGGATTGAAGAAATAATTGTAGTAGTTAGCCCTGGTAGTGAAGTTATCAAAAAGCACTTTAGCAAAAATCAAACGCTTGAAGACGTTCTTTTACTAGACGGTAAGAAAAAATTATACGAAATCGAACAAAAAACTAGCAGTTTCAACGTTAAATTTGTTGAACAAACCACCTTAAACGGACTAGCAGGTGCAATTTTATGTGCAGAACCTTATATTAACGGCGAACCGTTTGCGCTTTTATTAGGTGACGAAATGTTTTATACCCCTAGTGGAAAAACCCCTTGTATAAAAAGATTGGCTGATATTTACGAAAAAACGGGGAAGAGCGTTATCGCAACTATGGAAGTGTTTGGCGATGAAGTTTCTAAATATGGAAACATCGGTTATACGGAAGAAGTTGACGGTGTTATGACGGTTAACGCTATCGTAGAAAAACCAAGTGTAAACGACGCGTTATCAAATAACGCAATTATTGGTAGATACGTTTTATCTGGCGAAGTTATGGAACTTCTTAAAACCTTAAAGCCACACGGAAGAGAAATTTATTTTACCGACGCGCTAGATGAACTCAGTCGTAAAGGAGAGTTGCTTGCAAGTTGTTTTGATAGTGAAAGATACGACGTTGGCGATAAATTCGGTTATATTAGGGCAAACGTTGAATTTGCTTTAAGAAGCGATGAAATAGGTGAAGAAGTCAAAGAATATATTAAGGAAATTGCAAAGACTATTAAATAGGAATACGGTAGGCATTTTGTTTTATGTACGATAAGATTTGTAGGGCGTGCGGAAGGCGATTAAGTGAATTTTATGAAACTTACATGCTAGGTTGTCCAGAGTGTTATAAAGCGTTTGAAAGTGAAATAACGGCTTCTCTAAAGAAAGTTCACGGTGCTTTTTATCATTCGGGGAAACTTCCCAAAACCCACGATTTAGATAGAGAATTAATAAACGAATATGAAAGGCTTATTAAAATGAGAGAACAGGCGACTATCAACGGCGAGTTTTCTCAAATTAAAGAACTTTCAGCGCAGATTGCTTCCCTTTATGAAGAACTAAAATTAAGGGGGCTATTATGACAGACGGGAATATTTTAAAAACTTACGAGTCTAATATCATAATGTCGCGCGTTCGCTTGGCTAGAAATTTAAAAAATTATCCTTTTAAGATAAAAGACGTCGATAGCGCAAAAGACGTGGTTAAAAAAGTTTATCGCGCGCTTATCAAGGCAGATACGTTTAATCTTTTAATGATGTCGAATATGACGGAGATTAAACTTGAAGCCATGAAAGAAAGGCATTTAATTAGCCAAAATTTAATTGATAATCGTGAATGCGGGGCTGTTTTAATCAATCAAGATGAAAGCCTATCCATAATGGTTAACGAAGAAGATGTTATTCGCGAACAGTGTTTTATGAAGGGCTTAAAACTTTTTGAAGCCTATAAAAGACTTGATAAAATAGACGATGATTTAGATAAAAACTTAAATTTAGCATATAGTGAAAATTTAGGGTATTTAACGGCTTGCCCAACCAACGTAGGCACGGGATTAAGGGCGTCGGTTATGATGTTTTTACCAGCATTAACTGAAAGCGGAAAAATTTCCGCGCTTATTAAAGAAGTGAAAAAATTAGGACTTACCGTTCGTGGACTTTACGGTGAAGGCAGTGATTCGCAAGGCTTTATGTATCAAATAAGTAACGAAGTTACTTTAGGTGTTAGTGAGCACGAAATTTTAAGAGAAGTGGAAAATACAGTTTTAGATATTTGTCGTGCCGAGCGTGATGAAACGGAAAAACTTTACGCAAAAAATCAACTTAAAACTATGGACTTGGCAAAGAAATCTTTCGGGGTTTTAACAAATGCAGTGTTTTTAAGTTACGAAGAATTTTTAACCCATATTGCGCGCGTTAAAATTGGCGCAGGGTTAGGGTTGATTAATATTAAAGATTTAGCGAGCCTAGATGAACTTATAATAAAAACGCGTCCTGCAAATATTTGCGAACATTATGGTAAAAGATTATCTGCTACCGACCGTGATATTTATCGCGCGGAAATTGTGGGACAAAAATTAATTAAACTTAAAGAATAAAAGGGGGGAAATATGTATTACGAAACTTTTTCAAGAAATGCAAATCAAGTTATAGAATACGCCACTGCGCTTGCAAAAAGATATGGTTGTAAGTACATTGGCAGTGAACATATTTTATTCGGGCTTTTAAACGTTACCGACGGCAGAGCCTCTGCAATTCTAAAAGAAGAGGGCGTGGATAACGAAAAGTTCTTGTATTTATTTCAAAAAACCATTGACAAGAGAGTGGTAATAACGGGTAATATGTTTACTGCCCGTACTAAACGCGTGTTTGAAAACGCGGTGGAAATCTCTCTAAAAGCACACGCAGGTTACGTTGGAACGGAACACCTTTTACTTGCCGTATTAATCGATGACGACAGTATTGCCGTCGCTATTTTAAAGGCGTTAAAAGTTAACGTTCAAGCCGTAATCGAAGGTTTAAGCGAAATGCTTTTTGGCGAAATTGAATATGAAAACGAGCAAGAACAAGAAGAAGAAAGCATTTTTTCAAAGGCTTTTGGTAACGAAAAAGAGACCAAGACTAGTGCTAGAAAAACCGAGCAAAAATCTATTGGTAAAGATGAACTTGGGGAACTAGGGAAGTTTGGCGTTAACTTAAATAAACAAGCGAGCGACGGCAAACTAGACCCCGTTATCGGTAGAAAAGACGAAATTGATAGAGTTATTCAAATTTTATCTCGTAGAACTAAGAATAACCCCGTATTAATCGGTGAACCGGGTGTTGGTAAAAGCGCTGTCGTTGAAGGTTTAGCGCAAGCAATAGTTAAGGGCAACGTTCCTGAACTTTTGGCTGATAAAATAGTATTTTCTTTAGACTTAGCGGGTATGCTTGCAGGTGCAAGATATCGCGGTGACTTTGAAGAAAGACTTAAAAAAGCAATAGATATCGTTAAACAGAACGGAAATATTATACTTTTTATCGATGAAATTCATAATATCGTGGGTGCTGGAAGTACGGGCGAAGGCAATATGGACGCAGCGAATATATTAAAGCCTATGTTGTCTCGTGGCGAACTTCAAACTATTGGGGCAACCACTATTGATGAATATAGAAAATATATTGAAAAAGACGCAGCGTTAGAACGTCGTTTCCAACCCGTAACTGTTGACGCACCGTCTACTGAAGCGACGGTTGAAATTTTAAAAGGACTTCGCGACAAGTATGAATCTCATCACGGTGTAATTATTCCCGATGAAGCAATCGTTTCAGCGGTAACCCTTTCGGATAGATATATTACAGATAGATTTTTGCCAGACAAAGCGATTGATTTAATAGACGAAGCGGCTTCTTCATTAAGAATAGAAATCGATAGTATGCCAGAAGAATTAGATAATTTAGTTCGGCAAAAAATTCAACTTGAAATAGAAAAAGAAGCTT
>JAZNQZ010000016.1:0-105148 GCA_045590475.1 Christensenellaceae bacterium
TCTTTTTTCATAAATCCTCCGTTTGTTTTTTAGTTGCAACTGGCAGGTCGCAACTTTTATTATACACAAACGGAGGATTTTACTCAACGGTAAACCTTTACTGGACCCCCAGACTATCTGGGGGTTTATTGTTTACACAAAGAAAAAGTCGTATCTTTTGATACGACTTTTTTTGGTGGAGATGCGGAGACTTGCACTCCGGTCTTGAACGCCTATAAAAAACCTTCTACATGTTTATCCAACGATTATTTTTCGTGATAACCTTGGTCGTTGGCGACCATAAATTACCCTTTGATTTTTTAGTTCCATAATTTAAGCAAAATCAAACTTAAATTCAGTACCCCGTCTAAACTGACACCCTAACCATTCCCAACGGGTGAAGAACGGCAGGGCGTACGCTTATAATTAAGCAGCGTATGCTAATTCGTTATTGTTAGCATTTAAATTTAATTTCCGTTTTTACGAAGACGAGCCTTCGACATGCTTATATCCTTTACACAATCGCCCAATCGAATCTATAACACCCCCGTTTAATTTAGCCCGATAAAAAGTCGGGCTAAATAATTAGATTTCATCAATTTCGTAAGGCGTAAGTTGATATACGTAGTGATTAAGCCAATTCATATATATTAGGTTGGCAGTTGAAACCCAAGTCATTTTGATTTCTCCCTTATTACCGTCAACGTAATAATTTTCAGGTGGGTCAATATCCATACCCTTTTCTAAATCTCTTAAATATTCTTTTTCCAAAGTATCTCTATCATATTCAGCGTGACCGGTAATAAAGATAAACTTATTATCTTTTGAACGAATAATCGCTGCGCCTGCTTGTTTTGACGATGCCAAAATCACTAAATCCTTGCAGTTTTTAATATCTTCTTCATAGACGGTAGTATGACGTGAATGTGGCATATAAAACCTATCGTCAGTGCCTTTAAGAAGCCTATCGTATTTTATTAGTTTTTTATGTTTATAAACACCGAAAAGTTTCTTTTCTAAAAGATGTTTTTCAATACCGTAATAATAATGAAGACCTGCTTGCGCGCCCCAACAAATAAACAACGTACTCGTCACGTTTGTTTTAGCAAAATCAAAAATTTCTTCTAACTCTTTCCAATATTTAACTTCACTAAAATCTTTTTCTTCAACAGGTGCGCCGGTTATAATCATTCCGTCGAACTTCCTATTCTTTATCTCTGAAAAAGTACGGTAAAATCTATCTAAATGTTCTAAAGACGTGTTTTTACCAATATACGTTTCAGTGCTAATTAACGTTATATTTACTTGAAGTGGTGAGTTTGAAAGCAAGCGCATTAATTGCGTTTCCGTTACCACTTTCGTCGGCATAAGATTGACTATCGCAATCTCTAACGGACGAATATCTTGCTTTAACGCACGCGTTTCGTTCATTACGAATATATTTTCTTCCTGCAAAATTTTAACAGCAGGGATATCTTTAGGTACAATAATCGGCATTATTCTGCCCCCTATTTCTTTCTAAATTTTATCTAATGCTTGTGCAATATCTTCAATTAAATCGTCAGCGTTTTCAATACCACAAGAATATCTAATAAGCGTTGGTGGAATTCCCGCTGCTTCTAATTGTTCGTCAGTCATTTGACGGTGAGTTGCGTTTGCTGGGTGCAAACAACAAGTTCTTGCGTCGGCAACGTGAGTTTCAATCGCTGCAATTTTTAAGTTCTTCATAAAAGTTTCCGCTTGTTTTCTTCCACCTTTAACTGAAAAACTTACTACACCACACGAACCGTTTGGCAAATATTTTTGACCAAGTTCATAATATTTATCCCCTTTAAGTCCACAATATCTAACCCATTCGATTTTATCGCTTTGTTGCAAAAATTCTGCTACCTTTTGACCGTTTTCACAGTGACGTTTCATTCTAACGTGCAAACTTTCTAAGCCAAGGTTAATGTAAAACGCATGTTGTGGAGATTGAATTGAACCAAAGTCTCTCATAAGTTGAGCCGTACACTTAGTGATAAATGCCCCTTCTTTTCCAAACTTTTCAGCATAAACTATACCGTGATAACTATCGTCTGGAGTGGTTAATCCTGGGAATTTATCTGCGTGAGCCATCCAATCAAAATTACCTGCATCAATAATTGCACCACCAACGGAAGAGCCGTGTCCATCGATATATTTGGTAGTTGAGTGAGTTACGATATCTGCGCCCCACTCTATTGGTCTACAATTAATTGGCGTTGCAAAAGTGTTATCAATGATAAACGGTACACCGTTATCGTGAGCAACGCGTGCAAACATTTCAATATCTAAAACCGAAAGTGCTGGGTTTGCTATCGTTTCACCAAAAACTGCCTTTGTGTTTGGCTTAAATTCTTTTCTTAATTCTTCTTCGGTAATATCAGGAGAAACAAAGGTAAAATCAATGCCCATTTTCTTCATCGTAACTGAGAAAAGATTAAACGTTCCACCGTAAATTGCAGAACTTGAAATAACGTGGTCACCACAATTTGCAACGTTAAAAATTGCATAAAAATTTGCCGCTTGACCTGAAGAAGTTAGCATACCTGCTTTTCCACCTTCAAGTTGACAAAGTTTATTTGCAACTAAGTCGTTAGTTGGGTTTTGAAGTCTAGTATAAAAATATCCACTTGCTTCCAAGTCGAAAAGTTTACCCATATCTTCACTAGTATCATACTTAAAAGTAGTGCTTTGATAAATTGGGATTTGTCTTGGTTCACCGTTTTTAGGGGTATATCCACCTTGAACGCAAACGGTTTCAATTCTCTTTTCTTTTGCCATTTTATTTCTCCTTAAATTTGGTTTTGTTATCTATAATTTTTAATTTCGCGCTCTTTTTCGCGCTTAATATCCTTTTCCATAATAGAACGTTTTTTATCGTAAGTGTGTTTACCTTGACAAACGCCAAGTTCCATCTTTAACAGTGCTTTCTTAAAGTAAATTTTAAGTGGAATTAAAGTTAAGCCCTTTTGTTCAATCTTTGCGCCAACTTTAACTATTTCTTCTTTATGAAGCAATAACTTTCTATCACGCCTTGAGTCTTTCGTGTTAAACGCACCCGATTTATCGTAAACGGCAATATGCATATTTTTAATGAAAAGTTCGCCGTTATGTATAACGCAAAAACTATCTTTTAAGTTTACGTTGCCACTTTTTATCGACTTAACTTCTCCGCCGTCTAACACTATACCCGCTTCTAATCTATCGAGTATAAAATATTCGTGACTTGCACTTCTATTCGTGCATACGATTTTTTCATCCATAATGAACCTTAAATTTTATTTTACTACTTTTTCAAAAGTTTTGCAAGGCTTTACGCATTTTTAACTTGCAAATTATCGTTTACCAATATAAATTCTGCCTTTCTTTCCCCAAAATTTACACCAGCCACTTTAATCGTTAACTTTTGACCAATTTTAAAACTTTCTTTTCCATTTGATAAAGTGTAATTCTTTTCGTCGTGAACGTATCTTTTCCCTTTTAGCGTTTCAATCTTGATAAGTCCTTCAACACCACTTTCAAGTTCCACAAAAACTCCAAAATTTGTTACCCCACTGACGATACCGTCAAATTCTTCACCAACAAAGTTGCTGATATATAAAATTTTATAATAATCGTCAACTGCGCGCTCTGCTTCAGTCGCGTTCTTTTCTCTTTCCGACGATTTTTTTGATGCTAAAAATACGAATTCTCCGTATTTTTCTTCCATCATTTCGTTTCCCTTTATAAAATCTTTTAAAATTCTATGCACAACTAAATCGGGATATCTTCTAATTGGCGAAGTAAAGTGACAATAATGTTCGGCTGAAAGTCCAAAATGCCCTACGTCAACAGGCGAATATTTTGCCTTTTGCATTGAACGAAGCATAACTCTATTAATCAACGTATAATATGGAGTGTTTTCTGCACCCTTTAATATTGATTGAAAATCTTTTGGATATACTTGGTCCTTTTTTCTCTTATACTTTATTCCTAAACCGTTTAGAAAAGTATAAAAATTTTCTAGTTTTTCTTCACTTGGGCTTTCGTGTACGCGATAGATAAAAGGCTTCTCTAAATAGAAAACGTATTCGGCAACCGTTACGTTTGCTAAAATCATAAATTCTTCAATAATTCTATGCGCTTTATCTCTAGGCGCTGGCTTTACGATAATTTCTCCACTCTTTAAGGCGTAAATTGCACTTTCCTTAACGTCTAAATCGATGCTACCTTCATTATCTCTCTTTTTTATTAAGATATCGGCAAGTTCATTCATTAAAGATATGCTATTTTCTAAATGCTTATATCGATTTATGGTTTCGTTATCGCCGTCAATAATTTTTTGAACGTTAGTATAAGTCATTCGTGCTGAACTTCTTATAACCGACGGGCAAATTTCATAATCTAACACTTTGCCCTTATCATCAATTACCATAACACACGAAAGAGTTAACCTATCAACCCCTTCTTTTAAGGAACATAAATCATTGCATAACTTTTCAGGAAGCATCGGTATAACTTTTTCGGGAAAATATACGCTGGTTGCTCTATTAAATGCTTCTATATCAATAGGATTACCCTGCTTAACGTAATGACTTACGTCTGCAATATGAACGCCAAGTTTAAACTTGCCGTCTTTTAATTTTTCAATAGAAATGGCGTCATCAAAATCTTTAGCATCTTCACCGTCTATGGTCATAGTTAAAGTTGAACGAAAATCTTTTCTTCCCTTATAATCAACTTCAGTTGGTGCAGTTAGCGACTTCGAGTACGATAAAACTTCCTTAGGGAATTTTTCCGGTAAATTATAAGTGTATAAGATAGAATTAATTTCCGTTTCTTTATCAAACTGTCTACCTAAAATCTTTGTTATTATTCCTTCGGGGTTTTTCTTTTTTGGAAAAGATAAAATTTTACATACTACTTTATCTCCCGGTTTTGCCCTTACGCCTTTACCAAAAGGAATAAAAATATCGTTATAATATCTTCTCTCGTCAGGCGTAACAAATCCACCACTTTTACAGTTAAAATAAGTTCCAACTAATTCTGTTATCCCTCTATTTAACACTTTTAAAACGCGCGCCGTAGTTCTTGGACCTGAGCCCGAAGTAGTTTCCGCAAGTACTGTATCCCCGTGCATAGCGCCCCTTAAATCAGTGTGCGGTATAAAATAATCTTTTCCCTCGTCAACCGTAGGGATTAAAAAGGCATATCCGCGTTCATTTCCTTGAAGTTGACCTTCTATCACTTTTCTTGCCATATATCACCTAAAATAAAAAATAGCGGTTTCGCAAAAGCAAAACCGCTAAAATAAACTTTTTTAATCTTCTTTTATGCAAAGAAAGCAACGATTGCAAAAGCAACGCATAAAACAGCAAAAACAATAGCCGTAATTACGGTAAGTTTTTTCATTTTGTGTTCAAAAGTTTTGCTCTTGTTTTTAGTTAAAAAAGTTTCGGTTTGCCCACCTAGTGCGCCTACGCCTTGTGAATTACCCGGTTGAAACATGACTACAAGGATTAGGAATATTGCACAAAGCGCCATGATAACCAACGCAATAATTTTTACGATTGGCCATACGTTCCAAAATCCACCAGATTGAGCCATGAGTATATTTAACATATCGAATTTCATAATTATCTCCTTAAAAGCCGTTTCTTAAACGCTCACGCAAAGTATTATATCACACGCAAACGAATTTTACAACTGTTTTTTGATACTTTATATTCGTTTTTAACTTAAGTTTATTTTATAACAATCGTTTTTCCCGTCATTTCTTCTGGAATAGGTACACCCATAAGGTCTAAAAGAGTTGGTGCAACGTCAGCCAAAATACCATCGTCACGAAGTTTTAAGTCTTTATAACCTTTTCCTGCAACGATAAATGGAACTAAATTGGTCGTATGTGCAGTAAACGGTGAACCGTCTTCAGCAAGCATTTTATCAGCATTACCGTGGTCAGCCGTAATTAATGCTAACCCACCCATACTAACGATTTTATCAACAACTTTTCCAACGCATTCGTCAACCGTTTTAACAGCCTTAACAGCAGCGTCAAAATCACCCGTATGACCAACCATATCACAGTTTGCAAAGTTTAAAATTACAACGTCATATTCATTAGAATCAAGTTTTTCTAAAACCTTTTCAGTAACTTGATATGCGCTCATTTCCGGTTGTAAATCGTAAGTTGCAACCTTTGGTGATGGAATAAGTTCTCTATCTTCGTTTTCATTTGGTTTTTCTACGCCACCGTTGAAGAAAAAGGTAACGTGCGCATACTTTTCGGTTTCAGCAATTCTTAGTTGCTTTAATCCAAGTGAAGCAATATATTCGCCCAAAGTATTTGTTAAAACTTGTGGTTTAAATGCAATTGAAACGTTGGTAAAACTAGCATCATATCTTGTAAAACATACGTAAGTTGGATTTAAAAATCCACTTTTTCTATTAAAGCCGTCAAAATCTTTTTCACTCATAGCGCGAGTAATTTGTCTCGCTCTATCAGGACGGAAGTTAAAGAAAATAATGCTGTCCCCTTCTTCGATAAGTCCCACCGGTTTACCATCTTTAACGACGTGGGCTGGAACTACGAACTCATCTGTTACACCTTGTTCGTAAGATTTTCTAACGTAACTTTCAGCGTCTTCGATAAGTTCACCATCGGCAACAGTCATCATGTCGTAAGCCTTTTCAACTCTATCCCAACGGTTATCTCTATCCATAACGAAATATCTTCCACCAACCGATGCAATCGTACCGAAAGAAAGTTCGTTAATTTTTTCGTTAAGTTCTTTAATAAAATCTGCGCCACTAGTTGGAGAAACGTCTCTTCCATCTAAGAAACAATGAACGAAAACGTCAGTTAAACCCTGTTTTTTTGCTAGTTCAATTAAAGCGTATAAATGAGTTATATGACTATGAACACCACCGTTAGATAAAAGTCCGTAAAGGTGAAGTTTTTTGCCCTTTTCCTTAGCATTATTAATGGCTTTTAGAAATTCTTCATTGGTAAAAAAATCACCGTCTTTAATAGACTTCGTAATTCTCGTTAGTTCTTGATAAACTATTCTACCTGCGCCCATATTCAAATGTCCAACTTCACTGTTGCCCATTTGACCTTCTGGAAGACCTACGTCCATACCACTAGCACCGATTAAAGTGTGTGGATATTCGTTCATAAATCTTGCAACGTTTTCACTGTTTGCACAAGCAATTGCGTTGCCTTTCTTTTCGCAGTTAACACCGTAACCATCCATAATAATTATACAACTTGGTCTACTATTCATAATCAAAATTTCCTTTTAGATTTCTTTTAATGCTTCACGGGTAATTATATCATATTTATAAAAGCAAAAGCAAGAAATTATTCGCTTAAATAAATGAAAACGCACCGTTTGTCGCTCTTCCTATAGGGAAAAAGCGACAACTAAATAAATCCGTGAACGGATTTGTTATATTTGCTTACGCAAGTTATATTGCCTACGGCAGTGATATTAGCCTACGGCAAGTTGTGGATTTATTTAATATAACTTCTTCGAGAGAAATATAAGAACCTGCTGAAGCAGAACCTTGAATTTTTCTCTCGAAAAATATAACGCAAAACTTGTTTTGCATATCACTTTTAGCCACAAGGCTAAAAATATAACTATATTAACCTAATCTTTTGTGGTAAAGATAACGCCCACCATATTTCGCTTTTTGCGAAGTATAGTGGGCTACACTTTTGTATTAAAGTAAAAATCCCTAAGAGAAGAGACCCTTTTCACAATGCGTTTTATTTTTATGATTTTATCCTTTGTAGTTTACGATTGAAGCAAAATCTTCTGCCTTTAATGATGCACCACCGATTAAACCACCGTCTATATGGCGCATTGCCATAAGTTCTTTAGCGTTACTAGGTTTCATACTTCCACCATATTGAATGCGAAGTGCTTTTGCAACTTCAGCGCCCCAAGTCTTTTTAACTAAACTTCTAATAAAGCCAATGGTTTTGTTAGCATCTTCAGCAGTTGCCGTTTTGCCCGTGCCAATCGCCCATACAGGTTCGTAAGCGATTACGATATTAGAAAAATCGGTAACCCCATTTAAACCTTCAAGAACTTGTTTTTTCAAAACTTTTTTTGTCTTATTCTTTTCTCTTTCGGTTAAGGTTTCACCAACGCATACGATTGGTTTTAATCCTTTCTTTAAGGCTTGAGTTAAACGCATATTAACGGTTTGGTCAGTTTCACCGAAATATTGACGGCGTTCACTGTGACCGATAATAACATATTCAACACCGATTTCTTTAAGCATATCAGCAGAAATTTCACCTGTAAACGCGCCACTATCTGCCCAAGCAACGTTTTCGGCACCAAGTTTAATCTTGCTTCCTTCAATTGCCTTTTTTGCAACCATTAAATCGGTATATGGCACGCAAAGAACAACTTCTGGTTTAGATTTCGCTACCAAAGGCTTTAATTCATTGATAAGCGCTTCAGTTTCTGCCATTGTTTTGTTCATTTTCCAGTTTCCAGCAATAATTGGTTTTCTCATGTTAGTCTCCTGTTTTTTTGTATAGATTTTATTTAGCAAATTACAAAACAACTTGCATTATTTAATTATTTATCGTTAAGACATTCAATACCAGGGAGTTTTTTACCTTCAAATAATTCTAAAGAAGCACCACCACCGGTTGAAATATGCGTCATTTTATCTGCAAAACCTAATTGAGTTACGGCTGCGGCAGAGTCACCCCCACCGATAATAGTAGTTGCAGTAGTATCAGCAAGAGCCTTCGCAACTGCAATCGTACCTTTTGCGAAAATTGGATTTTCAAATACGCCCATAGGTCCGTTCCAAATAACAGTTTTTGCGTTCTTAACTTCGCTAGCATAAAGTTCAGCAGTTTTAGAACCTATATCCAAACTTTGTTCATCACTTGGAATAGAATCGATTGAATATTCTTTTACTTCAACTACGGCGTCAATAGGATTTGGGAAGTCTTTAGTAACGGTAGCATCGATTGGAAGAAGAAGTTTCTTGCCTAAGTCTTTTGCTTTTTGCATCATTTCGTTGCAATAGCCGATTTGTTCATCGTCAACGAGTGAAGTTCCAACTTCATATCCCTTTGCCTTTAAGAAGGTATAAGCCATACCACCACCGATAATCAAAGTATCGCACTTTTCTAAAAGGTTAGAAATTACTTTTAACTTATCTGCGACCTTTGCGCCACCTAAAATTGCAACGAAAGGTCTAACAGGATTTTCAAGAGCGTCAGCCATAACTGAAAGTTCTTTTTCAATCAAGAAGCCACAAACTGCAGTGTCAACGAAACCATATTCTGCGATTGCTGCGGTGGTTGCGTGTGAACGGTGCGCTGTACCAAACGCGTCGTTTACGTAAATATCGCAGTATGATGCAAGTTTTTTGCAAAGCGCTTCGTCTCTCTTTTCTTCACCTGCTTCAAAACGGGTGTTTTCAAGAAGAACTACGTCGCCATCTTTCATATTTGCAACGGCTTTATCAGCATATGGACCAACAACGTCTGGTGCAAAAGTAACTTCTTTGCCGAGTTTTTCAGCAAGTCTTTCAGCAACAGGACGAAGTGAATATTTGATTTTATCATTAATTGCTTCTTGTAAAAGCGTGCACTTTAATTCGTCTTGTTCAGCCTTAGTTGCAAGTGCTTCAACCTTTTTCTTTTCTTTTTTATTTAATCCAAAACCAACGGTTAATACGTTATGTGGTTTACCCATATGTGAACAAAGAATAACTTTTGCGCCTTGTTCAACAAGATATTTAATAGTTGGTAAAGCACCGTTAATACGCGTTTCGTCAGTAATTTTACCGTCTTTCATAGGAACGTTAAAATCAACTCTAACGAGACATCTTTTGCCTTTCACGTTTACGTCTTTTATAGATTTTTTATTCATGATTTCTCCTTGTAGTAATTTAGTATTTCCAAAATTACCCTATTTTAACATTTTCTTATTTATTATATAAATAAATCCACCGTTTGTCAATCGTTTAACGGTGGATATTATTCACTATTACGTTTGATTTAAGCGTTGTTTTCTTCTCTATAACGCTTGATGCTTTGCGCTACGTTAGTTATGTGGTCGCCAACCCTTTCAAGATTTGATACGGTTTGCAAATAAATAGAACCAACTTGTGCGTTGCAAAGACCTTTTTTAACCCTATCAATATGATATTCTTCAAGTTTTGCAGTTTCGTTATCAACGCTTTCTTCAATTTCGTAAACTTTACTGATTAAATCAACGTTTCTATCGTCAAACGCGGTGATTGCATAATTATAAAGGTCGTTGATTTTCGCTGTTAAATCTTTAAGTTCACCTATTGCTTCTTCACTCATTGAAAGGCTTTCTTCGCGAAGTTTAAGCGCGTATTCTAAAACGTTTTCAGCATAGTCGCCAACTCTTTCAATATCTGATACTACACGGAAATATGAACTTACTTTTTTATCGTCTTCATCACTCAAATCTTTACCCATAAGTTTGGTGAGATATTTAGTGATATCTTTATTTAAGTGATTGATAACTTCTTCATTGCTACGAATAGTAGGTTCATTATCGACTGTGCCGTCAAACAACATTTCCATTGCACTATCAATATTTGCTTTTGCAAATTCAGCCATTCTTATAATTTCTTTCTTGGTGTTACCAGCGGCAATCGGTGGAGTTGAAAGCAAGCGTTCATCGATAAATTGGAACTTAAAGCGTTCATCTTCCGTTTGTTCTTTTTCTCTAACCAACAAGCAAGCAAGTTTAACGACAAATTTAGAGAAAGGAAATAATATAACAGTAGTTACTATATTAAATAAGGTGTGGAAAATTGCGATTTGTTGACCAACGTCGTTCGATATTGATGCAAATAATCCCGCAACTTGACTCTTCCAAATCCATAAAGGTGCTATAAATATCAAGCAACCAAAGGTGTTAAATAATAAGTGAACGATTGCAGTTCTCTTTGCGTTAACGTGAGTTCCTGCAGATGACATAATTGAAGTGATACACGTACCTATATTTGAACCTAGCGCCAAGAATAACGCGTTATCAAAAGTAAGTACTCCAATCGACGCCAATACTACCATTAGTGAAGTGATAGTTGAAGAACTATGCACTAAAGCAGTTAAAACTATACCGATTAAGATAAGCAATAATGGGAAGTGATCGCCTTGGAAAATTGCCGAAACCCAGCCGTAAGGTATAGATTTACCATCGGTAAACATTATGAGTTTTGCGTATGTAGAAATAAACTCTAACCCAACGAAAATAAGACCTAAACCGGCTAAAATATTACCTATGTTTTGCACTTTTTCGTTATTTATAAGCATTGACATTAAAATACCGACACAACCTATCATTGCCGCGATTGCACCGATATCAATTGCTCCAACACCTGAAAGTGAAACGATGTGAGCAGTAATCGTAGTACCGATATTTGCACCCATAATTACGTTTGTTGCTTGAACCAACGTCATTAATCCAATATTAACGAAGCCGACGAGCATAACGGTAGTTGCTGTTGAAGATTGAATAATACTTGTTACCGCAACACCTACTCCAACGCCTGCTAAACGATTAGAAGTAACCTTACCAAGTAATTTTTTCATTCCCCCGCCGGCAACTTGTTCAAGGGCATTACCCATAGTTTTCATACCGACCATCATTGCGGCTACGCCACCGAACATAAAAAATATGTTCCATAACATGTCCATATGTTTATAAACCATCCTTATAAAAGTTTCTTTCGTTAAATCAAAATTTATCTATTTTAATGATACAATAAGAAAATATTTTGTGTCAAGTATTTTACCCACGACGAATATAAAAAAACAAATACGCGCTGAAAAAATTTCAACGCGTAAATTTTATTTTTTAGGAATTTCGCCTTCGGTTTTAAAATTAGGATATCCTAATTGTCTTAAGGCTTCGTAAACACCCACGCAAACGCTATTTGATAAGTTTAGCGAACGAACTTCGCCAAGCATTGGCAAACGAACGCATTCAGCATAATGCTTTTCAAGTAAACTTTCGGGAAGCCCTTTAGTTTCCTTACCAAAAACTAAAAAATCACCGTCTTTATAACTTGCATCAGAGTGAATTATTTTTGCTTTAGTCGAGAAAAAATAAAAATTTTTTCCATTATAGAACTTGTCCATAACTTCTTCAATACTATCATAATAATAAATTTCAACTAAGTTCCAATAATCAAGCCCCGCTCTTTTTAAATACTTGTCCGTAACTTCAAATCCTAGAGGGCGAACTAAGTGAAGTTTACTTCCCGTTACTGCACAGGTTCTTGCTATATTGCCTGCGTTTTGTGGTATTTCCGGCTCAACTAATACTATATTTAACGCCATTTTTTCTCCTTTAATATCCTGAGTTAAATTCCCTATATAATCCCCGTCTTCTAGAACTAATTAGGTGATAATCTTTTTCAATTTTTATTTTACTTTTAATTATATCGCCCCTTTTAGAAAAGGAAATATTTCCACGAATATCAGCAACACATGCGTAATTATTAGCGCAGATTGCCATTGCCACTCCGTTAGAAAACGCCCCCGCCCTAAGCATTATTTGTGGCATATAATTATCAAGTCTTTTGAATAAACATACGATAAAATCTGCATCACATAGAGTTAAAACCCTTACCGACTCGGGAAAAAATAAATCTTCCAAAATTAAAATGCCGATTTTACCAACACTTGTATCGTAAACCCTAAAATTTCCACCTGCAACGAATTCACTTTCGTCAATTTGGTGCGCCATATCGGTTACGCCTAAAATTTTTCCTTTGTCTGCAATTACGGCTGAGTGGCGAAACACTCCGTAAGTATCTGTATCACACCCACATATTACCACTGACGACGTTTGTTTTGATAGTTTTGCAATGTCTTGAAAATATTCGGTCTCTCCCGCAAGTTCTTTTTTATAACTTACAAGCCCAACCCCGTTAAAACCGAACACCAAAAGGTCTTGCTTACCAATTAAAGAAAGTTTTTCTTGCCAAACCTTGTTTAGTAAATCCTTAGTCGCAAAACATACGTCCATACCCACCCCCGAAAAGCCGTTTATATTATTCTATTTCGGGAAAGGTTTTTTTGTTAAAGGTTTTTATCTATCAATTCAAGAAGTTCGTTAGTACTTTCAGCCGTTTGAAGTTTTAATTTCAAGTCTTTTACCCCGACCATTCCCTTAAAGTAATAAGGAACGAATTTTCTAAACTCCACGTTTGCCTTTTTATCAGGATAATAGGTGAGCATTTCTTTAATATGACTAATTATGTACTCTTTTAAAGTTAAATTAGGTTTTTGTCCCAAAAGTTCACTTATTAAAAAAGGATTTGCTATTGCGCCACGCGCCAACATAATTCCGTCAGCACCCGTATTATTAAGCATTTTCTCAGCATCTTCTAGGTTAAAAATTCCACCGTTTGCAATTACGGGGATTGAGACTGACTTTTTTGCTTTCTCTATCGCCAAATAGTTAGGTTCACCCGTGTAATATTCTTCTCTAACTCTACCGTGAATAGTTACTAGTTTTGCGCCTGCTTGTTCAGCCATTTTTGCAAAATCAGTAGCAATATCGTCACCTTTTTTTTGACCCGTTCTTATTTTTATAGTGATATTCTTACCACTTTTTACGCACTCTTTAATAATATTTTCAGCCTTTTTAATATCGGTTAAAAGTGCGCTACCTTCACCGTTATTAAACACTTTTGGAACAGGACAGCCCATATTGATATCAATTATTGAAAAAGGTGATAAATCTTCACTTTCACACGCTTTTCTAAGGTAATATGCATCAGCGCCGAAAATTTGTGCCGACGTAAACTCTTCAATATTTTTTGAATATAATAGTTCTTTAGAGCCTTCTCCACCATAAATAAGCCCTTTTGCGCTTACAAGTTCTGTAAACGATAAGCCTATTCCCAATAAAACTTGAAGTTTTCTAATCGCATAATCGGTATATCCCGCCATCGGTGCTAAAAAAATATTATTTCTAACTAGCGTATTCCCGATTAAAATTTCGTGCGTTTGCATTTTTCACCTTTAACTTAAATATCAATATTAAGTTTACCAAACACGAAACAAAATAGCAAGCAATTAACGATATTCCCCCTGCATAAATATTTAAACTTTGCTTATTTAATAATACTAAATTTAAAATCGTCTTAATAAATACACCTATTAATAGCGTTACGACGGGCGTATAAAGTTTTCCTTTACCAATTAATATTGCGTTTAAGGTTTGTAAAAGCGATAATAATATTACGCACGGCGAGGTGAGTTTTAATAAGTTCACGGCAATTATGTTCTCTTCAAAGGATAATCTCTTAAATAAAAGTTTTATAATAAACGGTGCAAAATAATAACAAAAAATTCCACTAGGAATTGCTAAAAACAAAGTTAAATATATGCTCTTTTTTGCTCTTCTATTTTGTTCAATATTATCACTACTTGACGATACACTTGGAATAGAAACAGTTGAAACCGCATGGCAAATAGAAACGGGTAAATTTATAACCGTTAAAACTACACCACTTAAAATTCCATATAAAGTCGTTGCTAAATTGCTATATTTACTAATTAAATTTATAATTAAAAAACTATCTATAACCTGCGATAAAGGTAGGATTATACTAACTAAAGTTATTGGAATAGTGGTTTTTAATAAAGTTTTATTGAGAAGAGAATATTCTTTTTTTAAAATAAAAAGTTGTTTAGAATTATTTCTATTTTTTCTTAAATATACGATTAATAAATAAATTAATGCAACGGCTTCTGCTATAGTTATTGCTAAAGTTGCTCTACCGACCATTTTTTCTAGGTTTTTAGAAGAAAACTTAATTAAAATTAGCCCCAAAAAAATTTTAACGGTTTGTTCTATTATTTGCGATATTGCCGTTGGCTTCATATTCATTAAACCTTGAAAATATCCACGAAAACACGATATTAACGACACTATTAACACTGCGGGCGATAATAATATATAACCTAATTTTGCATTTTCGTTGCCTTGAAGATTTGAAATTGAACTAGAAAATAATAGCATAAACAAAAAACATATCGTGCCGAAAACTGCAAATAGTTTTATGCTTGCAATTAAATATTTTTTGGCTTTAACTTCCTTATTATCTATTTCCGTTGCAACTAGTTTTGATATTGCGTTTGGTACTCCACACCCTGCAAAATCAAGCAATAATGCGTATACGGGAAATATCATTTGATATAACCCTAATCCTTCGGCGCCAAGTAAATTAGTTAAAGGAATTCTATAAAAAACACCTAAAAGTTTACTAAAAAAAGTGCCGAGTGCTAAAACCGACGCACCGCGAATTAAAGTTTTATTATAATCTTTTTTCATATATGTAAAGCCACGGTAAATTCCGTGGCTTTAGTGACGAAAAATCATTCAAGTTGAGAGGACAAGAAAGTTGAACCGAGTTGGACAAGTTTTACGTCTGCAGATGAAAATCTTGACGTTTTATCCTTGTCGAATAATATAACCGAACCGTAACAATCACCACCGGTAATCATCGGTACGATTATTTGATTTTCTGCATCTTTATCTTCGCCAGAAACGATTGGAACTATCGTTCCACCGTCTACGCGTGATAAAACAACACTTCTTCTATCCTTTAATATTTTTGAAATCTCATTGGAAATGGTTTTTCCAACCAAATCTTTGTTCTTACCACTTGAAACGTAAACTACTGAATCACAGTCGGTAATAACACAAGTTTTTTCCGTGAGTGTTTCAAGCCCGTCAGCGACTGCTGACGATATGCTTTTCAATGATGAAATTGGTGAATATTTTTTTAATACCAATTCATCTTTGCTTGCGTAAATTTCTAAAGGGTCGCCTTCCCTAATGCGCAAAGTTTTGCGTAATTCTTTGGGAATAACAAGCCTTCCTAATTCGTCTATTCTTCTAACTATGCCCTGTTCTTGCATACTGACCTCCGTCTAAGGTTAGTATGTACCGATTAATTTGTTTTATTCAAATAAATTTAATTTAATCGTAATTTTTCCAAAGTTCACACATTGATTTATACCAATCGGTTTTAGTTAAAACAGTGTTGTTATTAGAACAATTTACCGTAACTCCGTTTTGTTCACTTGAAGTTACTTTGATATTTCCATTTAACAGTTTATAATCCCCTTTATTATCATAATCGGGAATTAATTGGTCTCCCTCAGTTGTTTCACCAACTATTTCTATATCCACCGTTATAGGTACGTATATCTTAGTTTGATACTCAATAAGTCTATTTATAACTGCGCGTGAAGGAAAGGTGTTTGGTAAGTAATCGGTATATTCAACGCTACCAGCACAACAACATATAACGCATATTTCAGGTTGAATTTCTTTTAGTAAACAATCGTTTGACGAAGTAGGTGAACCGTGATGCCCTGCCTTAAATAGTTTTACCTTTGAAAACTCGTATTTTTCAGCAAGTTTTTCTTCACCTTCAATTTCTAAATCTCCCGTAAATAAAAACTTTCTATCGCTACCGTGCGAAAATTCAACACATACCGAATAATTATTCTCATCGGTTGAAGTGTGCTCGTAAAAGTAGTTATATAAAATTTCCATTTTAATATTGCCGTCGTCTGTTAAATCATAACTTCTTTTAGCACCGTTTTCGTTGTTATAGCACTCTAATGCCGTATAGTGAACGGCATTATCAACGCTAACTTCTTCATCGCGATTTGCAATATACTTAGCATAAAGCGTTGGATTTCCTTTATCGGTTAAAAGTTTTTTATTTGTTAACGGGAAGTCTATAATAACTTCACATTTATATAAATCAAAAATACTATTTTTACACGCGAAACCGGCAATATGGTCTTCATCAGAGTGCGTTACGATAACGTACTCTAGAGTGTTATCCGTTACGAAATCGTCAATATAGTCGACAATATAAGGAACGCTACCAGCAGTGCTTCCAGCATCTATTAATATATCGTTTTCCCCAGCCTTTATGTAAACGCAATCCCCTGCGTTTTCATTACCTAGCATCATAAAATGAAAGGAAATTTCACCCTTAGCAGATACGCTATTATTTTTATTAAAATATTTATCGTAAACAAAGTAACCTGCTATAACGATAAACGCAAATATAACAAGTAAAAAAAGCGTTGCAGGTTTTAACTTTTTGATTTTTTTAACGGCTTTTTTAACTCGCCTTTTATTTTTCATATATTCTCCTTAAAATTAAAGTAAAGTTTTTCTTAATTCTTCATTTGAATATGGTGATAAATATGATAGTGGAATATCGTAAACGGTAACGCAACCCGTTTTACCTTCTTTAGAAAGTTTTGCAACTGCTCTACCGTATGCAGTTAAAACGCTTCCCGTAAACTCAGGGTTAGAATCAAGTTTAAGTGATAATTCTAATAAATGAGAGTTTTCATCGGCAGTATTACCCGAACGGAACACAAATCCACCGTGTGAAAGTTTAAGTTGCATTTTAGTAACTTCTTCGTTTGAAACGAAATTAACAATCGTATCGTAATCAGCAAAGTAGTTAGGCATTTCTTTTATTTGCTTTTCAATTTTTAATTTATCAGCACCGTCACTTACGGCAACGAAACATTCTCTAAGATGTTTATCCCTTGTGGTTAGTTTAGGATTTAAGCCATCTCTAACTTCCTTTAATGCTTGGTCTTTTGGAATGGTATATTGAATTGCGTTAATTACACCGTCAATTCTTCTTATAGCGTCACTATGCCCTTGTGAAACGCCTTTTCCCCAGAAAGTATAATCGTTACCATTAGGTAAAACAGCACCGAAAAGCATTCTTGCGATGGAAAAAATACCTGGGTCCCAACCGATGCTTATCGCTGAAAGCGTGCCGTTTTCTTTTGCGACCTTATCTAACGAAGAAAAATATTCTGGAATTTTTGCGTGGGTATCAAAAGAGTCCACAGTGTTGAATTTTTCTAAAAGTTTTTTGGTCGTGTTAGGTAAATCGGTTGCGCTTCCACCACAAAGCAACAAAACGTCAATCTTACCAACGAAATCATCTAAACTTTCCATTTTGTAAACGGGAAAATCAACAATAGGCTTAACGGAAGAAGGTTCTCTTCTTGTAAAAATACCAACGCATTCTAAGTCTTTCGCGCTATTTACAGCAAGCGAAACGCCTTTTCCTAAATTACCGTATCCAACAATACCAACTTTATACATAATTCCACCTTGAAATAAATTTTTTATAATTAAATTTTACATCTATAAATAAAGTTTTTGCAAATAATTAACCAAAAGTTTTTTTTATAACGAATATTAGTTTTAATTAAGCATTTCTTAGACTTTTTACGCTATTAATTTACAAATTTTTTCTTTAATTATATTATATAATGATTCACCGATATAGTCAATAGTAGGAGAAAAAGTTTTAACGATGAAATTGAAAAAATTAGACTACTTAACCGTTATAAAATACTTAACGTTATTCTTTGTTTTTTTAGTTTTTAATAATCTTGAAAAGGAAGTTTTGCCCTATTCGTCAGCAGTATACATATCAGCGATTGCGTGTGGAAGCGAAATCTTTATTACCACTCTTTTATACCTATCGTCATTTTTAATTCTTGCTTCTCCCGGACTTTTAGGCGCAGGGGCAATTTTAGCGTTAATTTCAATAACGATAATTTTAATATACAAAAAAATAAATCGAAAAATAAAGATTGAACTTACTGCTTGCGCTTTAATTGGTATGTTAGGTTTTGTTTTCTTGGGAGATACTGCACGCGTTTTTTCCTTGGAAAAGCGAATTTTAACTTCACTTATCACCATAGTTTTAACTGCTTTATGTTTAATAACGGGAAAAGCGCTCTGTGAAAAGGGACTAAAATTTAAGTTGCATTTTGAAGAATTAGCGTCGTTATTTACCTTGATTGCAATATTTGGTACGGGGGTTTGCAATTTTTTATCGCCATTTTTTTGGCGAGCAATTTCCGTTTTTCTAATTTTAATCGTTTGTTATCTATTTAAACTAGGAACGAGCACCATATTTTCTTCTATATTAGGTATTGGATTTTCCCTCTATTATAATAACGTTATTTACGTTGCAGTGTTTTTATGTCTTTCCCTATCGGCAGAAAGCCTTTTACCCTTATCGAGATATGCTTCGGCGTTAGCGATATTAGTAACCGACTATTTCGTGCAATTAATTTTTAAAGTTTATCCATCGTATAATTTAATGGAATTTATTTCTATTTTAATTGGCGCAGTAATTTTTTGCATTATTCCAAATAAACCGTTACAAAATTTTAAGGAAAAATTATATTCTTTTAGAGAAAAGCAGTTGGTGAGAATTTCAATTAATAGAAATCGAACTTTTTTGTCTAATAAATTATACGATTTATCTATGGTTTTTCAAGAGATGGCAGGCGCTTTTAAGTCGTTTGAAAAAACTGCAATAACCGAAGATAAAGCAAAAAACATTATGCTTAAACAAGTTTTAGAAAACGTTTGCACTGATTGTGAAAATAAAATTAAATGCAAAACAAATGAAAAAAACTTTAAGATAGGGTTAAAAAAACTTATCGATATCGGCTTTGCTAAGGGGAAAATTTCACTTATTGATTTACCAAAAGAGTTGAGTGACGTTTGCCTACGCCCTAACAATATTTTATACGGCATAAATAAACTTCTAGCCGATTATAGAGCGTATACGATTGAAAACTTAAACTTGAAAAACGGAAGAGAAGTCATTTCTTCTCAAGCCTTAGGGGTGGCTGAGATTTTAAGAACCTTGGCGATTGAAACGGGTTCGCAATTAAAATATCAAAGTAGACTTGAACGAACTTTGGCTGAAAATCTTTTAAAAAAGGGTTTTTCAATAAGCGAACTTTTAATTTACGGGGAAGAAAATAATCTTTCCATTAGTTTAATTGTCACTATGGAAGAATTTTCTATTCAACATATTCAATCTATCATTTCAAAAACCGTCAATAAAAGTATGATTTTATCAAACAGTATAAAAATTACCGATGGAAAATGCTTTCTTAGTTTTAACTGCTCAAGCCTATACGATGCTGTTTACGGTTTTTCAAGCGCAGTTAAAGACGGTTCTAATAAGTGTGGCGACACGCACTCGGTGATAAAAATTGAAAACCAAAAACTTTTAGTCGCCCTTGCCGACGGTATGGGAAGTGGCGAAATGGCAGAAAACGTTTCTTCAACGGCGTTATCTCTAATTGAAAGTTTTTATAAGGCTGGGCTTTCTTCTCCCCTTATATTAAATACCGTAAATCAACTTTTATCAATCAACACTGAAGATACTTTCACTGCACTAGATTTAGCAGTTTTAGACCTAAATTATTCCACCGTAGACTTTATTAAGTACGGCGCGCCTTACGGGTTTATCGTTGGCGACGAAGGTGTTAGAATAGTAGAAGGAAATTCACTCCCCTTAGGCATCTTAAACGAATTAAAACCGTCGGTGGCAAAAACCGAACTTTTAGACGGCGACGTAGTTTTGCTTATAACCGATGGAATAAGCGACGCCTTTTCTTCTTCTGGCGACCTTATTGATTTTTTAAGAACTCAACCGGCAAAAAACCCTCAAACTTTAACCGACCAAGTATTAAAAAAGGCGATAGAATTAAACAACGGTCTAAAAAAAGACGACATGTCTGCCTTAGCCGTTAGAATTTTTAAAAGAAAACAAGATTAATTAAAAAAAGGCTGTTTGACAGCCTTTTTTTAATTAAAGTTTAAACACTTTTTCTGGGTGACGCTTTTTGTTTTCGTTCTTTAACGTTTTTCCTTTCGTTGTTCTATTTTCAATGTTTAAGTCTTCCGTATTTACGCTAAAGCATACGCCAAAATTATCAACCACGGCAATATCAAACGGGTCTTTTACGCAGTCTGCGTAAACAATGGTGTTACCTTTTCCTAGTTCAACGATTTTTACACCCATTCTGTATCTTGCCATTGGCTCGATTTCAGCAGTTATAACTCTCTTATAAAAACCTGCGTCGGTTACTATAACGAATTCACCTTCTTCGTCAATTTGAGATACGAACACGATTGAATCGCCTTTCTTTAAGTTTATTCCCTTAACGCCACCTGCAACTCTTCCTTGAACAGGAATATCGTCTTTTAACGCATTTAACGCTAAGCCGTTCTTGGTGATAAACGCTATGGTCGTTTCAGCCTTATCTTGTTCAACGCCAATTAATTCGTCGTCATCTTTTAACTTAATTGCTTGATAATATGGTTTTAAGAGATTATATTCACTCCACTCTGCCTTTTTAATCAAGCCGTTTTTAGTATAGAATAACAAATGTCCGTCAGGAAGTTTTTGTTCGTCAACTGCGAAAAATGCAACCGGATATTCGTTTCTTCCCGCTTCTTTACATACTGCGTTAAACTTAGCGCCCTTATCACGGAAACGACACTCTGGTGCTATTTCCATATCAATCTTACAGCAGTTACCTAGATTTGTAAACGCGTATAAAGTTTGGTCGCTTCTTATAAAGGTCTTAAACTTAATAAAATCATCTGCTAAAGAGTTTTCTTTAACCGTTTTGTCACTTGCCTTAAAGTTTCGTTCGGTCATCTTCTTAAACGATTTTCCTTCAGTGAAAGCAACCACGAAATTATCTATTTGTTTAAGTTCCTTTTCTACGCTTTCTATATCCATTTCCTTACCGCCAACGATTAAGTTGCTTCTTCTATCGTCACCATACTTTTTCTTGATTGCGATAAGTTCTTCTTTTACAACTTCCATTTGCTTTTGCTTACTGCCTATTATAACCGTAAGTTCAGCGATGAGTTTCTTTAGCGACGCTAATTCTTCTTGAAGTTTATAGATTTCAAGTTTTGTTAGCCTTGCAAGTCTTAAGTCTAATATTGCGTTGGCTTGCGCTTCCGAAAGTGAAAATCTTTCGCGAAGTTTACTTCTTGCATCGTTCGTGTTTTCAGCGCTTTTTATAATCTTAATTACTTCGTCAATATTCTTAACTGCTATAATTAAGCCTTCTAAAATATGTGCGCGTTCTTTTGCGCGTTCTAAATCAAACTTCGACCTGCGCAAAATTACTTCGCGTTGATAATTAACGTAGTAACTGATAATCTCTAATAAGCCTAACTGACATGGTTTACCGTTAGCAATTGCTACCATATTAATACCGAAAGAAGTTTCTAAATCGGTGTTTTTATATAAATATGATAAAATGGCTTTTGCATCGGCGTCTTTTCTTAGTTTTATAACGGCGCGCATACCGTTTCTATCCGATTCGTCAACTACTTCGCCTATCCCACCAAGTAAGTCTTTTTTATCTTCTTTAAGTTCGTAAATCTTCTTTAATAAGTTTGCTTTATTGACTTGATAAGGAAGTTCACTAATAACTAAATTTTGCTTATCGTTAGACTCTTTTTCAATATTTACACGGGCGCGAATTTTTATCTTTCCCCTACCCGTTTTATACGCTTCTTCAAGTTCTTCGCCTACGATAATATATCCACCCGTTGGAAAATCAGGTGCTTTTATATGCTTCATCATTTCTTTTAAAGAAATCTTTGGATTATCTATATAAGCAACCGTACCGTTGATTACTTCAACTAGGTTATGTGGTGGAATATTCGTGGCTAGTCCTACTGCAATACCCGTTGCCCCGTTAACTAATAAGTTTGGATATCTTCCCGGTAGAGTTTCCGGCTCTTCTTGAGTATCGTCAAAGTTTAAATTAAATTCAACCGTATCTTTATCGATATCTTTTACTAGTTCAAGCGACAACGCTTCTAGTCTAGATTCGGTATACCTATATGCAGCAGCAGAATCTCCGTCGACCGTACCGAAGTTACCTTGACCGTCGATTAACGGCATACGCATATTGAAATCTTGCGCCAAGTGAACGAGCGCACCGTAAACCGAACTGTCACCGTGAGGGTGATATTTACCCAATACTTCACCGACGATTTTCGCACACTTTTTGTGTGGTTTATCGGGGGTTAAACCCATTTCGTACATAGCGTAAATTATTCTTCTTTGAACGGGTTTTAATCCGTCTTCCACACGCGGTAACGCTCTATCTAAAATTACGTTTTCCGCATACGGTATCATTGAATTTTTCAAAACCTCGTCAAGTGAGGAAAAAATTATACCCTTTTCATTTTCCATAGTTTATCTCTCTTATGAACGCTTCATCTTAGCGAATTTGTCTTCTTTATTAAAGTTTGCGTGTTCAAAAATATATTTCTTTCTTTCGCCTACTTCATCACCCATCAAAACGGTTATGAGTTTGTCTGCTTCAGCAGCGTCTTCTAACGTTACTTGCATTAGCGAACGCGTTTCAGGGTTTAACGTTGTTTCCCAAAGTTGAGATGGATTCATTTCTCCAAGCCCTTTATATCTTTGTATAAGCGCTCCACGGCCTACTTTTGCCTTCTTCTTTTCAAGTTCGTTATCGTCGTAAGCATATTCTTCAACGCTTCCTTTATGAATTTTATAAAGTGGTGGCATTCCTATATAAACGTGCCCTTCGTTTATTAATTCACGCATATATCTAAAGAAAAAGGTTAATAGTATTGCTCGAATATGCGCACCGTCTTGGTCGGCATCGGATAAAATTATTACTTTATGGAATTTGAGCCCACTTAAATCAAACTCTGAGCCTATTCCCGTTCCAAGTGCTGAAATAATCGTTCTTATTTCTTCATTTTGCAATATTTGGTCTATCTTTTTCTTTTCTACGTTTAACGGTTTACCACGAAGTGGTAAAATTGCTTGATATTGTCTTACTCTCGCTTGCTTTGCACTTCCACCAGCAGAATCCCCTTCGACTATAAATAGTTCGTTAAGTTCCGGCTTTCTTCCCGAACATGATGCAAGTTTACCAACTAAGTTTTGCGCTTCAATGCTCTTTGACGCTCTAGCAATTTCCTTTGCTTTTTTTGCGGCAAGTCTTACTTTTGCAGCGCTCATCGCTTTGGCAATTATTATATCAAAAACTTTTTGAAGTTTTTTATCTTTCATCAAAACGTCAAGTTCATTAACCGTAACGCTCTCTACTGCTGGGCGCGCTTCAGGGTTACCAAGTTTGGTTTTGGTTTGACCTTCAAACTGAACGTTTTGCATTTTTATCGATATGATTGCAGTTAACCCTTCCTTAAAGTCGTCACCCAAGAAATTATCGTCTTTTTCTTTTAATAAATTCCTTTCCCTTGCATAATCGTTAAGAGAACGAGTTATCCCTGAACGGAAGCCCGTTTCGTGCGTTCCACCCTCGCCCGTTGGAATATTGTTTACGTAAGAATAAATACTGTCAACGTAAGCATCGGTATGTTGGATTGCAAATTCTACAAAAATCCCATCTTTACTAGCACTTGCATAAATTGGGTTTTGATATAAACACGATTTACCTTCGTTTAAATACCTAACGAAGTCAACTATTCCCCCGTCAAACTTATAAATTTTAGTATAATCGGTATTTTCATCGTAAAATTTAATTTCTAAACCTTTATTTAAAAATGCAAGTTCACGAAGTCTTTTTAAAATAGTTTCAGGGTTAAAGTTAACCGTTTCAAACACCCTTGCGTCAGGCTTAAAGCGAACTAAAGTTCCTTTCTTTTTTGTTTTTACCTTTGTGTTCTTTAAAGGTGCTTTAGGTACACCCGATTTAACTTTTCCACTTTCTTTATCAAGATAACTATGAAATTCCATTTGGTAAACGGTATCTTTATATACTTCAACGCTAAGCCATTCCGATAATGCGTTTGTTACCGATGCACCAACACCGTGTAAGCCACCTGAATAACTATAATTTTCCGCGTTAAATTTACCACCCGCATGAAGTTGAGTAAATACGACTTCTACACCGGAAACCCCCGCTTTTGAATGAATATCGGTAGGTATGCCACGCCCGTTATCTTCAACCGATGCGCTTCCATCTTTATAAAGTTTTATTTCAATCTTATCCGCATAACCGTTTGCGGCTTCGTCAACGGCGTTATCAACTATTTCCCAAAGTATATGATGAAGCCCTTTTATACCGGTTGTTCCAATATACATACCAGGACGCATTCTTACCGCGTCAAGCCCCTCTAATATCTTTATATCTTCCGCCTTGTAACTTGTTTTTGCCATATTTTCTCCATGCTTTGAAGTTTTAAGTTTTTATATTAGTATACTATATATTGTGTTTTTTTTCAAGTTCTAAACGCAATTTTTTGTATTTTTAATATAAAAATTCCGGAAGTGACACTTCCGGAAAGATTTATTATTTTTTCTTTACCCCACTGTTTCTTTCATAAAACACGTTGTTTTCATAACCTTGAATGCTTTTATCAGTTTGGCTATCTCTTAAGCGTTTTTCAGCCCATGCACAGTATAGTGGGTTTTGTTCTATACCAATATAATTTCTTCCTAGTTTTTTGCAAACTACTGCCGTCGTTCCACTTCCTGCAAACGGGTCTAACACAACGTCGTTTTCATTGGAACTTGCTAAAATTAATTTTGCGATAAGTTTTTCAGGCTTTTGAGTTGGGTGCGCAGTATTTTCTGCCATAGACCAATATGGAACTGCTATGTCGTCCCAAAAATTCGATGGGCAAGTCAATCTAAATTTACCGTTTTCCGTTTCCGTCCAATCTTTTGGTTTTCCATCTTCACGGTAAGGCGCAAGAACTTTTTTTCTTTGTTTAACTGCGTCTAAATTAAAGGTATATTCTTCACTCACAGTTGCAAAGAAAATATCTTCCATAGAGTTTTTCCAATTTGATTTTGCACCCCTGCCCTTCTCTCTTTGCCAAGTTATTCTATTTCTTAAAATAAACTTTTCATCTAAGACGTTTCCTATAACCAAGGCACTTTTCCAATCGCAACAAACGTAAATACTTGCCGTGTTTTTTAGTTTTTTAGTAACTTTTTCAAGCCATTTTTCCGTATATTCTCTATACTTTTCATTGTTGGATTTTTTAAAGTTATTACCATGGAATTCTTTATCAAGATTATACGGTGGGTCAACTATAAGTAAATCAACAGAATTATCTTTAACTTTTTCAAGCGCGCTAAAAGTGTCGCCAATAACAGTGCTGTTTAACTCAATTTCATCAACCGTTTTTTCATAGATGCAAGAACTTAAAAATTCATCCGCTTGCTCTAATGGAAAATCTATCGTTTTATTTCTATTTGATTTCATATTATTTACCGTAAATTTTTAACCAATCGTCTAATTTATCCGCTAAATCATCGTTATTCTTAGTCTTTTTTAACATTTCAAGTAAATTGTCCGTTGCATCGGCGTTAGTTGATAGTATCTTTCTAAGTTTATAAGCGACATCAAGTTCCTTTTGATTAAGTAAAAGTTCTTCTTTTCTCGTTCCCGATTTATATAGGTCGATTGCAGGGAAAATTCTTTTTTCACTTAATTCTCTCGATAAGTGAATTTCCATATTGCCCGTGCCCTTAAACTCTTCGTAAACTACGTCGTCCATACGGCTTCCCGTTTCAATTAGCGCAGTTGATAATATGGTTAAACTACCACCGTCTTCAATATTCCTTGCCGAACCAAAAAAGCGTTTTGGACCTTGAAGAGCAACGGGGTCAAGCCCTCCCGACAAAGTTTTTCCCGAAGATTGAACTACGGTATTATACGCCCTTGCAAGCCTTGTTATTGAATCCATTAATATAACTACGTCTTGCCCTAATTCTACTAAGCGTTTTGCGTGATTAATAATGAGTTCCGATACTTTAACGTGATGTTCAGCATTTTCATCAAAAGTTGAGAACACAACGTCGCCTTTTATGCTTCTCTTTATATCGGTAACTTCTTCTGGGCGTTCATCAATTAATAAAACAATTACCTTAACGTTTTTATATTTTTCTTCAATAGCGTTTGCTATCATTTTTAAAAGAGTTGTTTTTCCCGTTTTCGGTGGAGCAACGATAAGTCCCCTTTGTCCTAAACCGAGTGGCGCAAAAATATCAACGCATCGAACTGCTAACGAATTTTCTTTGCCATCAACTTCTAGTTTTATCCTTTCGGTTGGATAATATGGCACTAAATCGTCAAAATTATTTCTTTTATACACGTCGTCTGGATGATATCCGTTTATTTGCAAAATGGTATTAACGGCTGGAGAGCCTTCTTGCGATGCCTTCACAATAGCCTTAACTTTATCACCATAACGCAAACGATGTTTTCTAATAACTGCTTGGTGAATATATGCGTCGCCTTTAGAGTTTTCGCAGTTATATACTCTTAAAAATCCATAACCTTGTGGGTTTGGTTCAAATAATCCTTCAACTTCCCATTCTTCACTCTTTGAATCGCGAAAAACGGGATTTTTATATGGCTCATAAGTATAGTCGTTTGAAGGAGTTTCTTCTTTTTCGTAAAACATTGAAACGTCAATATGCATTTTAATCGGCGCACCAACTTTAGTTTTTGCCACAGGCTTCAATCTACCCTCTTGGATAGCAATAATTTCATCTTCTAAAACGTCTTTATTCTTTGACGCAGGGGCTTTAACCCCAATTTGTCTAGCAATTTCTCTTGTATAGTTAAAAGGAATATCCTTAAACATTTCCCTATTAAAAGTTATAAATTTTGGCATATCTTTATCTCCTATTAATATCTTAATGAGTTAATTTATTTTTTATGTCTTTAGCAGAACTTATTCCCGAAACGAAAGCAAAACTTACGTTATAACCACCACAGTCACCGTCTACGTTAAGGGCTTCCCCTACGATATATAAGCCTTTTTGAAGTTGACTTTCATAAGTAGTTGGCACTATTTTATCAGTATAAATTCCACCTTTAGTTACTTGCGCGTAATTAAATCCTAAATCCCCCGTAACTTTGAGTTTAAATCGCTTTAACTGATAGGCAATTCCTTTCGGGGTAAACTCTTTTACCGTTTTTAATACCGCTTGACCAATACGCTTATTTATTATACCCGACAATATATCTTGCGAATTAAAATAATCAATATTAAATCGTTTAGTTAAAAGTTTAGTAACTTCACTTTCCGTCATTTCAGGCAAAAATTCAACGTTTAAAAAATATTCTTTATTTTTCTCTATATACGCTGAAACTTGGAATATACTATTTCCCGAAACACCAAAATCGGTAAATAATAAGTCCCCCGTTGAAGAAAATATTCTCTTACCGTTTTCTTCAAGTGAAACAGTGCAAACTTCTTTTAAGCCTTTTAATCCACGAATAGTATCGGTATTAGTTTTTAATTGAACTAACGACGGAGAAAGTTCACTTAACTTATGTCCAAATTTTTTCGCTAAACCGTAAGAACTTCCGTCAGTTCCAAATTGTTTTCCTGCACTTCCACCCGTCGCTAAAACAACTTTTTCTGCAAAATATTCTTCATTTTCAGTTTTAACGATAAAGTTTTCACCTTGCTTTTTTAAATCAATAACCTTTGCGTTAGTAACCGTTTTACAACCTTTACGTTCTAAATAATTTCTTAAAATATCCAAAACGGCTGATGCTTGGCGAGATAACGGATAAACTTTTCCCGCGTTGCCATTAGTGAGTGGAATACCCAAATTTTCCAAATATTCTTTTAAGTTTAATTTATTATAAACATCAACGAATTTTGAAATAAATTCTTTATCGCCATGATAAAATTGCACGCCAAAATCGTGGTTTAAAAGATTACCTTGTCCGTTCCCGGTTGCGATAAGTTTTTTACCAACCCTATCGTTACGTTCTAAAATAAGAACTTCACCAAACGACAAAGCATCTTCACCACTGAGAAGTTCGACGGCAGTCATAAGTCCTGACGCACCACCGCCGATAATCGCAGTTTTAAATGCTTTTTGCAAAATATTTACCTCTAAAAATGATTTTTAAAAATAATTTTGGAAAAAAATAAAAAAATGAAAAATAAAATTAAGGAATAATTTTTAATAAATCTTCTGGGACGAGAGCAAAAAGAGTTGCGCCCGCTTCTTCAAGTTGAACTTTGCTTCTATAACCCCAAAGTACGCCAACGCCTTTGATACCAGCGTTAATAGCAGTTTTTATATCAGTTTCACCGTCGCCAACAAAATAGGCGTTTTCTTTTTGAACGTTAAATTCCGTTAAAATTTGTTCGGTAACCGTTGGGTCGGGTTTAATCTTAACCCCGTCAACCTGCCCCACAACCTTTGAAATTGGCAAATGCGCCATATACTTAGAAAAAATATTATCGGTCGTTATTTGTGGTTTATTGGTTAATATTGCAATTTTATAACCACGAAGCCAAAGTTCATTAATCACCTTTTCAATCCCGTCAAAAAGCCTAGTTAAAGGACTTCCACTTGCCGTATAAATTTTATTATAATACTTTAAGCATTCGTCAACTTTTTCTTCGGTTTCGTTTAAGGGAAGGGCGCGTTTAACTAAATTTCTTGCTCCGTTTCCTATAAAAGTGGTAATTTCTTCTCTACTATGCGTAGAATAACCAAAATTTGTTAAAGTTTGATTTAAGCAAACTTCTATATCGGGAACACTATCTAAAAGCGTTCCGTCTAGGTCAAAAATAACTAGTTTATTCATATTACATTTGCTCAACGGTTTCAATACCCAATAGCGAAAGAGCGTTCGTTAAAGTCGTTTTAACGGCTTTGGTTATTGCTAAACGGAAATTTTTAACCTTTTCATCGTCACAAGCAATTTTATTGCCGATATAAAATTTATTAAACGCAGTTGATAAATCTAATGCGTAACGAGTTACTAAAGACGGCTCGTATTTTTCAGCAGAAGATTTAACAACGTCACTAAATTTACCTAAGATTGAAATTACTTCATATTCTTCAGCGTTCATCTCTACGCCGTTATAACTACCAAGTTCGCCACACTTTGCAATAACGCTGTTACAACGCGCAACGGTATATTGAACGTAAGGGCAAGTTTCACCTTCAAAAGAAAGCACTCTATCATAACTAAATACGATATCTTTGATTTTATTGTTGCAGAGTGCGCCAAAAATAACTGCACCCGTACCAACAGCCTTTGCTATTTTATCTTTATTATCTAAATCGGGATTTTTTTCGCAAATAACCGTATATGCTTTTTCAATAGTTTTATTGATAACGTCTTCTAAAAGCACTACGTTTCCTGAACGAGTACTCATAGAGCCTGATTCTAAAGATACCATACCGTAGGCAACGTGAACCATATCTTTAGCCCAATCTTTACCCATAAGTTCCAAAACTTTAAAGAATTGCTTAAAGTGTAAGTTTTGTTGATATGCAACGACGTATAAGCACTTATAAAAGTCATAAGTGTTCTTTCTATATACAGCAGCAGCCATATCGCGCGTTGCGTAAAGCGAAGAACCGTCTGATTTTAAGATTAAGCACGGTGGCATATTAAATTCATCTAAATCAACGATAGAAGCCCCGTCAGAAACTTTTAAGAGATTTTTTTCTTTTAATTCATCAATAACGGGTTGCATTTTATCGTTATAAAAACTTTCACCTGCATAAGAATCAAAAGAAACGTTTAAGAGTTTATAAATCTTATCAACTTCTTCAAGAGTAATCTTCTTAAAAAGTTCAAAGAGTTTGTTGCTTTCTTCATCACCGTCTTCAATGAGTTTAAAGTAATGCCTTGCTTCATCGTCCATTGAAGGGTCTAACTTTGCTTCATCGTGATACTTAACGTAAATTCTAGTAAGTTCTTTTAAGCGACCTTCAGTAACTGCTTCAACACTACTCCAACGCTTAAAAGCAACGATTAATTTACCGAATTGAGTGCCGTAATCACCCAAGTGGTTAATTCCCACCACTTTATAGCCTAAAAATCTAAAAATCTTGCAAAGAGCACTACCTATAACGGTGGTTGATAAATGCCCGATGTGAAAAGGTTTAGCAATATTGATTGACGAAAAGTCAATACAAATAGTTTTACCATTACCAATATCACTTGAGCCGTATCTATCCCCTAAAGAAATAATTTCTTCAAGCAAAGAAGTTGCAAAGTTAAATCTATTAATCTTAAAATTAAGATAACCGTTTACTGCAGAGCATTCGCTGATAAATTCGTCGGTAACAAAAGTATTTTTTAAATCTTCAGCAATTTTAATTGGTGACGAACGCAAAATTTTGCTAAGTTTAAAACAAGGTAAAGCAAAATCGCCCATCTCAGTGTTCGGTGGGATTTCTATAAAAGATTTTAAAGTATCAAAATCGACACTATCAATATTAAGTTTTTTAGTAATATGCGCTTTGTAATCCATAAATTTCTCCACTTTAATTTATAATACCACAAATTAATTAAAAAAAGCAACCTAAAAACTTGTAATTTTCTTTAATTTAGATTATAATTATGTGGATAATTATCTTTTTACCTTTTGGAGAAGAAAAAAAATATGAAACTCGGTGTTGTTGGACTTCCTAACGTAGGCAAATCAACTTTGTTTAACGCAATCACCCACGCGGGTGCTGAATGCGCTAACTATCCTTTCTGCACGATTGAACCAAACGTTGGTATCGTTGCCGTTCCCGACTATAGACTTGAAGTTTTGGGAAAAATGTATAATACCAAAAAAATCACCCCTGCCGTCGTTGAATTCGTTGACATTGCAGGGCTTGTTAAAGGTGCAAGTAAAGGCGAAGGCTTAGGCAATAAATTTTTAGCGAACATTCGCGAAACTGATGCTATCGTTCACGTGGTTAGATGTTTTGAAGATGAAAATATCACCCACGTAGACAGTGAAATAAATCCACTTCGCGATATTGAAACAATTAATCTTGAACTTATTTTTGCCGATATAGAATCGGTTAAAAAACGCCTTGATAAAGCAATCTCTATGACTAAAACGGGCGATAAAAAATATAAGATTGAAGCAGAATTTTTACAAAGACTTTTCGACCACTTAGAATCTTTGAAACCTGCAAGAACTCTTTCCGTTACCGAAGATGAAAACGAATATCTTAAGTCCCTTTATCTTTTAACTGCAAAACCGGTTATTTACACTGCTAATATCGGCGAAAAAGATATGGGAAAAGATGAAAAGGAACTTCCTTTAGTTCAACAACTTATTTCCTTTGCTAACAGTGAAAATGCTGAGCATATGGTTATTTGCGCTAAGATTGAAGAAGAACTTTCTATGCTTGAAGAAGATGAACAAGCATTGTTTTTGGAAGAATATGGCTTAAAAGAAAGTGGACTTGATAGACTTGTTAAAACTTCTTATAAACTCTTAGGTTTGCTTAGTTATTTAACGGCTGGCGAAAAAGAAGTTCGCGCTTGGACTATTGAACAAGGCACGAAAGCACCACAAGCGGCTGGTAAAATTCACTCCGACTTTGAAAAAGGCTTTATTAGAGCCGAAATCGTTGACTATGACGTATTAGTTGAACTCGGCAGTTTTAACTCTGCAAAAGAAAAAGGCAAAGTTCGTTCGGAAGGTAAAGATTACGTTATCAAAGATGGCGACGTTGTTTTGTTTAGATTTAACGTTTAATGTTTAAGAAAAATATTAAAAGGACTTATCAAACGATAAGTCCTTTTTTATTAGTTTAATTTAACACTTCCGTCAGTGCATATAACTTCCCTTGCACGACAACAATAATTCCAATATTCATCTTTTGAAATACTTTCCCACTCTTTTATTGTACCCTTAAAAGTAATGCTTTCTAATGACTCGCAATTATAGAACGCATCACTACCTATCCATTTTACACTGTTTGGTATTTCTATGCTTTCTAATGACTCGCAATCAACGAACGCCCCAACACCTATACTTGTTACGCCGTTAGGGATTTCTATGCTTGTTAACGAAGTGCAATTATAGAACGCATGTTCACCTATACTTGTTACACTGTTTGGAATTTCTATGTTTGTTAATGAATAGCAATGCGAGAACGCAAAATCACCTATACTTGTTACGCTGTTTGGGATTTCTATGCTTTCTAATGATTCGCAACTTGAGAACGCACCTTCCCCTATACTTGTTAGTTTACTATTTTCTTCAAAAGTAACACTTTCTAATGAATCGCAATTATAGAACGCCCAATCACCTGTACTTGTTACGCCGTTAGGTATTTCTACGCTTGTTAATGAAGAGCAATCAGCGAACGCTTCATAACCTATTCTTGTTACGCTACTTGGTATTTCTATCGTTTCTAATGAAGTACAACCATAGAATGCATTTTCACCTATACTTGTTACACTGTTTGGTATTTCTATACTTGTTATCGAATCACAACAACCGAACGCATAATTACCTATACTTGTTAGTTTACTATTTTCTTCAAAAGTAATGCGTTCCAATGATTCGCAAGAATTAAACGCATACTCACCTATACTTGTTACGCTGTTTGGGATTTCTATGTTTTCTAATTTATAGCAATTTTCAAATGCTAAACGACCTATACTTGTTACATTGTTTGAAATTTTAATCATTCGTAATGAATAGCACTCCCTAAATGCACATTCGCCTATACTTACTAATTTACTATTTTCTTCAAAAGTAACTCTTTCTAATGAATCGCAATACTCGAACGCATATCTACCTATACTTGTTACGCTGTTTGGGATTTCTATGCTTGTTAATGAATCGCAATTCGAGAACGCATCATCACCTATACTTGCTAATTTACTATTTTCTTCAAAAGTAACGCTTTCTAATATTTCGCAACCACTGAACGCATACTCACCTATACTTGTTACACTACTAGGGATTTCTATACTTGTTAATGAAGAGTCCCCACCGAACGCAAATTCACCTATATAAGTTAGTTTACTGCTTTCTTCAAAAGTAACGCTTTCTAATATTTCGCAACCACTGAACGCATACTCACCTATACTTGTTACGCTGTTTGGGATTTCTATGTTTGTTAATGAAAGGCAGTGAGCAAACGCACAAGAACCTATACTTGCTAATTTACTATTTTTTTCAAAAGTAACGCTTTCTAATATTTCACAACGATAAAATGCATCATTATATATTTTAGTTATACTGCTTGGAATTACTAATGATTTTAATAAGTAGTGTTCTGAAAATACCATTTCACCTATACTTGTTACAATTTTTCCCATATAAATTGATGGTATAACTATATCAGTATCCGTGCAATCGCCAATACCCGATACTTCATACTCGGTGTCGTTATTTATTAAAGTAAACTCTAAGCCTTTACTTGTAACTTTTTCTTTTTCACACCACTTGCATTTATCTAAAACATATTCGTGGTCAACTTTTTCACCTACTTCAAAGGTTTCACTTCCCTTTTCACCACATTCACAAGAATAGTTATACTGTGTTCCGTGTTGACAAGTTCTTTCACTTACAAAATATTTTTCAGTAGCAATCTCTTTATCAAAAATATGGTCTAATAATTCACCTGCTTCAAAGGTTTCACTTCCCTTTTCTCCACATACACATGAATAATTATATTTTGCTTTTTCAGTGCAAGTTGCTTCACTTACAAAATATTTTTCAGTAGCAATCTCTTTATCAAAAATATGGGTATGATTTAACATAACTCCATACTCTGCATTGCAAACTATACAAATAGGTCTTTGTGTTTCAGTTGCAGTTCCACCCGAGCAATTTTCAGTTTGCTTATGTTCACCGTTAGTTTTGCATACTCTTGTGTGCGTGCTATTTCCGTTAGAAGTCCATTCACCATATTCACATTGGTGTTCTGGTGGGATAATTGGTGGGGTATATCCACCACCACCATTATCACACGCAGTGATAAACGCGAACGAAAAACATAATGCTAAAATTAAAGTTAATAGTTTAAGAAGTTTGTTTTTCATAATAATTCTCCTAAAATATATCCATAGAGATAATTTGTAATAATTATATCACCTTGGATATATAATGTCAATATGATAGAAATTAAATTTATAGAAAATTTAAAAATCTTAATGAAAGAAGAAAATCTTACTCAAATGCAATTATCTAACAAAATTGGTGTTGCTCAAAGTGCCATCAGCGCTTGGCTATCGGGAAAAAAAGAGCCAAGTATAACTAGTTTATGGCTAATTGCTGATTGTTTTAACGTTGATATAGACGTTTTAATTGGTAGAAAAGAATTTTAATTATTTAAAATATTAAAAGGACTTATCGATTTGATAAGTCCTTTTTTGTTTTGCTAAATTATTTCATATTGAAATATTTGATTGAGTTATTATAAGATATATCTTCAATAACCTTGCCCACTAAGTTCATATCTTGAGTCATTTGATTGTTTTCCATCAAAGTTCCAAGGTAATTACATAAAATTCTTCTAAAATAGTGATGACGTGGATATGAAAGAAGTGAACGGCTGTCGGTTAACATACCAACGAAAGTTGCAATGTGACCGGTTGCAGTTAAATCTTCTAAATGTTTTTCCATGCCAACCTTATTATCTAAGAACCACCATGCAGGACCGTATTGAATTTTACCTTTCGCGCTTGAATCTTGGAAGCAACCAAGTAACGTCATAATTTCAGCGTTCATCTTTGGATTTAAGTTGAAAATAACCGTTTTTGGAAGTGAATCTTCGTTATTTAATTTATCGAAGAGTCTTGACATTAAACTGATGCTATTTTCATCGTCTGCAATGCTATCGTAACCGGTATCAAGACCAAGTTTTGCAAGCATTTTTGCGTTGTTGTTTCTCATTGCGCCGATATGAAGTTCAGTTCTAATATCATATTTTGCATACAACTTAAACAAGAAATAAGTAAAGTAACCTTTGAAGATTTTTGCTTGTTCATCGGTTATTTTTTCGCCCTTTAGAGTGCACTTCAACACTTTATCGGCTTCCTTTTTGTCAGCAACCGTATATACGCTTTGAAGCGCGATATCTGCAGCAGTAGTTCCAACTTTAATAAATGCTTGAAGTCTATTTTCAATAGCGTTTTCTAAGTCGTCGATATTAGAAATCTTACCTACGATTCCTTCAAGTTTTTCTATGGTTTTATTGTATCCAACTGCGTCACAGTTCATAATTTTATCAGCACGGAATGCTGGAATAACCTTAAACTTATAATCTTTTTTAGCAATTTTTTCAAAAGTAGAAAGGTCATCAAAAATTTCGTTAGTAGTGAAAAGGTGCGACACGTTTGATTTTTCAATTAAACTTTGTGGGGTGATTTTGTTAAGTTTAATATAGTCGTTACACCAATTCCAAATGGTTTCAGCATTATCTTCGTTAATTTCAATTTCACAGTTAAAAAATTCTTTAAGTTCAACTTGTGACCAATGGTAAAGTGGGTTACCAAAAGCAGTACCTAAAGTTTTGCAATATGCAACGAATTTTTCTTTGTTAGTCTTTTCGCCCGTGATATATTCTTCGTCAATACCATAATTTCTCATCAAACGCCATTTATAATGGTCGCCTTTAAGCCAAATTTCAAAAACGTCGTTAAACTCTTTATTTTCTAAAATTTGAACTTCTGGTAGGTGGCAGTGATAGTCGAAAATCGGCATGTTTTTTGCATAATCGTTATAAAGTTTTTCAGCCGTTTTGTTAGTTAATAAAAAATTGTCTTTTAAGTAAGTCATAGTTTTCTCCTTAATTTTTAGTATATTAATATGTTTTTTTTACTTTCTAAATCTTCCAAACACTTCATTTACTTTTGAATAACTTGCAAAAGTTCCTTTGTATTTTTTGATAATCTTCATCATTTCACCGATTTGTTTTTTACGAATAATGCAAATTACCATATATTTATCAGTGTGAGAATACATTCCTTCTACACGAATTTCCGTAACTCCGTGATGAAGTTTTTCTATTAATTCGTTTGATAGTTCATCAGGGCTATCCGTTATTATTTCAAACTTATACCCCACTTTTAACCCTGACAACAAGTTATCCACAACCACGTTTGCAATAAACAAGTTGATTAAGGTACATATAACCGGCGTAACTTTCATTCCATATACAAAAAATGCAATTGCAACGACGCTACTATCCATTAAAAATGATACGTATGCAATATTTGTTGCTGGTTTTGCTTTCTTTATTAAGGCTGATATTGCGTAAGTTCCACCACTTGCGCCAAATCGCCTTAACATCGTTGAAAATCCAAAACCTGATATTACACCCGTTGCAATACATGCAAATACTATTTCAAAATCTTCCCCGTTAACGTCCTTTGAATAAGGCTTAAACCCAACGGCTTCCCAAAGCATTGTTCCAAATGATTGAACTAGCATATATATTATTAATATTACGCCTAGTTTCCTATCTACGAAAATGGTAACTAAAACGAAAATTGGAATATTAAACGCTAGCATAAAATATGCCCAAGGAATACTTGATTTGGTAAAGTGGTAGGTCATAGTAGCAAGCCCACCTACTCCACCTGGTGCAAATCCGTTACTGTTTTGAAAAAAATAGTATGCAATAGAAACTATTAAACCTGCAATAATCGCAATTATAATATCAACTGTGAAGTTTTTGATTGAAAAATCACTGTTCTTTGGTTTTGTTAATTTGTTTTCCATATTAAAAATAATTATAATTCAATTTCTTTTTCTATAATAATAGTTTTAATTGAAATTTCTTCCATTGGAAAATCAGTAAACATAGGATGTGGTGCGCAAGTTGGCATTTTTGAAACTTCTAAAACCACCTTATTACTCTCTTCGTCAATGGTCTTACCAAACGCAGCATACTCACCGTCAAGCCACGCACAATCTGCTGAACAAATAAAAAATTGAGAAGTCGCTGAATTCTTATCGTTAGTTCTTGCCATTGATATTACACCTAGTTCGTGGTGTATGTTATTATTTTTATAACCGTTTGATAAAAATTCACCTTCAATTGACGATACTTTTTCTAATTCGCTTAACGCGTTGCCTTCAAGTTTATATCCACCCGTTTGAATCATAAAATTATCGATTATTCTATGAAAAATACTTCCATCGTAATAATTCTTTTTTACAAGCGATATAAATTGTTCCACGCTTTTTGGTGCAGAAACGCTATCTAACGCTAAACGAATTGATTTGCCGTTAGAAAGTTCAATTTTAACTTGATAATTTTTAGCCATTATTCTTCCCTTTATTACTTGATTTCTACTAATTGTGAGCAAAGTGCAGGTATGGTAAGTTTAATCTTTCCAAATACTGACTTTATCTTTTCAGGCTTAAAGAATTTCTCAGCCATATCTTCAAACGGAACGTCGTAAATACGATATAATTCTTTATTTTTTCCTTTTATCTTCTTTAAAGAAATCTCAACTTTCTTATCTTCGTTAGAATTGTTTACAACAAAAATCGCCGTTGCTTTTCCATCGGTTGACGCAACTGTTAATAAATCTTTGTCATCACTGTTGACTTCAATTTCATCGCCAAGTTTATATACGTGATTAAACGCCATAACACTATAATAAGCGATTGAAGGTTTTCCTTGACGATAAGTCGTAGGTCCAAAAAGATTGCTGGTTACCATAGTTAATCTATCGAAACAAGCAATGTCAACAGGGCTTTTTTGCCATGAGATAAGGTTTGCTCCAATTAACGCTGAATCAAGAAGCGTACCTTTGTTTTCCTTACCTGGATTCCAAGCACCACATATGCTTTCACAAGCAGTAAAGCCTGCGTCATCAAGAGTTTTACGAACAAATTCTGCACATTTTTTATTATCTTCAGGGTTTCTTTCAAAAGAACTCCAAGAGAAAAAGTCTAACGGTGCTTTGGTTTCTTCTGCTGAAATGTACTTAATAAAATCATTGAAAAATTCAACTTGATAGTTATCTTCATTACTATTAACGATTGACTTAAAGCCTACGCTGTTATAACCACCAACTTTAATATTAGGGAATAAAGTTTTAAGGTGATTAGCAACTACTTTATATAGTTCAAAGTATGCTTCCTTGCTTCCCTTCCAGCACGCGTTATCTTTGATTTCACGCGCGTAATCAGGACCACTCCAAATTTCCCAATAAATAATATTTGCCTTATATCCACATGCCCAACCTTTATTATAGTGTTGGATAATACGGTCACATATAAAAGCCCATTTCTTAAAGTCTTTTGGTGGGAACACCTTATAAGTTTTTAACCAATGGTCTTTTTCAATAGTTTCGCCAAGTCTAAAAATAGGTTTTACACCACGTTCATAACATTCACGAACCAACCAATCAGTGCAACCAAAATCATAGTTTTTTGGGTCAGTGTAATCAGCATCAAAATTCTTAAATATATTTGAAACGTCAACGTAAACACCACCGCCATAATTACCACCAACACCATCATAACGAGAGTATGGCGTGCCAAGATTTTTCATGTGTTCAAAATAACCGAAGTTCCATCTTATTTCCGAACGGATAGAAGTTGAAGGAATACCTATCATACTGTGAACAGGTTTCATTTTGCCTAAAACGTTTGCTTTGTTAACAATAATTTTACTCATTTTCTTCTCTCCTTATTTGTTGAAAGTTAAAAGATAAACTGCGTGCGCAGGTAATTTAAGTTGAAGTTTAGAACTTGCTTCAAGTACGCTTTCATCATAGGTGTTTTCTTCGTCAACACGATTGATTTTTGCTTCTTTTACACTAAAGCCTTCAATTTCAACTTCTATTTCTTTATCTTCAGCCAAATAGTTTGAAATCATTAAGCAAAGTTTACCATCTTTTTCTGCCGCGCCAACATAAATATCTTCATTGGTAGATAAAGTTTCAAGTTCGTTTTCTAATCTGTAAATTGCGTTAAACGCCTTAAATGCGTAATATGCTTTTAACGGCTTACCCGTTACAGGATGCAACATTCCGTTATAACCTGAAGTTAAACGAAGCGCATAATACATTGCTTTATCAAGCATATTCTTTTGATATGCAAGCATATTTGAAGCGATATTAGAACAGTCAACTAATAAACCACGATTTCTCGTGTCAGGATTCCATTCGTCGTTAATGTTTTCACAATCAGGATACCCGTATCTTATAAGTTGAGTTTTAACGTATACGGACATTTTTGCGTTGCCTTGAGGATTACAGTGATATGAGTGCCAAGAGAAGAAATCAAGTGGAATTTTTCTCGCTGAAATATATTTCATAAAATCATGGAAATACGTAAATACTTTATCAGGGGCATGGTCTACGTTTTGGCTTGGAGAAATACCTGCTTGAATTACGTGATAAAAACCGATTGAGGAATATCCCCCAACCTTTATATTTGGGAAACGTTCTTTTAAGTAAGTTGCTGAAATTGAATAAAGTTCAAAATAATCTTCAGCAGAACCGTTCCACATTTGTTCATCGCCACATCTATGCGTTGAACCACGAACTTCCGGTTCGTTCCAAATTTCCCAATATTCAATATTATATTTATAACCGTTTGCCCAACCTTCGTTATAGTGAGCAATTATATGTTCACAAATTCTTGCCCATTTATGCTTATCCTTTGGAACTTCGTTATAGTAGTTTTGATAAAAATTATCGTTTTCAATGGTTATACCAAGTCTATAAAACGGTTCAACACCATTTTCAACACAACGATTAACCAACCAATCGGTAAATGTAAAATCATAATTTTCAGGGTTGGTTTCGTCAGCGTCAAAATCCCTAAAAATGTTTGGAATATCAACGTAAACTTCACCTCCGCGAACGCCACCCATATCGTGATAACGACAATATGGAATTCCCGCTTCTTTATAAAGCCCTAAATAGTTTCTTTCAAGTTCTTCGGTGCAAGATGCCCAAGGAACGTTACATACGCCGTGTAAAGCCTTAATTTTACCCGTAACGTTTTTGGCGTTGACAATAATTTTTTCCATAATTTTCTCCTTTATTATTTGCATCTTATACAATATTTTACTTGCGTTTTTAAGTATAAGAACCATCTTATTTATTCTACTATATTATAAAGTCATTGTCAATATAAAAAATAAAAAACTCTATAAAAATCAAGGTTTTTTAACTATTGATTTTTAATTGCCACAAATGGCAACGTTCTAGAGTTTTATATTCATATAACATTTTATTCAGTTTCGTTTTTGCTTTCAAGCATTTCTTTTTCAAGCAACTTTTTTTGTTGCCTTTCTTTTAATTTTTCCATTTCAGTAATATCGTCTTTACTCCAATCAAATCGACCTTTAACCCCCATTACGTCAACGTAATATGCAAAAGTATTTTTGCTCTTTGATATTATTTGTAAAAACTCTGCAACTTGATAATAGTTTATAACTACCACTATTACTGATTTTTCGTTTTCCGAAAATACGCCTTGACCTTTAATTAAGGTGGCGCCGTGTTTTAAATTATTAATAATTTCTTCACATATAAATTCAGGCTCATCGGTTACAATTTCAAATCTAACTGCACTTCTAGTGCTTTTTAGTACCGAAGACGACACTTGTTCGCAAACGAAAACTTCTATTGCAGACAATAAAACTGCTTCTAAAGAACCGAACACAAAAAAAGTTATACCGACGATAACGTAACTTAAAATTGCAATTATTCTTTCAACTTTAACGTGGCGCATTTTGGTTTGAATCATACAGCCGATTATATCTACGCCACCTGACGATGCGCCTATTTTTAACATTAACGCCGTTCCGCCCTGTGCTACCCCTGCAAAAATTGCTGGAATTAAAGGGGTTAAATCATAAGTTACCACGGGAACATTTAAAATGTGCAATAAGTTGACTAAAAGTGAACTTGTTAACATATATATTCCCGTATAAACGACGTATCGCTTCTTTAAGATAAACCACGCGGAAATGATTAATGGTAAATTCAAAACAAAATTGATTATACCAACGTTTAACTCTAAATTAAATTCTTTATGAAAAATAAAATTTAACATTTGAGAAACGCCGTCTATACCACTTGGAGCAAAAGAAAAAGGTTCAACAAAGAAATAAATTCCAACGGCTGAAATCACGCTTGCAACTATCGCAGTTAACACGTTGACTATTTCCTTTCTTAAGTTAATTTTTTGCACGTCTTACCCCTCCTTTTTTCTTTGCGGATTTTTATTTTGCCTTTGATTCACAATAAATGCATCTATAAATTCTCTTTTCTTTATCTACCAACTTAAAAATATGGTCTATTCCTTGTTCTACACTGGTGATACAACGAGGATTTTTACACTTAATCACGTTTTTAAGAATGTTTGGTAGTTCAAGTTTTTTCTTTTCAATAAGTTTTCCATCTTTAATATAATTTACCGTCACTTCAGGTGCTATATAACCTATAACGTCTAAGTCTAAAATTATATTTGCATCTATCTTGATTATGTCTTTCTTACCCGTTTTTCTACTAGGCACGTTCTTTATTACTGCAACGGTGCAATCTAATTCGCTAAGTGATAGAAAATCGTAAATTTCCATACCTTTTCCCGCTTCGATATGGTCGATAACTATTCCGTTTTTAATTGGATTAATTTCCATTTTTCCTATCCCCCTTATTCTATTCCTAAAAGTTTTAGCATAAGCGCCATACGAACGTATTTTCCGTTTTGAACTTGCTTAAAGTAGCACGCGCGCTTATCACTGTCAACGTCAACGGAAATTTCGTTTACCCTTGGAAGTGGGTGAAGTATACATAAATCTTCTTTTGCGTTTTCAAGTTTTTCTAACGTTAAAATATAACTATCGCGAAGTCTTAAATAATCTTCTTCATTGAAAAATCTTTCTTGTTGAACTCTTGTCATATACAAAACGTCTAATTCAGGCATGGCTTGTTCTAAACTGCGAATTTCAACGTAATCCATACCATTTTTATCTAAAACGTCGTGCTTAACGTAATCTGGAACGGTCAATTCTTCAGGTGAAATAAGAATTAGTTTTATTCCCTTATACCTTGCTAATGCTTGAATTAGTGAGTGAACTGTTCTACCAAACTTTAAGTCCCCACAAAAACCAACCGTTAAGTTGTCAAGTTTGCCCTTTTCCCTTTTAATAGTCAAAAGGTCGGTTAAGGTTTGGGTTGGGTGATTATGACCGCCGTCACCTGCATTTATAATTGGTACGCTTGATGAAAACGACGCCACTAACGGCGCGCCTTCTTTTGGGTGACGCATCGCGATAATATCTGCATAGCAACTTACCACCTTAATTGTATCGGCAACGCTTTCACCCTTTGAAGATGAAGAACTATTTGCATCTGAAAAACCTAAAGTTTTTCCACCTAAAGATAAAAACGCAGATTCAAAACTAAGTCTAGTTCTAGTTGACGGTTCGAAAAATAAGGTTGCTAAAATCTTATTTTTACATTTTTCGCTATACGCTGACGGATTTTTTATTATGTCTTCCGCTTTGTCGATAACTTCTTTTATCTCTTCAACCGAAAAATCAGTGATTGATAATAAATTTTTCATTTTATTCCCCTTGTTATGCTTTTATCCAACTTTCATCTGCTGGATTATCTCTAAAAGATTTAAGTCTTTCTACGTCACTTTCTTTGATATAACCAATTTCAGCAGCAACTTTAATGGTTGTATCAAAATCGGTTAAACTTACGTTTTTAACGTTTGCTTCTTTTAATCTTTCAAGACCTTTTTTCATTCCATACGTATAAATGCTTACGATACCTAATACTTCAGCGCCTGCCTCTCTCAATGATTCAACAACGTCAATACAACTTCCACCCGTTGAAATAAGGTCTTCGATAACGACAACCTTTGTTCCCTTTTCTAGTTTTCCTTCAATTTTATTGTTTCTGCCGTGGTCTTTACTGCTTCCACGAACGTAACCCATAGGCATATTTAATATATGACCTGCAATCGCTGCGTGCGCAATACCAGCAGTGCTAGTACCGAAAAGTGCTTCTGCTTCAGGATATTCTTTCTTTACCGTTTCAGCAATAGCGTTTTCAACAACGTCTCTTGCTTCAGGTGAAGTTAAAATAAGTCTATTGTCACAATAGATTGGACTTTTTATTCCGCTCGCCCAAGTAAACGGTTCGTCTGGGCGTAAAAATACTGCTTTAATTTTAAGTAAGTTTTCAGCAACTGCTCTTTTGATTTCCATTTTTATTCTCTCCTTATCCTAAGAATTCTTTAACACATTGTCTATATGCTTTAACAGGGTCTTCAGCGCCCGTTATTGAACGTCCAACTACGATAAAGTCCGAACCAATTTCCCTTGCTAGTGCTGGAGTAGTTACTCTCTTTTGGTCACCAACGCTATCCCCTGCAAGCCTTATACCTGGCGTTACGGTTAAGAAGTTTTTACCGCACACGTCGTGAACTTTACCTGCTTCTAATGGTGAACAAACTACACCGTCTAATCCTGAATTTTTTGAATTTAACGCGTAACTCATAACAACTTCGTCAAGTGGTTTATCGATAAGAAGTTCATTTGTCATTAATTCTTGATTGGTTGAAGTAAGTTGGGTTACCGCGATTAAAAGTGGTCTAGTTCCATCAGGTCTAGTCAATCCTTCGATTGCACCTTTCATCATAACCGAACCACCACCAGCGTGCAAGTTTACCATATCAACGTCAAAAGACGAAAGTACTGCCATCGCTTTTTTTACAGTGTTTGGAATATCGTGAAGTTTAAGGTCTAAAAATATTTTATGTCCACGTTTTTTAATTTCTTTTACGATTTCAATTCCACCAGCATAAAAAAGTTCCATACCAACTTTTAAATAAGGTTTTTCTTCCTTGAATTTATCAAGAAAATTAAATAATTGTTCTTTTGAGTTAAAGTCACAAGCAATTATTACGTCTTTTTTCATTTGTGTGCAACTCCTATAATTTCATTTAAATCTTCAATTTTATATTTTTTCATCGTTTCAGGTAAGTGGTCGATTATATCCTTACAAGCGTATGGATTAACCAAGTTTTCAGCACCAACTTGAACTGCAGTTGCGCCTGCCATCATCATTTCGATAACGTCTTCAGCCGTTGCTACACCACCGATACCCATGATTGGAAGTTTAACGGCTTCGTAAACCTGCCAAACCATCTTTAACGCGATTGGGAAAATCGCTCTTCCTGAAAATCCACCGATTTTGTTTGCAATTACCGGTTTTCTTTTATTTAAGTCTACTCTTAAACCTTGTGAAGTATTTATTAAACTTATTCCGTCTGCCCCACCTTGTTCGCACGCTTTTGCGATTGAAACAATGTCCGTTACGTTCGGTGTTAATTTAATAAACACAGGTTTATTCGTTACGACTTTTTTAACTGCTTTAGTAACGGCTTCGGCATTTTCAGGCATTGTGCCAAAACTCATTCCACCGTTATGAACGTTAGGGCAACTGATGTTAACTTCAATGATATCAACCCCCTTAACTTCGTTCATTTTTTCACAGCAATAAACATATTCATCAATAGAAAAACCACTGATGTTTGATATTAGGACGTTATCGTAAATTTGCCTTAATCTTGGAATTTCCTTTTCAATAACGGCATCAATTCCGGGGTTTTGAAGCCCGATTGAATTAATCAAACCTGACGTGCATTCTGCAATTCTTGGGGTTGGGTTACCAAATCTTGCATCTTTAGTAGTTCCCTTAATAGAAATACCACCAAGCACGTTTATATCGTAAATATCGTTAAATTCATAACCAAAACCAAACGTTCCACTTGCAGGAACAATAGGGTTAATTAAATTTACACCACAGAGAGAAACTTTAGTGTTTACCATATGATTTCCTCCTTAACTAATACGGGACCGTCTTTACAAACACGCTTGTTGCCGTATTTTGTTTTACAAGTGCAACCCATACACGCGCCAAACCCACAGCCCATGCGTTCTTCAAAAGAATATTGACCACTAGTTACGCTTGCGTTATATACTGCTTTAAGCATTGGTTCTGGTCCACAAGTATAAACGTAAGAGTAAGTTGATACTTCTTTCATAGCGTCGGTTACAAATCCTTTAATACCGTAACTTCCGTCAGCCGTTGCGACTAATACCGTTACGTTGAGCGCCTTAAATTCATTTTCGTAAAAAATTTCGTCTTTAGTATTAAACCCTAAAATAACGGTTGGCTTTTTGCCTTCCTTTATTAACTCTTTGCAAAGTTTATACATTGGTGGAACGCCTACGCCACCACCGATTAATAGTGGGTTTTCACCAGATAAGTCGGTAAAATAGCCGTTACCGAGTCCTGATAAAACGTCTAAAATTTCGCCACCTTTCATTCTTGACATTTGTTCCGTTCCCTTGCCCACAACCTTATAGATAATGGTAAGTTCATTTTCATTAACGTCACAAACGGAAATTGGGCGACGCAAAAACAATCCGTCAAGCGCAATATTTACGAATTGACCAGGGCGTTCAATCGCCGTCATATCACCAAAAAGCGTCATTTTACAAACGTTTTTGGTAAGTTTTTCATTGGTTAAAACTTTTAAATAAACTTGTTTCAATTTAATTCTCCTTTTTTACGCGTCTATAGTTGAAATGCTTAAAGTGATTTCTTCTAAAACGTCTAAAAGAACTCTAACCGTGTCAAGTGCGGTAAACATAGTCACGTTGTTTTCAACCGCTGCACGACGAATTTGGTAACCGTCACTTACTGAACCCAACGAATTAACGTCTCTTGTGCTTATAACGTAAGTTACGTATCCACGACGAATTGCTTCTAAAATTTCTTCACTGCCTTCGCTTAATTTTGCCTTAATTCTAGTCTTAATTCCGTGAGATTTTAAGAATTTAGCAGTTCCTATCGTTGCTTCAATATTAAAGCCTAGGTTATAAAATCTTCTTATTAATGGAAGTGCTTCTTCTTTATCTGCATCTGCAAGAGATACGAACACAGTACCGTAGTTAGTAACGTTCATGCCCGATGCTTGAAGTGCTTTATATAACGCACGATTTAACTTATCGTCATAACCGATTGCTTCGCCCGTTGACTTCATTTCAGGTGAAAGATATGCGTCTATGCCACGAAGTTTACTGAACGAAAAGGCAGGTGCTTTAACGTACCAACGCTTCTTTTCTTCTGGATAGAGCATGGTTAATCCTTGGGCTTTCAAACTTTGACCTAACATAACTTTCGTGCCGATATCAGCAAGTGAATATCCCGTTGATTTTGATAAGAAAGGCACGGTTCTTGAAGAACGTGGATTTACTTCGATAACATAAACGTCTTCATTTTTGTCAACGATAAATTGAATGTTATATAAACCTACGATGCCTATTCCAAGCCCTAACTTCTTACCATATTCTAGAATAGTTTGTTTTGCCTTTTCACTAACCGAGAAAGTTGGGTAAACGCTTATTGAATCGCCAGAGTGCACACCCGTTCTTTCTATGAGTTCCATAATACCTGGAATAAACACGTCTTTTCCGTCGCAAACAGCGTCGATTTCAAGTTCTTTACCAACGATATATTTATCTACTAAAATCGGGTGGTCTTCGCTGATATCAACTGCAGTCTTTAAGTATGCGCGAAGCCCTTCTTCGTTACCCACGATTTGCATTGCTCTTCCACCTAAAACGTAAGATGGACGAACTAAAACGGGATAACCAATTTCTTCAGCGACCTTAACGCCGTCTTCAACGCTAAACACAGCCTGACCTTTTGGTTGAGGAATATTTAACTTTTTCAAAATCTTTTCAAACGCATCTCTATCTTCTGCGTTATCAATCGCCTTACAATCCGTGCCGATAATCTTTGCACCCCTATCTTCAATAGGCTTAGCAAGGTTGATTGCAGTTTGTCCACCAAGTGATGCAACAACGCCCATTGGGTTTTCAAATTCGATAACGTTCATAACGTCTTCAGCCGTAAGCGGTTCAAAATAAAGTTTATCGCTTATAGTATAATCGGTTGAAACTGTTTCAGGGTTGTTGTTAATAATTATCGCTTCATAGCCACTTTCTTTAATGGTTTTAACTGCGTGCACGGTTGAATAGTCAAATTCAACGCCTTGACCAATTCTAATTGGTCCACTACCTAACACAACTGCCTTTTGCTTATCGGTAACGATAGAATCGTTCGTTCCCGTATAGGTTGAGTAAAAATATGGAATATACGCGCCACTATACAAGGTGTCAACCATTTTATAGATAGGTTTAATTCCGTTTTGTTTTCTATATGCGTTAACTTCTAATTCCTTCATATCCCAAAGGTGCGCTATATAGTTGTCGGAAAACCCTATTTCTTTTGCCTTTCTTAAATAATCAACGTTGAGTTTATTTTCTTTTAATTTCTTTTCCATATTTACGATATCTAATATCGTATCTAAGAAAAGTCTAGTAATCTTGGTTATTTCGTGAATTTTTTCAACGCTTATTCCACGCCATAAAAGTTCACTGATTGCAAAAATATTATCAGCCTTGAATTCTTTGATGTAATCTAAAATTTCTTCAGTTGGCATATCGTCAAACTTAGCAATATATAAGTGATGAACACCAACTTCTAACGAACGGATAGACTTAAGTAAACTTTCAGCCAAGTTTGAACCGATACCCATAACTTCGCCCGTCGCCTTCATTTGAGTTCCTAAAACGTTTGACGCTGAAGCGAACTTATCAAATGGAAATCTTGGGAATTTTGAAATTATATAATCAAGTTTTGGTTCTTTATCAGCAGTCGTTCCAGACACTTTTATTTCATCAAGATTCATGCCGACTGCTACTTTTGCCGTTACTTTTGCTATTGGATATCCACTTGCCTTACTTGCGAGCGCTGATGAACGCGATACTCTTGGGTTAACTTCAATTAAATAATAGTCGCTAGTTGTTGGGTGAAGTGCAAATTGAACGTTACATCCACCTTGAATTTGAAGTTCACGAATAATTTTAATCGCTGAATCATTTAGCATCTTTAAATCTTTATCGTTTAATGATAAAATTGGCGCAACTACGATTGAGTCCCCCGTATGAACACCAACGGGGTCAACGTTTTCCATTCCACATATCGTAATGGCTTTATCAGTTGAATCGCGCATTACTTCAAATTCGATTTCTTTATAACCTTTAACGCTCTTTTCAACTAAAACTTGATGCACAGGTGAAAGTTTTAAGGCGTTTTTCATAATGGCTTCAAGTTCTTCTTCGTTATCAGCAAAACCACCACCCGTTCCACCTAAGGTAAACGCAGGACGTAAAACAACAGGATACCCGATTTTCTTGGCAGATTCTTTCGCTTCTTCAATACTATAAGTTATTTCCGATTTAATGACCGGTTCACCGATTGATTCGCACATCGCCTTAAATAATTCTCTATCTTCAGCGCGTTCGATACTTTCTGCGTTTGTTCCTAAAAGTTCAACGCCACATTCTTCTAATACCCCTTTTTTTGCTAATTGCATAGCAAGGTTAAGTCCCGTTTGTCCACCTAGACCTGGAATAATTGCATCAGGGCGTTCGTAACGGAGAATTTTTGCCACGAATTCAAGTGTTAAAGGTTCCATATAAACCTTATCTGCAATAGTCGTATCCGTCATTATGGTTGCAGGGTTAGAGTTAACTAAAATTACTTCGTACCCTTCTTCTTTAAGCGCCAAGCACGCTTGCGTTCCGGCATAGTCAAATTCTGCGGCTTGTCCTATTACTATAGGACCACTTCCTATAACCAATACCTTTTTAATGTCTGTTCTCTTTGGCATAATTTTCTCCTTATATACAATCAACTTTTTTTCTTAAATTAAAATACTTTTTTTCCGTTATAAAAATTTGCAACGCATTTGCCGTTTACCTTAAATCCGTTAAAAGGCGAACTTTTTCCCATAGACTTAAAGTTGTTTGGGTCGATTACATATTCACTAGATAAATCGTAAACGTTTAAGTTTGCAATAGCGCCTTCTTTTATTTCAATTCCTAAATCAAACCTTTTAGATGGATTTACGCTCATTATTTCAATTAGTTTTTCTAAACTAATTTCGCCCGTTTTAACTAAATACGTATACATAATCGGGAAAGCCGTTTCTAAACCAACCACACCGTTTAGACTTAATAATCCTTTACTCTTTTCTTCCTTAGAGTGTGGTGCGTGGTCGGTTGCAAGCATTTCTATCGTTCCGTCTTTTATACCGTTAACTAACGCTAATCTATCTTCTTCTGCACGGATTGGTGGATTCATCTTAAAATCACCACTTTCTTTAAGCATCATATCGTTAAGAACAAGATAATGTGGACCGGTTTCAGCCGTAACGTCAACACCCCTTTTCTTTGCATTTCTTATTGCTTCAACACTCTCTTTCGTTGAAACGTGACAAACGTGATATTTAACCCCAACTTCTTCTGCTAAAATTAAGTCCCTTTCAACTTGCTTATATTCACTTGCTGAAGAAATTCCTTTATGTGAGTGTAAACGCGCATAATCGCCGTCGTGAATATATCCACCGTCAAGCAAACTTTCATCTTCGCAATGAGCAACGATAAATTTACCGTTTTCTTTTGCTAATTTCATTGCCGTTTTCATCATTTCATCACTTTGGACACCCTTGCCGTCGTCCGAAAAGCCAATTACTTTTAACGATAATTCATTGATTGGTGAAAGTTCTTTGCCCTTTTCCCCTTTGGTTATAGACGCCAATGGATAAACTTTTATTTTTGCATCACGGTCGATAATATCTTGTTGAACTTTTAAGTTTTCTATCGAATCTGGAACAGGGTTTAAGTTTGGCATAGTAAATAATACCGAGTATCCTGCGCTTGCGCCAGCATCAGTTCCCGTCTTAACCGTTTCTTTATATGAAAAACCCGGCTCACGAAGGTGCGTATGCACGTCGATAAAGCCGGGAAATATAAATAAATTTTCACAATCAATAATTTGAACGTCAGTTGATGATGGTTGGTTTAAAAAAGAAACTTTACCCCCCACGATTGAAAGGTCTTTTTTAACCAACTTTCCGTCAACGTATATTGTGCCGTTCTTTAATAAATAGTCCATATATTCTCCCATTAATATAAAAAAGCCATGCAAAAGCAAGGCTTTAATATCATAATAATCGGGTCGCCCCGCCTATAACTATAGTAACCTTGCCGGTCTCTCTGTACCGAATTAAAGATTTATCTTGTATAGAATAGCATTTAAATTTTATATTGTCAAGAAAATATATAAGTTGTTTAAAATTTATTATAGATTTTTAAGGATTATTAAACGCCTTTTTTTCTAGCCAACTCAGTATTGTCAACCGTTCTATCTCTCAAAGTCTTTTCAGGATTTGGATTTTTTTCAAAACGATAGTCTTCACCGTGTTTTTTGATATATTTATCAATAACTTGATGAGATGCAACGCTAGAAACTGAAGAATTAACTTGACGTTGATACTTAAAAAAGTCCGCGTTATCTGGTAGGTCGTTCAACTGAACGGTTATTTCTTTGTAACCCGTTTTTCTAACTGTGTTTATAACTTCCCTAACGTAACTGATATTTGATTGAAGTTTAATTAAAGATGGAAATTCTGCGCCACCGATAAATAATTGCTCCCATTCTCTACCTTCATATTTATATAGCATTTCACTTGCAATTTTTAAGTGCTTTAACTCTTCTTCAAAATGCATAAGCCAAATCTTTTTAATATTGGCATTTTTTTCATTTTGATAGCACGAATAATATAAATAGCACTCTGTATATTCGTGCATAACCCAACTTTCAAACCAAGTTGAAGATGGGTCCATAAGTGAGCCGTAGCCTGACACGTGTTGTTCTTCAATCATAGCGATTTCGCTAAATAATTTTCTTCCCAAATCGTTTGAATAGAATCCTGCAACGTTCATATAATAGTTCATAGTTTGCTGTTCTGCCGCAGTTATTATCCCCGTATGCAAACGAGTAATTAGACTATCTTGCCAACAATTAATATAACGGCGAATATCATCGTTTGGGTGACGATGTTCTGCAATAGTCGGTCTAGCAGGCGTTAATTCAGTATATCCACCAACCAACCTTTCAGCGTGAACGCCTTCGTCCATATCTAATAAATTTGCATATCTATAAAGGTGGTCAAAATCTTCTAAAAGCGCAAAATCAAGTTGTTCTTTTACAACCGGATTAGGTTCTTTTTGTGCCATTTCAGCAGTTAAATCTACGGCTAACTGTTCATAACCGATAGTATGCTCTAAAATGCTTTCATTAAGTGGTTTAAGCGCTGATATTCTTTTTTGTTGTTGCTGTTCTTGACGGCGAACTTCTGCCAAAACTCTTCTTACTTCGTTGTTTAGACAATGCCTATTAAATTGATGCAAAAACCAATTTGATTCAAACTCCGTGCCGTTCATTAATATTATGCGAGTTTTCGTGTATGGGTCGGTTGCGTTTTTATCGTAAGGTTTAACGGCAATAGAGTTCCAATTTGCATAAGTGATTTTACTATCTTTTGGTAATTCTTTAAAAGGGTTCATAATCGTTTCTCCTATAATTTTATTAATGCGATTATTCCCTTAAAATCAATTATTATACAAAAAATCTTTAATTGAAGTTGAACTTTTAACGCTAAAACGAACGCAAAAAAAGTTTAATTTTTTAAGATGATTTTATATTCTGCTTGATTTTTTTACCAATTTTGCTAAGGTTTTCGCGCTTGATGATGAAAAATCTTTCTTTGTTAATCTAACCGTCCAATTATCGTTTTTTAAAGTTCCCGGTTCGTTAATTCTAAACGCACCGTCTAACCTTAAAACGTCTTGCATAGGCATTATAAATAATTTTGCTTTTGATGATAATCCTAAATAAATAATTGCGTCGGCAAGTTCATTTTCATCAGTTATTTCAACGGTTTTTCCCATTTCTTTAAGGCATTTATTTACACCTGAATATAAGTTGTTTTTATCCCAATCGGTTGCACCCTTAATTAAGCCCATAAGGGTATCGTTATCGTGCGTTCCCGTATAGCAAACGGAATTTTCTTCTATATTTTTTGGTAAATATAAATTATTTTCTTCACCGTTAAAAGCAAATGATAAAATCTTCATTCCTGGATAACCGACGCTACTGAGTAATTTTCTAACCCCGTCGTCAATTATCCCTAAGTCTTCAGCGATAATTCTATCTTTATCAACTTTCTTATGAAGCGAATTAAACAATTCTTTTGACGGAACGTCCACCCACTTGCCGTTAATTGCGTTCTCACTGCCAAAATCAACTTCGTAAAACCTATCGAACGCTCTAAAATGGTCAATCCTTACGTAATCGTAAATGGAAAGCGCGTTTTCTATTCTTTTTATCCACCAAGAAAAATCGTCTTTTTTATGCTCATCGTAATCGTAAACGGGATTACCCCAAAGTTGACCTGTTTTAGAAAAATAATCGGGTGGTACGCCTGCTATTTTCTTTGGCGAAAAATCTTCATTTAATTTAAATAATTCGGGGTTTTTCCACACGTCAACGCTATCTAACGCTACGTATAAAGGAATATCCCCTAAAATTTCAATGCCGTTATCGTTGGCGTATTTTTTTAAGTTTAACCACTCTTTTTTTGCTATAAATTGAACGAATTGCCAAAATAAAATTTCTTCTCGGTAACTTTTTGCAAATTTTTTTAAGGCTTTTTCATCACGGTGAGCAAGACCTTCTTCCCATTCGTAAAAGTGCTTTTGCCCCGATGCATACTTTATTGACATAAAAAGTGCGTAATCATAATAGGACTTTTTGTTTACGAATTTCTTAAATTCTTTATTCTCTTTATCAAATCTAGAAAAAGCCTTTCTTAGTAACGGATACCTAACTGCATAAAGAGCCCCGTAATTTACCCTTTCTTCATTTACGATAGCAAATTTTGCTTCCCTTGCCGTTATTAAACCCATTTCTTTTAAGTGGTCGATACTGATAAAATAAGGGTTAAACGAAGTTGAACATACCGATGAATAAGGTGAATCTCCAAAACCCGTTTGAACTAAAGGTAAAACTTGCCAAACTTTTTGTTTTGCCTTTACTAGATAATCGATAAAATCATAACTTTCTTTGCCAAACCCACCAATACCGTATTTATTGGGTAATGAAAAAATAGGCATTAAAATTCCACTGCATCTTTCCATACTTATACTAATAGGGACAGATAAATCTGCCCCTTTCCTTTTTTATAAAATAAAGCCACCGTCAATACTGATACATTGACCGGTTATAAAATTCGATTGTTCGCCACTTAAAAAATAAATTAATTCAGCAACTTCCTCAGGCTTTCCTAATCTACCTAGTGGTGTTTGCTCTTTTAATTCTTCAATTTCTTCATTATTAAAGCGCGCGTTCATCGCGGTATCGATAACCCCCGGACAAACGCAGTTGACGGTTATTCCACTTGGCGCTAATTCTTTTGCAAGTGCTTTCGTGTATCCTATAATGGCAGATTTACTTGCCGAGTAGCATACTTCCATACTTGCGCCCGATAGTCCCCACATTGAAGAAACGTTAATTATCTTACCGTTTTTAGCGTTTATCATTTGATTAATAAAGGCGTTATTAATTAAATATGCGCTCGTTAAGTTTACGTTAAACAATTTTTCCCATTCTTCAATTGTGGTTTCGGTTATTAATTTGTATAAACCTATCCCTGCATTATTAACGATGACGTCGATTTTTTTGAAACTCTTTTTTAACGAGTTTAATTTTTCCGTTATATCGCAAGGTGAAGAAAGGTCTATTTTAATCGCAAATAAATTTTCTTCCTTCCCAATTTCTTTTGCGTATGAAGAAAGTTCGTTAATTTTATTAACGTTTAAATTATATTGCGCAATGACGAAATATCCGTTTTCTAAAAACTTTTTTGCAGTAGCAAAACCTATTCCACCACTAGCGCCACTAATGAAAACTCTTTTCAACTTTTCACCTTTACTTAAAAATTACCCGCAAAAAGTTGCGGGTAATCTTCTTTTTTTGTTTTAGTTTTTATTAATTAACCTTTAACTCTTTCCATATATTCGCCGGTTCTGGTGTCAACTCTAATGAGTTCGCCTTCTTCTACGAACATTGGTACTTGAATGCTAACGCCTGTTTCTAAAATTGCTTCTTTAGTTGCGTTAGTTGCAGTGTTACCCTTAACTGATGGGTCTGCTTGTGTTACGCGAAGGGTTACGAAGTTTTCGCATTCTACTGAAAATGCTACGCCTTTATATGACCTTACGATAACAGGGTCGTTTTCTTTAATATATTTAAGAGCATCTTCAACTTGTTCGTAGTTTAACGGAGTTAAGTTGAATTCTTGGTCCATAAAATAATAAAGTTCACCGTCAGTATAAGAATAAGTCATGTTTTTAGTTTCAATTTGCGCTTCTTGAATTTTTTCGGTTGGGTTCCAAGTTTTTTCTAAAACTTTGCCCGTTACGACGTTCTTCATAGTAGTTCTTACGAACGCTGCGCCTTTACCTGGTTTTACGTGTTGGAAATCTACGATGGTCCAAATGCCACTTTCAAATTCAAACGTTACGCCCTTTCTAAAATCACCTGCTGAAATCATTGATAGTTTCTCCTTAAATTGTATCTTAATAATTTTTTATAATATCAAAAGTTTTTTGTCATCAAAAAACAATCTTTCTACTTTTCCGTTTTTTATCATTACGGTGTCTTCAATTCTAACTCCAAATTCACCGTCGTAATATATTCCTGGTTCAATGGTAAAAACCATATTCTCAGTTAAATTGCCTTCGCCCTTAGGGGATAACCTTGGATATTCGTGTATCTCTTGCCCTAACCCGTGACCTAAAGAGTGAGTAAAAAATTTATCAACCCCTTGGCTCTTTAGATATTCCCTTGCATAAGAATCGGCTCTAACACAAGAATCGCCATTTTTAATTTTATTTTCTGCAATTAAGTTTGCTTCTAAAACTAAGTTATAAGTTTTTATAAATTTTTCAGTTGGTTTTCCAAAGAAAACAGTTCTAGTTAAGTCTGAACAATATCCGTTTACCTTACAGCCTGCATCAATTAAAATAACCGAATTTTCTTTTAATGAAGTATTCCCCGTTTCGTGATGGGGAACTGCAGAGTTTTCATTAAACGCAACTATCGTATCAAACGAAGTGCTTTCCGCACCAAGTTTTAACATCTCTTCTTCTAAAGCGTTCTTAAGGTCTAACTCAGTATCACCAACCTTAACGGTTTTAATAACCTTGTGAAATGCCTTTTCAACGATTTCACACGCCTTTTTTATTGAAGAAATTTCTTCATCATCTTTTAAAGATTTTAATTTTGAAATCTCACTTGATATATCTAAAACTTCTAAGCCAAAATCTTTATAGGTAAAATATTCTTTTGCCGTGATTTTTTGGTAGTCTAAATAAAGTACGTTGTTTTCGTTTTCTTTTAGATAACTAATTAAATCGCTATCGTCACGATATAACCTACATTCAATATTCTTTTCGGCTAAAGTTTTTTTTGCCTGATAAAAATATCTTGCGTCGGTATAAACCACGGGCTTTTCACCAAGAAATAAAAATGCTTCTGCAATATCTACCCCACAAAAATATTCGCGCGTTAATCTATCCGTTATTAAGGCAACTTCGCCTTTACTTAATGCAAGATTTTTCATCGTACTAGATATATTTTACCAAAAATTTAACTATAAGTCAATAATCAATAATAGGTTTTTTGCATTTTTACCGCATCAATATCTTGCGTTCCCGCAGATTCACATATTATATACGGTTTTAATGAAAGTTTTTTTATCGCGTTAGATAGTGGTTCAAATTCAGGACCGTAATGATCGTCCTCAAAAGTTAAATGTCTTACTTCGCCTTTTGCTGAATATTCTATCTTTGAAAAGTGAATATGGAAGTGTTCCATTTTTTCAAAACCCAAGTTGTCTATCATATAAGATAGCCTATCAAGATAATCTTTTTCGGTTTTTAAACTTCCTAACTCTCTTGCGTTAATATGCCCAAAATCCACACACGGAATATAAATCTTATCTATCTTACAAAATCTAGTAACCTCTTCAATCGTGCCTATTTGACCTATCTTTCCCATGGTTTCAGGACAGAATATTAAATCTTGCAATCCTTGTTCGTAAATTTTATCTCTTAATATTCTTAATCGCGTTTCGGTTAAATCAACTGCTTGTTCACGTTTCATTTTGCCTTGACTTGCTGGATGAAAAACTACTCTTTTTCCACCCATTTCCCTAACCTTTAACGCTGATTGAATTACGTAATTATAAGACTTTTCAGCCATCTCGTCGTCGGGATTAGCAAAGTTTATATAGTAAGGCGCGTGAACGCTGATTTCTACGCCCGCTTCCTTGAATGCGTTTCCAATAGAGATTGCTCGTTCACTAGTTAAGTTAACCCCTCTACCAAAAGAATATTCAAAACAATTTAGCCCTAAATTTTTAACCCATAATGCCGATTCTTCGCTTTTAGTATTGCCTGCTAAATTAAAAGCAACTGAATTCCCACTAGGTCCAAATTTAATCATTTATTTTTTCCCCTTAACCGTTTGTAAATCTTTTTTTAGTTGTTCTTTCAAGTCTTCAACGCTGTTAAATTTAATTATATCCCTTAAATAATCAGTAAAGAACAAGGTTATATCCATATCGTAAAGTTCACCTGAAAAATCAACTATATGCGCTTCAATTAATTTCTCATCTAAAGAAAAGGTTGGGCGCGCACCGTAGTTAATAATAGCCTTATACTCTTTGCCATAAAGATTAATCCTTCCTTCGTATACCCCGTTTTTAAGCCTGAATTTATCTTTATTAATCTTAAGGTTTATTGTTGGAAAACCAATTGATGAGCCAATTTTTCTGTCTGCAAAAACCTTGCCTGAAACTGAATAATTTCTGCCTAAAAGCAATGCACTTTCTTTAACTTTTCCGTCTTTTAATAAGCCTTTAATTAAGGTTGTTGAAATTTCCTTTTCGTTAAAATTTTCCATTTCAACTACTTTTACGATTTGACCTTTTTCTTTTGCAAATTCTTCTAAGTAAAATCTATTTCCCAAACCTAATTTACCGAACTTATAATCTTCCCCGCACACGTAACCCAAAACGTTATAAATTTCATTTAAATAGGTTAAAAACGCCTTTTTATCTAGTGCTAAAAACTCATCGGTAATCGGTGCAAAATAAACTTCGTCAACCCCTAACTTTTTCATAAATTCTTCTCTTTCGTTAGGAGTAAAAACCATCTTTTCAGTTTGATTACCAAGTTTAGCGCGTAAGTTTCCCGAAAAAGTTATCACCACGGTTTTCGTATTAAGTTTTTTTGCTAGTTTTTTCGCCGTTCCTATTACTTTTTGATGCCCCAAATGAACACTGTCAAAGTAACCAAGCGCTAAAACTGCAGATATCTTTTTATTATCTAACATATGCCTTTATTCTTAAAACACCATCGATTGATTCGCCTACGCCCCAAAATTCACTTTCGTTATAAACTCTATAAGTTCCGTCCTTAAATCCGTAATTTTCAAAAACGCCGTTTAAAATTTTTTCCGCTTGCTTATTAGTTAACACTATCTTTTCAAAATTAACTGCGTTTTCTGCAGGAATTAAAAATTTAGTTAAATCGTCTGCATTTTTTAATTGTTCAACGGTTACGCCGTTTTCATAACTAAAAATACCACACGCTCTTCTATCAAGCGCGCTCATAACCCCGAGCGAACCAACTTCAAAAGCAATATCTCTAGCAAGTGAACGGATATAAGTTCCACCTTTACACTTAAATTGAAATTCAAACTCGTTTTCACTAATTTGAGATAAAACCTTAGCGTCTAAAATACAAACTTTTTTGGGTGCTAATTCAAATTCAATACCCTTTCTTGCGAGTTCATATCCCCTTTTTCCGTCAATACATTTTGCCGAATATTTAGGGGGAACTTGTTCAATTTCACCAATAAATTTAGGTAAAATTGCGTTAATTTCACTAACGGTTGGAATTTTTTTAGTATTTAAAGTTTCTAAACCTGTAACGTCTAAAGTATCCGTCGTATAGCCGAATTTAAAACGGGCAACGTAAATTTTTTCTTTATCTAGTAAATATTGAAAAAGCCGTGAGGCTTTGCCTATACCAACGGGTAACACCCCTGACGCCATTGGGTCAAGCGTTCCCATATGTCCACACGGCATATTAAATTTCTTTTTAACTGTGCCAACTGCATACGCTGAACTCATACCCGTTGGTTTAATTAAATTTATAAAACCTTTCATACTTTATTTTAATCTATAAGTTGCTTACTAACTTCAAAGCGAATTTTATCAATGACTTCTTCATATTCACCGTGAATTTGACAACCACTTGCAAGAATATGTCCGCCACCACCAAACGCACCGGCAACTTCGCTTACGTTTGCCTTTTTAGAACGAAAACTGATTTTAAATTTGTTTTTATCTATTTCTAAAACCGACGCGCCGACTTCTACACCGTGAATTCCCATAATAAAATCAATAAACCCTTCGGTTTCGTCAGCAAGCGCGTTAGTTTCTTCTAAGTCTTTTTGCGTAACTGAAATAACTGCAAAACGGTCGTCTAATAAATATCTTATTTTAGACATTGTTTTACCAAAAAGTTTAGCGCGCGCCTTACTTTGCGCTGAAAACATATGATAATAAATCTCGTTTACGTCTGCACCCTTTTCAACTAATTTACTTGCTATAAAAAACGTGTTTGGTGTGACGTTTTTATGCCTAAAGTTGCCCGTATCAGTCATTATTCCCATCGCTAAAAGATTAGCCATTTCTTCACTGACTTCAACGTTCATTTCCATAATTAAGGCATAAATATTTTCACTATTACTTGCGTTATCAAAAACGTAATTAATATTAGCGTATCTTGGGTTTGAAACGTGGTGGTCGATATTAAACGTGTTTTTATGACTTAAGAAAACGTTTGCAAAATCACCCAATCTTGTCAAATCCCCTGAGTCAATAGTGCAATACGCAGAATATTCTTCAGTAATCTCATTTTTAATTTCTTTAATAGAATTTAAAAACAAAAATCTCGACGGGATTTGGTCGTCACAAAAAACGTCCGCTTTTCTGCCGAGATGTTTTAAAGCAAGGCTTAAAGCGAGCGCCGACCCAATACAATCGCCATCAGGACGAACGTGACAAAAAATCGCAACGCTCTCTTCATTTTTAAGTTTTTTAGCAAGTTCACCTAAACTAATCACTTTTTTCTCCTTCGTTAATCGCCTTGAATAATTTTTCCATTTTGTCGCCATATTCCATAGAATCGTCTAAAATAAATTGAAGTTCAGGAACGGTGCGCGCACGAATAACTTTTGCAAGTTCATAGCGAATTTTCTTAGCGTCTTTACTGATAGCGTCAAAGGTCGCTTTTTTCTTTTCTTCATTCGCTGAATATATACTTACGTAAACTTTTGCGTATGATAAATCACGGCTACAATCCACCCTTAAAATCGAAAACATTTCGGTTATGAGTGGATTTTTTAGCCTTCTAGAAATAATTTCGTAAATTTCTTTTTGGAATTCGCCGTTTAATCTGTCGTTCCTACTAATTTTACCGTTTCTTTTCATTATTCCTTATTCTCTTCTACTTGATAACTTTCAATAAAGTCGCCAACTTTAATGTCGTTGAATTTTTCAATTGACATACCACATTCAAAGCCTTGACTAACTTCTTTTACGTCGTCTTTAAATCTCTTTAATTGCAATACGTTACCTTCGCAAATCATAACGTCGTCACGATAAATACGAAGTTTACCACTTCTAATAATCTTACCTTCAGTAACGTAACAACCTGCAACTTGACCAACGCCTGAAATCTTAAATACTTCTCTAACTTCTGCTTTACCCATATAAATTTCGGTAAACTTAGGTGCAAGCATACCTTTAAGAGCCTTTTCAACGTCTTCAATCGCTTCGTAAATTACGCGATAAAGTTTGATATCAATTCCACTTCTTTCTGCGATTTGTTTTGCGTTTGAATCAGGGCGAACGTTAAAGCCGATAATGATTGCTTTTGAAGATTCCGCAAGCATAATATCCGATTCTTTTATTGCGCCAGCCGCTGCGTGAATTACGTTAACTTTTACTTCTTCATTTGAAAGTTTTTCTAACGATTGTTTAACTGCTTCAACCGAACCTTGAACGTCTGCCTTTACGATTAACGGCAACACTTTCATTTCGCCTTCGGCTATCTTATTAAACACGTCGTCAAGCGTAACCGTTTGAGATGCTTTAAGCATGTTTTCTTTTTCTTTGTTCTTTCTTTCTTCGGCAACTTTCTTAGTAAGTTTTTCGTCAACGGCAAATAAAATATCGCCAGCGTTTGGAACTTCATCTAAGCCCATTATAGATACAGGGGTTGATGGACCTGCTTGGGTAACCTTTCTGCCCTTATCGTCAACCATCGCTCTAATTTTACCGATAACCGTGCCAACGACTACGCTATCACCAATTCTAAGCGTACCGTTTTGAACTAATATAGTTGCAACAGGGCCTTTACCTTGGTCAAGTTTTGCTTCGATAACGACACCTTTTGCCTTTCTATCCGGGTTTGCTTTTAAGTCTTTAATTTCTGCTAAAACGTTTACGTTTTCTAAAAGATTATCAAAGCCTTCGCCCGTTTTTGCTGACACAGGACACAAAATAGTATCCCCACCCCATTCTTCAGGTAAAAGTCCGTGTTCAGTGAGTTGGGTTTTAATTCTTTCTACGTTGGCTTCTGGTTTATCAATCTTATTTACTGCAACTAAAATTGGAACGTCTGCCGCTTTTGCGTGGTTAATCGCTTCAATCGTTTGTGGCATAATTCCATCGTCTGCAGCAACTACTAATATTGCTATATCCGTTGCTTGTGCCCCACGAGCGCGCATTGCTGTAAACGCTGCGTGACCAGGCGTATCTAAGAAAGTAATCGTTTCACCACTAACCGTAACTTGATATGCACCTATATGTTGGGTAATTCCACCTGCTTCACCAGCCGTTACGTTAGTCTTTCTAATTCTATCCAAAAGTGAAGTCTTACCATGGTCAACGTGACCCATAACGGTTACTACAGGTGGACGCTTTTTAAGATTTAAACTATCTTCTGCTTCTTCACCAAAACCTTCACTCAATACGTCTTCAGCAGTCTTATCGAGTTTAAGTTCTAATTCAATTCCAAGGTCGGCTGCTATAAACGCTGCAGTATCAAAATCGATAGAGTCGTTTATAGTTTTCATTATGCCTTCTTTGAATAATCTTTTAGTAATTTCAGCGGCAGTAATACCGATTTTTTCACTTAATACCTTTAAGGCAATAACTTCTGTGTTAATAACTGCTTTTTCAATCTTGATAACAGTGCTTTCAACTTGTTCTTTTGCCTTTTTTGCAGGGCGCATTTTTCTATAACCCGTCTTATTTTCATCAAAGTCGTCAATATCAACTTGATTTCTTATAAGAGCGCGCTTATTTATAACGTGCTTATCTTCATATTGCTTTTCGCCACCTTGCTTTTTCTTGGTAAAGTTTCTATTTTCTTTTGCATTTGGAATAATTGGTGGAGCAACGTAAGTTCCAACTTGTTGCTTCTTGCCCACAGGCTTAAAGTCAGGTTTTGCACCTTGATTAAAGCCACCTTGTTTATTAAATCCACCTTGATTTTGTGGCTTAAAGCCGTCACGCTTACCGTCGTTTTGTCCCGGTCTAAATTCTTGGCGTGGGCGACGTTCTTCTTTATTAAAAGTTTTTTCAGGACGTTGAATTGGTCCTTCACGCCTTACGATAAACGAAGGTCTTTCAGGAACGAACTCTTTCTTTGGCGCTTCTTCTTTCTTTTCTTGCGCTTTTACTTCTTCAATAGGCTTTTCTTCGGGCTTTTTAACTTCAACTTCTTCTACAGTTTTAGTTTCTTCCACGATTGGTTCGATTTTTATTGGTTCTCTCTCTTCCTTAGCAACAGGTTTTTCAGTTTTAACTTCAACAGTAACTGTTTCCTTCTTTGCTAATTCCAAAGCCTTTAATTTCTCTTCTAAAGCGCGCTTAGCACCAAAAGTATCCTTTTCAAGTTTTACGTTTACTTGAAGGAAACTTTCAATTTTACCATCTTTAAAAAGTTCGCTAACTTTTTTAATATTTTCAGTATGCATTTGATTCTTTTCAGCCATTTATAATCTCCTGATTTCTCGCAATAAAATCTTCTTCCAAATTATTTAAAATTGCTTGTGATAATTGTTTATCGTTAATCGCCATAACCTTGGCGTTTTCTTTATGAACAAACTCCGACAACGGTCGATTGAGCGTTTCTATTACGCTACAATGAAATTTTTTCGCAAATTTATCGGCTTCTTTTTTCGTATTTTCACTTGCAGTTTTGCAAACGATTATTAAATTCGCTTTCTTTAAGGTTGCAACGGCATTCGTGCCTATCTTAACCTTTCCCGCTCTCATCGAAAAGCCGATAAACGTTTCTGCTTTACTCTTCTTTTCCAAGAAATTCCTCCACAATCGCGTTGTAAGTTTCGTTAGATACCTCACAAGAAAAAGCGCGATTAAGTAATTTCCCTTTCTTAAGTTTTTTTATGCACTCAACGTCGTTACAAACGTATGCGCCTCTGCCGTTTGCTTTACCCGTTAAATCTAACTTTATTTCTTCGTTAAACTTAACTACTCTTATAAGTTCTTTCTTCGGCTTTGACGTTTTGCACGCTATACAAGTGCGCATTGGTATCTTTTTTATCATAATTTATCCTATTATCAATTATTCTTCAATAAAATTTTCTTCGGTTGTGTCAGGTTCTATACCTACCGTGCTTTCACTCTTAACGTCTATCTTCCAACCGGTTAAACGAACTGCAAGTCTTGCATTTTGACCGCTTCTACCAATTGCTAAAGAGAGTTTATCGTCTGGAACGATTGCAGTTGCACTGTCGTCACCCGTTTGAATAACTTTCGTTACTCTTGCTGGAGACAACGCTCTTGAAATATATTCTAGTGGATTTTCGCTCCATTGAATAATATCAATTTTTTCGCCCCCTAGTTCGTTAACGATTGCGTTTACTCTCGCTCCCTTATTACCTACGCAAGCACCCACAGCATCAATCATTGGGTCTTCGCTAGCGATAGCAATCTTTGTTCTTTGACCTGCGTCACGCGCGATACCCTTAACCAAAACTACACCTTGTTTGATTTCAGGAACTTCGTTTTCAAATAAGCGTTTTACTAAGCCGGTTGAAGTTCTTGAAACTACGATTTGTGCAACCTTACCAACGCTTCTTACGCGTTTAACGAACACGTTAAGTCTTTGGTTTAATTCGTATTTTTCACCTGGAACTTGGTCTTTTGGCATAAGTACGCCTTCAATTTGATTTCCACCGATTTCTACGTAAACGTTGCCGTCTTCAATACGTCTAACCGTGCAAGCCATAAGTTCGCCTTCTTTGTCTTCAAACTCACTTACGGTATTTTCATGTTCGATTTCACGAAGTTTTTGCATAAGCACTTGCTTTGCCGTTTGCGCTGCTATTCTTCCAAAGTTTTTAGAGATTATTTCAGTGGTCATAATATCGCCAGCCTTATAACTCTTCTTAACTTGTTGCGCTTCTTCTAGGCTAACTTCCTTTTCAGGGTCAACTACTTCTTCTACGATAAACCTAGTGCTGTATATCTTGATAGATTTTTTTTCAGGGTTAAGTCTTACTTCAACCCCACCAGAAGTTCCCGTGCTCTTTTTATAAGCAATAACGAGCGCGTTTTCTAAAGCAGAAATAAATTCCGCTTGAGAAATACCTTTTTCTCTTTCTAAATCTTCAAGTGCTAAAAAGAAATCTTGATTAATCATTTTTCTCTCCTTGTAAACTGTGTTTACTTTTTATTTTAAATTTTATGTTTTTTCTTTTAGTTTTTTATTATTCAATTCCGTTCATATCGACGAATTCGTTCACTTTTACGCAATTTTTAAGTTCTATCGTAAAAGTAGTTTTTTCATCAACTTTTAAGGTTATAGTTTGACCGTTATAGTCGGTTAAAATTCCATCGTAAAACTTCTTCCCGCGAATTGACGAATATAATTTAACTTCAACCTTTTTGCCGATATGCGTCAAATAATCTTTTTCCGTTTTAAATGGTCTATCTATGCCTAAACTTGAAACGTTCAACGTGTAGGCCTCACCAAAAGTTGGGTCAAGTTCATCAATTGGTTCGTATATCGCGCGATGAACTTTTTCACAAGCGTCTAAATCCACTCCACCGTCTTTTGCGATATATACGGTAAGGCTTGGATTTTTGCCTTGCTTAAATTCAACTTCCACCACGTCAATCCCCAATGGTGACACGATTTTTTGACAAAATTCTAAAATTTCAGCGTTGCTTTTTACCTTCATAACTCTCCTATAAAAAGATATGAGAACGGCGACGTGCCGTTCTCATAGCAAGTAATCATCTATAAGCATAAAAATTATAGCATATTTATTTGGTTTTTGCAAGCGTTTTTAATATTTATTTTTCATTTTCATCAATTCGATAAATACTTCAGCCGTACAATATGCGTCGCTCAACGCTCTATGGTGGTGGAAAGTTATACCAAAATAGTCTGCCAAAGTTTTTAAATCGTGATGGCGTAGTTTAGGTAAACACTCCCTTGCAATAAGCATTGTGTCCATAACCTTATTTTTAACGGCATAATCGTCTGCGCCTGCAAAATATTTTATAAATTTCATATCAAAATCAGCGTTTTGCGCAACCAAAATCGAACCGTCTATAAATTTCATAAAGTCCGGTAAAACCGTGCTGATTTTAGGCGCGTTTTTAACCATTTCTTCACTAATTCCCGTGATTTTAAAGTTTTCTTCGCTAATGCGGTAATCAGGTTTAACTAAAGTGGTAAACTGTTCGCTCACCTTTCCGTTAACGATTTTAACTGCGCCGATTTCAGTTATTCCATTTGAAGATACTTCAAGCCCCGTAGTTTCTAAGTCAAATACCACGAATTGATTTTCAATAAGTTCTTTTGGTAAATTTTCGTCTTCGTCAAAAACCGTTTTAACTTTAACCGTGGTTGCTTTTTCAGGGAAAATAACCTTATATTCTTTCGGTGCGCTCTTTGAATATTTTTCTTTTTTGACAAAATCTTTTGGGAAAGTACAGCGATTAATCTTTTCAAAAGTAAATGATTTTCTTCCGTTATATTCCCCAAAAGTTCCACGCGCAATAATCGCGTCGCCAACGGCAAGTTCTTTTATTTTATGGTAAGTGCTTTTTTTGGAAAAATATATTCCGTTCGCTTTACCTGTAGTATCGTCAATATGAATAATCAAAAACGGCTTACCATTTTTGGTTTCTTTTTCACTTATTTCAGTTATAACTCCACACACGGTAACGCTTCCCTCTTTCGCGTCTTCAATATATAAAGCCATATCTCCCATATTAAAATCGTCTATTACGATTGGGTCTACGACTTTTATCGTGCGATGTTCTACCTTTTCAAGTTCACTGATAAAAACTTCTTCGTCAACTAAACTAATAGTTTCTTCCAACTCTTTAACTTCCGTTTTACCAGCAAAATCAGCGCAAAACTTCTTTTCAAGATGGCTGTTAAGTTTTGATATTACGTCGTTTCTTTGAACGTAAGTGACTCCGTCTTTAGTAAGCCTTAGAACGTATTGAACAAGATTTTCAACAACCGAACAGTTTATATCCGTCGGCTTTAAAAATATCGATATTGAACGATAGGTTTCGCTCAAATATCTATAAATTTCATTGCTGATTAATTGGTCGTTTGAAGCAATCTTTTTTACGCTGATTTCAACCGAAGTAAAAACAGGCAAGGTAATTTTTTCAACTTCTTTTAGCATTAAAGTTTGCAAATCTTCGTTCACCACTTCGTCGCATATAAAATTGTATCGAATTTTACTAGTTTCGCGTTCTATCTCGATTGAACTCAATCTTACGTTTTTTAATTTTTCATCTAAGGCGCGAATATCACCAATAAATTCTGCTTGGTTTTTTACTGTAAACATCTATCGATTTCTCCAAAAAACTCTCTTTCAGCGTCTTCTTTTTTAATCTTCTTAACAACCTTTCCCTTAACGAACAAAACACAGCAATCTTTTCCGCCTGCGATACCCAAATCGGCGTCGGCTGCTTCACCCGGTCCGTTAACTACACAGCCCATTACAGCAATCTTTAACGGTTTTTTAATATTCATAGTGTAGTCTTCCACTTTTTTTGCAAAGTTCATACAATCCCACTCACATCTTCCACAAGTTGGGCATGCAATAATTTTCACTTTATCGTTAATTAAGTTTAAGGCTGATAAAATTTCACGCCCTGCAATAACTTCTCTATCCGTGTCTGCAGATAAACTTACCCTTAAAGTATCGCCAATTCCTTTAAGAAGAAGTGAACCTATTCCTATTGAATTTTTAACTACGCCACTATATTCCGTTCCCGCTTCGGTTACCCCTAAATGAAGTGGATAATCGGTTTTTTTAGCAATATATTCATATGCTTTTACCATTAATGGAACGCTTGACGCTTTAACTGAAATAACTATATCTTCAACACCGTATTTTTCTAAAATCGCAACGTTTTTAAGCGCGCTCTCGCCTAACGATATTTCGTTTTTGCCAAATTTATTTAAAAATTCTTTATCGATACTGCCCGTGTTTGAACCAACTCTTACGGGAATTTTGTTTTGTTTTAATGCGTTTGCAACAAGTTTTACCTTTTCTTCACCACCGATATTACCTGGATTTATTCGAATTTTATCAGCGCCACCATCAATGGCTTTAAGGGCTAATTTATAGTCGAAATGAATATCGGCAACTAACGGAATATCAACGTGTTTTTTTACTTCGCTAAACGATTTAGCGTCTAACTCGTCGGTAACGGAAAAGCGCATTATATCAAGTCCCAAAGCCTTTAATCTTTGGCACTCGTCAATTGCCCTACTAACGTCTGCAATTTTAAAGGTTGCCATAGACTGAACTGCTATGCGCTCCCCACCACCAATATATAAATTACCTATTTTTACTCTTTTACTCATAAAAATATTGTATCATAAAAAAATGAACTTGTAAAGTTTTAAATATAATTTGATTATTTAGAAAAAAACTGCTCGCCATTATATAGCGAGCAGTCAAATTTAATCTTAAGTTAGATAATTTCAATACCAACTAATTTGCAGTAATCTTTAATGATATCAGTATTATCACCGTAAGAAATAATATAGTGTTGACCCATTACGTTTTGAGCAAAATGTTCGGTATCTTTAAGTAACACTTTTAAGCCTGCAAGTTGTGGAGCAGGTTTATCCCAACCACATTCTTCCCAAGTTTCAGGGGTAGTGCCTTCACCCGTTACCATATGGAGATAATATTTACCGTCGGTAAAGGTAAGTCTACACATAGTGAGTAAACCCGTTTTTACTTTTGACACGTTAAGTAAACTTTGTGATAATTCACCAAACGCTGCTGGATAAACGGTGGTTTTTCCGTCAACTACTTCAACAGGAACGTAATCTGGAACGCCTGCTAAAACGCCGTCTTCAAAATATTCATAGAATTCTAAGTATGCACCGATTTGACCGGTTAACTTATTAATCATAATTTGAGTAACGTTTCCTAAGCAATCGTTTTCAGGGATAGTGCAAAGTCCGTCTTCAGCCAAAAGCGTAAAGATTGGTGCTGGTGGGAAGCCTAAAAGTTTCTTAAATCCGTCAACGTCTTTAAGAGAAATTGCATTTAAGCCCCTTTCGTTGCAAATTTCTTTTACTGCAAGATAATATTTTGCAGCGTTTTGCATTGCTTCTGGGTCTGGTGTCTTTAAGAAATTCCATTTCTTAATTCTTTCGTCAATTACCTTTTGAACTTCACTCTTATCTACTTTATCTGCTCTTTGAACAACTTCAAGCATATCAAAGCATTCAATTTCCGTGCCGATTGCTTTCTTAAGTGAAAGTCCATCGAACATAGTTCCGTAAAGTTGCATATCTCTATAACCAACTTGACCAACTCTTGCAGTACGCATTGCTGAATATGCGCTTGCTGCTTTTGCAAAAGATAAAACTTTATCAACGTTTGAAGGCTTTTTAACGATATCGTAAACGTATTTAAATTTAATACCCATATCTGCTAATGCCTTTCTCAATGCTGAAGTACCTGCTTGGTCTGCAGTTGTCACTAAATGACCGTCTTCATACCAACCGCAAAGTCCCCATAAAACCATAGGTTTATCTTTAAATTTATCCAAAACTTTAACTACTGCGTGTGATGGAATCCAACCTGCAACGCAAAGAACCATTACGTCAAATTCTTTTCCCGTAAAATAGTTTATTGCATTGTTGATATAAGTTTCTTCATAGTCGTCGCGAATAGGATAGAAAGGATAAACTTCAGTTTCGCTAGTTTTAAGGCTTTCGCACGCTGCCTTACATTTTCTTTCGATTACTTCGATAGGCGTGTTTACTTCGCCAAATCCTGCAAATGCAATTTTAATCATTTAAAAATCTCCATAAGTCTTTTTTCTTTTATTTTATAATCAGCGTATACCGATTCATAATTTAAGTTTTCTTCTTTATAACTCTTGTCGAGCGCAACTATCCTTTCAGTTGCAGAAATTGCCGATGAAAATTCACCTATTCCCACGCCTGCAAAAATTGCACTGCCTAAGCACGCCGTTTCGTTTTGCTTCAAGGTTACGATTTCTTTACCTAAAAGCCCACTCTTAATTGAGCACCAAAGTTTACTCTTTGCGCCACCGCCCATCGAACGAATTTGGTCAACTTCTACGCCCATAAATTCAACGTATTCACGAATCATATAGGCAACCGATTCCATAATGGCACGTAAAAAATGTGCGCGAGTGTGTTTTAATTCCACCCCGAAGAACACGCCTTTTGCATTAGGTTCATTTTTCGGCATAACCGTTCCACAAAGGTGTGGAAGCGCTATTAAACCTTCGCAACCTTCCGGAATTTTAGACGCCATTTCGTTAATTTCGTCAAAAGAAAGATTTTCGCAAAAATTTCTCTTAAACCATTCCAAAACAGCACCTGCAGTAGGCGCCCACATTAATAGGCAATAAACACCACGTCTTACGTAATAAATCGAAACTTTTAAGCCGTCGTAATAAGGTGGAAATTTGCTGGTCAACGCGCAAACGGCAAGTGCCGTTCCCGTCGTTTCACTCATTATCCCTTCTTTAACTACACCAGCCCCCGTTGCGCCTGCAATTTGGTCAAGCGCGCTCGTTACAACGGTTATTCCGTTATATTCACCAACTACTTCACCACTCTCTTTTAATTCAGGGAGTTGTGATTTGTTTATTCCTAAATAATCAAGCATTTCAGGAATATATTCACCCGTTCTAATATCCATTAAAAGTGAAGATGAGTAAAGCGAGCGAGATGATGCAAATTTACCCGTTAAGCGATAAATGATATAATCTTCTAACAATAAGAATTTATTTGCTTTATCGAAAATTTCAGGTTTATTTTCTTTAAGCCACATAATCTTTGGCGCAGGATAACCTGCAGGGATTTCAGCCTGTCCCGTAAGATTATAAATGCCTTCAATACCGAACTTTTTTTCCATATCTTCGGCTTGCTTACTTGCTCTATTATCAAGCCAAATGATTGCATTCATAAGTGGTTTTCCATCTTTATCAAGTACAATCATCGTTTCGCCTTGAGTATCAACTGCAAGCGCGTCTACCTTAAATTTATCGGTGATTTTCTTTACGGTAGAAGAAAATACGTTAAAAAATTCGTCTGCGGGAAATTCGATAAATTCCCCTTCTGTTATTAATTTATATTGTGCGGACTCAGATGCTAAAAGGTTGCCTTTTTCGTCAAAAAGGCAAGCCTTCAATGCAGTTGTTCCAAAGTCCACACCAAGTAAGTTTTTACCCATTATTTTACCTAAGAATTAAAACTTTTTATTGATGCGTTCTAAAGTTTCACGAACTAAAATATCCCCACCTTCGTGACCGGTGTAACCACTTGAAACGTAAGCAGAATAGTGACTGCCTTCTTCAGCCTTCTTAGTAGGTAAGTATCCGTCAGCGCCACAGCAAAGTTGGATAAGGAAAGTTTGTTTTGCCTTACTTCTTGCTCTAATCTTATTACCGTAATCAAGGAAAAGTTCAAACGGATTGGTTGCGATTGCAATATCGCCAAATCTTACAACGTGGATTTCTTCATCAAAAGTGTTAACCTTTTGTTGAAGTTCGTAACGCGCAATAGTACCAGAATATACGTGCATAGCGGCGTTATCTTCAAAAGTAATTCTTCTGCCACGATTCTTTTCAATAAATTTATCAATTTGTTCGATTGCATCGTTATAATCAGCAATCGTAACTCTTCTTAAAGGAAGTTTAATGGTAAAAGTTTCGTGTTCTAAAAGACCTTCGCTCTTCATTTGTGATAAATCAAGTTCTTCAAATACTGAAATGATTTCGTTTGAAATTCTTCTACCTACAACCTTTAACCCTGAAATATCAAACATTGATGGGTCTGCTCTTCTTTCAATATAGTCGCTTCTCTTAATATTTGGGTCGTCGATAGGGGTTTCAGGATTTACCCAACGAATCATATCTCTTGGACATTGGTCGCCCGCAGCCGAGCAAAGACCTAACACTTGAATATGACTACCATATTTTTTTCTTAAGTTTTCTTTAACCTTTCCCCAATAGTCTGAAGAAATGAAACTTCTATGTTCTACAACTTGTGCTGGGCAAGCAATGTTTGCTATAACCCCTGAAAGTTTTTTATTTTCGTCAAAAGTATAGATAAGTTCGATACCAGAATCGTTACCTGCTTCTAAAGTTTCAAAGTTTGCTAAATTGGTATCGCCCCACATTTTAGCAGAACCATCATCATAACAAACACGGCGGTTCATACCAACTGCTGCTCTACCAAACGCGTTTTGATAATATGCTGGTTTTCTATTGTTCCAAGCCTTAGTAACTGCTTCACAAATAGCGTTTACTAAAATATCCAAGCATTCCTTTGGAGATAAGCATTCTTCGTTGCTCACTAATACTTGATATTCCATTTCCTTTGGAACAACTCTCTTTAAATAAGCCAAAGTATTAGTACCCGCTTCTTTACCTATGTAAGTTTGTCTATCATACACCATTGAAGTGTGCGAGTGGATTGCACTTATCATAATTTTATCAAGTGGTAAATCAATTTTACCCTTTAATTTGTTTCTAACTTCGTCCATAACGTTGGTGCCGATTGCAACGATATCGCAAGCAGCGATTACCATTTGGTCGTTTCCACTTTCTAATGCAAATGCAGTAACAGTTATTGGACTTTCAACTTCATCAGTTATTCTTTCAAAAAATTGACCAGCGAGTGAAATTTTAGTGCCTTTCTTTGGGGTCATATCAACTTCTGCCCAACCGATTTTAACTTGTGCCATAATAATTCTCCTTAATTCAAGTTTAAATATTATACTTTAATTATAACATAATTAAATTATTTTACAATTGTTTTTTCATTTTTTTATTTAAAATTTACGATTTATCTTCTCTAAAGTTTCACGAACTAAAATATCCCCACCTTCGTGACCAGTCGTACCCGAAGAAACGTACGCTGAATAATGACTTCCTTTTTCTGCGCTTTCGGTAGGCAAGTAACCCCCGCAACCACAAGCAAGTTGAATAAGGAAGGTTTGTTTTGCCTTGCTTCTTGCTCTAATCTTGTTGCCGTAATCAAGGAATAATTCAAAGGGACTCGTTGCAATAGCAATATCGTCAAAACGGATAACGTGTATTTCTTCGCTAAAAGTGTTTACCTTTTGTTGAATTTGATATCTATCAATTATTCCAGAATAAACGTAAAGACGAGCGTTTTCTTCATAAGTTACTCTTTTTCCACGGTTTTTAGCGATAAAATCATCAATTTTTTCCTTTGCATTTTCATATTCTTTATTCGTTACTCTTCTTAATGGAAAAGTCATATTAACCGTTTCGTGAATCAAAACGCCTTCATTTTTCATTTTTGATAAATCAAGTTCTTCAAAAACTGAAATGATTTCGTTTGAAATTCTTCTGCCAACAACCTTTAATCCTGAAATATCAAACATTGATGGGTCGGCTCTTCTTTCGACAGGATAAATATGGTTTACGTTAGGGTCTTCGACAGGTGTTTCAGGGTCTTCCCAACGAATTAAATCTCTTGGACATTGGTCGCCAGCCGGCGCGCATAACCCTAAAACGAAAATTCTTTTTCCAAACTTCTTTTCAAGATTTTCTTTAACCTTTCCCCAATAGTCCGCTGAAATAAAATACCTTTGTTCAACAACTTGGGCTGGACATGCAACGTTTGCAATAACGCCGTTTACTTGTTTGTTTTCATCAAAGGTATACATAAGTTCTATACCTGAATCATTCCCCGATTCTAAATAATCAAAATTTGCCATGTTGGTTTCGCCCCACATTTTAGCAGAACCATCGTCGTAAACTGCTCGACGACACATTCCAACGGGTGCGCGACCAAAAGCGCATTGATAAAATCCTTCTTTTCTATTTTCCCAAGCAAGAAGAACTGATTCGGTTATTTTATCGGCTAAAAAATTAAGCGCTACGTCTGGGTCCATCGCTTTTTCGCCACTAGTTTTTGACAAGTAAGCCATATCGTCTGGTAAAGCAGTTTTTAAATAATCCATTGCCATCGGCAAAGTTCTCTTTTGAGTATACACGTAAGACGTGTGGGTGTGAATAGCACTTAAAATAACTTTATCCGTTGAAATTGGAAGTTTGCCGTTTAATTTTTCCTTAACTAAATCGTTTAAGTTTTGCGAAACACCAGACAAGTCGCAAGAAACGATAATCATTTGGTCATCACCACTTTCTAACGCAAACGACGTTACGTAAAGGCGACTTTCAACGACGTTTGAAACTCTTTCATAAAATTGACCACGCAATCCAATTTTTTCGCTTGGTGTTATGTCAACTTCTGCCCAACCTATCTTAATTTTTTTCATAATTTCTCCTTAATTATAGTTGTTTTTTTAACTCTTGACGGCGTTTGTCCGCTTTAGTAACAAATAAGTTTATCACAAAAAGCGAAATCGTGAGCACTAAAGCAACCACGAACGTTACTAAATAAGAAACTTCCCACCCACCAATATCAATAATTTTACCAATTAAAACGGGCATTACCCCTGCCGCGATAGACGCTATGGCATTGGATATAGCGCAATATGCTCCCGCGTTTATTTGCTTACGCATATTAAAGGTTATAACGCTTATCGCAATCGCTTTTACACCGTTAGTTAACACTACGAAAATTATCGTTAAAGCAAGTGCCAAAATTACATTTAAATCGTAAAAGAACATAAGCAATAACGGTATCGGTAAAACTATAAACATAAACTTTAACGCTTGGCGAATAAAGTTTCTATCCTTATTACACGATGATATAGTCATTATAGGTCCAATCGCTATAGTTATCGGTGCAAGTATGCTGACGTAAATTGAAACGTCATTACCCAAATTATGCACGTTTTTAAGTAATAGCGTTACGTTATTCATTATGCAATAGTAAAGGGAAGTAATAATGAAAATTAAAGTTAAATCTATCGCGTAGAATATTACCAACTTCTTCTTAGTATCAAGAGATAAAATTGGGTTTTCTTCTGCTTCGATTACCTTTTCTTCCACTAAAGGTTTATTAGACCCAACGAATATCTCGTTAATTCTCTTAACCTTCCAAGCAAAACCAGAAATAAACATAAAGATTACAAAAGATATTATGAAAAGTATACCGAAAATATAAAATGGAACTCTCCATAAATCATTTGAAACGCATAATCCACAAACGGCATATGCTAAAACCGTTCCAAATGCATAACCTAAGTTCATAAACTTATTGCCCTTGGAAAGCAATTCATTAGGCAAACATGCTGTTAAAGTTGAATTACAACCAGCAAAAACTCCCGCTTGAAAAGCGCCTGTTAATCCAAAGTACGCCCACAATTGCACAATGTTTTTACTAGTTCCCATCAATATTGCACATACGGCTGAAATAGGAACTGTAAAAAGCAAAAACTTACGCATGTTTATCTTCTTCATAAAAATAAACATTCCTATTTGCACTAATCCGTATATCACAAAATAAAAGGCGTTCGCTAAACTAGTTTGCGTGTATGATAAAGACCACATTTCCTTTATATAAGCCGTTTCAGCAGCCACTATGCCCTTTACTGACATTGAAGTCATATACATAAAAAAGCAAGCGTAAATCAAGAGATTACCAATGGTTTTTCTCTTTTGATTTACGTTGTTTAACGTTATATTTTGTGGAGCAATATTTAAGTTAAATCTAAAGTTTGCCATAATTTTTCTAGTTTAGTTAAAAAATTTACACTACTATTTTTTATAGTCCAAAGTTATAGTTCCATCATCATTTATAACAACGGTATCTTTTTTCATATTGATTGAACGTTTATGCGTTAAATATTCGTCAATATTCTTAAACACAGGCTTAAATTTAGCAATTATTTCTTTTGCTTTTTCAGCGTTGTTTTCAAGAAGTTTTACTATTATGCCTAATTCTGCTTTTGCGCCGTTTACACAACACTTATAAGCGTCTTCTATATAATAATCTTTGCCATGGCTTGTGCCCTTTGCTCCGTTTGCATACATATGAATTGCTGGTAAAAGTGTGCTTATATCGCCCATATCGGTTGAAGATGCAGCCCATTTATCTTTATATACGTAACCGTTTTTACCTGCGATTTCTTCAAACACTTCTAGGGCAACTTCTCTTAAGTTCGCATCTTCAATTAGTGCTTCAGAGCCTGGTAAATCTTCTATTTCAACCGTACAGCCGATTGCTGCTGCACTTGCTGAAATTGCACGATTAACGTTTTCGTTAACTAATTTATGCGCCTTTGGTTCTGCGCACCTAACGTAACTTTCAATAATAACTTCATCAGGTACTGCATTAACTGCATCGCCACCCTTTGTGATTATAGAGTGCACCCTTGCATAATATTCTTCCTTAAAAGTTTCTCTCAAAGAGTTAACTGCAACGATAATAAGTGAAGCAGCGTTTAATGCGTTTATACCTTTTTCAGGACTTCCTCCTGCATGCGCTGATTTACCTTTTACTACCGTGCGCTTTCTTATTACCCCGTTGTGACCTTTGGTTAATTCGAATATAATATTATCGTCGTCATTAGTACTTGCGTGCATCATAAACGCAAGGTCAACGTCGTCAAAATATCTTCTTCTTATAAATTCAGGCTTACCAGAAGCAAATTCAATAACGCCTTTTTCAATAAGTTTTTTTCTAAAATCGATTTCAATACCTTCTTCTGCCGGAACTAAACAAAGTTTAATTTTACCACAAAGGCTATCTAACGCGCCTTCTTCTTTTAACGCAGATGCTAGTCCTAACATCGCCGCACATTGTGCGTGATGACCACATGAGTGAACGGCTTTCGTCTCTTTATCACACGCTGGGTGCGTTGCGTTAATTAATGAATCAAGTTCTGCCATTACTAAAACGGTAGGACCTGGTCTACCCGTATCAACAACGGTATAAAATCCCGTGCAATTTTCCGCCTTAACGATATGGGTATATCCCAACTTTTCAAATTGCTCAATCATATAAGCATTGGTTTTAATTTCTTTATACCCTGGTTCTGGGTTTTCCCACAAATATTTTTCTGCCGTTAAAATTAAGTCCTTGTTTTTTTCAACCATTTCATAATATTTTTTCATAATAAAATCTCCAAAAAATTAAAGAATAACTTTAAGCATATTTCCGTCTTTAACGATTTTTGTGCCATATGGTGTTGATAATCTATCTAAAACACTAAAAATTTCTTCCGTTTCTTCATCTTTCGTATGATATGGAAGTCCATCTAACTTACCTTCTTTTTTAAACCCTGCAACGATTGGCATCATTTCAAGTTCAATTAGTTTTCCATCTTCGAAAGTCATTTTTGGAAGAACGGTCATAAAGTTATATTTATGAACTTGAAGCCCAATAGTATTATTTTTAGAACGAGCCATAAGTCCTTCCCAAGCCGTAGCGTTTTTATCACAACCGTATTTCGCCATAAAGTCTGCTGGAAGTTGTTTAACTCTCATACCTTGATAGATAAAGTCACCAAGTGAATAGAAAATTGGTGCACCTTTATAAATTTCTATCGGTCTTAATTGGTGTGCGCCACCACCGATAACTGCAGATACGCCGGCATCTATGCAAGAACGCGCTAAATCTTCATAATAGTCAGGAACGGTTTCGTGACTCAAACCTTTACTGTCATGGCAGTGAATCATAATAAAAACGTAGTCGTTTTCTTTTTTTGCTTCTTTTATCGCGTTTAATACTCTTTCTTTATCAGCCTTGTTACATTCGGTTTCTTTCTTTGAACCGTCATAGCAAAATTTAATATCGCCAAAACTATATACGCCTTCTGGGTCAGGAAGAGCGAAGCCACCTGCTATATTTCTTTCCCTTGAAACGTTAATTTGAGTTGCTTTTGCAATTTCTTTTAATTTTTCAAGGTCTTTTTCATCTATCTTCCTATAAGCATTGTAACTAAAATAATTTACACCGGGGCGACCTTTCATATTTTTCGTACTAACCCCTGCTCTTGAAGCAGTATGAAGGGTTGAATATTCACAGTTAAGGGCAATAATTGCAATCTTTTTGCCGTTTATTTCTAAAATCGCAGGAGCGCCCGCTTCTTCTAAACTTCTTCCCGTGCCTGCGTGAGCAAGGTTTCTCTTATCAAGTTCGTCAATAGTAGAAAGCATTCCGTGATAAGAATAGTCCATGCAGTGATTGTTTGCAGTGCCGTAAAAGTTAAAGCCGAACTTCACTAAATCATCAAAATCTTTAGGTTCTGTGTTAAGCCAAGTTCCACCACTATACGCACCTGGATAATCACCAAATTCACCAACGTTAGTTTCTAAGTTGGTCATCTTTACGTCACAAGAATTAATGTATGCGTGAACTTCCTTAAAGTCCCCGTCAAAATATTCTTGTGGTACGTCTGCGGTAAAAAGCGAATCGCCCGTTCCTGTAACAATGAGTTTTTCTTTCATCTTTTTTCTCCTATTTCCTTTCTTAAAGTTTAAGACTTTTTAAGCGTTATTTTCTAAATTTATTTTTCCATTTTCAATCAAAAGTTGTTTTTCGTGTTTTCTTTGAGTTTTTGATAAAATCGGTATCGCTAGCGCAATAAACACAACCGCACATAACCCCCACGAAATTGGATATACTGCGTAATACATATTTAACGTAGGATTTATAGGAAAAATTACGCGTATCCAGAAAATTCTAAACACAACCGTGCAAATTAAACTTCCTATCATTGACAATACGGCTTTTCCAAGTCCCCTCAATACGTTTGCAAAAATATTCATATATCCCGTTAGAACGTAAAATATCCCCATTATGCCTAGTCTTACGGCGCCGTATTCAATTACTTCTGGCGTATCGGTCATAATAGAACATAATGGTTTTGCAAATATGATTGATAACGAACCTAACGTTAAGGCAACGATGGTTACTAAAAAGCAACTTTGCCAAATGGTTTTCCAAACCCTTTTATATTTATTAGCACCTAAATTTTGACTGACGAACGATAATGCCGACATCGCAAACGCGTCGGTAACGTCGTGAATAATTGCATCGAACTGATGGGCTATAGTGTTTGCAGCAATAATTTGGTCGTTAAAATATTCGTTAAGAGTAGAAACTAACACTACGTTAGACAAACTGAACATACATCTTTGAATTCCGGTTGGAAGTCCTATATGTAAAATTTCTTTAAGTTCTCTTTTATAAATTCTAAGATGCTTTTTTTCAAGTTTTGCAAAACCGTTACTTTTTGATAAAACTACCAACGATAAAATTGCAGCGACCCCTTGCGACGCTACCGTTGCAATCGCAACGCCTTCAACGTCTTTCTTCAAAACCAAAATAAAGAAAATATTTAATCCTATATTCAATATTCCGCCTACGATTAAAAATATAAACGGACGAAGAGTGTCCCCAACAGCACGCATTATCGAAGCGCTAAAGTTATATAACATTACGATTGGCATACCTAAAAAATAAATTTGCATGTAAGTGGTTGCCATATCGATTAAATTTTCTTTACAACTCATCCAAGATAAAAAGGTTCTTGAAAACAACACGCCGATTATACTTAAGACAACCCCAAAAATAATGCTTAAAACTACTGAAGTGCCGATTATTCTTTTACCTTTTTCTTGATTGCCTTCACCCATTGCTCTAGCAACTAAAACGTTTGCGCTAACCGACATTCCCACGAATAGACCAATGATTAAATTAACGAGCGCAGTTGTCGACCCAACGGCTGCAACTGCTTGGTCGGAACAAAAAATCCCAAGGACAGCAACGTCAACGGCATTGAATAATAATTGAACTAGATTTATCCCCACGATTGGAAGGGCGTATATGATAATGTTCTTAAAAAGAGGGCCTTCAGTCATATCCATTTCAAACGCGCCTTTCTTTCTTATCCCAACCTGCATTCTTAATCTCCTTTTTAAGCATTTTTATCTTTAGATAAATTGTACTCTTATAATTTACGAAAGTCAACGTTATTTTTACGAAACTTTTTCGTAAAATCAATTTTAGTTGATAAATTTTTCTTTTTTTGATAAAATGCTTTTGGGGGTAATAAAAATGACACTTGAAAAAATTGCAGAATTAGCCGAAGTTTCCATTGGAACGGTTTCAAAAGCCTTTTCAGGAAGCAAAGAAATCAGCATCAAAACCAAAAATAAAATCTATAATATTGCAAAAGAAAATAACGTTTTTGAAAAATATTATAAAATTAAACGAGAAAAGAAACTTATTGCCGTTATTTGCCCTGAAATTATAAGTGAATATTACACGGAAATCGTTACTTTAATAGAAAAAGAACTATTTAAATACGGAATGATAATGACACTTTCTTTTAGTTCTTTTAGTTCAAAAAAAGAAAGCGAACTCATAAGTTATTTTATTTCTACTAAGTGTGTTGACGGTATTATAGTTGTCGCAGCGCAAAGTCAAATTAAATTTAACAGTGATATGCCTATCGTCGCAGTTAATACTAGAAGAAATATTTCCGAAGTTGACTGCATTAACGCTGCCTATAAAAACACCATTATTGAAACGATAAAATATCTTAAAGACTTAGGTCATAAAAATATCGCTTTCGTCGGCGAAACTTATACGAAAAGACGACAAAGTTTTTTTAATAACGCGCTTAATGTAAACGGTTTAAGAGTTAACAACGATTGGATTTTTACAGAAAAATCACGCTTCCAAAAAGCCGGTATAGACGCGATGGAAAAAATACTTAAACTTAAAGAAAAGCCAACTGCAATTTTTTGCGCTTACGATAATATTGCGCTTGGAGTTATTCAAACGGCTCACGCTAACGGTTTCCGTGTTCCCGAAGATTTTTCGGTTGTGGGAGTTAACGATATTCCTATTTCTTCATACTACAACGTATCCCTTACCACCCTTAAATCTAATAACGATAAAATTTGCGAATTAGCAGTCGACTTAATGAGAAAAAAACTTGATAATAAATTCTATTCTCTACGTAAATTAATCAGTTTGCCATCAGCACTAATCATTAGAAATACCGTGCAAAAAATTAATTAAAACGAAAACCACTTAGAAAAATCTCTAAGTGGTTTTTTAGTCTATTCTTTTATCTCATTTTTCTTTTCTATTGGCTGAAAAAACTTTCTTTTTGTAAAATGGAAGAACAATAATATTGCAATACCAGCAAAAATAAATAAGAAAGATTGCCATTGTGATGGCGATAAATTAAGGACAAATCCTCCGCGATGGTCGTGACGGAAAAATTCTATAATAAAACGCCACGTTCCATATGCAAATAAGTATATAGGCATCGCAATTTTACAACCCTTAAAATATAATACGGAAAGAACGGCAAAAAGCACGAATAAGAAAATTGATTCGTAGAGTTGAACGGGAATAAAATAGCCACTGCCTAAATCCCACGTATGCATAAATATCCCACCGAAAACTTTTTCTTTTCCTAAAAACATTCCGTGACAACAGCCTGCCATCAAACACCCAAGTCTACCAAACCCGTGTGCAACGGTTATACATAACGGACACACGTTAACGATATCCCATATATAGTTTTTATGAAGCCCTTTGGTTTTACCTTTAAATAGAAAATGCCCAACGGTAAAGTATATAACCAAAAACGAAACTACGCCACCTACTATTCCCCCCATAACCGTTAATCCTGCGTTATAGAAGTCAAAATGCGCGTTCTTTATGCCTACTTCACTAATTTCTTCAACGTAATTATATATCGCTTGAAAAAATTTAGCCGATAAAAACCCAACGGCAATTGCTATTATAGCAACGAAATATACGTAATCTTGAACTTTATCGGGCATCTTGGTTTTGGTAGTGTAGATAAAAAACACAACCATACAGCAAAGCAAACCTATTGCAATAAACACACCGTATAAGTGAACGTCTCTACCAAATAAAGTAAATATTGATTGTGGTGCCATAAAATCTCCTTATAATTTTATTATATAACGGGCGCTAAAAATTGTCAATCATTTGCTTTTTTTCTTTTAATTTTATTTGCAAATAATTTAAAATTGTGTATAATGATTAAAGTAACTTACGAATATTTATTGGAGACGTATCGAAGAGGTCATAACGAGAACGACTCGAAATCGTTTTGTCGGTTTACCCCGGCACATGGGTTCGAATCCCATCGTCTCCGCCAACCAAAAGCACGACACCGGCTAACGCCCTGCTCGTGCTTTTTTGTTCGCTACGACGACTTGATAACGAACAAGGTTACCTACGCAAAAGTCTTTGCTCCGGTAGTGGCGCAAGCGCCACCGAATCCCATCGTCTCCGCCAATAAAAAAGCGCAACACCGGCTATCGCCCTGCTTGCGCTTTCTTGTTCGCTACGACGACTTGATAACGAACAAGGTTACCTACGCAAAAGTCTTTGCTCCGGTAGTGGCTAAAGCGCCACCGAATCCCATCGTCTCTGCTATAAAAAAGAGAGCCTACAACGATAATTCGTTATAGGCTTATTTTTTATTCTTTTATTGAAAATCCTGCATTTTCTATCGCTGATTTTATATCATTTTCACTAACCGAAACAGCAACGCTAAATTCAGCCGTGTTTTCTTTTAAATCAACCAAAATTTTCTTTGCGCCTTTAAGATTTTTGATTGCGTTTTCCACCTTTTCTTTACAATGCCTGCACATCATTCCATCAACTTTAATCTTAACGCTTTTACTTTTTTCGTTATCTATTGTTTTAATCTTTCTCTTCTTTGCAAGGCGAAGCGCGTTTGTTACTACGAACAACGAACTTAGCGACATCATTAACGAAGCAATCGCAGGCGTTAGCGTTATACCAATAAAACTAAGCGCACCACCAGCAATCGGTATCCCGATAGAGTTATAAAAGAACGCCCAAAATAAATTTTCTTTGATAATCGTCAAGGATTTTTTCGACAACTTTATCATTTTAGATAACGCTGATAAATTGCCGTTTACAATCACGACGTCGGCACTATCGATAGCAATATCAGTTCCCGTTCCCATTGCGACACCGATATCAGCACTCTTTAAGGCAGGGCTATCGTTAATTCCGTCACCAACCATTGCAGTAAAATATTCATTTTTATATTTTTCAACGGCAAAATGTTTTTCGTGTGGTAATACGTTTGAGATAACTTCTTTTATATTGACTTCCTTTGCTATTAAATTTGCAGAACTCTCGTTATCCCCCGTTAACATAACCGTTTTTATGCCCATTTCATTTAATTCGTTGATTGCACTTTTACTATCTTTTTTAATTTCATCAGCAACTGCAAAAATAGAAATCAACTGATAATCATCAGCAAAATAAATAAGGGTTTTACCATAATATTCGCTTATAATTTCTTGGTTAACAGAAATGTTTTTAGGTAAAATTTCTAAGTTTCCAAGATAATACTTTACTTTGTCAACTTCACCTATTATTCCTTTACCGATAACGTACTCATAACTGTCGACTTTCTTTTCGCTTTGTCCACAATAATCAATAACGCAACTAGCAAGTGGGTGTGAAGATTTGTTTTCCAACGCAGAAATAACGGGAAATAACGTTGAATTTGATTCCCCCGTATAATTAACGTAATCGGCAACCCTTGGTTTACCCATTGTTATCGTTGCAGTTTTATCAAGTAAAATACAGGTAATTTTCGATGCTTCTTGAAGCGCTTCAGCATTTTTAAATAAAATCCCTTCACTAGCGCCCCTTCCCGTTGCAGTCATCACGGCTACCGGTGTTGCAATCCCCAACGCGCAAGGACAAGAGATTACTAACACGCTTATTGCAAAGTTAAACGCCTTGTAAAAATCTTTGGTTAAAATTATCCATACGATAAAAGTGGTTATCGATATCAAGGTAACAGTAGGTACGAATATTTTCGAAATTTTATCGGCTAATCTTTGGATAGGCGCTTTACTTGAACCCGCCTTTTTTACAATTTCAACTATTTTAGAAAATAAAGTTTCATCGCCTACTTTTTGGGCAGATAAATGTACGTATCCATCTTTTAATATGCTTCCTGACGAAAGGTTATCCCCTACCGTAACTTCAATAGGGATACTCTCTCCTGTAACCACCGATTTATCAACGCTTGCGTTACCTTCAATGATAACGCCGTCAACCATAACGTAATCCCCCGCTTTAAGTAAGATTACGTCACCTTGTTTAATTTCACTTGTTAAAACGGTTTTTGGCTTTCCGTCAACTAAAATCGTTGCCGTTTTTGGAAGTAAATTCCCTAGTTTTTCTATCGCATCGCCCGTTTTGATTTTAGATAATTCTTCAAGCCACTTGCCAAGAGTAACTAAGGTTACAACCATTGCAGAAGATTCAAAAAAGGTGTGAGTTATAGATAACTTGCTAGTGTATAATAACACCGTTACCACGATACTATAAACGTATGCCGATGCTGAACCTAAGGATACTAACGTATCCATATTAGGCGAACGATGAAGAACGGCTTTTACTCCGTTAATAAAGAACTTTCTGTTTATTATTAAAATTATTGTTGCTAAAACAAACTGCAAAATAAAGTTTATCTTTATTGGTGGAAGTGGTAAATTTATCATACCACCCATGCAAAAATACATTAACGGAATTAAAAAAATTAACGAAATAAAAAAACGCTTTTTCAATAGGTTGGCATCAAGAAATTTATCGTTATTTATGCCGAATTCTTTTATTGAATAACCCAACTTTTCTACGATAGATATTATTAGTTCGATTGAACATTTGTCCATATCAAAATCAACGGTCATAACCTTTTCTATAAGCGAAACGCTTACGTTTTTAACACCGTCAAGTTTGGCGATATAACGCTCTATTCCCGATGAACAGTTGGTACAAGTCATTCCACCGATTGAGAATTTTTTTATCATTTTTTTCACTCCGTTTAAGTTTCCTTATAAATTATATCACAAATTATAAAAATTACAACTTTTTTTATTATAAAACCCCACTTTTTTAAGCGGGGTTTTTATTTTAATCTTCTTTTTTAGAACTGCAATTATGAGAACATTTTGAACAATCACAACCGCATGAACATTTACCTTTCTTTTTGTCTATTATACTTTTTATTATTACTCCACCTACGATTAACACGCAGGCTATGATTACTAAAATTTCAGTTAACGTCATTATTCTCACCCATTAACTTATTTTTTTCCAATACGTTTAGTTGTTACGACTAAGTTTTTGTTATAATATCTTATACCTAAGATTACTATAACTGCTAACGCTAAGTAAATTAACGAAGTCCACCAAAACGTTCCAATTAAATATACTGCAGAAGATACGATATACGACGTTACTAACCAGAAAATTATAGTTCCACTAAACGTCTTTTTATTTGGCATTTCACCCTTTGCCGCTGCAACTGCAGCAAAGCACGGTATGGTCGTCATATTAAACGCAATAAACGATAAGAGTGCTGGTAGTGTTATTCCCGTTTTTAAAATCATTGCTGAAACTGCACCGATACCGCCGTCAACTTCTACGTCAATTATTCCTGCGCCAATGCACGCAGCAAGCGTTCCAAGTGTTGAAACAACGTTTTCTTTAGCGATTAATCCCGTGATTGCAGCCACTGCAAATACCCAACCTGCCGTCTGTAATTGTGCACCAAATCCTACCGGTGTAAATAACGGTTGAATTAATTTTCCAAAGCCTGCTAAAATACTTTCTTCCATCATTTCGTCAGGCAAGAACTTCCAATCAAAACTAAAGTGGCTTACTGCCCAAATCACTATCGTTGACGCTAATATTATGGTAAATGCTTTTTCAATAAAGTGTTTTGCTTTATCCCATAAAAGCATCATTAAGTTCTTAAATTGTGGAGCGTGATATGCTGGAAGTTCCATAATAAACGGTGGATTATCACCCTTTAGAGTAGTCGCTCTCATTAGTAGTACTGAAACAAGTGCCGTTATAATTCCTAAAAGATACATTCCGTACGTAATTAGGTCAACGTTACCAACGTTAAAATAAGAAACAATTCCACCTGCTACTGCAGTTAATATTGGAAGTTTAGCACCACAACTAAAAAATGGTATAACTCTTACGGTTGCAAGTTTTTCTCTTTCATCTGCTAAAGTTCTAGTGTTAATCATTGCGGGAACAGAACAGCCAAAGCCCATTATCATAGGCAAAAATGCTCTTCCCGAAAGCCCGAACTTTTTCAACATTCTATCTAGAATAAAGGCTATTCTTGCCATATATCCACTGTCTTCTAAAATAGAGAAGAATAAAAATAATAATAAAATTTGTGGCAAAAATCCTAAAACTGCAAAGATACCGCCTAAAATACCGTCACATATAAGTCCCGAAACCCAGCCTGGTGAAGTCGCAAGTAATCCGTTTACTGCTTCCCCTATAAACCCTGTTATAACTTCAACGACACCCATCAACATAACGGCGGGCGAATTTATTCCACTATCCCCAACAAATACGCCTTCAAATAGCGTTCCTTCTAATTTCCAACTTTCAGGAATTATTCCACCAAGATAAAATAAGTTTTCCGAAAAGGTCAAGTGGAATATAGCAAACAAAATAACTAAAAATATAGGAAAACCCCAAACTTTATGAGTTAAAATTTTGTCGGCTTTATCAGACGGCGTTACCACGAATTTTTCTTCGTTCTTTCTCTTTAACGTTGGTGAAAAATACTTGGTTATGTATTTATACCTTGCGTCTGCGATTAACGCTTCAAAGTCGTCGCCAAAAGTTTCATCGTTATGCGTTTTCTTAAACGCTTCAACCATATTTACGGTATCTTTATGCATTAAAACTTCAAGTTCGTCAAGTTCAACTAATTTTATTGCATGAAAAGTAGGATTTAACACTCCTTGACCGTCAAGCGCAATTTTTATATCGCCGATAAGGTGTTTTAACGCAGTGTTTTCAATAACAGTTTTCCCTTCCCTTTTAACTTTGCACGTTTTATACGCGCGTTCCATCAACTTATCAAGCCCTTCGCCCTTTAACGCGGAAATCTTTACTACGGGAAGCCCTAACCTTTTTTCAAGTTCCTTTTCGTCTATTCTATCACCACGCTTTTCCACTGCGTCCATCATATTAAGCGCTAATATTACAGGCACGTCAATTTCCATAATTTGCGTTGTGAGATATAAGTTTCTTTCTAAATTTGTTGCGTCAATTATATTGATAACGCAATCGGGTTTTTCATCAAGAATATAATTTCTTGCAATTACTTCTTCTTGTGTATATGGCGACAAAGAATATATCCCCGGAAGGTCGACTATCGCGATTGGTTCATCACACTTTCTATATATCCCTTCTTTTTTATCTACCGTTACACCCGGCCAATTCCCAACGTGAGCAGTTGACCCCGTTAACCCGTTAAATAACGTGGTTTTACCGCTGTTTGGGTTACCAGCCAAACAAAATCTATACATTTTTATTAACCTCCATAGTAATACACGATGCCTCTTGATTTCTTAACGATAATTCGTAACTTCTAACCGTAACTTCAATCGGGTCGCCAAGCGGTGCTTTCTTTCTTAAATAAATTTCTGCGCCGTTAGTAATGCCCATATCGTAAAGCCTTCTCTTGATTTTTCTCTCTCCACTAACAGATATTACCTTTCCACTTTCACCAATTAAAAACTTATCGAGCGTTTTAATCATACTGCCTCCAAAATGTGAAATATCTTTCATTTTTTACGTTACTATATTATCATTTATATTCTTCAAAGTCAAATAAAATGTGAAACTTTTTTCATTTTTTAAAATTTTTTTTTGCTTGACAAGAATAAGTTAATGATGTAAAATATATAATGTTATGAAAAACGTTGTAAGAGAGCCACGTCAAGAACGCTCTATTGAAAAGAAAAATAGAATAATTGAAGCGGGATACGCGCTTTTTTCCGAAGTCGGTTATTACGGCACGAACACTGCTGAAATCGCTAAGCGCGCAGGTGTTTCAACGGGAATAGTTTACGGCTATTTTCAAGATAAGCGTGATATATTAATCAGTGTTTTAGATATATATATAGAAAAGGTTTTTGCGCCTTTTTTCCGTTTTTTCGATAAATTAACCGTACCGATTGATTTTGATACTTTAATCCCTAAAATTATTGACCAAGCGATTAAAACGCATAAATCTAATCGTAAAATTCACGAAGCGCTTCATTCGCTTGCAAGTTCCGACGAAGCAGTTGGCGCTGAATTTATTGCGCTTGAAGACGAAATTACGTTAAAGATTGCTGAAAAGTTAGAGAACCTTAACGTTAAAATTGAAAACGCAACTGAAAAAATTCATTTTGCGATGGATATTATTCAGTCTTTTTCTCACGAATTCGTTTTTGATAAGCACGACTATATTGACTACTTCGTTATGAGAAATATGGTTGAAAATATCGTAAAAGGACTATTTAAAGAGTGAAAAATCTTCCATTAGTTTCCGTTATAATACCCTGCTTTAACGCCCAAAATTATATTAAAAACTGTGTAAATAGCCTTAAAAATCAAACTTACGGCAATGCACAGTTTATTTTTGTTGATGATTTTAGCACGGATAATACTTTTAATATTCTTACCGAATTTACTTCTAGCGACGATAGAATAAAAGTTTATAAAACAAATAAAAAAGGGGTTTTTTCAGCGCGTAATCTTGGTATCGATAACGCTTGTGGCGACTTTATTACTTTTATGGATTGTGACGATGTTGTTTCTCCTTTTCACCTTGAACTTTTAATTAAAAAAGCATTAGAAAATAACGCTGACGTAGTAGTTTCAAATTACAAAAGAGTTTATAATAAAAAAAATTACGAAGATTATAAGTTTAAAAAGATTAAAAAGTACAAAGTTAAAACTTTTGACAAAATTTCGGCAATAAAAGAATTTCTTGCACAAAGACTTGAATTTTGCGTTTGGAATAAACTTTACAGAAAGGATATAATTGATAAAAATAATATTCGCTTTGATGAAAAATGCACTTATAACGAAGATTCTTTGTTCAATTATAAAGTGTTAAAATTCGCTAGTAAAACACTTATGTTTTCTGCTGTTACTTATTATTACGTTCAAAGAAAAGGAAGTTTGGTAAACAGACCTTTTAGCGAAGCAAAATTAACCTGTTTTTTAAGTTTAAATAACATTGTTAACGATGCTTATAAGAGTTTACCTAACGTTATTCATTACGCACATTTAATGCGCTTAACACTTTGCTGTGAGATGCTGTTTTATATTAAGTTTTGTAAATATTCTAACGGCAAAGTTATTAAAAAAATTATAGACTATACAAAAACCGACGCTGAGCACGTTAAATTTTGCAAGCGTTCTAAACTTTATCGCAGACTATTGATGCCTCTAGTTCCAGCCGTTGCGAAATTACTGCTTTATAAACGAAAAAGTTTTGACGGAATTATGTTAGAACAATTTGAAATTACAGATAAATAAAAAAATCGTATCGATTATCGATACGATTTTTTCTGTTACTAATTATTGTTTATAAGATTAATGAGTTTCAATAGTATAAACGCATGGAACGTGACCTGAAATCTTATCAATTCTAACTCTTACTTTTTCTTCGCCGTTAGAAATAAATTCTTTTTCAATAACGTTCTTTCCTTGGTTTTCTTGGTCGATAATATATTCTTTATCGCCAATGGTTAACTTAAAGTTTAACTTATTAGAATTACCACCAACTACCAATTTAACGGTGTTTTTAGCGTTCTTTTTAACGTCTAAATCGTAAGAGAAGAAGCCGTGAGCAGTAATAAAACTCCATGCCATACCTTGCATGTTACCAGGAATTCTTACAAATTCGCCGTCAATATTTAAGGTATCACTAAAGTTGGTTTCTTTTCTTAAAGTGTGGCTTTCGTTACCACCACCACAAATAACGTAGTCGATAGGATTGCCTTTTTCAATTTCAATAACCGCTTTCTTTTCGTAAACGAAAGTTGCTTTAAGTTCTTCAACGAACATTCCTATACGGTCTGCGTTTTCTACAACCTTTCCGTGAACTTCGTTAGAAAGAGCATGGAATTTATCGCCTAAAACTTCTTGGCCTTCTTTATTATATTCTTCAAGTTTAGCAAGTGCGTTGTAAAGTTTTTCTTCACAAGAAGCGTCTTTTTCTTCAAAGAATTTAGTGTAGTTATAGAAAACGTTTGCTAATTCTACCCAACACTTAGTTGCAAGTTCTAAGTTCTTAAATTGAGTGAAAATTCCTTCGTATCTATCGTCAGCCATCTTTCCTTTTAAGCCAACTACAACTTCAAACGATTTTTTAGCAGTTTCTCTTGCGCTTGTTAAGTCGTTAAAGATGTTTTGAACGTCACCACGTTCATAGTTTACAGGAATAAACCATTCAGGTGAAACAATGTTGCATTCCTTTCTCATTTGTTCAAAATAGAAGTGGTTTTTGCAGTGGTTTAAACTTGGGAATAATGAAAGTTCACTATAATAATATCCGTTTGCGAATAGTGTCTTTCTTAAAACGTCTTCCGTAGTTTCCATAATTCCTCTAACTGCTGGACCTGCTTCCCCATACATTTTATTAAAGAAATCGTCAATCGCTTTATCTACGTCTTGTCCATCTAAGAGCGCTTTCATTATGTGCAAGTTAACTTCGTTGGCTTGACCAAAACAGTGTCTACCACCTCTGTCAATTCTGTTGCAATACCCTTTTGTTTTTAACTTTTCACAGAATTCTACCTTTTCAATGATATGGTCTTTAAGCATCATTGGAAGAATTCCTTTACCAAAATATTCACCAAAAATATCAGTTTCAACTAAGAGTGGGTTCTTTTGAATTTGTTTCATAAATTCATTGCTTGGTAAAGATAAACTCCAATCGTATTGAGTCCATTTTTCCATTATTAGCATGTCTTCATCAATATTTTCGTAAATGTTTAATAACGCGTGATATTCGCCTTCGTTGGTTGCGTCAACTCTAACGATTAATTCTTTGCCATAACGCTTACAAGTATCGTAAAGAATTCTTGAAACGTAATCAAGTCTTTCATAAGGAGTTAATTTTTGTTTTTTAAGTTTGAATAATGGAATTTTAGATTCGTAGAATGTGATAACGATACCGTCCATAAGTGGATATGCTTCAAAGAAATCTTTTAATTTGTTTTCGGTAAAATCTTTTATCAACGGATGGGTAATTTCTACGTCACCAACTTCGTTTAAAACTTCTGGATAAGTTTTAACAAAATCTGATGGTACGTCAAGTTCGTGATGCCACATGTAAGTTTTTATGCCTGCTTTATGTGACTTTTCAAGACATTCGTTTACTACGTCCATACAATAACTTACGTATTTTTCATCCTTTTCATAGTTAAAGTTTGAATATTTTTTATACATTACCATTCCATCTACGTTTGAACGCTTAAAATCGTGGATTGGTCCGTTTAATTGAATGTGATTGTATCCGTTTTCAATAGCAAAATCTACTGCATGTAAATAATAATCTCTATCTACGTCTACAGGGTTTAATATGTTTATACCTCTTATTTCTTTTTCCATTTTTATTCTCCTTATTTATAATGCTTTAATGAATTTCATTTGTTTATCAAAAACGATTAGGTCGGCTTTCTTGCCCGTTGCTATTTCGCCCCTATCGTTTAGCCCTATTGCTTTTGCTGGATTAAATGAAGTCATCTTCATTATTTCGTTTAACTTAAATCCCGCATCAAATAGGTTTTTTGCCACTTTATCAAGCGTTACTTTCATTCCGCAAAGTTCACCGTTTACTACTGCCATATCCCTTCCGTCTTGCGCTTGCCCTATTGCGTCCATGTCGCTTACTGCAATCACTCTATCGATACCAACAGTTTTAATTAGTAATAGAAATTTTTCCTTTCTTACGTGTGCCCATTCGCTGTCACATATTACTTCGTAATACATATCGTCCATAAGCATACACGCTTCATCAAAACTCATCTCCAACGTAAACGGCCACTTGGTTTTCTTCCCCGTTCCCGTCGCATCAAATACGTGCGTTACGATTTTTGCTCCGTTTTTATACGCTTCTTCCACTTGTTCAAACGTCGCCTTGCTATGCCCTACTGCTGGAATAATCCCTGCGTCGCTTATTTTTTTTATAAGTTCGCTTGCACGATTTACTTCAGGGGCTGTGGTCCATTGCTTAATTATTCCTGAGTTTATGTATTCGTCACAATGGTCAAAATTAATTACTACTTCTTCATCTCCACTGCCAAACCCCAAATTAGCATTTAAGTACGGTCCTTCTAGATGGATACCGCATAAATTCTTTTTAGTCTGCATTGCTTTTTTTACTTTCTCAATGCCTTCCATTATCCCTTCGTGTGGTATGTCTCTATAAAAAGTTGCTAGTAATGAAGTTACTCCGTGTGATAAATTATAATCAGCAAATCCCTCAGGGTTAATTTCAGCCTTATGTTCACATGAAGAATGACAGTGTATATCTACTAAACCAGGCGCTATATAGCCGTCTATAATCTCTATTTCACCTTGTGGCTTTTCCTTGCCAACGTAGATAATTTTACCATCGTTTATTGATAAATATCCATCAATAACTTCTTCTTTTAAAATGATTTTTCCATAATAATTTTTCATTATTCCAATAAATCCCCTATTATCGACTTTTCTATTTGATTATATACTTTTTCACAAGTCTTTGTCAACTGTATTTTGTATTACAAAATTAAATTACATACTAAACCTTGAAGATTATACTCAAAAAAATGATAATTATGTACAATTAAAGATTTACTTTAAAAATAAAAAAAACCACAAAATGTTGTGGTTTTTATGGTACTCCCGACGAGAATCGAACTCATAATTGTCCCTTAGGAGTGCCACCTTATTATAAAAGTACTATAAAAAGTGTCAAGTTTTGTTAATTTCAGTGCGTTTTTATTAAAAATGTGAGTTTCGTAGTATTAAAAACGTTAAATAAGTTGCGTAATTTTTGTATTGTTACGCAACTTTTAAAATAAATTTATACCGATTTTATACCAGTTTTGAGTTTTTTAAAATCAAAAAGCAAATAGTCGAATATAATACTTGCCTGCCATATAATAATTTTATTAAAAAGACTATCGGTCTTTAGTCTTGTAAGTTAAATCACCATATCCATACCTACACATCTACGAGTTTTATTGAATGTTTTCATACAAATACTTAATCAGCGTAATTTTAAGTTTGTAATTTCTTACCTGCTAACTTTATTTTAATTTATACTTTTCTGACAAAAAGTTGGGGATTTCGCTTCTCTTTTTAAGATCATAGCGACTCCTTATTTGCTCATATGGATTAATGTCTCTAGTTGTAGAAAGAATATTCTGCCCACTTTTAGCAACTTCTATCATTGCAGGATGAGAGAGTATTTCTTCTTTAATAGTTTTAGAGAAATATATTTCTTCCGAATAAGCAAAAAGGAGAAAATTTATAGTAGATAGCTGATTATCTAAATCTAATTTGCCAAATTGCTTATAAAACTTTCTATATCTTTTATCCCCATCTTCGATAAAAAGCATAACTATACTTTTGTTTTCTAAAGGAAAAACGCAAATATTCAAATTTTTAATTTCATATTTTGGCGATGAATTGTATATATCATTTATGATATTGCCCTCAAAATCAAAAATTACAGCAATCGTGCTTTGAAAAGCAATCGGAACAACATAATCTAATTTTTTGAAGAAAAACATGTAATAGCTTTTTTTATCTTTTTCAATGCTTTTTTGGGCTTTTTTATACCCATCGATATATTCGTTCATGTCTAAAATTTTGATATAGTCATCATAATCAAACATTCCCGACGGAAGTTGCATTTCGGCCTCCATAACCTTATGCATTCCAATTTCTTGTTTTCTCTTACTAATATACTTAAGATTATTTTTTAAGGCAATTTGTGCCAACATTTTTTGTGTCGGAAGCGTATCATAATTTTGAGGATTCTCATATTCGGAAAAAATTTTGCTGTCGCAATCACGACATATGATTTGAAACGTCCCCGTTTCTCCTAATCCTGTTTCTTTTTTGATAAAAGGAACATCTATTAAGGTGTTTAACGTCAAGACTTTTCCGTCTTCTGCTATATTCCTTAAACAAAACTCTGGAATGGAGTGCGAATTACAAAAACTGGTCACTTCTTTATTGCAATATAAACATTTTGAATCTTTCACTAATGCTCTTGCTTTTTTTGAATATTCTCCTAGTTTCTTTTTATTGTTGATATCAGAATTAAATTCTTCTTTATTTTTCTCAGACATTAAATCAAGGTCTAAGACTTTTATAAAATCATCATTCATTTTTATTTTTCTCTCTAGTAGTTAAAATACATAAGTAAAACTATAATATAAAAGCAGATGGATTTTTCCACCTGCTCTCTTTGTTTAAGGATTTACCAAAATAGGTTTTCTTCTATTTTGCTTCTTTTGATTGAGATTTTTATTCTTTTGTTTGTCATTCACCTTAAATCCAAAACTACGTAAATAAGCAACTTTTTCTTCTGGCTTTTTAGAATTTAAATCATTTTCAAAGTTTCTTAAAATTTTTTCAATATCACACATATTAAAACACCTCTTTTAATAACACAATATCTTTAATTACACTATTGTCCCGCACACAAAATTCTCTTCGCAAAGTTCTATATTGCAACATAACAGGGTAAATACTAGGCTCTGTAGGAAAACTTGCAAAAACAGCTTGTATATTTGGCACCATCTTCCAAATATAATTCATTGTTGAACATTGATTTTGTTGAGCTGAATTCATATCTATGTCAATGTCTTGCTTCTTTATTATGCTCATCATTCTAGCAAACAATTCTTTGCCCTTATCGCTGTCAAAATCTATATATTCATTATCATCGATTTCAACAATAACATGCAATACCGCATCAGATTTATGTTTATCTTTTGATTCCCATTTTATGGCATCAGAATACTTTTCATAAAAATAAATTCCTTTTCCTAGCCATTCATCTTTCTTGTTCGAAATGATAAAATTATTTTCTTCTACAATTTTTTTAGCTTTATCCTTAGTTGTTCCGTGATATCCTGTTATAAACATCTTTTGTATCTCTCAATAAACGACTTACACTTAAAGAAACACAAACAAAAGTCAAAAAGTTTCGCAAGCTCTCTTAACTTAAGAAGTACTATCTTTTGCAACTTAATTATACTTTATTTTATATCTTATGTCAAGTATTTAAGACATATTATAGTATATGCCGCACAACAGCTTTCAGTTGCTTTATTCGTTTTTATAATGTATTTCTTAATAATTTAAAATTGAATAAACAGCCAAATTGCAAACACCATTTGAACTGTTTTTTCCAGCCTTTCTTAACGTTCCCTCATATTGAAGACCAGATTTAATCATTACCTTGCCTGAGTTTGGATTATCCGCATCGTGTTTAGCACAAATTCTTTTTACTCCCACTTTATTAAATAAAAATTTTATAATTGCCTTAAACGCTTCTGGCGTATAACCTCTACCCCACCATTTCTCACCAATACAGTATCCGATTTCAACAGCATTTACGTTTTCGTTTATGCGTGCTACTGAAATCGAGCCAATAGGTTGCCCTATATCTTTTACTTCAATCGCCCATTGATAATAATTGTCTTCTTCATATCCTTTAAGCCAGTCGTTGATTACTAATTTAGTAATTTCTATGCTCTCATGTGGTCCCCACGTTAAATATTTCGTTACATTAGGATTACATGCCCAATTGGCAAACATCTTTTGCGCATCTTCAATTTTAAATTTTCTTAATATTAATCTTTCAGTTTCTAAAACTACTGTTCCTTTATGTATCATTATTTCCCCTCCCTATATACATCAAGTGACTACTGTATGAAAGATATTTATATTTTTCACAAAGTCTTAACGATAAATCTAGATAAAGCTCTCTAAGTTCTTTTGAACTTGCTTCTAGTTGTCTTACACAACTAGCAGTGACACCCTCCTGCCCAAATAAAGTAATTTTGTTAAATCCAAGTTTTTCAAAAAACGGTTCTATCGAATCGACATCAACCAATGTTATACGTGTAAATGCATCGCCTGTCCACGTTCTGCCTTCAGCCATACAATCAAACAAACCAGATGGAGTATCCCTCAATAATTCCTCAACATCTTCATCTAAACAATAATTCAATAAACTATTTAATGCAAGAAACGTTGCGCATAATAAACCACCTTTTTTAAGATGCCTTTTAGCTTGTAGCACACACTTTTCTCTATCTTCTACTGATGATAAATGATATAATGGTCCCATTAGAAGAACAGTATCAAACTCACCAAGATTCAATTGAGATAAATCTCTAGCATCTGCTTGATAAGCCTTTATATTAACGCCAAGCTCTTTTGCCTTAGCTTTTGCAAAATCAACATTACCGTGGCTTAAATCAACTAAAGTAACGTCATAACCAAGAGAAGCTAAATAAATACTGTATCTACCAGCCCCTCCGCCAATGTCTAAAACTTTACAAGGATTAAGGTATTTATTGAACATTGCTTTGGTTATTTCAAATTCATACCTAAACCCATCAAGTCTATCCCACTCTTTTTGTGGATTCTCATCATAATTCTGTTTTACAATTTCTACTTCATTCATTTGTGTCATTTTATTCAATTATAAGTATTTAGTTAAATTTTGAACATCATGGACTGTGAAAGTCCATTTTCTATCATAGCTAATATATCCACATGCAGTGTTATCAGCAAGAGTATATAATCTAGTTAATATCTTTTGTTTTTCATCTTTTTCGTCTATACCGAAAATCAAATCATCTTTATGTATTGGTTTATCATCATGCTCATCGTTTGCAAAAGAATAGTCACAACTTTGAATCGAGCCTCTAAGTTCCATAATGGTTCCGGTAATAAGCATAAGCCCGCTCTCGCCAATATATAGACTCTCTATATTCTCCACTTTTATAAAAAACTAACGCAAGCTCTTCTATTGCCCTAATATCACCTATTTTTGCTTTAGACAAAGTTTCTTGTCGATTCACCTTGCCTTTATCACCTTTTGTCATAAAATTCCTCTTTATAGAGTCATTAAAATTTAATCGTCTATATTTTTCGTATATATTGGTATTTCTTCATCATCAAATTCGCTAATATCATTTCTAACATATACAGTTTGTATTGTTTCTTGTTTACAAATTTTATAATCACCTAAATCTTCTAACGAAACAAACCCTTTAACTAATGATTCTACTATTTCTTCAGCTTCATTTAATTTTAACATATAATATATTCCATTTCTATGTTTTTTTGCTCCTATTATAAAAAGGGACACACTTGGATGAGCCGTGTTTAACCTCACACAATAACCGCTACCTCGTTTTTCTACAAAACATGCCGTGCAATCAATAATGCACTTTAATTTATTATCATTTTCAATACTTTTTCCTAAAACTCTCACAACTACCCTCCTAAGTATTATTTTTAAAATTCATTTTATTATGATACATCTCAATGTCTACTGATGTAAAGTAATAACCACGTTTAAATGACTTACCCGCACCAGAAGTCAAAATAAAGTCTCCTAACTCTTCTGCTATTTTAGGATAATTACTGTCATTTTCTTCATTTAAACCGAATTCTTTATATATAGCTCTATTAAAATCACACAATTCAGAAGTTAATGAGGCAACCTCTAAATCACATTTCGGGGTTGAATCCACACTGTAAAAATACATAAAATATAATTCTATTACGTTTTGAGAAATTTCCCAAGTCCTATCAAATTCTGAAAAAACCTGTGTGTTATCCTTTGAAACAAGTTCTTTCATTTCTAACACAAGCTTTCGTGTATCTTCAACGATGAAACTCATTAAATCTTCATCTATTAGCTTAACAATACTCTTATCTATACTTTTCATATGTTTATACTTCTCAATACTTCTTTTGTATTTGTTTGTTTTAGTGAATAGGATAACTCGTCTATCTCTATTGGCAATTCAACATTAACAAATCCAATTAATTGCTTGTTTTGCATTACCAATTCATTGTTATCTATTACTGCTTTCATAATCTTGTTTATATCAGTAATACAACAAGTTAACATATTTTCAATCGAACCAAATTTATTGATAAATTTGGCTGCCGTTTTAGGACCAACCCCTTTAATACCTTTTATATTATCTGCCTTATCCCCAACCAACGCCTTGAAATCCAAGAACTTGTCCGGTGTAACACCAAAACGTTCTTTTATGTAATTTGTATCACAAATAGACGTGTTTTTCCCTCTATATCTAATAACAGAAACCTTATCGGATACAATTTGAAAAAAATCACTGTCATATGAAGAAATTATAACATATCCACTATTAAAATTTAAAGCATAACTATATATTAAATCATCAGCTTCGTATTTATCCGCCTCAACATGTTTAATACCCAAATAATCCAAAGCCTCATAAATCATTAATAGTTGAGAAAAGGGATTATTTTTATCTTTAACATTACTATAATCAATGCGATTCGATTTGTAATCAGAATTTATCTCCTTACGTTCATTTTCCTTTTCTCCATCAAAAACAACTAGAATATGAGTCGGTTTAGTTAGGGTTATGATTTTTAATAATGCCCCCACAAAACCAACAACACCGTGTATCGGTTTACCATTTTGAGAAACAATACGTGCTGGCATACCAAAAAACATTTGAAAAAGCAAATTTGAACCATCTACAAGCAATAGCTTATCCATTTCTAATATTATTTAATTTTGTTTTATATTCTTGTATATCTTTTTCCGTAAAATAATAATTTCTATTAAATGGATTGTCTGAAAGTAAATTTCCAACAAAGTCATCTAATTCATCAACAATTTTAGGCTTACGAGATTTTGAATCTGGGCTGTAACTATACTTGTCAGAAACTGCCTGACAGAACACGTGCAATTTACCCATTAAAATCATACCATCTAGATAACATTTAGGTTTAGTTTCAATATAACTAGAATACATAAAATACAATTCATGAACATTTTGAGCAATTTCCCAAACTCTATCAATTTCCGCAATATCACTTTCGTCGCATTTAAGCATATTCTCTTGCGTTTTAACTATTAATTCTTTTGTATCGTTAACAATATATCCTAGCAGTTCTTCATCTAAAATTTTTAACACATTTTTTGTTATTCCTTTCATAACATTTATTCCATCCTTTAATTTATTTCATACTACTTTAGTTTAAGGACACACGAATTATTCGCCCGTATTTATCTACCCCAAGTTCACAAGATTCTTCATAAGTAGACACAATACCGTGTTTTTCAAAAAAGTCAACTATAACACACGCTTTAGGGTAACCCATATTAAATTTTCGTTGCAACCAACTGAGAGATAAACACTTAAGTTCAGTTTCTAACGCTTCTTTTAAAATCTTCAACTGAAATTCATCTAAAACGCTTACATCGAAATCCTTATTAAGATTTTCTAATCGCCACCTCTCAACATTTTCTTTTTTTATTTTAATATCTTGTCGTCTTTTTTCTACAAGCTCATTTTTTCTTTGTTCAGACTGTTGTTTTTCTTCTTCCATTTCCTTTTCAGCAACGGCTATATCCCCTTCAGTTGTAGAAAAATCTTTCTCACTATAATTGCTTTTTATTTTTTGAATGTGTGCATCTAATTCTTCCAAAATATCAGAGACTGAAAAATTAAATTCTTTTTTACTTAAAAATTTCTTAAACTTAACCAATTCATTAAGCAGCCAATCAAAATTTGAATCAAAAGCAAAAGCTAAGTCCGTACATATTTTTATCTCTTTCATTAAATCACTAAATTTGTGAACAACTTGTAAAAAATCTGATTTCTTAATTCTTTCCTCAAACTTCCATATTGCATCCTGAGTTCCGTCTAATATCCAGTAAAATAATTCATCACTTACTTTTTCTGATATTTCTTCTTTTGTTAATACTCGCATGATTTCAATTTCTCCTTTATACTCTCTATTCTAAATAAACTTTAATAACTCGTTCACTTTTCGCTAGCCCTAAAGCCTTTGACTCTTCTTCTGTTGATATAGCTCCATTTGTTTCTAAGTTTTCAAAAATTATTGATGCCTTAGGATAGCCCATATTAAACCAGAACTGTATGTAATTTATTGCTACAATAAATTCCCTTTCTAATCCAGCTCGTAAAACTTTTACCTCATCTTCGGTTAAAACATTTGCATCAAAATCTTTATTAAGATTTTCTTCTCTCCATTTTTTTATTTTTTCTAGATCGTGTTCACCATAAGATTCATCATTATTGTCTTGACTTCTAAATTGATTCAACTTTGCTCGCTTTTCAATTAATCTTTGATTGTTTATGCGATGAGGAGTAAAATCATTAAGAGTTATATCTACTTCTTTTTCAGCTAGTCGTTGCTTTTTATACGCATCAATATCTTTTTCCGTAAAATAAGTATTCCTTTCCGGAATAATTCCTTGCGCCGCTTTGTCTATAAAATCATATAACCTATTTGCAATTTCGGGTTCTCCAATAAAATCTACTTGTTCAAACTTATAATCACAACTTCTTATGTTTTCCCATAGCCTTGTAAGTTTTATAAGCAAACTGGCAACATCACATGGAATAGCTGTATTTTGCACATTATAATATTTGAAAATCAATTCAATAACGTTTTGAATAGTTTCAAAAAACTCCTCAAATTTAGAAAAGACTTCAAATTCTTCCCTTATAACCTTTATATCAAATTTTTGTATAAGGTATTGTGCATCATAAACTATGTATTCCATTAAGCCCTTATCCAACATTTTTACTACTTCTTGTTTAATCTCTTTCATTTTCCACCTCTTTTGATTATTCTACACCCAACTCTATACCAATCGAATTACTGCATCCGCTATTGTTTTCATACCTTCACTATTTGGGTGAAATCCATCTATTGTTTCGTATGACTGAACATTTTTATATAAGTCAATGATTTTACATCCATTTTCTTTTGCACACTTACAAATTATATTGCTATATTCTGAAAAAGGATACTTTACATCTTTTAATATTAAGCCAATACATCTAGCAAGTGTCATACACCATATCTCAGCATTTGGATAATTAGTTTTGAGTTTAACTAACATTACTCTATAAGCATTTTCAAAAACTGACAAATCCGTTATATCATCACTAGAAATTAGCTTTCCCATTCCAAAATCATTAGCGCCTAAATATACCATAACGATATCTGGTTTTATTCCTTCTTTGCTTAGTGACGTTGTTCGTTTGTCACTACACCCATATGATTCTATCTCATAAGACGGATGCCACGTTACCGTACTTCCAGAAATAGAATTGTTTACCAGAAGTTTTGCTCCAAACTTTTCTATAACTTGTCCCCACCAAGTGGCAGATATGGAGGTTACTCCTGATATCAATTTGCGTCCCATATCGTAATAACTCGCTTCTTTTGGAATACTAATTCCCTCAAAAGTACTTAAAGAATCACCTAATATTGATATTTTTTTACTTTTATATTTTTTAACATTCATAATTAATCTTTTAATACAACAACGTTAACTTTTTTAGATACGGCTGTACATGCATCAATCGCAATAACTCCTTTTGCTCTATACGGAGAAAAATTCGCATTTTTCCCAAACTCCGAGCCGTTTCCGTTTATTTTAGAGTGTCCATAAGAGCAATGGTAATGCCCACACACTATGATTTTATTTGGTTCTACAACACCTTGTCTTGCCGCTTCCATTCCATTTATCCATCTTGCACTTTTCCATATAGAAGGCAGTGCTTCACGCCAATTTTTCATGCGATGATATTTTTGAACAACATTACCAATTGCATCATATGCTTGCTTCACTTTGCATGGAATCCAACCATGAACAAAAATGTAATTTTTTGTTTCAAAATAATCTACCATTTTAGGAATAATCTTGTTTACATATGGCACCATTTTTGCCTTACGATATACATCAACAGGTCTATCTAGGTCGTCATATGTTAAATCTGTTAATTGCAATAACGTATCCACAGTTCCGTTTTGAATATGATGCAGTTGGTTATAACTTTCTAAATGCCACTTGTTTAACATATCCATAAACAAATCTTCGTGATTGCCACGTATTAAAACAACTTCATCTTTTCTAATTAAATCCAAAATAAATTTTTGTAGTTTTTTAGCTTCATGTCCCCTATCAAAAACATCTCCACAAATAACAAGTTTGTGTGGTTCTTTATCGTCAAAGAACCCCTTCTCTTTTAGCTTTCTTAATAATATTGTATAAAAACCATGAATATCAGCAGTAATATAATATTTCATTTTTTTAGCTATTTAATAATCTTAAATTTTTCGCAAATTTGCCTTGTTCTTTATAATTATTGTAACTCTTTTTTTACACTTTATAAATATGGAATATGGTTCCAAAATTAAATATATCTAAAAATCTTTTTTGATTGCTTTTATTTCAACACTTTAACAATTCTAAATTCTTCGCAAACAATCCTTATGTCTTCATTAAATTCTTTTCCCTGTAACGCAAGCCTTTTAGCAAAAAACTCTTTATGAACTAGTTTCCACTCTTCCAACGTTCTTGCGCCTTCCCCTTCTTTCCAAGCATGTTCTTTAGTAACTTCATTAAATGGAACAGTGCAAAAGCATATAGTTTCTAATCTAATTTCTTCTGTTTCATCCCAATTAGTTAGAATACTATATTTAGAAGGTTCTGCAAATGTTTCATCACACAAATATGATGTTGCCGTTTTTATTCCTTGTTTGACAAGATTAAACAAATAATTTGATTCAGTTTTGTTTGTACTAAATTTCCAAATTTCAAGTTTATTTTTCATTTTCGGTTATACAAATTTCAATACCAATTACACCGTGATTTCTTTCTTCTATTTCAGTATAATACTGCCTCATGTTTTCAACGGCTTCTTCGACAGTTAATTCTTCCCACCCACATTTGTCAAAAAGTCGAGTTGAAAACAATTCCTTAAATGAGTTAAACCGATGCAGATTAACAACAACTGTTTCAATCGACTGATTGGGACTGTCTATAAGCGAAAACCTAATTTTATCACCAATATTAATTAGTTTTCGTTTATCATCATTAAGCCTTAATTCAATGGTCTTAATTCCTTTTACTATGTAATCAAACGGCTCTTGTCGTAATTTCATTTCATGTGTCATATATTACCCCTCCCATTTATCAACATAAAACTCTTCACAAGTGTCTACGCAAAAACATCCTAAAACACCGTGCAACCATACACCTAAATCTAAGTGAATTTTATAATAGTCTCTTATTGTATTAGTTGAAGAATTATCCCACTTGTACTTTATAATTTTACTTTCATTAGAAATATAACTTGTTGGCGTATGACCAAAGAATATACATTTATTTGTTAAAGGTATAACGGTTGGGCCCTTAAAATTCCTATCATAAACTAACTGCTCCCTTGACGTTTTTTCTAATGGAAGTACGCGACTATCTTTATCGAGCTGAACGCCGGCATGAACGCATATAATGTCCTTTTCCTCTATATAATATGGAAGCGACTCTAACCAATCTACAGTCTCCCAATCAAGCAGCTTCCCATCATATAGAAAGTAGTCTTGAAGTTTCCTTAACACCTCCTGGAAATCATTAGGAGAATTTTGCATTAAAGACCAATAATATTTAAGGAAGTCGTACTCGTGATTGCCGATAATTGGGTAAAAATTAGGCAGAGATTTTATAAACTTTAATAGTTTAACTGAACTCTGCCCTTTATCGATAATATCGCCACATATAATCACTTTATCTTTTGGTGAAAATTTGATTTTATGCAGTAGTTTTACAAATAAATCGCATTCCCCGTGAACATCACTACAAATTTAAGTCATTTATTTTATTCTTCAACAATTTTAACCAATAACGGCTTGTCCTCACACTCATCAAAACAATCACTCTCGTTACTAACACGAACGGTTTGAAAGATCCTAGATATGCCAGTCATAATATAATTTGTTCTTCGCAAATCAATTATATCATCATTCACTTGTTATCTTTTTAATATATTCCTCTGCCAAACCATATCCTAATTGTTTCGCTTTTAAGAAATAACTTAAAGCTATACTTTGATTTTTTTCTAATTTATTTTCCACACCATTTAAGTATGCAAATCCTAAACTCATTAGAGCTTCAGCATTATCTTGTTTTGCTGCTTTTTCCCACAAGTTAATGCCTTTTTCAAGATTCTCATCCACATTTTTACCCATCACATACCAACTTCCCAATTTCCATTGGGCTTCTGCTTGTTCATGTTCTGCGGCCATATCAAGCAATACAAGTGCCTGGTTAATATTTTTTTCAACTCCTAAACCTTCTTCAAATATACAGGCTAATAAATAGATAGCATCTATACTTCCTTTTAAAGAGGCTTTATGTAACCACTTGCCAGCTTCGTAATAATTTTGCTTAAAAGGTTTCTCTCCATAAAACAACATATATCCTAATGTATATTCAGCATCATCTTCGCCATTTTCTGCATCTTGAAATAAAGTTTCAAGCACCTCTTTATCTTCTTTAGACAAATTTTTAAGTTGCGCTGAATCTAAATATTCTTTCTTAATCTTTCCCATAACGCTCTCCTTTATTTTTGTTGCTACTATAATAACATATTTTATACAAAAAGTAAAATCACTACTAATTTCTATTCTATTATGAAAAAATTTGTTTCTTTAAAAGTTCATACTCTTCGTCTGTCGCAATTTTAAACTCATTAACAACTCTTTCATAGATGTCAATAACATTTTGCTTGCCCGTAGTTTTTGCTTTTTCAAGCATTTTTTCGGCAACTTTTATTGCCCCTTGGCGAGTCTGATTTACGTCAATTGAGGTGATTTGTTCAATTACATCCATGCATTTGTTTTCAAATTGAGCTTTGTTCATAATAATGTCTCCTTAACAATTTTAATTGTTTAATTTTTTGTAATTACATTTTAACCCATTTTACATGTTTTTCCAATATGGAAAATGGTTCCAAAAAATAAGTTTAATAAATTATATCAGCATTATAATAAAAATTTTGGTTCTAAATGAAAAGCCTTTACCAAATTACACTTCTATGTCAAGTTTATTTATATGTAATCGGTCTGCAATCTTATAGATTTCTTCTTCTCTCACATTAGAAATTAAATCTTTTGGAATCTCTTCAGCACCTAAAATTGCGCCCAAAATCGCAGCTGTTATTATAACCGCTTCTTTACTATGCTTTGAAGCTAAGTTCAGGGCGAAATTAAAACTATTTTCTTCTTCTATAGACCTAAAACTTGTATAAATAGCAACCGCTAAAGAGTATTCCAATATTTGTTTACTTGCAAGCTTAAATATCTTTTTATCATTAACCTCATTAGCATCTAAATCGCAAACTTTATCCATCAATTTCAAAACTCTTCTTGCATTAGAATGATTCTTAAAATTATTCTCTATACTGCCATCTGCTATATACAACGCTTTACCCTGAGACAAGCCACGTAATAAACAACCAATTAAGGTTGATAAGTAAGCATAAACAATACAGTTATCGTCATCATTAATAGAATAGCACTTGCTAGCAAAATTGCCTATTTCGGATATGTGTAAATTGTCTTTTTTCTGTGCCATCCAAATTGTTATAGGCAATAGACGTTTGAGCTTATTATCCCCCTCTAAAAAATATTCTACAATATTTCCACCGTCGTTTATTTCGCCGTAATCTTTAACGTCCCCATTAGTAAAAATCGAAGCACTTATCAAACATCCTTTTATTTTGTTTAATTCGACATAGTTATATAACGTTTGACATTGCAAAATAGATAACAACTCTTCTGTGCTTCGATTTTCTTTTGGATTTATGTACAAGTTTGCTAATAAAAATCTTATATGTTTATCTTTACCATAAAAATCTTTACGTTTTAAGGATTCTGTTGTTTCTTTCAATATTCTTGAATA
>JAZNQZ010000017.1:0-27741 GCA_045590475.1 Christensenellaceae bacterium
TACACATAATCACGTAAAATAAACACAAGTAAACACTAATTTTTATCCATTACGATATTAAAGTTTTTAATTCTTGAAACATACAAATTCAAACTAACCATACACTTATCACCTTCTTTAATTAGGTTTATATCTATATCGTCTTTATAGTCAAAATAATCCTTAAAAACCTTTTCTAGGTCATGGATTAAAAGACTCTTAAAATCCTTACCAACGTTTAATCTATCTCTTTCAATAACCGATTGAACCCTAATTAATTCATTTTTTTTATTCTTCATATATTCTTTTTTATACACCTCCTAATACTCCCAAAAACACCAGAATATTTACTTGTTGTATTAAAAATTTTTTTAGTACCTTTATGAATATTTGTTGCAAGAATTTTATATGCACTAAAAGAATCACTACTTTTAGGTAAAATTTCTCCACTTGATAAAAAAACAGCATCTTCTTCAGGCAATACGCCGATTAAGTCTGTTTTTAGTAAATTTTGAATATCAGTTGGGTACATCATTTTTTCACTCATAATTAAATCTCCCCTAACCCTATTTACAATAAGACCGATATTCTCTAAATAATAACTTTTTAACACACTAACAACTTTATCAGCATCTCTTAAACTCGTCATTCCAGGCGTTGCAACCACAAGCGCTTCGTTTACACATGAAACTGCTCTATGAAAGCCCACGTCTAGCCCTGCGGGACAATCGACCAAAACGTAATCAAATATTGAATCTAATTTTTCAATAACTAACTTAATATTTTGACCCGTAACTGAATCTGAAAAACCATTATTTCCCGAAGTTAAAATAAATAAATTTTTTCTACTATTTGATTCAACCAATGCCTGTTTTAACCTGCACCTACCATCTATTACATCGACGATATTATATCTTATCTTGTTTTCAACGCCTAAAACAACGTCTAAGTTATTTAATCCAAAATCAGTGTCAATTACAGCCACCAAAAGCCCCATACTTGCTAATGCCAAGCCCAAATTAGCAGTGACAGTTGTTTTACCAACGCCACCTTTTCCTGAAGTTATTACTATTTTTCTAGACATTGAACACCTCACAAGCATATTTTAAATAAAAAAATACCACGCATTTTGACCTTGATTATCAAAAAGCGTGGTAAATTGTCAAAATCTTAAACTAACCTAAACGGGAAGAGCAATCTTTTTCAAAAGTTCATTATCACCTATTGCGACGCCACCACCTAGGGCAACAGCCATTAAACCATTATCCGCAATATTTATCTGCATATCAAAAATTTCATTATAATATTTTTCTAAACCGTGTAAACTTGAACCAATACCTGATAAGTATAGTCCAGCGTGTCTAATTTCAGCAGAAACTTCAGGTGGCAACTTCTTAAGAACCGTTGCAGAGATTTCAGCAATCTTATCGAAATAAACTTTTACAGGTTCAATAATATCACTTGCCTTAATTGAAATTGACCTAGGCGCGCCCGTTTGCAAATCTCTTCCGTTAACAACCATTGCAAGAGAATCAAATTTATCTAAACTACCAATTTCTTTTCTTAGTCTTTCAGCAGTTAACAATCCAATTTGCAAACCATAATTATCAGCGATAAAATCGATTAAATCAGTACATATTTTATTAGCGCCAAAATTAACCGAAACACCCGCAATTACTCCGTCAAGAGAAACTGCTGCAATGTTAGTCGTTCCTCCTGCCATATCAATTATAAAACATGGAGATGAATCGTTAAGCGGAATTCTTTGCCCTAATGCAGAAAGCAGTGGCGCTTCAACAAAATAAGTTTTTGAAATACCACAATTTTTAGCAACTTCCTTGTATTTGAAAATCATATCACTAGTAACTCCGCACGGAACTGAAAACAATGCGTGGCACCTTATAACCTTATTATTAACTTGAATTTTTTCTAAAAATTCCTTTAGCAAACCTGTAGCAACTGACTCATTTACAATTTCACCTTCAAAAACAGGAAAAACTATTTTGGTGTTCTTTGCAGTTTTACCAATGAGTTTTTTTGCTTCATCGCCGATTGCCTTTACTTCACGTTTTCCATCTTGACCTACAGTGGCAACGGTAGGCTCGCTTAAAACCAAGCCACTACCTAATAAATATATATTTGTATATGCACTATCAAAATCAATCGCTATTTTTTTAGATAACATATTTTCTCCTTTATCTACTTAAAAACAACGCCGTGACATGCACAGCGTCGTAATTAATTAAAGTATTTCAAGATTCTTTTTGAATATCTTTCTAAAATCTGCGCCTATTTCCATCGCTGAATTTATTTCAAGCGTAGCATCTCCGTCAACTTCAGTCTTCATAATAACGGAATCACCTAAAATATCACAGTTAATACCTGTTACTACGGAAGATAAACTACGGTCTAAACAACTTGCAATTCTTAGCATTATGCCCATTTTTCTAACCGCATCAACGTCTTCATCGTTAACCAAGTCGCGATACCTAGCCCAGTCAAAAGGATTTATGTCTTCAATAGCAGTATTTGACGCTACGAATGATGCCATAACTAAATCTCTATGACTTATTCCATAAATGTTAGAATTTAGAATTATATATCCAGAATGCTTCTCGTAATTGTAAAATCCAACCTTTTTACCGGTATCGTAAAGATAAGCAGCAACTTTTAAAATCTTTAGATATTGTCTAGGGAATTTATGCAAAACACGAAGTTGTTTAAACAACTGAATAGATAAGTTAACGACTTGTTCGGTATGACGCATATCACAACCAAAAAAGTCTACGATATTATTTAAACTAAAATTCAACACGTCAGTGATTGGTTTATCAATAGTAGATGGAACAGCATAATTATACATAAGTCCCGTACGCAAACCACTTCCACTAACAACAATGTTATCAAGATTTAAATATTTCTTAAATGCAGAGACAGCAGCAAGCGCGCTAGGTAAAATATCAGCCCTACCACTAGAAAGCCCTTTAATTTTCTTTTTTCTATCTAAATCAAGACTCTTTATTAAATCGTAAACGTGCTTAAAGTCAGTATCGTTAACAACGTAATTATGAATAGTTTTAAGTGGATATTTTTTCATAATCTTAGTCATTCTGCAAAGATTTCTAAACGAACCACCTACCCCAATCATTTGAACTTCAGGGTCAACTTCTTTAAGCCATTCAATTCTTTTTAATTGTTCAGTAAAAAACTCTTCAATTTTTTCAGTTTGTTGTTCTGGAGTTAAACCGTCGCCTGAAAATAGTTCAGTTAAAGTTATCGCACCAAAAGGCAAAGTTTCACAATTAAGTAAATTTCTTCTATTATAGTAAACGATTTTAGTACTACCACCACCGATTTCAAGAATAATACCCTTAGGTATATCCATCGTATTGATAACGCCTTTATAAACGTAAAGCGCTTCTTCTTCCGCGCTTAAAACACGAACTTTAATACCACAAGTTGCAGAAACTTCATCTAAAAAACTACGCTGATTTTTAGCGCGACGAACTGCCGCGGTAGCAACGGCTATAATGCGTTCAATACCGTTAACGTCGCAAAGTTTTCTAAACATTTTTAAAGTTTTAATAGTTTCTTGTATTCTTGCAGGCTTTAAAAAACCGTCTCTTTCCATTCCTTCGCCTAAACGAGGGGCTTCTTTCAACTGGTCAACAATTTGAAAATGACCGTTTTCTTTAACTTCAACTAAAAGAAGTCTTGCGGTGTTTGAGCCTAAATCAATAATTGCAATTTTTTCCAATTTTATCACCATGCCGTATGTTAATCTTGTTGGTATTATAGCATAAAATATTCGGTTTGTACATACCTTTTTTAAAATTTTTATTAACTTTTATAAATTTTTTTTTACATTTATATTCTATTATTTAAAAAGGTTAAAAAAGATAGGTTTATACTTAATAAATTTGTGGTTTTTTCATAAACAAAAATTATACGAAAATTTTAATTTTTTGATTTAATTTGCATAATAAATTGAAAAATTGCTAAAAGGCATAAAAATCCACCGAATAATTTTGTTAGTAAATCTCCTGAAATTGACTTTGATAAAAATGAACCTAGAACACAAGTAATTAAACCAGGTATAATTATCAAAAAAAAGTTTTTACCTTTAACTAATTTATTTTTATAGTGAATTATCAAACTGACAATAGCCATCGGTATGAAACTTATTAAGTTAATCGCTTGAGCAGTATGTTGTTTTACCGAACAAAAAATTGTCAACAAAGGAATTAGCAACGTTCCTCCACCCATTCCCATTCCGCCTATTATTCCCCCAATAATTCCTACGATAGCAAATAATATCCACATAAATTTTTCTCCTAAAAAAACAACATTTTTACACCAGCAACTAACATTATTACAGAAAATATAATCCCCAAGGTTTTTGATTTCAGTTTTGAAAGTAACAGCGCGCCTATTACACCACCCAAGACAACACCTAGCCCAGCAGGAATTCCTACCTTAATGTCAAAATTACCAAATACAGCATAAAAAATTCCACTCACGATTGACAGTGGTAATATTAATAGAATTGCCGTAGCGTGAGCAATCTTTTCTTCATATTTCATTAACCATATGAGCATAGGAACGACAATCATTCCACCACCGCCACCAAAGATTCCATTTATTGCACCGGTTATTATGCCTAAAATTATTGATAAAATTTTTTCTTTTTTATCAGTTATTCGCCTTTTTTTATTGATTAAACTTTTATTCACACTCATAATATGAGTAATAAAATAAATTTTGATTAATTTTTTAGAAAAAAATAGTTCTAAATACATTATATCGGTTGATTTTTAATTAAAAATGTTTTATAATAATTTACCATGATTGTAAACATATTATCAATCACGATAAAAAGATATTTAGTAATTTTTCAGCAAAGGTGAATTATGGCAAGAAAAGGTGTTTTTAACAACAATAAATCAAGATTACTTTTAATTTTAAGTTTAGTTGCAGTTTTATGTTTTTCTTTATTTTTTGTCGCATGTTCAGATAAGAAATCTAGCGAAACAGAAAGACCAACGTATTCTCACACTCAAACGGACGATTCAATAATTACAAATAAAAACTTTACGACGGATACTTTTGGTGCAGATTTTACTACTTTTCCAAAATCTTCTCCATCAGGCTGGTCTAAAATTAAAGATTCGGATAGCGACATATCTCAGGCTTCCGCTACTTCAGGCGTTGTCAACGTTACAGACAAGGCATGGACTGAACTTTTAAATCAATTATTCAAAGACACTGCGTTGTTAGATTACACCTTATATGAAAACGGCATCACAATGACTGACGTGAAAAATCAAATTATTGCCGACACCACTTATAATCCTAATAAAAGCGACTCTTTCAATGTTACCGATGAAATGTACGCTAAATACGTTGTTGAAAAATATCTTAAAAACGCATTTGTTAACCCAAGTGTTCATGCTAACTCTACCGATAACGTTGTTTATATGCTCAACAACTATCGTTCAGGCGCTAACGTTGGCTTAGGAACTTCTCAATACATCGTTTCATCAAGCGATATCACCCTTGAAAAAGGCGAATATGGTAAATTTACCCTTTGGGTTAAAACTGCTAACCTTTCAGCAAAAAATAATGATTACGGTGCAAACATTCGTATCGTAAATACTTTTGACGGAAAAACACAAGCAGATTACGTTGTTAAAAACATTAGAGTAACTGATTGGACCGAATATACCGTTTACGTTAAAGGTGACGAACATTTCGATACAAAAGTTAAACTTGCTATGGGTCTTGGTTACGGACTTGACGGATTAACTCAAGGCACTGCTTATTTTGATGACGTTAATTTTGAAAAAATTGATGCTGATACTTATAACAGCGCAACAAGTTCTTTATATGAAACAAAATTATCTTTCGGCGCTAAAAAATTAGAACCTACCAACGTTGCTACTTCTAAAGCATTTGCTTATTCAATGAACGTTGATAAATCAAGTTATTTAAAAACTTCAAGCGATACAGGTTCTGCAACCTATACAAAATCTAATTCTAGTTTAACTGCCGATCGCTTTGAAGATAGTGCCCTTTCATATACTAACTCAACCGATTCAGCCCCTTACAAAAATGCTAAGGTAATGAAACTTGCATTAAACAATACTAGTGCTACAATTACTTTTAATTCGTTCCCTGCTATTAACTGCGAAGGTTACGCATACGTTACTTTCTTCGTTAAAAACCAATTAAATAAATTTGGTTCAACTAACGTTTCATTTAACGTTTACGATATGTTAACAGGCAAAACTGACATCATTAATAAAAACGTTGTTTCAGTTACCGACGTAAATGATGAATGGCAACAAGTTGCTTTTGTCGTAAAAAACAATTTTGTTAAAGATAACGACAGTTCAACAACTTATGACGTAGCAAGAAACTTTAAGGTTGAAGTAATCGTTGGACCTACCGATATCGCAAATTCAATTTATAAAGATGATTTTGCAAGTGGTGAACTTTATATTACTGCACCACTTTACGCAACCGGAAATTACTACTCAACTTCATCTAGTGCAGAAGACGCAAACGAATTAGATAACTATAATTTCTTCTCTCTATATCAATCTTCGTCTCAAAAAACAATCTCATTGTTTGCGGGACTAAGCGACGGCGATATTGATGATGAATCTTCACACGACCATAACACCTTTAAGGTTTCACCAAGTGATTTAGGTGCAATTATTTCTCGTCCTGCAGTTCCAAAAGGATATCAAGGTATCGTAGCAAAACATATTTACGTTAACGAAGGTTCAAATTTAGAAACAAAAATCAATACTAGAGTAAATGGTGAAAACGGTAGTTATGCTGGTTTAATCAACTCTAAATATGATTATTCATCAATCAGCGGACTAAAAACAGCATTAAACTTTACCCCTGCCCCTGATGACCACGTTCAAGAAATTCAACCTTTAATGATTTATAACAGCACTTTAGATAATTACGGATTTATTGGAACGTCTAATTCAATCGTTGCAAATACTTATGCTAAAGTTTCAGTAACGCTTCGCGTTGTTGACCAAGCAGTTGCAAACGTTTACCTTGTAAACACTACGGTTAAAGAAAAGAGTGTTGTTACGTTTGATACGTTTACCGATACCAACAATGAAATTCAAAACGGCGAATTATTAAAAATGCAATTAACCATTACTTCTAATATGATGGACGAAGATGGCTGGACAACCGTTAACTTCTATATCGCAACCGGTTTAACAAAGAAAGATTTCCGTGTTGAAATTTGGAATGGTTCAAGAGACGAAAGCACATCTTCAAAAGGTTTTGTTTTTGTTAAAGATGTAAGCGTAACTTCATCGACTGAAGAATTTAAAGTTCAAGATAGATTTGAAGATACTTTTACTGTTGCTGGTAACCCATTGTACGAAGAAAAAATTATCAAAGGTAATGATATCTATCAACTTTTATCATATAAACAAGCACTTACTGATAAAGAAATTAAATTTAACAGTGAACAATCAAGCATTAACGATATGATAAAATATAGAGAAAATTACGTTTGGGCAAAGAGCGATTCAATGATATATGCAATATTTAATACCATTGACCCAATTGAAAATGACCCATACGCAAATCAAGAAGATGAAGAAACAACTGATTCTGGCTGTGTGGCTGAAACAGACCCATCTACCTTCTGGTTATCTTTCTCATCAATCGTATTAGGCGTGGCTCTTGTAGTTGCAATATTAATGTTAATAATTAAAAACTTATTGAGAAGACGCAAACTTAATGCTAGCGACGCAAAATCACATTACACTATTACGAGTAGAACTAAAAAACAACCTAAAAAGAAATCACAAAAAACTGAAGAAGAAGTTATCGATGAAGATTTAACTGAAGAAGAAGTCAACGAAGAAACAGAACAATCTACTGAAGAAACCGATACGGTTGAAGAAAATAAAGACGAATCTTACGTGTACGGTGACGTTCAAGTTTTTGGTGATGACGATAAAAAAGACGGCGAATAATTATTTGTAAAACTTTTTAAGCCTTAGCAATTTTGCTAAGGCTTTTATTTTTATTGTAAAACTTTAATTGTATACCAAATATTTTTTTACGCATATATATAATGTATGAAGAAAATTGTCTTAACCGGTGGTGGAACTGCTGGACATTGTACACCAAATTTAGCATTAATACCTTATCTTAAAAAGAAATTTGACAACATTATCTATATTGGAAGTAAAAATGGCATTGAAAAAAACATTGTAACTAAAGAAGAAATTCCCTATTTTGAAGTAAGTTGTGCTAAGGTTGACAGATACAAAAAAAGTAAAAACATATTAATTCCTTTTAAGGTCATTAAAGGTATCGTAGAAGCGGGAAAAATATTAGATAAAGAAAAGCCTTCGGTTGTATTTTCAAAAGGTGGATACGTTTCTATTCCAACCGTAATTGCCGCTTATAATAGGAAAATTCCTGTAATTTCACATGAAAGCGATTATACTTTTGGATTGGCTAACAAATTAATTGCAAAATTTTCTAAAGTTGTATTGACATCATTCCCAGAAACTGCGACTTCTATAAACAATGCACAATACGTTGGCAGTCCAATAAGAAAATTTTATACAAAAGAAAAAACCGAAATTCTAAAAGAATTCGGCTTTACGGGAAACAAACCAATTATTTTAGTAACGGGTGGAAGTCAAGGCTCTAGAGCAATAAACGACACGTTAAGAGAAAGTCTACCCGATTTATTACAAAGATACGACGTTTTGCATATTTGTGGTAAAAATAACTTATCCCCTGACGTAAATTATAAAGGTTATTATCAAACGGAATATTTATACAATATAGAAAATGCGTTTTTAATTTCATCTGTATGCGTTTCTAGGGCTGGCGCTAACACCTTATTTGAATTGATGAATATGAAAATTCCATGCATATTAATTCCACTGCCTAAAGGGGCATCTCGTGGCGACCAAGTATTAAATGCAGAATATTTTCAAAAGAAAGGTTTAGCACAAGTTTTACCACAGCACGCACTAACCAAACAGTCATTATTATTTAACATAAATTCAGTTTACGCAAACAGATTAAATATTGCAAGAAATTTTTCGAAAAACCTTATTAGTGACCAAAGTGAAAAAATCGCAAATATTATCGCTGATTTTGCGCTTTGAAAATATTTATATAAAATTCTTCTCTAACTTTCATATTTAACCCTTTACGGTTAGTAAAATATTTTGTTAAGCAAGTCGTTTCAGTGTTATAACTAACGACTTCTTTTCTTTTTCTCATTAATTCATTTAATTTGCTCTCTCTGTTTTTTATTACGGTAATGCAGTTAATTTTTTTCTTTTTTTCAAAAAACGTGTTAATAATCTTTTCAAACATAATTTTTCTCCCTTTACAACTACATATTACCGTTTTAATATGCCAAATGCTTGTCATAATAAAAATATTTTATTAAATAATTGACATTTTTTAATCTATGCTTTAAAATATGATTATTAGGAGAGAAAAATTATGAAATTTGAATTAATGCTTAAAATTCTTTTTGAATTAATGTCTAAAAAATGCGTAAAAGCTCAATATCTTGCTGATAAATATGAAGTTAGTGTTAGAAGCATACATAGATATATTAACGCACTAGATATGGCTGGAGTTCCAATTTATACAATTCGTGGAAAATTTGGCGGTTTTGCGATAATGGATACATATAAATTTTCTTCGGGATTTTTTACTTCAAAAGAATTTGAACAAACTATAAATACCTTGTCAGCAATTACTGAAAGTGTACCCAATAAAGAACTCACTAGCGTAATAAATAAACTTAAATCAGCAAAAAGAAACGAATATGCTGGTTTTGACGTTAAAGGTGGCAATCTAATTATTGATGCAGGCCCTTGGGGCGATACCGTGGGATATAAAAGCAAACTAGTTATTATACAAAAAAGCATTGAAGAACGTAAAAAACTTCAAATTACTTATCACGATAGAAATGGTGACGTAACTGATAGAGTTATCGAGCCACACGTTATAGTATTTAAGCAAGGTTTATGGTATGTTTTTGCTTTTTGCAATCTAAGAAAAGAATTTAGATTTTTTAAAACGGGAAGAATTGAGCACGCTAATTTATTAAGTGAAAACTTTATTAGACAAGATATTGCCAATATGGATTTACCCCTAGATTTTTGGCATAATAAAGTTGAAACGGTTGACGTTAGTCTTTTAATTAATAAAAAATGCTTATCAGACATTGAAGAATGGCTTGGTATTGAAAACGTTAGTAAAGTTCAAGGTAATTACGTTGCAAACGTAAGTCTACCTTTTGATAACGGACTAGTTATGAAAATTATGAGTTACGGTGATGGAATTAAAGTTTTATCACCAACACCATTAAAAAAAGCCGTACAAAAATGCGCTGAAGAAATCGTTAAAAATTATATTTAATAAAAAAAAGAATTAAGAAATTTTTCTTAATTCTTTTTTTATTGATTATTAAAATTCTTTTCTTGTACTTCGAGAAAATAAAGTCAAAAATTCTTGCATTGGCTCTTTATTTTCATAAATAATTGAATATACTGCATTAGTTATAGGTAAATCAACGTTATATTTTTCACCTAAGTATTTCATAGCCTTAGCAGTGCTAACTCCTTCAGCAAGTTTTTCAAACGGTTCTTTTTTAACGTATAATTCTCCAAACTTCCTATTGTTTGAATATGGTGAAAATAGCGTCGTTTCATAATCACCTAAATGGCATAAACCATAAGCAGATAGTTCATTGCCACCCATTGCTTTTATTAGCCTAGAAACTTCTCGTGCGCCCCTTGCCATAAGTGGACCTTTCAAAGTCGTATACCCACTTCCATCAAGCATCCCTGCTGCAATACCTAAAACGTTTTTTGCTGCGGCGCCTATCTCACTGCCAATAATATCATCACCATAATAAAATCTAATTAACTCACCACGCAAATTATCAGCCAAATATTTAACCAAATTCTTATCGTAGGCGTCAATAACCATACAATTTGGATAACCTTTTGTGAAGGCTTGAATATGCCCTGGACCGACCCATACGGCAATTTTATCTTGATTAATACCACAATCAATCAAAACTTCCGAAAGTCTTTTGCCCGTTTCAACTTCTATACCTTTCATGCAAAGAATAAAAATTTTATCTTTTACGTTAAATTCGATAACCCTTTGCATAAAAGCACGTAAGTTCTGCGCGCTTATTGAGATTATAATAATATCACTATTTTCAATAGCGTAAGAAAGGTTTGATGTAAGTTCTATTCTTTTATCAAGTTCAACATATTCATTTTTGCCCGTATTTTTAAGAACGTCAAAGGAATGGTTTCCCGCTGTTCCCCATTGAATAACTTGGTGATTACATTTAGAAAGATACCATCCAATAAATGAACCCCATCTTCCACATCCTAATACTGAAATTTTCATATTTTCCTCGAGTTATAATGTTTTACGGTCAACGAATGCTCTAGCCAAGCTAACTTCGTCGGCATATTCTAATTCAGTTCCAATTGGAATGCCGTGCGCAAGTCTTGACACTTTTATTCCAAGTGGTTTAATTAAATTTGTGATATACATTGCCGTTGCTTCACCTTCAACGTCAGGATTGGTTGCCATGATAACTTCATTTACACCACCTTGAGAAATGCGAGAAAGTAAGCCACTAATATTAATGTCGTTTGGGCCAATTCCATCAAGTGGCGAAATAGTTCCATGCAAAACGTGGTAAACACCGTTAAATTCGTTAAGTTTCTCAATAGCAATAACGTCTTTAGGTTCTTTAACGACACAAATAGTTTCAGGTGAACGGTTTTTACAAACGTCACAAACGTCATCTTCTGCAAAATTACCACAAATTTTACAATAATGCACGTTTTCCTTTACGTTAATTATAGCATCAGCAAAAGTTTTTGCTTCTTCCATAGTCATATTAACTATTTTATAAGCAAAACGCTGTGCAGTTTTCGTACCAACACCTGGCAACTTAGAAAACTCATTAATAAGTTTGCCAATAGGTTCAATATAAACTTTCATATTATAAACCTAAGCCACCGAAAGCGCCCATTTTATCATTATAAGCCTTTTCTGCCTTTGCATACCCATCATTAAGAGCAGCAATAATAAGATCTTCAAGCATTTCAATATCGTCAGTGTCAACAGCATCAGGATTAATACTAATGTTTTTAACGACTTTTTTTGCAGACATTGTAACTTTAACAAGTCCACCACCACTTGAACCTTCAACTTCCATTTGTTCAAGTTCTGCTTGTGATTTTTGCATTTCTTCTTGCATTTTTTGCGCTTGTTTCATTAAGTTTTGCATTTGGTTTCCACCACCAAATCCGTTAAATCCACCTCTATAAGCCATAATTAATTCTCCTATATCTATTTTATAACGATAATATCGTCACCAAAAATTTTCTTTAATCTTTCCGTTGCTTGGTCAACTGCATCTAAATTCTTTTCTTTATCACTCAAATTTATTTGAAGTTCAAACGGTAAAAATTCGCTTAATGCTTCTTCTATTTTTGCCCTAGTAACCATTTTATCTAATAGTTCTTGGTCGTTAGAATTTTTAGTTGTTAGAATTAAAATATTACCATTTATACTAAACTCAACAGTTTGAAGCAAATTCCATAACATTTCACTGCCACTTTGACGCAAATTATAAAGCAACTTACCCTTTACGTCATTTATTGGTACAGTTTGAATTGAAATTCTAGTTTCAGTTTCTTTTTTTGGTTCTATTTTAGCATCTTCTTTTTTTGAAACCGTTTTAATGACTACTTCTTTATTTTTAATAAAACCTTTTTTTTCAATTTCATTAAGTTTATTTTCAAGCGCGCTAATTCTAGAAATTAAAGCATCAATATTATAGTCAGCATCGGGTTTAGAAGCCTTTATAGTTGCAGTTTCAAAGATAATTCTAGGATGATTAGTATATTTTAATAAATTTTCTGCATTTGAAAAAATTTCTAATACTCTAAGTAATCTTTGTTCTGGAACGTCAAATAATATTTTCTTATAAGTATCAAACTTTTTGGTTGGCAATGCAAGAATATCGTTTGCATTATCACAAGTTTTAATAACTAGCAAATCTCTAACAATAGAAGTTACGTCTTTTATTAGCACTCCTATGCTTTTACCTAAACCTGCTAAATTATCAATCGTAGTTAACGCATCGCCCGTTTTTGACGTAACGATACTTTCAACTAATTGTATTAAAATATCACTATTTGAAGACCCTAAAATCTCCATTACGTCGTTATAAGTTAACTTCCCGCTTCCATATGAAATAGCAATATCTGCAATAGATAGTGCATCACGGATACTGCCTTCGCCTGCCTTTGCTATAGCAAAAACTGCTTCCTTTTCATAATCTTTTCCTTGTTCGTCGTATATTTTTGAAATCAAATCAGCAATTAACTCAGTTGAGATAAGTTTAAAATCAAATCTCATACATCTTGATAAAATCGTTGCTGGAATTTTATGAACTTCAGTAGTCGCAAGAATAAATACTGCGTGTTTTGGTGGTTCTTCTAAGGTTTTAAGTAAAGCGTTAAAAGCAGGACCTGTAAGCATATGAACTTCGTCTACGATATATACTTTATACTTGCTTGAAACAGGTGGATATTGAACTTTTTCTCTTAAATCCCTTATTTCATTTACACCATTATTTGATGCAGCATCAATTTCGACCACGTCAATATTCGATGGGTCTTCAAGTGCTTTACACACTGCACATTTACCACAAGGTGAACCGTTAACAGGCTCTAAACAATTAATTGCTTTAGCAAAAATTTTAGCAACCGAAGTCTTACCCGTTCCACGCGTACCTGTAAAAAGATAAGCGTGACCTATTTTATCACCTTCAATTTGATTAACAAGTGTTTTAACAATATGTTCTTGACCAACTAAATTTTCAAAGGTTGTTGGACGATATCTTCTATAAAGCGCAAGATACGACATATCTTCTCCCTTAATCGCTCAATAATTTTAAGCGAAGTTTTTTTCTAATACGTTGAATTGCATTATCCACTGATTTTGTAGATTTGCCAATTTTATTTCCAATTTCTTCATAAGAAAAACCTTGAATATGTAAAGCAAAAATTTTATATTCTAATTTACTGAGCGTTTCCTTGATGCTTAACTCAATTTCATCTTTACTTTCATTATCAATAAAAAATTCTTCCGGTCCAATTTTAGAATCAACTAAAACTTCCGTTTTATCCATATCCCCATCGCCATAACCCGAAAGTGGAATATAATTCTTTAACGCTTGATTTTTCTTACTATTCTTTGACCTAAGTGCAGATAAAACTTTATTTTGAATGCAAGTATAAGCAAAAGTTTGAAAATTAAAAGAATTATTATAGTTATCAACTGCGTTAGAAAGCGCAATTAAACCGACTTGATATAAATCATCGCGATCAGCGTCTAAACAAAAATATTTGTTTACAACTGAACGAATAACTTTATCATATTTAACTGTTAGAATTTCAAATGGTTTACCCTTGTCATCTTTTGCAAGCGCAACCAATTCTTCATCTAAAAGGTTATCTAAACTCATTTTTTACCTATATTATTTTCCTTCCGTAACGCGTTGTCTAACAACTTCATAAACGGCAATACCACATGCAACCGAAGCGTTTAAGGAATTTACTTTTCCAAACATTGGAATTGATATTATACCGTCACATTTTTCTTTAGTTAATTTTTTAACGCCACTATCTTCGCCACCAATAACTAAACAAATTTTGCCAGTTAAATTAGATTTATATAAGGTCTCGCCACCAACTTCTGCGCCATAAACCCAAAATCCATTGCTTTTAAGTTTATCAATCGTAGTATTAATATTAGTTACTTTTGCAACCTTAATATGATTGAGCGCACCCGCAGATATACGCATAACAGTATCGCTAACTGAAGCGCTTCTATCCTTACCAATGATAATGCCGTCTACACCGGCGCATTCGCAAACTCTAATAATACTGCCAAGATTGTGTGGGTCCAAAATTTCATTTAAAACTACAATCAAACCGTCTTTATCAGCGCAAGAATCTAAAATATCTTCAAGTTCAAAATATTTATAATCAGAAACGTACGCAATAAAACCTTGATGACGCTTACTTTCACTTTCTTTTTCAATAACGTATTTATCAACGGGTTGAAGTTTAATCTTATGTGAACGTATTACGTTAATTAAACGCTTACTTGCTTCATCTTTTAAATCTTTTTGTACTAAAATTTTATCAATTTCTTTATCAGTTTTAAGTAGTTCGTAAACCGAATTTCTTCCTTCAATTTTCATCGTTTTTTCCTTTATTTAAAATATAATTCAATCTTTCGTTTTGTCCTGTTAAATATAAGAAACCCAATAGGGCTTCAAAACCTGTTGAAGCATTATATTCAGCGACACTTGCGTGCTTTGCTTTGGTGCTTTTTTTCGTATTTCGCGCCCTTTTAAATATTCCCAATTCTTCTTCAGTTAAAATTGGAATAATATCTTTCACAAATTCAGCCTGAGCGATTGCATTAACTCTTAACGTGGAAAGTTTATTTAATTCCCCTGATTTATAATCGGTTTCAAAAGTTAATTTTTCACGAACAAACAAAGAATAAACAGCATCTCCCACAAAGGCTAACACTATGGGACTAACGTTTAACGCCTTTTGCTTATCCATGATTTCGCCTAATTTAAACAAAAAACACCTACCCACTATTTTCTCATATTAATTATACAATATTTTTTTATAAAACACAATAAAAAAGTCCAAATATTTTATTTGGACTTAAATCTAATTATTTAATTTTGTTCTAAATTTTTATTTGTGGTTTTAGACATAAATTCTATTATTCCATTAAAAATATTATTAGCTAATTCTTCTTGATATTTCTCAGTTATAAGTAAGGCTTCTTCCTCTGGATTAGATAAAAAACCACATTCAGCAATTATACCTGGATATTTAGTACAATTTAGTATATAATAATCGCCCGTCAAAATGGAAAACTCTCTAATAGATTCTTTCATTGAATTAAAGTTTTTTTGCACGCAATTTGCCAATATTTTAGAAACTTCATCATTTTCTTTATAAAAAACTTGCGCGCCTCGTCTTGAAGAAACACTATATTTATTAAGATGAACGCTAATAATTAAGTTTGGCTTAAAATCATTTATAATATCTCGCCTTTTTTCCATATCTTTTCTTTTTAAACTACTAGATACTACCCCGTATAATCCGGCTTGAGAATTTCTTGTTAGTAAAACGTTAATTCCAGCACTTAGCAATTTTTTTTCAAGTTTTTTTACAATTTCTAAATTAATTTCACTCTCTTTTGCCCCTGTTCTAATGCCAATTGCACCAGAATCAATTCCACCATGCCCTGCGTCTAAAATAATTTTGAACTTATTTGAAACTATATCACTCGCTGGATTAATTGATATAGCACTTAAGCACAAAATTAACGTAAAAACGGTAGCAATTAACACGGAAATTATAATTAAACTTTTTTTTCTAAATATTACCATAATTAATTAGAATTGTTAATAACTTCAAGATTTTACTTAAGTTATCAACATTTTCTAACCTATTTAAGCCTTTCAATGTTAATAACTTATATTTGATTATATTAGTGTTTTACTGAATTTATTCTACAAAAAAAAGTAAAGCAAAAAATTTTGCTTTACTTTTATATTAATTTCTATTTAATACAACTAACGTCTCAATATGTTTGGTATTTGCGAACATGTCAAAAGTTCTAACAAGTTCTATTTTATATCTATTTTGTGGATTTGTTGCCTTTTTGATTTCTCCATTAACAAACTCTAAAGTGCCTGTCAACAAACCAACATCTCTCGCCAAAGTTGACGGTTTACACGAAACGTAAACAATTCTATCAATATCACTCTTGATTATTGCATCTATTACTTTTACGTCACAGCCTTTTCTTGGTGGGTCTAGAACTAATGAAATCTTACTATTATTCTTTCTTTCTCTATCGATTATGTCTGGCAAAATATCTTCGCATTTGCCTAGATAATTACTGATTTTATCATCAAGTCCGTTTTCTTTTGCAAGTTTATTTGCGCAATCAACCGCTTCTGGCACTATTTCTATTCCAATTGCTTTTTTAGCGTTTTTAGATAGAAGCGCTGTCATTAATCCTGCCCCACTATATGCATCTATAACAACCGTTTCACTATCAGCATTAACGTTTTCCCTTACTGCAGAATAAAGTTTAGAACAAACCGAATCGTTAACTTGCATAAAACTTTGAACACCAATTTTATATTTAACACCTAACATATCGCCTGTATACTCTTTAGGACCTGAAACTAAAATAAATTTATCGCCATAAACGACGTTTGTGTTAGATTTATTAACGTTCAAATATAGAGAAAACTCAAACTGTAAACGATTATTTAAAAGTTTTATTAGATTAGAGATACCTTGAATATTTTCATTTAAGACAACTAAAGTTATAATTAAATGCCCCTTAACGTCTTTAACGGTTATTTCCCTAACGTCCCCATCATTTGTACTTTCATTGTATCCTTTAAGGTTGTATTTAGCAAAATATTCTTTAAATGTAGCGATAATGTCAGCAGTCCATGGCGCATTAATTAAACAATCATCAATAGGAACGACTCTATGGCTACCCTCGGCATAAAAGCCTATAACAGTACCTTTTGACGTTTCAGCAACAGGAAGTTGCAACTTGTTTCTATATCTAAATTGGTCGTCGCCTTTTACAGTTGGTTTAACATCAACATCTAAATTGGCAATTTTACTAAAGCAGTTTTTCACTGCTTCTTCTTTAATTTTTAATTGATTAGCATATTTAACGTGTTGAAGTTGACAGCCACCACATTTACCAAACACAGGACACTGTGCTCTAACGCGCATTTCAGCAGGTGTTAGGACTTCTAAAACTTTACCAAAAACGCATTTTGACGTAACTTTAAGTACCTTATATTTAATTTTTTCGCCTTGAAGCGCGTATGGAACAAAAATTACTTTTCCTTCGTCTTTAATAATGCCTTCGCCATTAGAACCAATCCCAACGACAACACCAATTCTCTCTTCGTTTTTAAGCATAAAAACCTATTTAACTATTTTCCTTAAATAATAATCCGCAACTTTTCTCGTCACGGTTAAAAACTTATCGTAAACAACAAAAAACACAACCGAAATTAAAACAATAAAAATTTCAACGTATTTAATAATAAAATTTGGAAGTCCATCAAAAGTTGCGCCCATAAATAACGTATAATAGTAATAAAGTAAAAAAGCAACGATTACAAACCAAATTAAGCCAACTAAAAATCTTATAAATGAATTTTTAATTTTATCTTTTAAAACACACTTAATGATAGGATAAATCCCAAAGTAAGCAAAATAAGCAGGAAAAACTAGAGAAATTAAGTTAAAACCACTGCAGATAAACGCAATTAAGCCACCTGCTAAATAAGATAAAAAACTACCCTTATAAGAGTTAAAATAAAGTGGTAGTGTAACAAAAACTGATGATATAGTAATTGTAAAAATATCAGCAATTTCAAAATAAGCACCAATTAATAAAAAAATTGCTACAAACCCTGCTGAAATTGCCGATACGGAAATTATTTTGCTTTTCATTATCTACAACACATACTGCACATCAAATCCACACAGCACCAAGTGGCACAAAATGATAAGCAGTTATTAACGCCGTCTTCACCCATTTGTCTATTTTGATTTTGGTCAAAATTTGCATTACCCGACTTAAACACTCTTTCATTATATTCCATTTTTTGCTTTAATTTAGCAAAATCTTCTGCATATTTAGTGTTGTGTGGGTCCATTGAAAGAGCGATTTCAAGTTGTTTTTTACTTTCGTTTATCCAATTTTTCTTATAAAAAATTATTGATTGTAAGTAATGCCACTCGGCATTTCTTTCCGAAATATCATCAAGTTTTGCTTGAGCACCGTCAATATCACCTTTTCTAATAAGGAAGTCGGCATCATTAAGTAAGCCACTAAAGTCAGTATTATTCTCTTGTTCTTTGTTTCTACTTGCCATAATTTCGTGATAAGCGGTTTCAACTTTGGTTAAATTTCTAGCCGCTTCATTACCAACTTCACCTTCTAAAAAACGTTCGCGTGAATATTTTTCTTTCAATTGTTTATAAGCAATTTCAATTTCTTCATCGCTAGCATTTTTAGAAACGTTTAATATTTTATAATATTCTTGCATTTTTTATTCTCCAACACGTGCTTAGTTTGGTTTCTTAAGCCGTAAGTTAAAATATTATTGACTAAATCGTGATTAAATTTATAATCAACGTTATTAGATAACCTTTCAATTTCAGTTAGAATAGAACCGAAAATAAATATTAGATTATCACGTTTTTCTTTAATTAACTGTTCTTTAGTATTAACTTCACTAAATGAATTTATTAATACGTTAAAATTATTTTTCTTTTTATCCTTATCAAAATCGTCAAGAGCATCAATTAGGTAAATCCATTTACCAAGATAATAAGCAAGTTGTTTAAGATCGTCAGTACATTTTTCATTAAAAAGTTCAATAAAAACGTCTTGCATCATTTTACCAAAAGGATCCGAAGCAATATCAATACTATCGCCATTTGTTCTTTCATAAGCAATTAAATCATTAAACCTTGTCTTTACTATCTCGTCGAATTTAGGCTCGTTCTTTTTTGCTTTTTTATATGAAGAATTAAAAAATGCTCTTTTTATAAATCCTTTTTTATTATCAATAACGTCGTCGTTAAGTTTATATCTTGCTAAAATAACGTTTAGCGATGCAATTCGCTTTGTTAAATCGTCAACAATTGCTATCGGGCGTTTTCTTATTTGGTGAATAACACATCTCTGCCTTTCAACCTTGACGTCAACACCTAATACGTTATGAGCAAAAACCGATAAAAAAGTTAAATCGTAATTTAAAGTAAATCTACCTTTTTGCCCACAAGATTTACCGATTGCTTTGCAAAGCCCGCAATACATTGCCTTATATAAAATGACGTCTTTAACGTACATATTTGGCATATCGGTCTTAACGTAACCAAACATTTTTACCCTCTTTTTCTCAAAACTAAGCCCACTTTTTTATAGACCTTATTAAGAGTTCTATAAGCAAGCCTTTCGGCTCTTTCAGCACCGTTTTTAAGAACTTCATCAAGGTAGGCTTTATCAGTTAATAATCTATTTTTTTCTAATCTTATAGGCTCGATTTTATCAGCGACAACTTCACCGACTGCAATTTTGAAATCGCCATAGCCTTTACCTGCAAATTCTTTTTCTGCTTCTTCAAAAGTTTTGTCAGTAAACGCACAATAAATTGCTAATAGATTGCTTATACCCGGTTTTTCTGGAGAATAAACAATCTTATCGTCACTATCGGTAACTGCTCTCTTAAATTTACGCAAAATAGTTGCAGGGTCATCATCCATAGAAATAAATGCATTTAAGTTAGCATCGGACTTACTCATTTTCTTATTAGGTTCAGCAAGACTCATTACCCTTGCAGCAGATTTACCGATATAAGGTTCTGGAACTTTAAATGTTTCGCCAAAACGATTATTAAATCTAATTGCCAAATCCCTTGCAAGTTCTAGGTGTTGTTTTTGGTCTGCACCAATTGGAACAAGTTCCGTTTGATATAACAAAATATCTGCAGCCATTAAAACGGGATAATCCATTAACCCCATATTAATGTTATCTTCATGCTTTTGACTTTTATCTTTAAATTGCGTCATTCTAGAAAGTTCACCAGGATAGGCAATCGTATTTAAAATCCAAGCAAGTTCGGCGTGCGCAGAAACGTGAGATTGAGAAAACAAAATCGATTGTTCGGGATTAATCCCGCACGCTAAATATAAAGCAGTTAATTCATAAGTATTTTTTCTTAAAATTGCAGGGTCTTGCTTTACTGTTAAAGTATGCAAATCTGCAATAGAAAAAACGCTATTATAATCATCTTGTAACTTCTTAAAATTTCTTAGCGCGCCTAAGTAATTTCCAATCGTTAAAATTCCACTAGGTTGGATAGCGCTAAATAATATCTTTTTTTCTTCCATTATATAATACCTTACTTAAATTATCCTTGAATTATTTTATTGCAAATTCATAAACCACGTCATAAGTTTGAGACTTATCAATCACTAAAGAAAAGCGTTTTTCTTTATTTTTTAATTCCAAAATTTGCTGTGGAATTGGAAAAGCAGATAGTTCAAACAACTTTTCAGCAGAAATAAACGCATCTTTTGGCGCTTTATTATTTATTGAACTTAAAACGTCGTGTGCAAACTTATATGGGCTTGCAGTTGATAAAATAACCGTAACTTTATCATCGCCTGTTTCATTAACGTATAAATCTTTAACGAAAGAAGCAACTGCCGTATGAGTATCTAACACGTAACCGAACTCATCAAAAACTTCACCAATCGTGTTTTTGCAATCATTTTCATCAGCATATCCAGCGTAAAAGTTTTGGTCGATAACCTGTTTTTCTTCTTTAGAAATTGAATATTTGCCAATTTTCTTTAAGTCGTTCATTCTTTTTTCAGTTAAAGAAGCATCTCTATTTGAAATTTCAAATAAAAGTCTTTCTAAATTACTAGAGATTATTATATCCATTGACGGCGAGATAGTTTTGAAAAATTCCCTATTAGTATCATACGTCCCATCAATGAAAAACTCAGTTAAAACGTTATTATCGTTAGAAGCACAAATAAGTTTATTTATAGGTAATCCCATTCTTTTAGCGTAATAACCAGCCAAAATATTACCAAAGTTACCCGTTGGAACGACAAAATTAATTTTATCACCTAGATTTATTTCACCACTATCAACAAGGTCACAATAAGCAGAAAAATAATAAGCAACTTGTGGAACTAATCTTCCAAAATTCATTGAATTAGCGCTAGATAATATAACGTTTTGTTCTTTTAATTTATTATTAAATTCTACGTTAGAAAAAATGTTTTTAACTGCTGTTTGACAATCATCAAAGTTACCTTTAACTGCAACAACGTTAACGTTTTTACCTTCTTGAGTGCACATTTGCATTTTTTGCATATCACTAACGCCGTCGCTTGGATAAAAGACCATAACTTTTATACCCTCAGCATCTTTAAATCCCTCTAGTGCAGCCTTACCCGTGTCACCACTAGTAGCAGTTAAAATTAAAATTTCTTCTTTTATTCCACTTATGTCACAACCTTTTCTCATTAAGAAAGGTAAAAGCGTTAAGGCTACGTCTTTAAAAGCAAGTGTTGGTCCGTGAAAAAGTTCCATTATAAAACTATTTTCATCTATTTTAACTAAAGGTGCTGGGTCGTTATCTTCAAACTTAGCATAAGCGTTTTTACAAGCAGACAAAAGTTCGTTATAATCATACTCTTCAAGATATTTGCTTAAAATAAGTGTTGCACGTTCAGCATAATCAAATTCCAACATTTTTTCTAGTTCACTAAACGAAACGCTTGAAAATTTTTCAGGAACGAATAATCCACCGTCTTGAGCGAGACCTTTTGCAATCGCTTTTGCAGAACATGAAACTTCATCTTTTCCTCTAGTACTTATAAAACGCATAAGTTTCTCCTAAATAAAATAATAGTCGGGAAATTTCCCAACTATTATTTTACACTATTTTAACTATAAAAATCAACTTAATCAACGTACTTTAATACAAACTTAGGTAAATCTTCTTTAGCGCTACTGCAAGTAACGACAAATTTAACACCAAAATCTTTTTCAAGTTTTTCCATAGCAGTAAAAATAGATTCTAAATCGCATAAATCTTTACCGGTAATTCTTGCAATGCCATCCAAGAAGATATATTCGTTATCTCCGTTTGCCGCAACAATGCCTTTCAAAAATCCGTTCAATCCTTCAGCACAACAAATATCAAAACCAGTAACGTCTAAAAATCTTATTGGATATTTAATATCGTGAGTATATCTAGTGGTGTCAGTGATAAAAACAACGTGACCTTTTGCTTCGTCAAGCGCCTTATTAGCACCTTCGATAATCGTCTTAGTTTTGCCTGTGCCTTTTGGTCCATAAATTATTTTCATTGGGAATTTTCCTCCTTGGATAAATTAGTTTATCTACATATATTGTATAATACTTTCATCAAAATTTCAATAGGTTTTTTAAAAAAAATTGATAATTTCACATTTTTTTTATTATTAAAAAATTAAAAGCGCCAAACAGTTAAGTTTAAGCGCTTTAATCTTTAATTATTGAAGTTCGTTTATAAATGAAATTAATCTATTAACCCCTTCAACGATATCTTCGTTTGAAGTTGCGTATGAAAGTCTAATGCAATCATCATTACCAAAAGCAACACCTGGGATAATTGCAACACCTTTCTTTAATGCGCAATCAGCAAAAGTTAGAGAACCATCAATGGTCACACCGTCAAACTTTTTACCGATTAAATTTTTAATGTTTATAAACACGTAGAACGCACCTTTTGGATAAACGCATTCAATCCCCTTAACGTCAGCGAGCATATCGTACATCAACTTTCTTCTTTCATCGAAAATCTTTTGCATTTTTTCAATAAACACTTCACCTTCAGGGTCAGTTAATGCTGTAACTGAAGCATATTGTGAAATTGAGCAAGCATTACTCGTGGTATGACTTTGCATGCTTGATACCGCCTTAGCAATATCAATTGGAGCGGCAAGATATCCAATTCTCCAACCCGTCATAGCGTAAGTTTTTGACATACCATTAATTATAACGGTCAATTCTTTCATCTTTTCGCTATATTGAGCAATAGAATAATGTTCTTCGCCGTCATAAACTAATTTTTCATAAATTTCGTCGGAAATAACGTAAATGCCCTTTTCTTCGGCAATCTTAGCAATGGCTGAAATTTCTTCTTTAGTATAAATTGCACCCGTAGGATTGTTTGGGGTATTAAGAATAAGACACTTTGTCTTTTCGGTTATAGCGTTTTCAAATTGACTAGCCGTCATTTTATAAGCGTTTTCTTTTTTGGTTTCAACCAAAACGCATTTACCACCTGCAAGTTTAATCAATTCAGGATAAGTAAGCCAATATGGTGAAGGTAAAATAACTTCGTCTCCCTCGTCAACTATAGCGCAAATTGCGTGATATAGTGAACTTTTTGCGCCTGAAGAAATAACGATTTGATTTTGTTCATATTTTAGCCCGTTATCTTTAAGAAATTTTTCACAAATCGCCTTTTTCAATTCAACAGTACCAGATGCAGGAGTATATTTTGTAAATCCAATATCTAATGCGTGTTTAGCCGAATTAATAATATAATCAGGCGTGTTAAAATCAGGTTCACCAGCACCAAAACCAACAACTGAAATACCATCAGCCTTCATCTTTTTAGCCTTAGCAGTAATCTCTAACGTTAATGAAGGTGCAATTTGTTTTGTCTTTTTAGAAATACTCATAATTTTTTCTCCTTTATTCTTCGTCCATTCCGGCACTTAATTTTAATTCTCTATCATGAATAGCAAGCGCTTCAACCATCTCGTCAATATCACCCATCATAAAACTTTCAATTGAGTGAAGCGTTAGTCCTATTCTATGGTCGGTAACCCTACCTTGTGGGAAGTTATAAGTTCTAATTCTTTCAGAACGGTCACCCGTACCAACTTGGCTACGGCGATTTTCCGAATATTCTTTATCGTATTGAGATTGATAAAAATCATACAATCTACTCTTTAATACGCGCATCGCCTTTTCTCTGTTTTTAGTTTGAGAACGTTCATCTTGGCACAAAACTACAATTCCCGTTGGTATATGAGTTAATCTTATGCAAGATTCAGTTTTGTTAACGTGTTGCCCCCCTGCGCCTGACGAACGCAAAGTATCAACTCTTAAATCCTTTTCGTCGATATGAACTTCAACGTCTTCAACTTCAGGTAATACGGCAACGGTAGCGGTAGACGTATGAACTCTACCTTGAGATTCAGTTTCAGGAACGCGTTGAACTCTATGAACGCCACTTTCATACTTGAGTTTACTATAACAGTTTTTACCTGAAATAGAGAAAATCGCTTCTTTTAATCCACCCAATTCGGTCATACTAACGTCAATATCTTCAGTTTTCCAACGATTTCTTTCAGCATATTTGTTATACAATTTATAAAGTTCATACGCGAATAAACTTGCTTCATCACCGCCTGCGCCACCACGTATTTCCATAATAACGTTCTTATCGTCGTTAGGATCTTTTGGAAGAAGTAATATTCTTAATTCTTCGGAAATCTTATTTAACCTTTCCTTGCAACTTAATAATTCTTCTTCTAATAATTGCTTCATTTCCGGATCAGTTTCTAAAGGAAGAGTATCTTTAACGTCTTGTTCTTCTTTTAGGACCTTTTTATATTCGGTATACTTTTCTACCGTTTCAGTTATTTCTGCTAATTCTTTAGTATACTCTTTCCATTCGTTAATCCTTGAAATAACTTCGCTATCACTAACTAATTCGTTTAGTTTATCAAACCTTTCAAGCATTTTATCAAGTTTTTTAAACATTAAAGTACCGCCTTAATTATCCTATCAATATTTTCATAATCTTTTATTATTTCTACGCTTGTAAAATCGGTAAGCATATCCTTTATTGTTTCAGCCTGACCAATACCACATTCTAAAAGCAAAATTCCACCTTTATTTAGAAGTTCGCTTGTGTTTTTAGCAATTATTCTATAAAAATCATAACCATCTAAGCCACCGTCAAGCGCAATCATAGGTTCAAAACTTTTAACTTCTTTTTGTAAGGTTAAAATTTCTTCACTCTTAATATAAGGTGGATTAGATATAATCATATCAAACTTATAACCACCTAGTTCATCAAACATGTTGCTTTTAATAAATTCAACCGTTGCACCGTTATTTTTTGCATTTTCACTAGCAAGTTTAAGCGCTTCTTCACTAATATCCACTGCAACAACTTTTGCTTTGGTTTCTTTATTAATAGCAATGGCGATTGCCCCACTTCCCGTACATAAATCTAAAACGATTTTATCTTCACCTAAATATTTTTTTGCATTTACAACCAAAAGTTCAGTCTCTGGGCGTGGAATTAAAACTCTTTCGTCAACCTTGATATCATAACCATAAAAATCAGCACTACCGATACAATACCAAAGTGGTCTACCCGTAATTCTTTCATCAACTATTTTGTTGATTTTTTCCACGTTCTTAGCAGAAACTAATTCATCAGTATTTAATTGGTCACGTTTAATTCCTAAAGTTAAAGATATTATCCACTCAGTCTCAGCACTTTCAACTATACCGTTATTAGATAACTTTTCTTTAACCGAATTTAGAAGTTCCTTTCTCTTTAATGGAACTACAAACTCTTCTTCCGGAATTGTTTGGTCGTTATCCATTTCTAAAACTTTATTAAACGCCGTTATAGCAACTTCAAGCATTTTATCATCTGGCTCTCTAGTTGTAATTCTCTGCAACAATAATCCTGGGATTTTAAGTGGATAAAGCAAGAAAAAATCAGTTTTTGCTAAGCCTTTAAGAAGTTCATAGGATAATCCCGCAACTAGTGGCAAAAGTAGGATTTTAGATAAAACTCTATACCCTTTTTCAATATTTTCACCAACTATACTCTCAAATACGGCAAAAGTTATAATGCTGATTAGCATTACAAAAACCATAAAGGTAGTACCACACCTATCGTGAACTCTAGAACATTTTTTAGCGTTTTCGACGGTTAAAGGTAACCCTTTTTCATAACAAGAAATGGTTTTGTGTTCTGCTCCGTGATACATAAAAGTACGCCTAACGTCTTTAAGCAAGTTACATAACAACACGTAACCGATAAAGATTAAAAGTTTAAGCCCACCTTCAATAAAGTTTTTAGCCCACAAGTTATCGTTACTAATATTGAACCAACTAAAAATATGTTCACGCAAAAACTGTGGTAACCACATAAATAAAAATATTGCAAGAGCAAGTCCTAAAACCAAAGAAAAGGTAGTGACAACACTCATTACGTTAATTTTCAGTTTTTCAGCAGTCCACTTTTCAAATTTTGACGGTTCACCTTCTCCATAGACGTCAGCCGATCTCATTAAAACTTTAGAGCCACCGACCATTGAAGAAATAAAGGAAACGACCCCACGAATAATTGGCAATTTAAAAAACCAATTGCGTTTTTGCGGTGGGGTTACTCTTTTAGTTTCAACCCTTATAATACCATCAGCGTCACGAACGGCAGTAGCCATAGCAGTTGAGCCACGCATCATAACACCTTCTAGAACGGCTTGACCACCAATAGATGTGCATTTTTGTTTATTAGTTTTTTTCATATAAATCAATAAATAGCGTAATTTTTATTAAAAAAAACGGCTTTAAGAGTATCAAAGTACACTTAAAGCCGCGCAATATAGCGAACTATTTTGCTTTGCCATATCTCTTGTTGAATTTATCAACACGGCCACCGGTATCAACCAATTTTTGTTTACCAGTAAAGAATGGATGACACTTACTGCAAATATCAACCTTAATTACGTCACCTTTTTTAGTAGAACCGGTCTTAAAAGATTCACCACAAGCACAAACTACTGTAACTTCATGATAATCTGGATGTATTGCTTCTTTCATATCTTAACCTCTTTTCACTATTTTACTGCATAATTATATTATATTTTCGCTAGATAGTCAACTATAAATAACCGAAATTTTCATTTTTTTTCAAAAACTTTTTATTATTAA
>JAZNQZ010000018.1:0-51333 GCA_045590475.1 Christensenellaceae bacterium
TGTATTCCAAACTCGAATATAATTAAAAAAATTAGAGGGGGGGGTGGCACTGTTGGATGAATATTATGATGATTGTTGTTACTGCATAGTGTGTGGCGAACCTATTCCTGAAGGAAGATTAATTTGCCCCACTTGTGAAGAACACATTCTAAAAACGGAAGAAGAAAAATCGGTTTAAGTCTATAGATTGTATTTTATTAGTTTAGGACTTTAACAACTATATATTAATGTTTAAAGAAGGTTAATGAATATAAGAAATGAAAAACAATAAAATTAAAAAGGCGTTAAGTATAACGGCAGATATTTTAATTTACGTTTTTTTGGTGATTAGTTTATTGTTTGCAGTTTTTTCGGTTTCATCTAAAAAAGACCCAAACGGAGTTGTTAAGATTTTCGATTATCAAATAAGAACGGTTTTAACCAACTCTATGGAAAATAACGAAACTGAAATTAATAGTGATTATAAGATTAAAAGTATACCCGTAAACTCGTTGATATTGATTGAAAACGTTCCAGAAGAACTAGAAGATAGGGAAGAGTGGTATTCAAATCTTCAAAAGGGAGACGTTTTAACTTTTAATTATGTTTACGGCAATCAAATGGTTATAACACATAGAATTACCGAAATAACAAAAAAATCTACAGGTGGATACTTAATTAGATTAAAAGGCGATAACGCTATAAGTAGAAGCGTTCCCCTAGAACAAATAATTGATACTTCTAAAGAAGATTCTCCAAACTTTATTATAGGCAAAGTGACGGGTAAATCGTTATTTTTAGGAAATCTTGTAATGCAGTTGAAAAACCCTTTAACAATGGTTTTAGCAATTATTGCACCCTGCTTAATTATAATTTTTTATCAAGCCGTTAAACTTTGGGTGATGAAACTTCAAGAAGATATAGAATTAAAAAACAAAGAAATTGATGAATTAAAAAAATTGCTAAAAGAACAAGAAAAATCTTTAGCGTAAAAGGAGAAATAAAAATGAAACAAAGAAGAACAAAAACTATTCTATCTGCAATAGTAATGATGATTTTATCATTAACTATTATTTCAGGTTCAACTTTTGCACTTTTTACCGATAGTGAACAAGTTGACGTAACCGTTAAGTCGGGTAGAATTAACGTGGAAGCAACCGTTGATAAAGATTCATTTAAACTTTATTCAATGGACGAAGAACAACCTACAGTTGACGGCAAAGGTACGTTCGCAAACGGTGGAACGGCTGAAATTTTAAGCAATTCAAGTTTGGTTTTAGACCGTGTTACCCCTGGCGATAAAGTAACTTTTGACATTAACTTAACTAACGATAGTAACGTTTCTATCAGTTATAGAGTGTTATGGAACGTTAGTGGTGACTTGGCAAAAGACCTTACGGTAACTGCTGACGGAAAGAAAGTGGTAAACTCTAAAGGTATTTGGACTGCTTGGGATATAACCGAAGGTGATACGAAAACGGTTAACATGGCAGTTGAATTACCAAAAGAAAAAGCAGACTGCATGGATAAAGAAGCAGTTATTACGTACGCAGTAGAAGTTATTCAAGCAAACGCTGCACCTGATTCTTGGGACGGAACTTTAGATACTTCTTGGTTTGACGTAGATAATTATGAAAATCAAACAACCTACAGATTAAATTCAGCAGAACAATTGATGGGATTATCTAACATCGTTGATAACGGTGTTGCTACTATTGGCGAAGATGGAGAACCTAAAACTTTAAGTTTTGATTTTACCGATAAAGAAATCATACTTGAAATCGACGTTGATTTAGGTGTTTATGGTGAAGATGGCGAACTTATTTGTTTTGACCCAATTGGTTCTTATAGAAATGATCAAGCATTTAGAGGAACTTTTGACGGTAACGGACACACCATTAGCAATCTATACCAAAACACTTGGGCTTTAAATAACGGATATTATTATGGTGACCTTGGTTTAGGTTTATTTGGTATGGTTGAAGATGCAACTATTAAAAACCTAAACGTTGATAATGCAAGTATTTCTGGCGAATCTGCTATTTGTGGCGTTGTTGCTGCTACCGCTTACGGTAACTGTACTTTTGAAAATATAACGGTAAGTAACACTAAGTGTAACGACTATCAATATTACGCAGGTGGTGTTGTTGGTTGGGCTTCTGGCGACCACGTTTATAAAAACGTTGTTGTAGACGAATCTACTACCATTGGTGGTCAATGGGGTGACTTTGGTAATGCAAACGGTGGTATTATCGGTGGTTGTGGCTCTAGTGCGGAATTATATATGGAAGATTGCATCGTTGCTTGTCGTATTGACGCTGTAAACGACGTTGTATCTGCATATCAGTGGTATTGTTATCGTAATAGTGGTATGTTGATTGGTAAAACAACGGGCAGACAATACGATGAAAATGGCAACTATTACGTTGGTCCAACTGAAGTTCCTAATCTTACGTGTAAAAACGTTGAAGTTATCTACGGTGATTGGGCAAACTATACTTATTGTGAATTTGCAGGTACGAGCTATCCATACGTAAGAGTTCAAGCAGGTGTAAGTGTTGATGCTTACTCAAACGTAAGATACGGTCATCCAACCGATGCTAACGGCAACACTGTAGTTGACGATAATCACGTTCATAACGACGGTGAGAAACATCACGAATTAATTGCATTCGACCAACTTTTCGGTGGTGCTGGAAATGCTCGTTATTGCAACTATGGCATTGCTACACACGAAGGTGTTACTGTAACTTATAACAACAAATAATTTAATAATAAAAAATTAGTTTTATAAAATGCTATATAAAGGAGACAAAAAATGAAAACTAAAATTAAAAGAACTTCTTTAGTTTCTTTGTTTTTAGCCTTTTTAATTGCTTTGGTTGGATTTGCATTTAGTCAAACAAGCATAGCATTGGTTAATGCTGAAGAAACTTTAGGTTCTAAGGAAAACCCTTATACCATTAGCAAGCTTGCGGAACTTGAAAGTTTCCGTGACGACGTAAACAACGGTAATACTTACGCTGGTAAATATATTAAACTTACCGCCGATATTGACCTTGGTAACAAATCTTGGACACCAATTGGGACAAGTACAAATACCTTTAACGGTATGTTTGATGGTGATAATCACACTATTAAAAACTTAAAAATCGATTGGTCAACCGAATGGGTAAGTGGTGGACCAAACGATAATTATGCAGGTCTTTTCGGGTATATGAAAGGTGGTAACACTGCTGGTATTAAAAACGTTATTGTGGAAAATGCAGACGTAACTGCTTGTTTGTACGTTGGCGTTATTTTAGGCCGTTCATATACGGGTGGTATTATTGAAAACTGCCACGTTAAAGGTGAAATTAAAGTTGACGCTTATTCTTACGCAGGTATTATTGTTGGTCGTCACGAATATTCTTCAGGCTTAAACGCAAACGGTGATAAAATGTCAATTTATAATTGTTCTGTTGAAGGTGTTGGTAAAACCGCAACGGTCAATTGTGAATATGCTGTTTCTTATGCTGGGGGTATCGTAGGCTTTTTGGCTGAAAACTATTTTGTGTTTGAAAATCTTAGTGTTAAAAACGTAGAAATTACGGGTACTTATGGCTTAGGTGGTATTTCTGGTATTGGTCATTATGGTAACGTGTTTAAGAACGTTTCCGTAGAAAATATTAACGTTATTTCAGTTAACAACGACCCTGAAAGTAATAGAACTACTAACGTTGGTCTTATTGTTGGTGCCTGCCAAGGAACTGAAAGTGAAAACACGGTATTTAAAAATTACGAAATCGAACAATCTATAACCGAAGTTAACGGTGAAGAAGTAGAAAGAGTATTTGGGGATAGCATGTCAGGTTCAGCACCTATAACCAACTTCGTTGCTAAAGTAGGTAATCTCAAATATTACGAAACGGTTGAAGAAGCAACTAAAAATGCTACCTTTGAAGATGAAATTACCTTAATTAAAGATACTGATGAAGATTTTGAAATTCCTGCTGGTGTAAAATTAAATACTAACGGGTTTGATGCTCCAAGCGTTACTGTTGAACCTTTGGAACTTGAAGATATTACCGTTGAAAGAAATGCAGAAGATAACGCAACAATCGTTACTATCACTTATCTTAATTCTCAAAAGGTTACCACTATCGTTATCCCTGACGGTAAAGATGGTGTTAACGGTTCTAACGGCGCTGACGGTAAAAACGGCGTTGACGGAACTAACGGTATAGATGGTGTTAATGGTTTAGACGGTAAAGACGGACTTAACGGTGTAAACGGAAAAGACGCAAATTCATCTAGCGCAACGGTTTCAATAATTTTGAGCAGTGTTTCGTTAGTTTCGGTTATTGCTCTTGGCATTATTGCTTTTATTAAAAAGCGTTAATAATTTTGCTTATTAAAGCGTTTTTCGCTCCTTGTTTTTGAATTCGCTTTATAAGGATAAGGCTTTATACAATAGGTAAATAATTTAACTTTTCTTATGTGACAAAAGCCTAAAAAAAACACACTTCGCTATGAAGTGTGTTTTTATTTTTTAGTAGAAATTATCTAGCAGTTACGTTTCACTACCGTAGCGCTTGCATAAACGCAAATTCCTTCTTCTCTTCCTATAAATCCTAAGCCTTCTAAGGTCGTTGCTCCTATTCCTATGCTTTCAATATTTAATCCCAAAACGCTTGCAAGGTTTTTTGTTATTATTGGAATAACGTCTTTAAGTTTTGGTTTTTCAGCCATTATCGTTGCCGAAACGTTATGGACCTTATAACCTTTATCTTCAATCATTTTTAGAACCTTTTTTAAAAGTTCTATGCTGTTTGCATCTTTATATTTAGGGTCTTTATCGCTAAAGTGATAACCGATATCGCGCAGTGCTAAACTTGATAAAAGCGCGTCCATTATCGCGTGGGTTAAAACGTCAGCGTCGCTATGCCCAAGTAAGCCTTTATCGTGTGGAATTTCAACACCACCTAAAATAAGTTTTCTATCTTCAACTAACTTGTGGCAATCAAATCCCGTTCCAAAACGATAATCGCTTAAAGTAAAGTCTTCCTTAAAGGTAAGTTTTTTATTTTGCAAGTCACCGTTATAGATTGAAACTTCACCGATAAAAGTTTTATAAACTTCACCGTCGTCGTTAAAAACTTTTTCGCCCGCGCACGCGTACGCGCGTTTTATTAATTGTGTATTAAATCCTTGTGGGGTTTGAACTGAATAGCAATCGGCTTTACCAAGATATTCGTTAATGATTTTTCCGTCGCTCTTAATAAGCGTGTCGCGACAGGGGATAACGGGAATTGCACTGCCGAATTCTTTAGCAGTATTAATGCAATCTTCAATCATTTTATTAGTGACGAAAGGTCTAGCGCCGTCGTGAATAAGAACTATATCATTATCCACCTTAGTAAGCGCGTTTTTTACAGAGTCAGTTCTAGTCTTTCCACCCAATATTACTTCGGCTTTTTCGCCCACTAATTCTTTTATTAAACTAAAATCTTCTTGGCTTGCCGTGATTAAAATTTGGTCAAAAAGATTGGTTTTAATAAAAACTTCCAAAGCGCGCATAAAACACGGCTTGCCGTCAATTTTTTCTAAAAGTTTGTTTTGGCTAAATCCTGCGCGAACACCTTTACCTGCGCAAGCCAATATTAAAGAAACTTTCATTCGTTTTTACTCCACTATAATTTCATAAAGGCTGTCGACTTGTTCTTTTCTGACCGTTTCCTTTATATCTAAAATTCTAAATTTAACCGCGCCACTATTGAAGCCGATTTCCACCACGTCACCAACTTTAACGTTAAACGAAGGCTTAACAGTCCTACCGTTCACGCTAACTCTACCACCATCGCACGCTTCTTGCGCAAGCATTCTACGTTTAAGTAGCCTTGAAACCTTTAAAAATTTATCAATTCTCATTAAAATAGTCCTTATAAAAAGAGTTTTTTTGTCGAAACTTGGCGAAAAACGAATAAATTTTAAAATATCCGTTTTTTTACTTGACAAGGTTGACTGATTAAAGTATTATTATATAATGCATTATGATAGGTTAATATCGATTTTTATCGCCTTTTTTAGAAAAAATCGCTAAAAAATTTGCCTGTTTACTATAAGTAAAAGGGCGTAAATGTGAAAAATCGTAAAAACCTTATTCAACTTGAGTTTATTATACACCAAATTTTTGTATTTGTAAACAAAGTTGGCAAACAATTTATTTTAAGGAGTGTGTTTTGATGACACGTATTCTACCCGAAATCGTATGTGGCAAGGTAAACAGAAAAACTTTCAGTAAGATTAAAGAAGCAATCGAACTCCCTTATCTTGTCAAAATCCAGAAGGACTCCTATGATGTTTTCATTAAAGAAGGCATCGGCGAAGTGCTTGAAGACTTTTCACCTATCACCGACTATTCCGACCACTTTGAATTGTACTTCTTAGATTACAGTCTTGACGGTAAGCCTAAGTATGACGAAAAGGAATGCAGAGATAGGGACGCAACTTACGCTCTTCCTTTACGCGTTAAAGTTCGTTTGGTTAACAAAGTAACCGACGAAGTTATCGACCAAGAAGTGTTCATGGGTGATTTCCCTCTTATGACAGATAACGGCTCTTTCATCATCAACGGTGCAGAAAGAGTTATCGTTTCTCAACTCGTTCGTTCTCCAGGCGTTTATAACGGCGTTGAAGTGGACAAGTCTGGTAAGAAACTTTTTAACACTACCGTTATCCCTTCAAGGGGCGCTTGGCTCGAATTTGAACAAGATTCGCAAAACGTTTTATGGGTTCGCGTTGATAGAACGAGAAAACTTACTGCTACCGTTCTTCTTCGTGCGCTCGGCTTTGGCAGTGATGAAGAACTTACCAAAAATCTTTTCACCGATAACACGATGATTAAAGATACTGCGGACAAGGATACTTCTAAGAGTGAAAGCGACAGCCTTATTGAATTATACCGTCGTTTACGTCCTGGTGAAATTCCAACCGACGAAGCAGTTAAACAACATCTCAAAAATTTATTCTTCGACCCACGTCGTTACGATTTGGCGAGAGTAGGTAGATATAAATTCAACAAGAGATTAAGACTCGGCGCGAGAATCGTTGGTCTTCAATCTGCTGAAACCGTAGTTAGTGCTGACGGTGAAGTTTTGGCTGAACAAGGTGCAATTATCACCAAACAACAAGCAGAAGCAATTCAAAACGCAGGTATCAATTACTTCGTTGCTGAAATCAACGGGGAAAAGCACAAGATTATCGCTAACAACGTTGCAAGTTTTGAAGCGCTTACCGGCGTTGACCCAAGATTGTTCGGTCTTTTGGATTACGTTTATTATCCAACCTATGCTTTCTCTAAAACCGTTTGTGACGGTGCAAGGGCTGACGGCGTAGAACAAACTGCAGAAAATCTTAAAAAAGAAATTAACTCTTTCTTCTATATCGACGAAAAAGTTATTAAACCGGGTGAAGAAAAACCTGAAGATAGAAAGAACGAAGAAAAGGCTAGAGAAACTAGAATTAAGTTCGTTAACGCTTGCGTTAAGTTCTACGATATCTTAGAAAACGCTCTCCCTGAATCTTTAAGCGCTGAAGATAAGAAAATTCTTCGTCCGCTTATGGATAAATTAAATCATAAACACATTACCGTTGACGATATCGTTGCTTCGGTTTCAGTTAACCTTGACCTTGCTTACGGTATCAATACTGTTGATAATATCGACCACTTGGGTAACCGTCGTGTTCGTTCTGTTGGCGAACTCTTACAAAACCAATTCCGTATTGGTATTGCAAGACTTGAACGCGTTATTAGAGAACGTATGGGAACTCAAGACCCTAAGGAAGTTTCTCCACAAGGTTTAATCAACGTTAGACCTGTAAGTTCGGCTATTAAGGAATTCTTCGGTTCATCACAACTTTCACAATTTATGGACCAAACTAACCCGATTGCAGAACTTACCCACAAGAGAAAACTCTCTGCGTTAGGGCCTGGTGGTCTTAACCGTGATAGAGCAACGTTTGAAGTGCGTGACGTTCACCACTCTCACTATGGTAGAATGTGCCCGATTGAAACCCCTGAAGGGCAAAACATCGGTCTTATTTCTTCACTCGCTGCTTACGCTAAGGTAAACGAATTCGGCTTTATCGAATCACCTTACAGAAAAATTGAACACACTATGAACGCTGACGGTAAGATTGAAACTATCGTTACCGAACACGTTGATTACTTAACTGCTGACGAAGAAGATAATTATATCGTTGCACAAGCGAACGAACCACTTATCGATAACAAATATTTCGTTAACGACCGTGTTTCTTGCAGACATAGAGATGAAATAACCGAAGACGTTAAAGAAAAGATGGATTATATGGACGTTTCGCCAAAACAACTCATCTCGGTTGCAACCGCGCTTATTCCGTTCTTGGAAAACGACGATACCAACCGTGCGCTCATGGGTTCTAACATGCAACGTCAAGCAGTTCCACTACTCTGTCCTGAAAACGCTATCGTAGCAACCGGTATCGAAAGAAGAATTGCTTACGACTCAGGCGTTATGGTTAACGCTAAAAACGCTGGTATCGTTAAGTCGGTTGCAAGTGATTTAATCGTTATCACCGAAGAAGACGGTACGGATAGAGAATACGTATTAAAGAAATTTGAACGTAGTAACCAAGGCACTTGCCTTAACCAAAGACCAATCGTTGACAAAGGCGAAAAGATTGAAAAAGGTCAAACGATTGCAGACGGTCCTTCAACCAAAAACGGCGAACTTGCGCTCGGTCGCAACATTTTAGTCGGCTTTATGAGTTGGGAAGGTTATAACTACGAAGACGCTATACTTTTAAGTGAAAAGTTAGTTAGAGAAGACGTGTTCACCACAATCCATATTGAAGAACACGAAATCGAAGCAAGAGATACTAGACTTGGCGAAGAAGAAATCACTAGAGATATTCCTAACGTCGGTGAAGATGCTCTTAAAGACCTTGATGAAGACGGTATCGTTAGAATTGGTGCTGAAGTTAACAGCGGTGATATTCTCGTTGGTAAAGTTACACCTAAGGGCGAAACTGAACTTACTCCTGAAGAAAGATTGCTCCGTGCAATTTTCGGTGAAAAATCAAGAGAAGTTAGAGATACTTCGTTAAAAGTTCCACACGGTGAAGGCGGTATCGTAGTAGACGTTAAAATCTTTACCCGTGCTAATAAAGACGAATTGTCTCCTGGCGTAAACAAACTCGTTAGAGTTTACATCGCGCAAAAGCGTAAGATTTCTATCGGGGATAAGATGGCAGGTCGTCACGGTAACAAGGGCGTTATTTCGAGAATTTTACCTGAATCAGATATGCCGTTTATGGCTGATGGCACTCCACTTCAAATCGTACTTAACCCACTCGGCGTTCCATCTCGTATGAACATCGGTCAAGTATTAGAAGTTCACTTAGGTTTAGTATGTAAGCAACTCGGCTGGAAGATTGCAACCCCTGTATTTGACGGTGCAACCGAAGGCGATATTAAAGAATTGCTTAGAGAAAATAATATCGTTAACCCTGACGGTGAAGTTGACGGAAAAATTCAACTTTACGATGGAAGAACGGGCGAACCGTTTGAAAATAGAGTTACCGTTGGTCAAATGTATATGATTAAACTTATCCACTTGGTTGACGATAAGATTCACGCGCGTTCAACCGGTCCATATAGTTTAGTTACGCAACAACCTTTGGGTGGTAAAGCCCAATTCGGTGGTCAACGTTTCGGGGAAATGGAAATTTGGGCGCTCGAAGCATACGGCGCTGCTCATATCTTGCAAGAAATTCTTACCGTTAAATCAGACGATATCGTGGGTAGAGTTAAGACTTACGAATCTATCGTTAAGGGTACGAATATTAGTGAGCCTGGTATACCAGAAGCGTTCAAAGTATTGCTTAAGGAATTGCAATCTTTGGCTCTCGATATGAAGGTTCTCACCGAAAACAAAGAAGAACTCGCAATCAAAGACCTTATTGAAGGGGATATCGACGATATGCCGTTCGTTAAGGAAAGGGTTGTTCAAGATGAAGTTGAAATTAACGATATCGAACAAGCAGACCTCGGCGAAATGGTATTTGAAGATACCGATACCGATGAAGAACTTGGCGATGAACTCAACTTTACAGGCATGTTTGACGACGATGACGACGAAATCGACACCACTATTCCTGATATTGAAGGTTTAGATGATGAAGAATATGAAGAAATCGACGTTGACGACGAAGAATAATAGGGAGGAATAGAAGAATATGTTTGAACTTAACAATTTTGATTCCATACAAATAGGAGTGGCTTCTCCCGAAAAAATTAGAGAATGGTCTTACGGCGAAGTAACTAAGCCTGAAACCATTAACTATAGAACTCAAAAACCTGAAATGGGCGGACTTTTCTGCGAAAGAATTTTTGGACCTACTAAGGACTGGGAATGTCATTGCGGAAAGTATAAACGTATCCGTTATAAAGGCGTTATTTGTGATAAGTGTGGTGTAGAAATCACCAAGTCAAAAGTTCGTCGTGACAGAATGGGTCACATTGAACTCGCAGCGCCCGTTTCACACATTTGGTATTTCAAGGGCGTACCTTCAAGAATTGGTTTAATGCTTGATATGAGTCCTAAAGCGTTGGAACACGTTTTATATTTCGTGAGCCACGTAGTTTTAGACCCAGGTACGACCGACCTTGAATATAAACAAGTTATCACCGATAGAGAAAAACTTGAAAAAGAAGAAATCTATGGTGAAGGCTCGTTTAAGACGGGTATTGGCGCCGAAGCAATTAAAGAACTTTTAATGGCTATCGACCTTGATAAAGAAAGCGCTGAAACCAAGAAAATTATTGAAGAAAACGGCAGTGGACAAAAGAGAATTCGCGCGGTTAAGAGAATTGAAATCATCGAATCGTTTAGAAAGAGTGGCAATCGCCCAGAATGGATGATTTTAGACGTTCTTCCCGTTATCCCACCAGAACTTCGCCCAATGGTTCAACTTGACGGCGGAAGATTTGCAACTAGCGACCTTAACGACTTATATCGTCGTGTAATCAACAGAAACAATCGTTTGAAAAAGTTGATGGAACTTGGCGCGCCTGAAATCATTATTAGAAATGAAAAGAGAATGTTGCAAGAAGCAGTTGACGCGCTTATCGATAACGGTAGACACGGCAAGGCTATCACAGGTGCTGGTAACCGTGAACTTAAATCTCTTTCTGCAATGCTTCGTGGTAAGCAAGGTCGTTTCCGTCAAAACCTTTTAGGTAAACGTGTTGACTATTCTGGTCGTTCAGTTATCGTCGTAGGTCCTGAACTTAAACTTTATCAATGTGGTTTACCAAAGGAAATGGCAATCGAACTTTTCAAACCTTTCGTAATGAAGAAATTGGTTGAAAACAATATTTGCCACAACATTAAAAATGCAAAACGTACGGTAGAACGTGCTAAAACAGTCGTTTGGGACGTTTTAGAAGAAGTTATCAAAGACCATCCGGTTATGCTCAACCGTGCGCCTACTCTTCACAGATTGTCAATCCAAGCGTTTGAACCTGTTCTTATTGAAGGTAGAGCAATTAAACTTCATCCGTTAGTGTGCGGTGCTTTCAACGCCGACTTCGACGGTGACCAAATGGCAGTTCACGTTCCACTTTCTGTTGAAGCACAAGCAGAAGCAAGATTTTTGATGCTCGCTTCAAACAATATTTTAAAACTTTCAGACGGTAAGCCTGTTATGTCACCTACTCAAGATATGGTTATGGGTTCATACTACTTAACCATTATAAAGAAGAAGATTGGTGAAAAATATAACGAAAAGGGTAGAAAAGATGAAAACGGAACGGTTTACGGTGTTCCTGAATATACCGTTTCTTATACTAGCCCTGAAGAAGCCATTATGGCATATCAAACCAAGCGCATTGGTTTGCAAGATGAAATTATCGTTCGTAGAAGCGTAGAAGTTGATGGTGAAATTGTTACCGGCAGAGTTAAAACTTCAGTTGGTAAAATCATTTTCAACCAAGCAATTCCACAAAACTTAGGCTTCGTTGAAAGAAAAGAAAAAGAAGATTTCTTGAAATATGAAATCGATAAATTAGTTGGCAAGAAGGACTTGCAAAAAATCGTTGGCGCATGCTTTAAGCGTCACGGTGCTTCGTCCGCTGCCGACGTTCTTGATAAGATTAAGGCTTTAGGCTTTAAATATTCAACAGTTGGCGCAATTACCACTAGCGTATTCGATATGCATATGCCAAAAGATAAAGCAGTAATCTTGAAAGAAGCAGAAGAACACGTTCTTAAAGTTGAAAATCTCTATAAGAGAGGTTATATTACCGACGACGAAAGATATAAGAAGGTAGTAAGCATTTGGAAGAAAGCAACTGACGACGTTACTGATAAATTGATGGATACTCTCGATGAGTTCAACCCAATTTTGATGATGGCAAACTCAGGTGCCCGTGGTTCAAAAGACCAAATCAAACAACTTGCCGGCATGCGTGGTCTTATGACCGACCCTAACGGTAAAACTATTGAAATTCCTGTTAAATCTTGCTTCCGTGAAGGTCTTTCAGTTCTCGAATACTTTATTTCTTCTCACGGTGGTCGTAAAGGTCTTGCCGATACCGCTCTTAAGACGGCTGACTCAGGTTACTTAACCCGTCGTCTCGTTGACGTTGCGCAAGAAGTTATCATTAAAGAAGACGATTGCTTTGCTAATAGTGGCGATGCCGTTAAAGGCGTTAAAGTTTCTGCAATTAAGGGTAGCAAGGGCGAAGTTATCGAAGGTTTGCGTGACCGTATTGCAGGTAGATTTACCGTTAACGATATCGTTAACCCTATTACCGGCGAAATTATGGTTAAGGCAAACGAAATGATAACCGAAGATATGGCTGACGAAATTTGCAAAGTCGGTATCGAAGAAGTTGAAATTAGAAGTATCTTTACTTGTAAGAGCAAAACGGGTGTTTGTGCTAAATGTTACGGTAAGAACATGTCTAATAACAACCCTGTTCAAATCGGTGAAGCAGTTGGTATTATCGCCGCTCAATCAATCGGTGAACCTGGTACTCAACTTACCATGCGTACCTTCCACACCGGTGGTATCGCATCAACGGGGGATATTACACAAGGTCTTCCTAGAGTTGAAGAACTTTTCGAAGCACGTAAACCTAAGCACGCTGCAATCGTTTGCGAACACAGTGGTGTCGTAAGTATTGAAGAAAAAGATAAAATTATTCACGTTATCGTTAAGCCAACCGACGGTGGAAAGGCAGAAGATTACACTATTCCATTCGGTACGGGTGTTATCGTTAAAGACGGCGATACGGTTGAACCAGGAACTGTTTTAACTAACGGTTCGGTATATCCACAAGATATCTTAAAAACCAAGGGTATTAAGGGTGTTCAAGATTACATCTTGCGTGAAATTCAAAGCGTTTACCGTTCACAAGGCGTTGATATCAACGATAAACACGTTGAAATTATCGTTCGTCAAATGATGAAAAAGGTTCAAGTTGAAAACGCAGGTGGAACTGATATTCTTCCTGGTGAAAAACTTGACGTTTACAAGTTTGAAGAAGAAACTATGAACGCTCTTGAAAACGGTTTAGTTCCACCACAAGGTAAGAGAATCTTGCTCGGTATCACCAAGGCTGCACTCGCTAAAGAAAGTTTCTTGTCAGCAGCGTCTTTCCAAGAAACTGCTAGAGTTCTTACCGAAGCCGCTATCAAGAATAAAGTCGACCCACTTATCGGCTTAAAAGAAAACGTTATTATAGGTAAACTTATCCCTGCAGGTACGGGAATTAAGTATTATAAAAACGTAACTCCTCAAACCGTTCTTCAAAGAGAAGTGGAAACAGAAGAATAGTCGTTTAGGGTTAAAAAACTCATTAAATAGTATGCTTTTTGATTGACTAAAAAGTTATTATTTGGTAAAATATTAAACTAGTGGGCGTGAAAATCGCCCACTAAGAAAAAACGTTTCTAAAATGGAAATTTCCGAGTCCGTTTTTTGAATATCCGATAAAATTAAGGAGGTGCTTAAATGCCTACAATTCAACAATTAATTAGACAAGGCAGAACACAAACTACTTACAAGTCAAAGTCACCGGCGTTAGATGAATGCCCACAAAAACGTGGCGTTTGCTTGTCAGTTACCACTACCACTCCTAAGAAGCCTAACTCAGCGCTTCGTAAGATTGCTCGTGTTCGCTTAACTAACAAAGCTGAAGGTATCGTTTACATCCCAGGTGAAGGTCACAACCTTCAAGAACACAGTTCTGTTCTTATCCGTGGTGGTAGAGTTAAAGACTTACCAGGTGTAAGATATCACATTATCCGTGGCGCTCTTGATACGGCTGGCGTTGCAAAACGTAAACAATCAAGATCTAAATACGGCGCAAAAAGACCTAAATAATCGATAAATATTAAGATTTATTTAAGTTAACAACAAAAGACACCTACTTATAATCGGAATTCGGAAAATTAACCCGATTTGGTAGGCAGTATGTCGAAAGACAGAAGGTTCGCTACCCGTTTAGACGGGCAAGCGATAGCTGTACTAAAGGGTTTACCCTTAAAACGCGTGTCGCGTTACGACACAAAATTTAAAGGAGGATTAAAAATATGCCAAGAAGAGGTAATATTGCAAAAAGAGACGTTTTACCTGATCCAGTGTATAACGACAAGGTTGTTACTAAACTTATCAACCAAGTTATGTTAGATGGTAAAAAGGGTATTGCGCAAGGTATTGTTTACGATGCTTTTACCGCGGCTGCTGAAAAGGTTGGTTCAGAACCTAAGGAAGTTTTCGCACAAGCACTCGCAAACATTTCACCTATGGTAGAAGTAAAAGCAAGGAGAGTTGGTGGTGCTAACTATCAAGTACCTATCGAAATCCGTGCTGAAAGAAGACAAACTCTCGCTATTAGATGGTTAGTTGCTGCTGCAAGAAAGAGAGGCGAAAGAGAAATGGCCGAAAGACTTGCTGGCGAACTCGTTGATGCGTTCAACAACACCGGTAGCGCAGTTAAGAAGAAAGAAGATACACACAGAATGGCTGAAGCAAATAAGGCTTTTGCTCATTACAGATTTTAATTTGGGAGAAACATTATGCCGAGAGATTTTGATTTAGGTGTAACCAGAAATATAGGTATAATGGCGCACATTGACGCAGGTAAAACCACTACCACCGAACGTATTTTGTTCTATACCGGTAAAACCCATAAATTAGGCGAAACCCACGAAGGTGGCGCTACTATGGACTGGATGGTTCAAGAACAAGAACGTGGTATCACTATTACCAGTGCTGCGACCACTTGCTATTGGAAAGGACACCGCATTAATATTATTGACACCCCTGGTCACGTTGACTTCACCGTTGAAGTTGAAAGATCACTCCGCGTACTCGACGGCGCGGTAGCAACTTTCTGTGCAAAGGGTGGTGTTGAACCTCAAAGTGAAACCGTATGGCGTCAAGCGGACAAATATAGAGTTCCAAGAATCGCATACATTAATAAAATGGATATCAACGGTGCAAACTATGATAACGCCGTTAATATGATGAGAGAAAGACTTCATACGAACCCACTTCCAATCGTTATTCCTGTTGGTAAGGAAGATACTTTCAAAGGTATCGTAGACGTTATCACTAGAAAGGCTTATATCTACCTTGACGATTTAGGAAGAGAAATCGACGTTACCGACGTACCTCAAGATATGGTTGACCTCGTTGAAGAATTAAGAGGAGCAGTTGTTGAAGCTGCAGCCGAAATGGACGATCAACTTATGGAAAAATTCTTCGAAGAAGGCGACCTTCCTGTAGAAGACATTAAGAAAGGTTTACGTGCGGCAACACTCGCTATGAAAGTTACTCCTGTACTTTGCGGAAGTAGTTATAAGAACAAAGGTGTTCAAAACCTTTTGGACGCAGTTGTTGACTATCTCCCAAGTCCATTAGACATTGGTGCTGTTTCAGGCGTTAACTCTAAGGGCGAAGAAGCAAGCAGAGAACCAAAAGATGAAGAAGCGTTCAGTGGATTGGCGTTCAAGATTATGACCGACCCATTCGTAGGTAAACTCGCATTCTTCCGTGCATACTCAGGTGTGCTCAAAACCGGTTCATACGTTTATAATAGCGTAAAAGGCAAAAAGGAAAGAGTAGCGCGTATACTTCGTATGCACGCAAACCATAGAGAAGAAGTTGATGCAGTATATTCAGGTGAAATTTGCGCCCTCGTTGGTTTGAAAGAAACCACCACGGGTGATACGCTTTGTGATGAAAGTGCACCAATTATTCTCGAACAAATGGAATTCCCAGATCCAGTTATCGAAGTTGCTATCGAACCAAAGACCAAACAAGGTCAAGAAAAGATGGGCTTCGCTCTTGCAAAACTTGCAGAAGAAGACCCAACGTTCAAAACGCATACTGATACCGAAACGGGACAAACCATTATCGCAGGTATGGGTGAACTTCACCTTGAAATTATCGTAGACAGATTGCTCCGTGAATTCAGGGTAGAAGCAAACGTAGGTAAACCACAAGTTTCTTATAAGGAAACTATCCGTCAAGCAGTTGAAGCCGAAGGTTTGTTTAAGCGTCAATCAGGTGGTCACGGTCAATACGGTCACTGTAAGATTCGTCTTGAACCACAAGAACCAGGTAAGGGATACGAATTCGTTGACGAAACGGTTGGTGGTTCAATTCCTAAGGAATTTATTCAACCTATCAATAAAGGTATTATGGAAGCCGCAAAGAACGGTATTTTAGCCGGATATGAAGTTGTTGACTTCAAGGTAACCGTTTACGACGGAAGTTATCACGACGTTGACTCTTCGGAAATGGCGTTTAAGATTGCAGGTTCTATGGCACTTAAAGACGGCTTAGCAAAAGCGAAGAGCGTTCTTTTAGAACCAATCATGAAGGTTGAAATTATCACACCTGACGATTATTTTGGTGACCTTATGGGTAACGTAACTGCACGTCGTGGTATAATTCAAGGCACGGACGACAGAAACGGGGTAAAGGTAATCGACGCACATATTCCACTTTCGGAAATGTTCGGTTACGCAACCGACTTAAGATCTAGAACACAAGGTCGTGGTAACTATACGATGCAATTCAGTCACTATGCGGAAGTTCCAAAATCAGTAGCTGAAAAGATTATGGGTAAAAAAGCCTAATTAACTGTTGACAATTATAAAAAATTATTGTAAAATGGTTATATAATTGGGAAAAACCCACAAAAAACAAAAAAATTAAAAATTTAAAAAATATAATTTATTTGAATTTATTGGAGGAAACAATAATGGCAAAGGCTAAATTTGACAGAAACAAACCCCACATTAACATTGGTACTATCGGTCACGTAGACCACGGTAAAACTACTCTTACCGCAGCAATCACTATGACTTTATCTTCAATGGGTAATGCTCAAAAGATGAGATACGATGAAATCGATAAGGCACCAGAAGAAAAGGCACGTGGTATCACGATTAACACTTCACACGTTGAATACCAAACTGAAAACCGTCACTATGCACACGTTGACTGCCCAGGCCACGCAGACTATGTAAAGCACATGATTACCGGTGCTGCACAAATGGATGGTGCAATTCTCGTAGTTGCAGCAACTGATGGTCCAATGCCACAAACTAGAGAACACATTCTTCTTGCTCGTCAAGTAGGCGTTCCTTATATCGTAGTATTTATGAATAAGTGCGACCAACTCGATGACCCAGAACTTTTAGAACTCGTTGAAATGGAAATCCGTGAACTTCTTTCTGAATACGGCTTCCCAGGCGACGATACCCCAATCATCAAAGGTTCAGCTCTTCAAGCATTAGAATATGCACAAGCTGACCACAGTGCTGATGAAATCAAAGCATCTGCAGAATGCAAACCTGTATTAGAATTGATGGCTGCAATCGACTCTTATATTCCAAACCCAGAACGTGACGATGCAAAACCTTTCTTGCTTCCAGTAGAAGACGTATTCACCATTTCAGGTCGTGGTACCGTTGCTACCGGTCGTGTAGAAAGAGGTGTAGCACACGTTAACGATCCAGCAGAAATCGTTGGTCTTTCTGATGAAAGCAGAACAACCGTTATTACCGGTCTTGAAATGTTCCGTAAACTTCTTGACGAAGCACAAGCAGGTGACAACGTAGGTGCTCTTCTCCGTGGTATCGATAAGAAAGATATCGAACGTGGTCAAGTTATTGCAAAACCAGGTTCAGTTAAACCTCACACCGTATTCAAAGGTCAAGTTTACGTTCTTTCTAAGGAAGAAGGTGGTAGACATACTCCATTCTTCAACAACTATCGTCCACAATTCTATTTTAGAACTACCGACGTTACTGGTTCAATCAAACTTCCAGAAGGCGTAGAAATGGTTATGCCTGGTGACAACATTGAAATGGATGTTGAACTCATCACCCCAATCGCTATGGAAGAAGGTTTAAGATTCGCTATCCGTGAAGGTGGCAGAACCGTAGGTTCAGGCGTTGTTGCTAAAATTATTAAATAATTAATTTTAGAACGAACAAAACTTCAAACGAAAAGGTGCTTAAAAATTTAAGCACCTTTTTTTGTTTGGAATTTAACGTTTAATAAATTTATTTATTGTGTCATAAAGTAAAGATAGAAGCAATATAAATATTAGCGTTAAAAATCAAAAAAATTGTTAAAAAATTTATAAACATTATATATAATATATATATAGATATTGTGTGTTAAGAAAAATTGACTCACAAAATATTATAAAATTTAGCAAAAAAACAACAAAAAACCAAAAAAAGTTGAAAAACATTTAAAAGGTAAAATTTGGCGCAAATAATTTTCAAAAAATGCTTGACAAAGTTTGATATAAGAATTAAAATTAAGTTGTAATAAAATTTATGGTTTCACAGCCATAAATTTAAAAGTTTTTAAGGTGGGATAGGCTTTTTTCTGCTTGTCTTGTGCTGTACAAAAAAATGTTAAAATTTAATGATATAATTCATTAAATTACTTGACATTATTGTGTGGTATGAGTTAAAATAGTAAAGAGTTGGAGTTTATCTGCCCTAATTGGCTTTTAAACTGTTACGAAAACGGAAAAAACATAAGGAGGTTAATTTTTTATCAAGTAAATTAGCGACAGCAGTAAGCTAATTTATATTAAACTATATATCCTTCTAGGCTATTCGGTGTTCCGTTAACCTTATGGCCCAAAAAATTATTATAAGAAAAAATTAAAACAAACAAAAATTTAAGGAGAAAAAAAATGAAGCAAAAATCTATTTTAACTAGATTGCTCTCAGTTGTATGCATGGTTTGCTTATGCTTGAGCCTCGTTTTCGGCCTTGCTGCTTGTAAAGACGACGTTAAAGCTATCCAAGCTATGAAATATGTAAACGGTGAAATCGTTATTACATATACTGATGGTACAACTGAAACTATTCCTGGTTCAATTGTAAACGAACCAGATACAGCTTGCACTCATGCTAATTCTTATCTTAAAACCAACGAAACTGCTGGTATGACCTTAGAAAGCATTCTTTTGGCTCAAGACCCAACTGTTACTCCAGTTATCCCTGCAGACAAGTGTTCGGTTAAAGAAGTAAGAATTTGTGCTGACTGTGGTGAAGTTTTCGCAATTTATACAGAACACGACCTTACTGTTGATAAAAACGAAAAAGCAGATTGCTTATATGGTAGTTATGAAGGTAAAGGTTGCTCAAAGTGTTCTTATGTAGCTGGTGAAAGAAATGATGACAAACTTGGTCATGATATGGTTGAAATTGCTGACCCAATCAAATTCCAAGAAGGTCTTTTAGGTAGAAAAGTTAACAAGTGTGTTGACAAGTACTATGAAAAAGTTGAAATTTGCCAAAGAGTTGTTGATGGTAAAAAATGTGGTGCTATCCATATCACGGAAAAGCCAGCAACTGGTCATACTTTTGATAAAGAAGATTTAACTGAATATAAAACTTCTTCTAAAGATGTTGCTTATACCTTAACTGGTACTTGCGTAGATTGTGGTACTTCTGCAACCGTTGTAACTCTTCCAAAGCTTAATGCTACAGATTTTAACATCACTTCTGGTGGCGCAAATGGTCCTACTGGCCACTTTGTAGCTTATGAATATACTGGTGAAGTTGCTATCGCTGAAGGCTTCAAATTTACCGATGGTTCAACCACTTATACTTTTGATAAGACCGTTGTAACCACCAATGCTTTCACTGAAGCACACTATATCTTCAAGGGTGAAGAAAAAGTTGAACCATATGGTAAAACTCTTACTGATTATGCTGAAGGTGTTTATAGTAAATTACACCTTGATTCTGGTGCAGCTCCATTAACTTGTGATCCTGAAAAAGATGGTAGTGCAGCAACCGCAATTTGCGAATTCTGTAACACCACTGTTCCAACCACTGTTAAAATTGCTCATACGAACGTAACTGTTAAAGACGTTGGTGCTGACCCATGTCTTCCTGCTACCGATGCAACGGATGATCCTGCTGATGCACAAAAAGAAGCTACCGCTGCTGACGTTCATAATGAAACTTGGACTTGTGAAGTTTGTGGTGATTTCACTCAAACAGGTGTTGCTGACTACAAACACGAATTAGTTCTTTCTACTGCAGAAGATGCTGTTAAGTATGAAGCAGGTACTGGTAAATTCACTCTTAAAATGGTATGTAAGTATTGTGAACTTCCTGTTACTAAAGAAGCTACTGATGTTAAATGTGAAGAAGCTGAAACTTGTGGTACAGAAGGTAAATATACTTATATCGATGAAAATGGTAAAACTTGGGCTTTAACAAAACCTGCAACTGGTAAACACGTTTATGAAGCTGGTAAGGTTGTAACTTACAAAGAAGGTACTGTTAACACTGTTGATTATGCAGATGCAGTATCTTACATTGGTGGCTCTGTATACTTATCAAGTGGCAATGTAAAAGTTGTATGTGGAGAAAACATTAACGCATCTCTTATTTGCCCAGTATGTAGAACTTCAAATGCAATCGTAATTAATAGAGATCACAAACTTGATGAAGAACACAGCACTACGGCTGCTCAAACTTGTGTAGGTACGGCTTTTGCTGTTAAATACTGCTCATATGCTGATTGCGAAAATAAATATGTTGATGGTACAAATGATACTCCATACTTCGAAGACGCTTTAAATCCACGTCACAATTTAGTATTTGATAAGATTGAAGGTGGTCAACTTTACGTTAAGTGTACGGTTGCTAACTGTCCTGCTAAAGAAACTGCATTTGCAGTTGGTGTTGCGGCAGACTTAAAAGTTGGTGGTGTAACTGGTATGTTATGTCCTGATTACGCTAATGGCAAATCTAATACCAATGTTTACAAATTTAGCTACACTATCCCTGGTACACACGGTGATAACAAACCAAACGCTGCTGAAACATATGAAGTAACTGAAGAATTACCTGTTGAAGCTCATAAGTTTGCAGTTACCGAAGGCATGATTGTTGACCCAGCAACTACTCCTGATGCTGATAAGATTATCGCTGCATCTTACATTGGTTCTGGTAGCAAACCTGCTGATTGTCAAACTAAGGCTGATTATTCTTATATTTGCCCAGAATGTAATCAATCTGTACCTATTAAGGTTATGGGTAGTCACATTAATACTGATGGTGTAGTTGAAGAAGCAACTTGTGAAACTCCAGAATACTATAATTGTGATGCTTGTAATGAACCTATTCCTACTGGTAATGTAGCTGCTAAGACTCATGAAATTGAATACACTCTCAATGATGATAAAGACGTTGCTACGTTCAATTGTAAGAATTGTGATTTAGTTAAAGATCTTGTAGTTAATATAATAGATGCTACTGCTGGCAAAGGTGTTAACTGTGAAGATTGCGAATATACTTATACTTACGAGAACGGTGAATACGAACAAGTATTTAAGTTTGAAGCTAAGAAAGCTAATGGTATTAGCCATACTTTCTTAGGTCAAGTTGGCGAACCTGGTGATGCTAATTACGAAGCTCCAATTCAATTCTGCTACGTAATCGTTGATGGAACTGCAGTTCTTTATAACGAAGAAGATCACGGCGCAGCTGTTCAAGCAGGTACCTTAATTAAGTACTGCGGTAACTTCTGTACTGCATGTAAAGCATTCGTTCCTGTTGCTTAATATAAGTAATCAATTCAATAAAAAGTTCAATTTATAATTGGCTTTGAAATAACGGAATTAAAATACCCGACATAGTCGGGTATTTTAATTTTAAATAAAAGCAATCACTTATACTTTATAAAATTTATTCTAAATATATAATTTTATTATTCTATTATCTTGACAAATTTTTATTAAAGTATTAAAATCAATAAAGTTGTATTATATATTTTTGGAGAAGGTTTATGACTATTTTATTTACCTTATCAATCGCACTTTTTGCTGGGCTTATGCTTTCACGTTTAGCAAAACTTCTTAATTTACCAGCAGTAACTGCGTATTTAGTTGCAGGCTTATTAATTGGACCTTTTTGTTTGGGTCAAATTCATTTTAACGTTAAAGAAGTTTCGCTTTTTTTAGGCTTCCCAAACTTTGATTTTATTGAAAATTTAGGTCTTATTAAAGACGTTGCTTTAGGTTTTATAGCATTTTCTATCGGTAATGAATTTAGGCTTTCACAACTTAAAACAATCGGTAAGCAAGCAACCGTTATCGGTATTTTTCAAGCAGTTATAACAACTTTAATCGTTGACGTTGCACTTATTGTTTTACACCTAATTATTCCTCACAAATTCCCATTATCAGCCGCTATAATTTTGGGCGCAGTTGCTTCAGCAACCGCTCCAGCGGCAACGTTGATGGTCGTTCGTCAATATAAAGCAAAAGGACCTGTTACAGATACTTTGCTTCCCGTTGTTGCCTTAGACGACGCTGTTGGCTTAGTTCTTTTTGCCATTTCTTTTGGCGTTGCTAAAGCCGTTGTTTCAGGCTCAATTAGTTTAATTTCCATCCTTGTTGAACCAATTATTGAAGTACTTCTTTCTTTAGGCTTAGGCACGCTTATGGGCTATCTATTTACTTACTTTGAAAGATTCTTCCACTCTCGTTCAAAAAGGCTTTCTATGTCCGTTGCGTTCGTATTTTTAACCGTTGCAATTTCAATGATTAAGTTTGAAATCGGTGGACTTCACGTAAGATTTTCTTCACTTTTAACTTGCATGATGCTCGGCACGATTTTCTGCAACGCTTGTGATTTTTCCGAAGAACTTATGGATAGACTTGACCGTTGGACTGCTCCAATTTACATACTCTTTTTCGTTATGAGTGGTGCTGAACTTGATTTAAGAGTTTTATCAAGCGTGATTATCGTACTCGTTGGCGTAGTTTATATTATTTTCCGTTGCTTAGGTAAATATTTCGGTGCATATTTTAGTGCTAAACTTTCCAAAGCGCCTGACAACGTTAGAAAGTATTTAGGCATAACTTTATTCCCTCAAGCAGGTGTTGCACTCGGTATGGCAACCATGGCTAAAACAGCCGTTGAGTTAGGTTCTGCTGGACTAATCATCGAACAAATTATTTTATTCTCAGTTCTTATTTACGAACTAATTGGTCCATATTTAACTAAAATCGCGCTAAATAAAGCAGGTGAAATCAATCCTGAAGGCAAGGTTAGTGCAAGAAAACCTGATTCCAATTTAAATAAAACTGAACTATAAAGCAAATAAACAAAATTAAAACAAAAAGAGCAGTAAACTTACTGCTCTTTTATCATTTAATTAATTATTTAATTTAACTAACTTTTATTCCCATTCAATAGTAGCAGGGGCTTTTGGAGAAAGGTCGTAAAGCACACGGCAAACGCCTTTAACTTCTGCTAAAATTCTATCGGTAATCTTCTTTAGTAGTGCCCAATCTATTTCAGGAACGGTTGCGCTCATCGCATCAACGGTGTTTACCGCACGGATAATAACTGGCCAATCAAACACTCTTTTACCATCTCTAACGCCCGTAGAACGGAAATCTGGAACAACCGTAAAGAATTGCCATACTTTATCAGTCAAGCCCGCTTTATCAAATTCTTCCCTTAAAATTGCGTCTGATTCGCGAAGTGCTTCCAATCTATCGCGAGTGATTGCACCTAAACATCTAACGCCAAGACCTGGGCCAGGGAACGGTTGACGGTCAACCATTGCCTTAGGAAGCCCTAAAGCGTAACCAACCACTCTAACTTCATCTTTATATAAAAGTTTAACAGGTTCAACGAGTTCAAATTGCAAATCTTCAGGAAGTCCGCCAACGTTGTGGTGGGCTTTAACCCCGTCACTTTCAATAATATCAGGGTAAATAGTGCCTTGCGCTAAGAATTCAATTCCCTCAAGTTTTCTTGCTTCTTCTTCAAAAATACGAATAAATTCTGCACCGATAATCTTTCTCTTAGTTTCTGGGTCAGTTTCGCCATCAAGTTTTTCTAAATATCTATCGGTAGCATCGATATAAATAAGATTAGCATCAAGTTGTTTTTGAAAAATTTCAACAACTTGTTCACTTTCGCCTTTGCGCATAAGACCGTGATTAACGTGAACGCAAACTAATTGCTTGCCAATAGCCTTAATTAATAGGGCGGCAACAACTGAACTGTCAACCCCGCCAGAAAGCGCCAAAAGAACTTTTTTATCTTTGACTTGTTCGCGGATAAGTTTAACTTGTTCGTCAATAAATTCGTTTGCAAGTGCCGTTGTGGTTATACGTGCCATATTTTCTGGTCTTTTATTACAATCCATACTTATTCTCCATAGTAATTTATGCTATAATTATACCACTTGAAATATATCAATTTCAAGTATTTTTCATATAAAATTTATTTAGCGATATTAATTTTTCTTAAGGTTATAAAGACAGATATAAGTTTTAATTATTTTTTATGAATTATTGATTTATAATTCGTTTTTATTTTTATTTTTTTTACTTATTATGTTATAATGATTGAGCACATTTAACTTATGCGCATACTTATTAAAGGGAAACAAAAATGGATAAGCAACAAAAACTCGGTATTTTAGGTAGAACGCTTTTACTTCTAGCAACTCTTGCTTGGGGTAGTTCTTTCGTTATTTTAAAATCTACAATTAACGACGTTCCACCTATGTTCGTTATCGGGTTGCGCTTTTTCTTTGCCGGTGCAGTTTTATTATTAGTCTTTATTAAGAGATTAAAAACATTATCTAAAACCACCTTTTTAGCAGGTGTTATCATAGGTATTACTGTAACGATAGCCTATTTAACGCAAACTTACGGTTTAAAATACACAACGCCAGGTAAAAATGCTTTTTTAACTGCGTCTTATTGCGTAATGTGTCCTTTCTTGAGTTTTTTATTATTCAAACAAAGAATTAAACTTAAGAACTTAATATCGGCAGTATTATGCGTTTTGGGTATCGGTTTAATATCGTTAACAAAGGAAGAAAATGTGACTACAAGTTTGCTTGGAGAAGGTTTAACGCTTGTTTCAGCCGTATTTTTTGCCCTTCAAATAGTGTTTATTTCCTTTTATCATAAAAAGGGCGCAGATTCTATGCTAACCCTTGTTTTTATGTTTTTAACTGCAGGAATATTGCAACTTTTAATTTCATTTACCTTTGAATTATCACACGTGGGCATAGGTGCTTATAAACTTAACGGCGAAGAATTGTTAAAAATTGGCTATTTGGCTGTTGTGTGTACGTTGTTTGCTCAATCGGCTCAGTTAATCGGTCAAAAATATACTCCGTCTAATCAATCTGCATTAATATTGAGTTTAGAAGCAGTTTTCGGCATGCTTTTTTCGGTTATCTTAAAGGAAGAAGAACTCACCTTGTTGATTGGACTAGGCTTTGTAGTCGTGTTTATTTCTATACTAATAAGTGAAATTGATATTTCCACGATTATAAATAAAATTTCTAAAAACACAAAAAAAGCCGTAATATTCGACCTTGATGGAACGATTATCGATACTGCTGAAGACATAAAAGACGCTATGAATTTTATGCTCAGTAAATACGGATTTGAAACTATTTCAGTAGAAAGAATGAAAGAGTGTTTGGGTGGGGATAGACAAGAAATCGTTAGGCTTTCAATAGGAAGAGAGATTAGTGAAGAACTTCTTAACGAGTGCGCTGAAGTTTACGCGCAAAAATATATTGACTCAAAAAGCCCTAAAACTAAAGTTTTTGATGGAATTAGTGAAGTTATCTATGAACTTAAGAAAAGGGGATATTATATTATAGTTTTAAGCAATAAACCCCAAGTAGAAATGGGCCCGTTAAATGAAAAATTACTTGGTAAATTAAACCTTGACGAACTAGTTGGATTAAGGGAAGATATTCTTCCAAAACCTAATCCACAAGGCGCGCTAAATTTGCTTAAAAAATATAACGTTGACCCTAAAAACGCATATTTTATTGGCGACGGAGAAACGGATATTTTAACGGGAATTAACGCCAATATTACACCGATAGCAGTACTTTGGGGAAATAGGAATAGGGAATTTTTATCAAAAATTGGCGCTGAAATTTTTGCCGAAAAACCAGAAGATTTATTAGAAATTATTAAATAAAAAAATCGTGTTTTTATACACGATTTTTTGTTTTTTAATTATATAAAACCTAGTAAAATACTGATGAATTTTATTTATAAAATTATAAAGCCAAAAAGTAAAACAGACACACAACTAAGGAGAGCCACCACTAAGAGTGAGCGTTTACATATTGAGCCGATTATTGCAACTAGAGTTCCTATTAACGCCGTGTAAAGATTTCCCGTAGAATAAAAAATATACGGAAACGTCATAGCCGATAAAACTGCGTATGGGATATAGAATAACACGCTTTTAAGGTAGGTTGATTTTATCTTGTGCCTAAAAAAGGCAAAAGGTAACATTCTTATCAAATAAGTTACGCCTGCCATCACTAGAATAAAAAGTGCCATTTTACCTAAACTCATTGATTTTCACCTCCGTCAGTTTGTTCTTTAACGGGGGAAATTAGAGCCATAATGAGTGCTGAAATCAATGCGCTTATAATGACGGCAATTCCCGTTGAAACTCCGTCGAAAAAAGGAAGATAATAAATTATTGAACTTATTAGAGCCCCTATTAATACGGTTGGCAAAACGCCTTTTACGGTGATTGACGGTGGAATAATTATCGCTATAAACATAGCGTAAAGTGCTATGCCTAAAGCATGGGTTAATTCAACGGGTAATAGGTTGCCTGCAACGCCACCTAAAAGAGTTCCTAGCGTCCAACCGACGTATGGGAAAACGACTAAGCCGTAAAAATAACTTCTAGTTAAAAGTTTAGGTTTTGCTGAAGCGACGGCAAAAATTTCGTCGGTAACAAAAACGGAGCATAATAAACGGTGTTTAAAGGTAAAAGAATCGTCAAGTTTTTGAGTAAGTGTTACGCTCATTAAAAAATATCTAGCGTTTATAACGAGTTGGGATAAAATCATTTCTAAAATAGTGCCAAATTCTGCAATAATGGTTAGTCCTGCAAGTTGCCCAGCCGAAGTCAAGTTTGTCATGGAAATAAAAACCGACATAAAAAATGGAACACCCACGATGCTCGCTTGCACGCCAAACGCAAAAGCAACCGACAAGTATCCTAAACCGATGGGAAGTCCGTCTTTTAATCCCGATTTAATATTTAGTTTTTGACTCTCAGTTTTAACGATAATATTTTCTCTCATAGTGCGCCTTAAATTAACTTTTTTATTGTATCACAAAAACAAAAAATAGACAACTTTATCTCAAAGCAAAGGTAAAAGAAATTAAAAAAAGGTAGTAAATAAATGGTAAAATGTTAATTTATGTTAAAAGTTGCAATTTTTTAACAATTTTGGCTGTTATATAACAAAAATGTTATATAACTATGCTTTTTTTCTATTATTTAACAAAAACAAACAATTTACTTTTTTTTAGTGTTTTGATATAATATTTATGCTGAGATTATAAGCGAAATTGTACCTTTTTTTAAGGCTAAAACTTAAAACGAAAAGGTGATAAGGAGATAAAAGTATGGAATATCGTATTGAACATGACTCTATGGGGGAAATGAAAGTTCCCGCTGACCGTTATTGGGCTGCACAAACCCAAAGAAGTAGTGAAAACTTTAAGATTGGCGTTGGTATCGAAATTATGCCACGTGAAATCACGCGCGCTTTCGGCGTATTGAAAAAGGCTGCCGCACAAGCGAACAATGCTCTTCGTCCTGAAAAGATGACTGCTGAAAAATTAGCAGTAATTGAAAAGGCTTGCGACGAAGTTATAAGTGGTGAATTAAACGGCCATTTTCCACTCGTTGTTTGGCAAACGGGTTCTGGCACGCAATCTAACATGAACGCAAACGAAGTTATTGCAAATCGTGGAAATGAAATTGCTGGCGCAAAACTTCTTCACCCTAACGACGATATTAATATGAGTCAATCTTCAAACGATACTTTCCCAACGGCTATGCATATTTCTGCTGTTATGGCTGTTGAAGATAAACTTATTCCTGCGGTTGAAACTTTGATTAAAACTTTCATTCGTTTGGAAAAGGAAAACGACGATGCTGTTAAGTGTGGTAGAACTCACTTACAAGATGCAACCCCTATCAAGTTTAGCCAAGAAATAAGTGGTTGGCGTTCAAGTTTGGAACGTGACGTTGAACTTTTGAAACTTTCAATTAAGCCACTTGCAGAACTTGCGTTGGGTGGAACTGCAGTTGGAACGGGACTTAACGCACCAAAAGGATTTGACACTTTGGTTGCAGAAAAGGTTTCAAACATTACTGGTAAAAAGTTCGTTACTGCTTCAAATAAATTCCATTCTCTTACTAGTAAAGATGAATTGGTGTTTGCGCACGGGGCAATCAAGGCTCTTGCTTGTGATATGATGAAAATTGCTAACGACGTTCGTTGGCTTGCTAGTGGTCCACGCGATGGTTTAGGGGAAATCTTTATTCCTGAAAACGAACCGGGTTCATCAATTATGCCGGGCAAGGTTAACCCAACACAATGCGAAGCCGTTACGATGGTTGCAGTTCAAGTTATGGGTAACGACGTTGCAGTTGGTATGGCTGCTTCACAAGGCAACTTTGAACTTAACGTGTTTATGCCTGTTTGTATTTATAACTTCTTACAATCAGCGCGTTTACTTGCAGAAGCAATCGTATCGTTCAACGATAATTGTGCAGTTGGAATTAAGGCTAATAGAGAAAAGATGGACCATAACTTACACAATTCGTTAATGCTAGTAACTGCACTCAATCCATATATCGGTTATGAAAACGCGGCAAAAACAGCAAAGAAAGCATTTAAGGATAATATTTCATTAAAAGAAGCGTGTGTAGAACTTGGCTTCTTGACGGCGGAAAAATTCGATGAAGTTTTCCACCCAGAAAAAATGGTTTAATAGGAGATACAAATGAAAGTCAGTTACTTCCCTGGTTGCACATTAAAGACTAAAGCGAAAGACCTTGATAAATATGCTAGAAAATGCGCAGAAGTTTTGGGCGTTACGCTTGAAGAAATTGAGAATTGGCAATGTTGCGGTGGGGTGTTTACCACAAGCAAAGATGAAATTGCAACCAAACTTTCTTCAGTTAGAGCCTTAAAGAGCGCAAACGATAAAAATCAAGCGTTAGTTTCAGTTTGTTCGGCTTGTCATAACGTGCTTAAACAAACTAACGATGCAATGAAAAACGATGAAGAATTTAACTTTAAGGTTAATCAATACATTAAGCCCGATGCTTATAACGGTGAAACAGAAGTTATTCATTACTTAGAACTTCTTCGTGACAAAATCGGCTTTGATAAGATTAAAGAAAAAGTGGTTAATCCTTTGACGGGTAGAAAAATCGGTGCATATTACGGATGCTTGCTTCTTCGCCCGGGCAAAGTTATGGCGATGGACGACGTGGAAAATCCAACCATTATGGAAGATTTTATTCGCGCGTTGGGTGCAGAACCTATCGTTTATTCATTTAGAAACGAATGTTGCGGTGGGTATATAACTCTTGAAAGTAAAGAGTTGGCAAAGGCTAAGAGCGCTAAGGTTTTAGACAATGCTAAACTTAACGGCGCAGAAGAAATCGTAACTGCATGCCCACTTTGTAAATATAACTTGCAAAAGAACGGTTCAGTAGATATGCCTATCGTATATCTTACCGAATTGTTGGCAGAAGCACTCGGGGTAAAGGAGTAAAAAAATGGAAAATACCAATAAGAACTTATGTGAAGAAGTTATTCGTAGAAGCGGTGTTAATCCAAGAAAGTGTATGAAATGTGGTAAATGTTCAGGAACTTGTCCCGCTTACGATGAAATGGAATATCATCCACATCAATTCGTTTATATGGTTGAAACGGGAGATATTGAACCACTTCTTAAATCAAAATCAATTTACCGTTGCTTAACTTGTTTTGCTTGTGTAGATAGATGCCCACGTGGCGTTGAACCTGCTAAACTTATTGAAGCAGTTCGCCTTTCGGTAATCCGTCAACAAGATAACAATCACTTAAAGGCAGACGATATTCCTGCTATGCTTGACGAAGACTTGCCACAACAAGCAATCGTAAGCGCGTTTAGGAAATATACCAAATAACAAAGGAGAATTTAAATGCAAAGAATTGGCGTATTCGTATGTTGGTGTGGTAGCAACATTGCGGGAACTGTTGACGTTGAAGCGGTTTCAACCGCGCTTGCAAAAGAACCCGGCGTTGTTTATTCTATCAACTATCAATATATGTGCTCTCAAGCAGGGCAAGACTTAATTAAAAATGCCATTAAAGAACATAAACTTACGGGTATCGTAGTTTGTTCTTGTTCACCAAGAATGCACGAAGCAACGTTTAGAAAAACGGCTCAATCAGCGGGTATAAATCCGTATATGGTGGAAATTGCGAATATTCGTGAACAATGTTCTTGGATACATAAAGATATTAAAGAAGGTACTGAAAAAGCCATCGTTTTAGGTAGAACTGCTATCGCGAAAGTTGCGCTTAACGCACCGTTAGTTCCTGGTGAAAGTCCCGTAACTAAACGCGCGTTAGTTATCGGTGGTGGTATTGCTGGTATTCAAACTGCTTTGGATATTGCAGACGCAGGTTTTGAAGTTGACATCGTTGAAAAGAAGCCAACCATCGGTGGTAAAATGGCTCAACTTGATAAAACTTTCCCAACCCTTGACTGTGCCGCTTGTATCTTAACACCTAAAATGGTTGACGTTGCTCAACACGATAAGATTAGAATTTTCTCTTATAGCGAAGTTGAAAGCGTTAAGGGTTTTGTAGGTAACTTTGACATTACCATTAAGAAAAAGGCGCGTTACGTTAAAGAAGACGTTTGTACCGGTTGTGGACTTTGCACTGAAAAATGCCCACAAAAGAAAGTTCCAAACGAATTTAACTTGGGTATGGATACCCGTCGCGCAATCTATATTCCGTTTGCACAAGCCGTTCCAAAGGTTGCAACCATTGATGCTGATTACTGCACGATGCTTAAAACCGGCAAGTGTGGTGTGTGCTCAAAGGTATGTACTGCAAAGGCTATTGATTACACTCAAAAAGACGAATTTGTTGAAGAAAAATACGGCGCAATCGTAGTTGCAACCGGATTTAATCCAATTAGTATGGATAAGTTTGATGAATTTGCGTATAGCCAATCTAAAGACGTTATCACTTCTTTAGAATTTGAAAGACTTATGAACGCTGCAGGTCCATCAAACGGTAAACTCGTTCGTCCATCTGACGGAGTTCACCCAAGAAAAATCGTTTTCGTTCAATGCGTAGGTTCTCGTTGTTCTTCTTGCGCTGAAAAGGGTAAGGAATATTGCTCTAAAATTTGCTGTATGTATACTGCAAAACACGCAATGCTTACTCGCGATAAATATCCTGATACTGACGTTACCGTTTTCTATATCGACGTTCGTACCCCAGGTAAGCAATTTGATGAATTCTATCGTCGTGCAGTTGAAGATTACGGCGTTCATTATATTAAAGGTATGGTTGGTAAGGTTTCGCCTGAAGGTAATAAACTTATCGTTCAAGGTTCGGACCTTATTGCAAATAAACAGTTGAAGATTGAAGCAGACTTGGTCGTTTTGGCGGCGGCTATTGAACCTGATAAGTCTGCAAGACCACTTGCAACAATGCTTACTGCAAGTATGGACACAAACGACTTCTTTACCGAAGCGCATCCAAAACTTCGTCCTGTTGAAAGCCCAACGGCTGGTATATTCTTATCGGGAACTTGTCAAGGCCCTAAAGATATTCCTGAAACGGTTTCGCAAGCAGGCGCTGCCGCTGCAAAAGTTATCGGGCTTTTATCAAAAGATAAGTTGACGGGTAACCCTTGCGTTGCAAGTTCTAACGAATTGATGTGTAACGGTTGTTCAACTTGTGCAAACGTTTGTCCTTACGGCGCAATCACTTATCAAGATAAAGAATTCCGCGGTCCTAATAGAACTACTCTTATTCGTAGAGTTGCAAGTGTTAACGAAGCGATTTGTCAAGGTTGTGGTTGCTGTACGGTTGCTTGTCCGTCAGGCGCTATGGACCTTAAAGGATTTGCAAGCAAACAAATTATGGCGGAGGTTGACGCAATATGCAAGTAAATGAATATAAACCAAAAATCGTAGCATTTTGCTGTAACTGGTGTTCTTATGCAGGGGCTGACCTTGCTGGTAGTAACAGACTCGCTTATCCTGCTGAAGTTAAAGTTATTCGCGTACCTTGTTCTTGTCGTGTTAACCCAATGTTTATTCTTCGTGCATTCCAACGCGGTGCTGACGGTGTAATTTTATGTGGTTGTCACCCAGGGGATTGTCACTATACTTCGGGTAATTATTATACTAGAAGAAGAATGGCTTTACTTTTCTCAATGTTAGATTACTTGGGAATTGAAAGAGAACGCACCCGTGTTGAATGGGTGTCAGCCGCAGAAGGCGCAAAATTTGCTCAAACAATGAACGATTTCGTTGCAACGGTTACTGCGCTTGGTGAAAACAAGAGATTGGAGGATTTAAGATGCAAAAAATAACACGCGAAATGCTTATTGAAAAAGCAAAAACTCTAATCGAAGAAGGCAAAGTTAATAGAGTTTTGGGTTGGAAAAAAGGTGAATTTGCTTACGATATTACTCCCGCTTTATTTAACAGCCTTGAAGAATTAAATAAAGATTTCGTATTTGGCGATTTTTGTGGTGCAAACTTCTCTAAATACCTAGTTAAAGAAACTAAAAAAGACGGAAAGGTTTTGCTTTTTTTAAAACCTTGCGACACATATTCGTTTAACCAATTACTAACAGAACATCGTTTTGACCGTGAAAAAGTTTACGCAGTTGGTATTCCTTGTGAAGGAATGGTTGACGTAAATAAGGTTAAGGCAACTTTAGGCGACGGATTGTTATCAATTGATACCGACGGCGAAAACGTTAAAGTTAGCACCTTATACGATGGCGAAAAGTTAATCGATAGAAAGGAAGTTTTGGCTGAAAGATGCTTAAACTGTAAGAGCAAAAAGCACGTTGCTTACGATGAACTTATCGGTGAAGAAGGCGAAGTAATTGATAGCAAACGTTTTGACGAAGTTGAAAAACTTGAAAAAATGACTGCTGATGAAAGATTTGCTTTCTGGCAAAATGAATTGTCACGTTGTATCCGTTGTAATGCTTGTCGTGACGTTTGTCCTGCTTGTACTTGTGAAAAGTGTGTTTTCGATAACCCAAATTCTGGCGTTGAAAATAAGGCGGCTTCAAATAGTTTTGAAGAAAAAATGTTCCACCTTATCCGTGCTTTCCACGTTGCTGGTCGTTGTACCGACTGTGGTGAATGTTCAAGAGTGTGTCCACAACATATTCCACTTCACTTGCTAAATAGAAAGTTCATTAAGGATATCAACACTTTCTATGGTGATTATCAAGCAGGCGAAGAAGTAGGCTCGCGCGCGCCACTTGTAAATTACACTAAAGAAGATATTGAACCTACTGATGCAGTTAAGAAGGGGGATGAATAATATGCGTAAATGTTTAATTAAGAATTCCGCTGAACTTTTTAACGAAATTGCTAAAAATGCTACTCTTTATATTCCCGTTGATTTAGAAAGGGGTAGAGTTGCTTATAAAAAATATGCTGACGGTATGGTTATGTCTAACGCACTTAAAACCGACCGTTCTGCCAAAGACTTTTTCTTTCCACAAACTGAAAACCTTATGGAATTTAAGGTTGACGGAAAGAAAATTGAAGTAATCGATAACAGAAAGGAAACGGAAGATTTCGTTGTGTTTGGCGTTCGTGGTTGTGACGTTAAGAGTCTTGACGTTTTAGATAAAGTTTTCCTTGCTGAACCTGTTGATAGTTATTATAAGAATAGACGCGAACACGGTGTTATCGTTTCAATGGCTTGTACCCGTCCAAACGAAACTTGTTTTTGTCAAACTTTCGGCATAGACGCTTCTAGCCCTAAAGGCGATATTGAATGTTATAAAACTGACGACGCTTTCTATTTTAACGCAGTAACTGAAAAGGGCGAAAAACTTATGGACAAGATTGCTTCAGTTACCGAAGAATGTGGCGACCAAGAAGTTAAAACTCAAAAAGAAGAAATCAAAAAGATTTTAGATAAATTACCACTTAAAGATTTATCTGCTGACGAGTTTGGTGCTGATAAGACGGATAAATTCTTCAATTCACCTGAATGGAAAAATTTAAGCGAATCTTGTTTAGGTTGTGGAACTTGCACTTTCGTTTGCCCAACTTGTCAATGTTACGATATCAAAGATTTCAAAACGAATAACGGCGTTGAACGTTTCCGTTGCTGGGATTCTTGTATGTATTCTGATTTTACCAAGATGAGTGCAGGTCAACCAAGACTTACCCAAATGGAACGTTTCCGTCAAAGATTTATGCATAAACTCGTATATTTCCCAACCAATAACGACGGAATGTTCTCTTGCGTAGGTTGTGGAAGATGCGTTTCTAAATGCCCGATTTCAATGAATATCGTTAAAGTTATGAAAACTTTGGGAGGTAAAGATAATGGCTGAAATTAAAGAACCTTTAATTCCTACTGTCTGTGAAATAACTGATATTAGACAAGATACGCCTGACGTTAAAACCTTCCGCGTTTTAACCTTAGACGGTAAAAAACCTTTTATTCATAAACCTGGTCAATGCGCAATGCTTTCAATGCCAGGGGTTGGGGAAGCGTTATTTTCAATCACTTCTTCTCCAACAAATACCGAATACGTTGAATTTTCAATTAAAAAGTGTGGATGCGTTACCGAATGGATTCACGCTGTAGAAGTTGGTCAACAAATCACCGTTCGTGGACCTTACGGAAACGGTTTTCCTGTAGAAACGGAATTCAAAGGTAAAGATATGCTCTTTATCGCAGGTGGTATCGGTTTAGCGCCCGTTCGTTCAGTTATTAACTACGTTCGTGATAATAGAGCGAATTATGGTAAGGTTGATATCGTTTACGGTTCAAGAAGTAAAGAAGATTTAGTTCACTATCAAGAAATAATTAACGAATGGATGACCGACCCTTCAATTAACGTTCACTTAACTATTGACCGTGAACAAGAAAATTGGGACGGACATGTTGGTTTCGTTCCTAACTTTGTAAAAGAAGTTGCTGAAAAGTTTGATGACGAAAAGAAAGCAAACACGACGGCAGTTCTTTGCGGACCACCGATTATGATTAAGTTTACACTTCAAGGACTTGGCGAAATCGGTTTTAATAAAGAACAAATTTTCACTACTTTAGAATTAAGAATGAAATGTGCAATCGGTAAGTGTGGTCGTTGTAACGTAGGTTCAAAATACGTTTGTAAAGACGGTCCTGTGTTTAGAATGGACCAACTTGACGCTCTTCCTGATGAGTATTAATAAGGAGAAAAACAAATGGAAAAATTAGTTAACGTATATTTTTTCGGTAAAAAATATGAAGTTCCGGAAAGTTTAACCATTATGAAGGCTATGGAATATGCAGGCTATCAACTCGTTCGTGGTTGTGGTTGCCGTAACGGTTTCTGTGGCGCTTGCTCAACCCTTTACCGTATTAAAGGTGATAGAGAATTGCACGCATGTCTCGCTTGTCAAACCAAAGTTGAAAACGACATGTACGTTGCAACTCTTCCTTTCTTCCCACTCGTAAAACAAGTTTACGATATTGAAAAGATTAAGCCAACCGAACAAATCATGATGCAATTATATCCTGAAATTTACGCTTGTATCGGTTGTAACGCCTGCACGAAAGCCTGCACTCAAGGTTTAAACGTTATGCAATATATTGCTTACGCACAACGTGGTGAATATGCTAAGTGTGCTGAAGAATCTTTTGACTGCGTAATGTGTGGTGTATGTTCTTCAAGATGCCCAGCAGGTATTTCTCATCCACAAGTTGCTGAACTTTCAAGACGCTTATACGGTAAATATATCGCGCCTGAAACTCAACACCTTTTAGATAGAGTTAAAGAAATTGAAGACGGTAAATACGTTACACTTATCGAAACGCTTATGAATAAGCCTATCGAAGAACTTAAAGAACTCTATAACAATAGAGAAATTGAAAAGTAGGAGGGGGAAATATGTATAATTACACACAAGAACAACTTGATTCTATGAAAAAAGTTGAAGCCTCAAGAGAAGCAAGACTTAAAAATTTATTTGCTAGAATGAGCGCTGAAGAAAAACAAACCGTATTAAAAGAAAATCACCCTGACTATATTGAAACTGCTTACGAACAATTAAAGGTCGGTCCTAATAAGGGCGATAAAGTTCTTCACGAACTCGCTGAACTTTTACAAGGTAAGTCAAGAGTATTAGATATGGATATCGACTTATCTAAACCTGATTACGACGTTGACGTTTTAGTAATCGGTGGCGGTGGCGCAGGTTCATCTGCCGCTATTGAAGCGCACAATGCAGGCGCAAACGTTATGATGGTAACCAAACTTCGTATCGGTGATGCAAACACCATGATGGCTGAAGGTGGTATCCAAGCGGCTGACAAGCCTAACGATAGCCCTGCAATTCACTATCTCGATGCTTTTGGTGGTGGTCACTTCGCTGCTAAACACGAACTTTTATATAAACTTGTAAACGATGCGCCAGATGCTATTAAATGGCTCAACGAACTTGGCGTTATGTTCGATAAAGAAGAAGACGGTACTATGATTACCACTCACGGTGGTGGTACTTCTAGAAAGCGTATGCACGCTTGTAAGGACTATTCTGGTGCTGAAATCATGAGAACACTTCGTGACGAAGTGTTGAATAGGGGAATTCCTGTAGTTGATTTTACGGCTGCTATCGAACTTATTAAAGATACCGAAGGCAAGGCTGCCGGTGCTATCTTAATGAATATGGAAACCAAGGATATTTACGTTGCAAAAGCAAAAACCGTTATTATTGCAACGGGTGGCGCTGGAAGACTTCACTATCAAGGCTTCCCAACGTCTAACCACTACGGCGCAACTGCCGACGGTTTGGTTTTGGGTTATAGAGCAGGCGCAAAACTTCTCTATGCAGATACTCTTCAATATCATCCAACGGGCGTTGCTGAACCTACTCAAATTTTCGGTGCGTTGGTTACTGAAAAAGTTCGTTCTTTGGGCGCACAATTAGTTAATAAAGACGGCGAAGCATTCGTATATTCACTTGAAACTCGTGACGTAACTGCATCTTCTATTATTAGAGAATGCAAAAAACGCGATAACGGTATTAAAACTACCGATGGTGAAGGCGTATGGCTTGATACCCCAATGATTGAAATGATTGGTGGAGAAGGCACTATTGAAAAACGTATCCCAGCAATGCTTAGAATGTTCGGTAAATACGGTATTGATATTAGAAAAGACCCAATTTTAGTTTACCCAACCTTGCACTATCAAAATGGTGGACTTGATATTTCAGCCGACGGTATGACTACAACCGTTCCTAACTTGTTTGTAGCAGGTGAAGCCGTTGGGGGAATTCACGGTAGAAATAGACTTATGGGTAACTCACTTTTAGATATCATCGTGTTTGGTAGAAATGCAGGTAAGAGTGTTGGTAAGATTTATAAGGATATCGAAGTTAAGGAATTAACTTTATCTCACGTTAAAGCGTTCGATAAAGAACTTAAAGACGCAGGTATTAACGCGGAAAAACTTTCACCACAATTATTGCCTAATTACACAAAACAAAAAGATATTTAATCGCTAATAAAGAATTTATTATAATGAATAAATAAAAAATTTACGCCCGACGGTTTAATTGTAAACTGTCGGGCAATGATATGTAAAAAAATATAATTTTGGAGATAATAAAATGGAATGGTTAGGAGGCGTTATCGCTTTTAAAGACGTTGCAACTATTTTATTGGTTGTATTGTTTGTTTTAATGCTCGGTTATGCGCTTGGTAGAATTACCATTAAAGGCGTATCATTGGGCGATGCTGGTGTGTTCATTATTGCGCTTTTTGTTGGTGCATTATTATTTGCATCAAACGACGGAGATATTTTATTTAAGTGGTCAAAAAATCCGGTAGATTTTTCAAGCGCACTTTCGCTAATAGAAAGTCTTGGATTAATTTTATTCGTTACTTCAGTCGGTTTTATTGCTGGCCCTAAATTTTTTGGAAACTTTAAAAAGAATTTTAAATCTTACGTTCTTTTAGGGTTTATTATTATATTAACAGGTGGACTCGTTGCTGCTGGTTGCATAGGTTTAGGCGAAGTTGTTGGATACGGCGCAGAAATTAAAGAACAAGATGGTTTCGTTGCTATGATAGTTGGTATTTTATCAGGCGCGCTTACTTCTACGCCTGCATTTTCAGCAGCAAAAGGCACGGTTGCTGAACAATATCAATCTTTAGTTTCCGTTGGTCACGGAATTGCTTATATCTTTGGTGTTATCGGGGTTGTTTTATTCGTTCAACTTATTCCTAAAATTACCAAAGCAAATATGGATGAAGAAAGAAAGAAACTTATAATTTCTACCGACGAAAATAAAAAGTCGGTTATTGGTAAACTTTTTGAAATCGACCATATGGGTATTGCTGCTTTTTCTCTTGCCGCTGTTTTAGGTTGCATTATCGGTTCAATTAAAATTCCTTTGACGGCTAAAGGACTTAGTGGAACTTGTTTCTCACTCACTACAACGGGTGGCTGTTTGCTTACTAGCCTTATTCTTGGACATTTTGGTCGTATCGGTAAAGTTAACATTATGCCAAACGCTAACACGCTTAAACTCTTTAGAGAATTTGGTTTGGTTTTATTCCTTGTAGGTGCTGGTATTCCTGGTGGTGCAGACTTCTTGGCGAACTTCGACGTCATGTATTTCGTATACGGTATATTAATGACTATTATTCCTCTCATAATTGGTTTCGTTTTTGCAAAATACGTGTTAAAGTTAAGTTTACTCAACAACCTTGGTTCAATTACCGGTGGTATGACTTCAACTCCAGCACTTGGCACGTTGATTTCTACTGCTGAAACGGAAGACGTTGCTTCTGCTTATGCTGCAACTTATCCTATTGCTCTTATAACGGTAGTGTTAGTTTCGCAATTCTTAATAATATTATTCTAATTAGATAGATATTAAAACCCCCGTGGCAAATTGCCACGGGGGTTTTTAATTTTATAGTTTAATTTTTAATTAATGCCATCCATAACGTGCATGTTTCGAATATCGTTATCAATGATTGTATCGTTAACCGAATATGCGTGTGTTTCTAAATTATTGCAAGTAGCCTTAGTTAAATTTTGCCTTTTTAACTCTTCAATAATTATCCTTGAAATATCTTCAACTATTTCACGTTTAATTTGCCACTCGCCATTGGCGTTTCCCGTTTCCAAAAGTTGTTCAAGAGAAATTTCGGTATCATTACAAATAGGCAAGGTTCTAATTCCTTTAAATGCCCATTTATAAAAAGGTTCAAACTTATTGTTTAATAAATAAATAATAGAGATTACGTGTTTCACGAACTCATACATACTTAAACTTGCCGAACCGCGTTCGCCGTGATTAATGCACCTTTCGTAATTATATTGACCGGATTGACCGGCAAGAGCCAAATGCGCTGAAAGTTTTTTTCTTCTAACGTCTTCGGGATAGCCTAATAAAAGACTTTTTCTAATTTTTGAAAATTCACCGTTACTATCATAAAAAATCTCACCGTTTGATGCGCACGCTAAAGAATGTGAAGGGGGATAAAACCACCAAGATAAATCGTTGGGAATTGAACTATTGCCTAAAAACTTCTTATAAAATTCTTCCACGATTATAACTCCGCGTCTATTTCCACCAACGGGGCTTAGAGGTTGAATTTTAAATCCCATAAATTCTTTAGGTAAGCGTGAATATGCGCGTTCTAGTTTAAAACCAAATTGTTCGTAATCTTTTTGGGTTATAAATAGGCAAAAGCCCATATCAAAATCATGGTCAGTGGAAACTTCGTCATCAAAACCAAAGCACTCCGAACCTTCACCACAAATACCAACGGTAATTTTATCTTTATATGTAGCAAACTCATTTTCAATCATAGGTTTACCAAATTTTTCATAATAACTTTTTGCAAGTTCAATTCCTTTCATAGATTTCACCTGATAATTTTTCCAAATCGTTTGCTATTTTATCAAACCCAAAAAACCTAAAAGACGGTGCGCATTTTTCTAGAACGTAAGCGTAATAACCGTTTTTAATCACCTTTTCATCAAATAAAAGTTCACAAGCCTTAAACATACAGTCAGTAACCATATTAGGTTTTTTAATTTCATCGTAAAGGTGCGCCATATTTACGTAAGTGATTGCTCCGTCTGTAAACAAATTTTGGCTGTTTTTTAGTTTGTCTAGCGCATTATGATAATAAATTTCGGCTTTTATAAACTCTTTTAGGTCCACTAATGTTAACGCACGATTATTATAATATCCAGCGATTAAACTATCTTCAACGTCTTGGTGTTTATCATAGATTAATCCTGCTTTGTCGTAAAGTAAAAGTGCTTTTTCTGGGTAAGAAAAGGCTTTAAGCGTTGTTGCCATATTGAGATAAATAGTAGCAGAAGAAAGGGAAAATTCACTGTCTAAAAGTGTGATAAGTTCGTTTGCTCTCTTTACTGCGTTAAGTCCTTTTTCTTTTAAGTTAACTTTTCTATAATACCCCAATAGTTCGTTAATAATCGAAAGTTCGCCTTGTAAATCTTTTAATAAAACGGCTTCGTTTTGCCAATATTCTAAAAGTTTTCCCGCTTGTTCTAAGTCGTTTTTTTCAAAAAAACCGTCAAGTTTTTCGATTATGCGTTTTACGGGAATTCTTTCTAAAGGGGCGTCTTTATCGGGATAATAAAATTCCTTTCCACCACAAAGTTTACAAGATGGTTCTTTATAATCAAAAGAATCTATCATAATTTTTCCTTTTAACTTAATTATTATTTGTTTTTCATTGCGTCAACTGCTTGGCTAATTTTAGAAAAGGTTGAAGTTTTACTGTGTTTATCTACGTGGAATTTATTTACGTCGCCGTGAGTTAAACAACCTGCTCCACCGATACAACCACCCATGCACGCCATACCTTCAATAAAGTTTCCATCAAGCATGCGTTTAGATGCTTTTAAAAGAGCAACTCTGCATGCTTCAATACCGTCGCAAGGCACGGATTTAAGGTCGAAATTATCTATGCCTCGTTCTTTAATGCCTTCGGCTACGGCTTCTGAAAGCCCACAGTTTCTAGCAAAAATTCTACCGTAATAAGAAGCGTTTTCAATGCTTAATTCAGGAAGAGAATTAATTTCAATATTTTTGCTATCAAAAAGTGCTTGTAATTCTTCAAAAGTTATAACACTATCAACGTAAGGTGCAACTTCTTCATTTTTAAATTCCATTTTCTTTGCAGTGCAAGGTCCAATAAACACTACTTTTGCAGTTGGGTCGTTATCTTTAATCTGTTTAGCGATTGTTGCCATAGGTGAAAGATTATGTGAAATAAATTGTGCTAGGTCTGGGAATTGTTTTTTCACGTATGAAACGAAGGCAGGGCAACACGAACTTGTTAAAAATCCTTTTTCGGCTAGTTCTTTTGCTTCGCTTAAAGCAACTATGTCTGCCCCTAGTGCCGCTTCAGTTAGGTCGTAAAAACCAAGTTCTTTTATCCCCGATAACACTTGACCTAATTTAGCGTAAACGAATTGACTTGCTATTGCAGGCGCAACTACAGCGTAAACTTTATAATTTTTATTATCATTGCTGTTTTTAATTATATCAATTACATCTAGGATATACGACTTATCGTTAATTGCGCCCCACGGACATTGATAAACGCACGCACCACAAGCAATGCACTTTTCATCGTTGATTTTAGCCGCCTTGTTTTCGTCCATTGAAATAGCCTTTACTTTGCACGCGCGTTCGCAAGGACGCTTATGATTAATAATGGCGCTATAAGGACAAACTTTAGCGCATAATCCACATTCTACGCATTTATCCTTATCAATATGCGCTTTTTGGTTACGGTCAATAGTAATAGCGCCTTTTTTACACGCATCTTCACAGCGATGTGCTAAACAACCTCTACAAGCGTCGGTAACTTCGTAACCACCCATAGGGCATTCATCACAGGCGATATCTATAACTTCAATAACGTTTTTATTCTCTTTGTTACCACCCATTGCAAGTTTAACGCGTTCAACGACTATCGCTTGTTCTTTATAAATACAGCAACGCATAGTGGGTTCTTTACCCGGAACGATAATTTTTGGAATATTCATTAAGTTTTCGGCTAAAGTGCCTTGCCAATGAAAACTTGCAACTTCTTTTAGAACTTTATATTTTAAATGTTGAACCTTAGTGTCAAATATTCTCATTGTAGTTATCCTTTTATTTATTAAAGTATTTGTTTTTTGCTTCTAAAATTTTATTGATAAATTCGTTATCAAGTTTGGTCAAATGATATTTTTTTCTATATATTAATACGTCTTTGTAAGTTTTAGTATTAAAGTCGCATTTTCTTTCAATAATGTTGAATTTATCTTTTAAATCTTGGGGGATTGGCGAAACCCACATATAAGTATTAGGAAGTTGTTCTAAAAGGGTAAATTGAACGCCACGTTCAAATACCATAATGTGCTTTTTAGAATATTCCGAAAGTTCTGCGCGCTTAACGTCAATAAGCGGGAGAGAGGGAACGTAAGGGTCACCGTGTGTAATTTCAATATAGTTGGCTAAATCTTCAGCAACGATAGTTTCTTTTTTTGCTAAAGGACTGTCCTTAGAGATAGCAAAAACGTAAGAAAACTCATTTAACACTTCGTAGTTAAGTTTCTTTTCTTCAAAAAGAGTGCTAAAATACTTTTCAAACGCGCTTTGATATCTAACAATACCAAGGTCATATTCTTCCTTTACAACGTTTAAGATTGAACGCATAGAGTTGGTTTCTTTATAAACGATTTCAGCAGAAGAAGAGTCGTCTAAAGTTTTAGAAAACTCTGCAAAAGCGTATGAAAAATAACTTGCCCTTGGAACACAAACGGAAAGACGGAGTTGCTTTTCATTTCTACTTTCGTAAATTCGTTCAATTTTGTTAATTTGAGTTAAGGCAGTTTTTGCATAAAGTAAAAACTCTTCACCGTCAAGAGTAACTTCTAACCCTTTAGAAGAACGCTTAAAAATTTTTATTTTAAGGTCGCTTTCTAATGCCTTAATGGCACGGCTAAGGTTTGGTTGAGAAGTATAAAGGTTTTCTGCAGCCTTGCTGATAGAACGCGTGTTTGCAACTTCAACTGCATATTTCATATGCAAAATATTCATTAATATCGCTCCTTAAAACTAATTGGTTATATACACCATAATTTTTCCTTTAGTATAACACATTTAATATATTAATACAAGTGTTTTTTACTTTAAACAAGGTTGTAAATAAAGTAAAAACCCCGTAAGAAACGAGGTTTTTTTGGTGTTATTTTAATAATTTATTTAATTCTTCCATTTTTTCTTTTGTTGGGGTAGGTAAGTTTTTGAAAGGAAAATCAATTTTTAATTGGTCGTATTTAACTTGACAAATTTTCTTAAATGGTAAAAGTTCAATTTTTTCCACGCATTGATAACTATTTTTTAAGTTTTTCAAGTATAAAACGCTTTCTTTATTATCGTTAAGGGTTGGAATTATCACTTGTCTAATCCAAGTTGGAATTTTTTGCTCGTTTAAGTATTTTAAAAATTCTAAAACTTTTATAAATTCACACCCAACGTGTTTAGAGTAAAGTTCATTATTTACATATTTTACGTCTAGTAAAACTCTATCCGTAAATTTTAATAATTCTTTAACTTCTTTTGTTAAAATGTATCCGGAAGTGTCAAGACAAGTATTAATATTTTTGTTTTTTGCTTCCTTAAAGACTTCGGTAACGAAAGTTGCTTGGGCAAGTGGTTCGCCACCTGAAATCGTTATTCCACCGTCGTCGTTAAAATATTCAATATAGCGCACGGCTTTATCAATAATTTCTTGTGGCGTGTAATCCGTTCCATCGTTAAAATTCCAAGTGTCAGGGTTATGGCAACAACCACAACGAAGTGGACAGCCTTGCATAAATACTACGAACCTTATTCCAGGGCCGTCAACCGTGCCTAAACTTTGAATAGAATTTATTTTGCCTTTTAACAAAGTAATTTTCATAAACTTTCGTGGAATGTACGGCTTATAACTTCTTTTTGTTGTTCGCGTGATAATTTATTAAAGTTAACGGCATAGCCCGAAACACGAATAGTTAAGTTAGGGTAATCTTCAGGATTTTCATAAGCTTTAATAAGAGTTTCACGATTTAAAACGTTAACGTTTAAGTGGTGCGCGTTTTTCTTAAAATATCCGTCGATAATTTTAGTCAAGTTATAAATTCTATCATCTTCGCTCTTTCCAAGCGCATCAGGGGTGATAGAGAAAGTATTAGAAATACCGTCACGGCAATCGTCGTAACATATTTTTGCAACTGAATTAAGAGATGCTAACGCACCGTTTTCTTCACGGTTATGCATAGGGTTTGCGCCAGGTGCAAACGGGGTAAACGCCTTTCTTCCGTCAGGTGTTGCGCCCGTATTTTTGCCATACATAACGTTACTAGTAATGGTTAATACCGATAGAGTGTGAATAGCGTTTCTATAAGTTGGGGTTTTTCTCAATTCGGTAATCATTTTATGAGTAATTTCCTTTGCTAAAAGGTCAACTCTATCATCGTCGTTACCGTATTTTGGGAAAGAACCCGTAGTTTCAAAGTCCACGATATAGCCTTGTTCATTTTTTATTGGGTGAACGCAAGCGTGTTTAATTGCGCTTAAAGAGTCGGTAACAACCGATAGCCCTGCAACACCGAACGCCATAAGTCTTTCAACGAAGGTATCGTGAAGTGCCATTTGAATTTTTTCATACGCATACTTATCGTGCATATAGTGGATTATATTCATTGTGTTAACGTAGAGTTTTGCAAGCCAATCTATATAGATAAAATAACGTTCTTTAACAGTTTCAAAATCGAGTTTATCAGCATCTAAAACGGGCATTTGAGGACCGATATGGATATCGCTTGTCGCATCGTATCCACCGTTAAGAGCGATGAGCAAAAGTTTTGCTAAGTTACAGCGCGCGCCAAAGAATTGCATTTGCTTGCCGACTTTCATAGCCGAAACGCAACAAGCAATCGCATAATCATCGCCGTAGATAGGGCGCATTAAATCATCGTTTTCATATTGAATAGAATCGGTATCGCAAGAAACTTTAGCACAGAATTTTTTAAAGTTAATTGGTAAAGCGTTAGACCATAAAACTGTTAAGTTAGGTTCTGGAGAAGAACCTAGCGTGTAAAGGGTGTTTAGCATACGGAAGGTAGATTTAGTAACCAAAGTTTTTCCGTTTTCAGCCATACCGCCAAGCGCTTCCGTAATCCACATTGGGTCGCCACCGAAAAGTTCGTTATATTCTGGCGTTCTTAAATGCCTTGCCATACGAAGTTTCATAACGAAATCGTCAAAGAGTTCTTGTGCGCCTTTTTCATCTAAAATTCCCGCTTTAATATCGCGTTCAATATAAATATCAAAGAAAGTACTAACTCTGCCCAAACTCATTGCAGCGCCGTTTTGTTCTTTAATAGAAGCAAGGTAAGCAAAATAAGTCCATTGAATTGCTTCGCGTGTATTGGTTGCAGGTTGGCTAATATCAAATCCGTAAGATTTAGCCATTTCTTTTAAGTAACCTAAAAAAGTGATTTGTCTAAACAATTCTTCATCAAGTTTAATGATTTCCTCATTGAAAATTTGAGAAGATAAATTAGCCTTATCTTTTTTCTTTTCTTCGATAAGTTTATCAACTCCGTAAAGGGCAACGCGTCTATAGTCGCCGATTATTCTACCGCGACCGTAAGCGTCAGGAAGTCCTGTTATAACGTGGCATTTTCTTGCAAGGCGCATTTCATCGGTATAAGCGCGAAAAACCCCGTCGTTATGCGTGGTGCGAAAACGAAATTCTTCTTCTATTTTATCGCCGAGTTTATAGCCGTATGCTTCACAGGCTTGTTTTGCCATTCTCATACCACCGAAAGGATTAACTCCACGGCGAAGAGGACTGTCCGTTTGAAGTCCAACTATAATTTCGTTGTCTTTATCTAAATAACCAGGGGCGTAACTAGTAAGAGAAGAAACTGTCTCTGTATCAACGTCTAAAACGCCACCTTTTTGGCGTTCTTCTTTGAATAACTTTTGAAGTTTATCCATTAAAAGAGAAGTTCTTTTGGTTGGTTTTTCCAAAAATTTATCGTCGCCTTCGTAAGCACAATAGTTAGATAAAATAAAATCACGAACGTTAATTTCGTTTTTCCAATTAGTTCCTAAAAAATCTTTCCAGCCTATGTGTTCCATAACTATCTCCTTTAATAAAAATTCCTAAATAACAAAAAATGGGCCATTCAATTTCTTAAAAAGAATCGAATTGCCCAGACGGTCGGCTTTATAGATTACGTTTCCTTGCGGTTATCCGCATTATCCGTCAGTCACGCAATCTGTAACTAAATTATAACACCGTAAATATTTATTGTCAAGTTTAATCAGCAGATATTTTATGTTTTTAATATTGAAAAAAACTATAAGGTTTGTTTTTCAATTTTAATAACCAATTTATAACTACCTTTAAGTTCATTGATTTTTTCGGTTAAACGCTGTTTAATTTCACTATCAGTTAGTTTATTTTCGTAAGGCACGGCAACGTCGAAAATAAGATTAGTGTTATTTGGACCTTTAACTATTCTAAAATCGTGCAAGGTAAATTCATTGTTTATTTCTTTTAAATAATAAGTAGTGATTTCTTTTAATTTATTAACTTCTTCGTCGTTAACTGCAATAGGGTCTAGGTGACCGGTTAGCAAAATGTTGGTTTGTTCAAAGAATTCTTGCTCAATTTGGTCAACTAACTCGTGAGAAATCATAACGTCAACTGAAGAATCAACTTCAACGTGAACGCTTGCAAAATACTTATTCGGGCCGTAACAATAAACGCTTAAATCGTGAATTCCTAAAACTTCTTCGTGAGATAAAATCTTTTCTTTAATCATATCAACAAGTTCTTTGTCGGGTGCTTGACCGATTAAATGCGACATGGTTTCTTTTAACACGCCGACACCTGATATCGCAATAAAAATTGCAACTAAAACGCTTGCGTAACCGTCAAGATTAAGGTTAAAAAATTTATTGATAAGCATAGCGACAAGAACGGTAAAGGTTGAAATGCAGTCGGTGAAATTATCGATAGAAGTTGCTTTTAAGATATTAGAATTAATTTTTTCAGCAGTAATTTTATTATAGAAAAACAATGCTAATTTTATTAAAATAGACCCAATTAAAACCAAGATAACAACTAGCGAAAACTCCATTTGAACAGGGGATAAAATTTTATTAAAACCTTCTTTAAAGAGCTCAAAAGAAATAATTAGAATAATAAATGCAACTATCATTGATAAAATATATTCTATTCGTTCGTGACCGAAAGGGTGTTCTTTATCGGCGGGCTTGTTTGAGAGTTTAAATGAAATTAAAGACATAACGCTACTTCCACAATCGGTTAGGTTGTTAAGCCCATCTGCAAGCACTGATAACGCGCCGAAAAGCGCGCCCACTAAAATTTTAGCACACGCTAAAAGCATATTTGCTAAAATTCCAATAATGCTCGCTATTTTTCCAATTTTTTCTCTATTGATAGATAAATTTTCCATAATTTTTCTCCATTTATATTAGAAATATTTTATCATATTTTTATCTTTTTAGCAACGCAAATCAATAAAAGAGAGGTTGAAAACGACAAAAAGTAACTTTTTACTTTTAAAATTCATAGGATAAAGAGTGTTAAAAAATCAATAAGGAGAATAAAAAATTGAATCCGTTTAATGAAAAATCAATTAATTTGCTTTCAAGTTTTCAAAATTGGAAACAACTATATCCAAAGCAATATAATAAGTTTGAAGTTGACCCTTATACCAAAACACGAATAATTTTAATGAACGGTACGGAGTTTGAGGCAAATTGGTTTTCTCATCAATTTTCACGTCACGTCACAGACAATGATTTGCGTAGAGAATTATCAATAACTCGCTCAATAGAAAAACAACAACAAATGAAAATATCCTTACTTAAACCGACAAATGAAAGCGCGTTAGAGCACACTATAGCGTATGAGCAATTAGCGGTAGACTTAACTAGTGAATTAGCAAAAAGAGAGTGTGATTGTTACGTAAAAAAAGCGTTAGATTTTGCGCTTTTAGAAGATTTCGACCACCTTTATCGTTATGCGAATTTATTAGAGATGCTTCAAGGTGTAAAAGGGGAAAGGTTAGTTGGTAAATATACGGAAATTATGCCAGGAAGACCTACTATTTCGCATCATCGTTTTAATAAAGACAACGTTAAACGGAACGTAAATTCAAAGACTGCAGATAAGCAAACAATTTTAAATACACTTATAATTACTGCTGCAGAACAACAGACGATGAATTATTATATGAATATAGCAAACTTAGCCGAAAACGATCTTGCAAGAAAGTTATATATGGAAATTGCGCAAGTAGAAGAAGAACACGTTACTCAATACGAATCGCTTACCGATTCTGGCGCAACTTGGTTAGAAATGCTTTTGTGGCATGAATATACGGAATGTTATTTATATTGGTCGTGTTACCAAACGGAAACGGATAATTACGTAAGGTCAATTTGGGAAGAAAATTTGTCCATTGAAATTACACATCTTAAAAAAGCGTGTGAACTTTTAGAAAAATATGAAAAGAAAAGTTGGCAAGAAGTTATTCCTGACGGAGAATTTCCTAAACCTATTAGTTTACACGAAAATATTGATTACGTTAGAGACGTTTTATCTTCAACTGTTCAGTATACGGGTTTACTTGAAGAATACGTAAACGTTGATGAACTTCCAAAACAAGCAAACTTTTTCCAATATCAAAATATAATTAATCCCAATACTGAAATCGTACCATCGCATAACGTAATAGATGCACACATATCAGCATATGGTAAAGATTATCGGTTTGAAGTTGCTAAAAATCCTATTCCAGAACTTAGATTTAGGTCTAAAGATAACACAAGCGTAGGAAGAAAACCATTTGAAGCCAATAGCACAGACTTCTATTGCAATTAAATTATAATAAAAATTATTAAGTGTATCAGCGATAATTTACTATTTCTTGTGCACTATTTAAATTTACTAAACAACACTTAATGGTATGTTTTAACTATAATTTTATATTTATTTATCAATATATTTGTGAGTAATATTGTGCGAATTGCAAAAAAAAGACTAACGAAGGGTTTTCGTTAGTCTTTTATTGTTTTTTTGTTTATTAATTTTAATCGTTTTCTTTATCGAAATCAGCGTTGGGGGATAGGCTTTCAGCATCTTTTTTATAGAAGAACACCGATGGACCTACGAAAATTGCAAACAATATAAGGAAGAATGCAAAGTTAACAAGACCGGTAGTAGAACCTGTAATTATAAGGGTAAGCAACCCTGTTCCACAAAGTGTAAAGAAAATTGAACCGATTATTGCAATTATAGGCATAACAAAACGTTTTACCACACCAACGTCTTTAAACTTACGCATAATGAAGACGTACATCGTTATATATACGGCATAAATAATCGCGCAAACAAGTTCATCTAATGCACCGAATTTTTCACCAAACCAAGCATTATTAAATATAAGTGCCCATAATGCTAAAATAATAAGCGTGCAACCGTAACCGTAAACGCAAGACCAAAAAGAAGTTGAACCGTTTACGCTAAGTTTAGAAAATTTTTCCGGACATATTCCTTGTCCACGACAAGATAACGAATACATTCCACGGCAAGAACTAATAATCAAACCGTTAACAGTACCTATACAAGAAATGGTGATAAAGAGAGTAAACAAAATTCCGCCAAAACCACCAAAAATCTTTTCAAAAACAATAATTGGAGCGTTGGCACCGGCATCAATAACGCCATTATTGCCGAGAATTGCTGAAAGTGAAATATAATATAAAATATAGAAGACAAGTATTGCAATCGTACCGAAAACCAAGGCTTTTGGAAGATTTTTCTTAGAATCTTTAAGTTCAGCATTGATGGAAGTTGCACAAACCCAACCTTCATATGCAAACGCTGTTGTGGTTACTGCCCCACCAAAGTTGTTTACGCCTGTTTCAGCAGTGTTTTTAAGAGCGTTGATAATCCCAAAATCAGGTCCAATAATAAGACTAGCAAATAAACCAACGATTACTATAATTGCAATAGGAATAAGTTTAATTGCCGTTGCTGAAACTTGAAATTTTGCAGAAAGTTTAGGTGAGTAGTAATTAAGAATTACCGAAAGGGTTATTAAACAGAAAGCAAATAATAGCACTTGCCAATCACCGTAAGCATAATCTAGTCCAAACATGCTAAAGAAATAACGACCTGCAAAAATTGCAACGATAGAAGTGATGATAGGGTAGTAAAGAGTGGTCATTGTCCACGCAATAAAGTAACCTACTTTTTTATTAGTAGCGGCTTCAATGTAGTCAACAACGCCGTTAAATTTAGTAACCTTAGTGGCAAAAACAGCAAAGCAGAACCCAGAAGTAATCATTATGATACCACCGATAAGCCAAGCAAGAAGTGCTGTTTTTAGGTCGCCGTTAGTTTGTGTTAATACGCCACCGGCTTTGATAAATACGCCTGAACCGATAACTATACCGATAACCATAGCAATACCCGTCCAAATGCCGTATTGTTTTTTTACCTTTTGCATATAAAACTCCTTAAATTTTAGAACATACAATAATTTTACTATAAAATAGTAAAAAATTAAAGTAATTTTATTAA